>CAYTTP010000032.1:0-1023 GCA_964440955.1 uncultured Candidatus Saccharibacteria bacterium | reverse complement strand
TGAAAATTCTTATTTGAAGTGCAACTCATATAATGAATATATGAGAACATACAAGCATTTAGATTTGGGATTTCGTGATCGGATTGAAGCTTTGTGGAGGAGAGGATATGAACAAAAAGAGATAGCAGTAGTGATTGGTGTGCACAAAAGCACTGTCTCTCGAGAAATCAAAAGACGGAAAAAGGAAGATGGAATATATTCTGCCACAGTGGCAGAACACAAAGCGGGTGTACTTCGTGGAAATTCGAAACACCAGGGTATGAAGATTGAACGGAATCCAACACTCCGGAAATACATCATTGCTGAACTGAAGCAATATCAGTCACCTGAATGTATTGCAGGAAAGATGCGAGAGGGAAAACTGAGTCCTCGAGTTTCGTCTGACGCCATATATCGTTGGCTTCGAAGTTCATTCGGACAGCGGTATTGCATATATTTGTGCACAAAAAGATACAAAAAGAAACCTCACTCAAAAGCACCTGAGAGACAGATCATTCCCAACATGAGAAGTATCCACACACTCGAAGCAGATCCAGGATGGGTCACCGAAGGTGACACCTTCTGGTCACCTCCCAAAGTATCAAAAACTGCGGGAGTGATTGTGATTTGGAAAGATACGAAACTCATCAAAGGTGACCTAGTGAAAAGTTTGAGACCAGTACACACAACCACAGTGATGAAAAAAATACATAGTGAGTACACAAGTGATGTGATGATACTCGATCAAGGAGGTGAAAACAGAGAGCATGAGAAGTTTGGTATACCCACATATTTCTGTGACCCAGCTTCCCCCAGACAGAAACCTCATATTGAAAATATGATCGGACAACTGCGAAAGTGGTGGTGGCCTAAAGGTACTGACCTTTCAAAGATTTCAAGAGAAGAGTTTCAAGAAAAGATTGAAATCATGAACAACAAATACAAAAAATCACTCCGATATCGGAGTGCAAATGAAGTCAGCAGAGCGTATGGTATACTCTGAGGTATTAGCAACTGCAGTTGCACTTCACCCCAGAATTTACA
>CAYTTP010000031.1:0-1026 GCA_964440955.1 uncultured Candidatus Saccharibacteria bacterium | reverse complement strand
CTTCAGTTAACCTTTGAATTAGGACAGTTAGAATTAATGTATTAGCAAAAATTAATTTTAATTGTTATGAAAAAGAAAAAGTTTTCACATCTTTCGGAAAAAGAAAGATTCGTGATTGAAAAATTGTTTGTGGCTGGAGTGAGGTTAAGAGAGATTGCTCGCTTTCTCTTGCGGAGTCCGAATACAATTAGTCGAGAAATTAACAAAAACTCTGTTGGCGGTCGATATCTCGCAGAGAAAGCAAACCATCGAGCATATTTCAAACGCTGGCGATCAAAACGGCAGTGTCTCAAAGTGGCCATGGACCGTTTTCTCTGCCGTTTTGTCGAAAAAAAGCTCAGGGAAAAATGGTCTCCGGAGCAGATCAGCGGATACTTGAGAGTGGAAATGGATATCACTTGCTCAGCCAAATGCATATACAAATTTGCCAACAAGAGGAGTTTAGATCACCTCCTCTTTTGGGGTTGGAACAATATGAAAGCTTGTCGCAAGAGATATGCTTGGAAAACTCCCAAAGACGGCAGGAAATACATTGAATCAAGACCATTCCCGAATGAATTAGGACATTTTGAACTCGATTTCATAGTCTCCAGACAGAGTACCTGGAGTTTTCTTGTGGCAGTCAATCGGATATCAAAACGCACCTTGATCCAAAAAATACCAAACAGAAAACGCGCCACAGTTTTGGGCGCGCTTTCCCGTATGTTCCGTGGTGTGACCGTCAAATCAATCACCACCGACAACGACATTGCTTTCGTGAATTGGAGAGAGATTGAAACCCTCCTCAACACGCAAATATATTTTACACACCCATACCATTCTTGGGAAAAGGGATTGGTTGAGAACACTAACAGATGGATTAGATGTTTTGTACCAAAGAGGAGAGATATTGAGTCAGTGAGTGATGAAGAAATGCAAGAAATACTTTCCTTCATCAATGACCGACCAAGAGAAGTGCTTGGATTTAAAATTCCAAGTCTGTATAATTTAGAAACTAATTTGTCCTAATTCAGGGGTTGGGGGAGG
>CAYTTP010000030.1:0-1038 GCA_964440955.1 uncultured Candidatus Saccharibacteria bacterium | reverse complement strand
TGTAAATTCTGGGGTGAAATGCAACCGGAGTTGCTAATTGCTCAGAATGATACCACATTCTCTCGACACTTCATTAGCGCTCTTGTAACGGAGCGTTTTTCTGTACTTGTTGTTTAAGATTTCAATTTTTTCTTGGAATTCTTCTTTTGATACTTTTTTCAAATTAGTTCCTTTGGGCCAAAACCATCTGCGACAGAGTCCGATACTGGATTCAATGAAAGGTTTTTGTCTCGGAGAGGCCGGATCGCAGAAATATGTTTGCATACCAAATTTTTCATGCTCCCTGTTTTCTCCGCCCTGATCCAAAATCATAGCGTCAATCACATATTCATCACCAACTTTTCTAATCACTTTGGTTGTGTGCATGGGTCTTAAACTTTTGACCAAATCTCCTTTAAGGAGCTTGGTTTCTCTCCAGCCAACAAGCACCCCGGCAGTTTTTGATGCTTTCTTGGGCGAGAGAAAGGTGTCTCCTTCGGTCACAAACCCCGGATCGGCCGGAATATTGTGAATACTCGTCATATTGGCGATCATGACCCTCTCTGGGGTGTTTGTTTGCTTCTTTTTGTTTGGTCGCTTGGTGCACAAATATTTGCAATATCGGCCGCCAAATGAACTACGGAGCCATCGATATATGGCGTCTCCCGAAACCCGGAGCGACCACTTTTCCTCCTTCATTCTCCCGGCTATGCAATCGGGAGATTGGAATTTTTTTAACTCCGAAATTATGTGTTTTCGGATTTCAGGATGCCTCTCAATTTTCATGCCTTGATATTTTGAGTTTGACCTTGCAACCAAAGCTTTATGCTGAGCAGAGTTTGCTTTGTATTCTCCATTCATTTTGCTTCTTTTTTGTACTTCTCTCGTGATAGTGCTTTTGTGCACCCCGATGATTTTGGCGATTTCCTTTCTCTCCACTCCCTGGTCCAAAAGAGATTCGATCCGATCTCTCTTGTGCTCGTCCAATTGGACGAAAACTCTTGATTTTTTCATACAAATTCATATTACAGCCAGTTGCATTTCAAACAAGAATTTTCA
>CAYTTP010000029.1:0-1099 GCA_964440955.1 uncultured Candidatus Saccharibacteria bacterium | reverse complement strand
CAGGGAGCTGTGTTTTTGATAAACAGTCGCCAGGGATACTTTAGCTGCGGCCCACGTCGCTCTTGCAAGCTTTGCGGGCAGGCCTTATACCGAAGGTACGGCCGCTTTTTTGCCGAGTTCCTTGGGGACATCTCGCTCGTTCGCCTTGGTCTACTCGACCTGACTACCTGTGTCGGTTTACGGTACGGTCTACATATATATAATCTTAGAAGTTTTTCTTGGAAGCGCGCTTTGCAAACTCTCCTTAGCCGTAGCCTCGGATGCGCTTACATACTTGGATTTCTGATCAAACAGAACCGCACGGATTTGCCTATGCGATACCCTTATATGTAAGACGTCAAATCCAATAATGCGCTTTGCATACTGCACTTCGTCTCTCCATCGATATATATGTAGGTGACGGAATATTAACCGTCTGTCCATCGGGTGCGACTTTCGTCATCCCCTTAGGCCCGACTAACCCTTCCCTGATTGACATCGGAAAGGAAACCTTAGTCTTTCGGCGTGCAGCGTTTTCAGCTGCATTGTGGTTACTTGTGCCAACATTCTTACTTCTTGTCGCTCCACTATGCCTCACGGCTTTAGCTTCACTGCGGACAAGAATACTCTCCTACCGCCGGAGCATCACGCTACGCGCGATGCAGAATTATGAAGTATGAATTAAGAATTATGGGAAAAACATTTTTGATTTTCTTTGCATAATTCATGATTCTTGATTCATGATTCAGCGTCACATGCAATGTGATGCTTCGGCCCTCAGTTTCGGTACATAGCTTAGCCCCGATTATCTTCGGCGCAAAATCTCTGAATGAGTGAGCTGTTACGCTTTCTTTAAAGGATGGCTGCTTCTAAGCCAACCTCCTCATTGTCGCAGAAATTTCACCACCTTAAGTGCACTTAGCTATGATTTAGGGACCTTAAATAGAGATCTGGGCTGTTTCCCTTTTGACGAACGGAGCTTAGCCCCCGCCGTCTAACTGTCATGTTTTTGACTCAGAGTATTCGGAGTTTGATAGGTCTCGCGAGATTTCTCCCTGTCGAGACCTTCCAGTGCTCTACCCCTCTGAGGAACACATAACGCGAACCCAAAAGCTCTTTC
>CAYTTP010000028.1:0-1166 GCA_964440955.1 uncultured Candidatus Saccharibacteria bacterium | reverse complement strand
TTGAAGTGGACCCCTTTCTCTAGACACCATGTGAACTATAATTAGAAGAAGTTTAACTAAAATCACATGGGCAAAAAATTCAAAATAGCTCCTGAAGTTAAGGAGCAGATCATTAACAGAATCAAAAACGAAGGAGTATCGGTAAATGATGCAGCCAAAGAGCACGGCATCACCACTCGTTGTATATATAAATGGTTGGGAGGTGGAGTGAGTGCTCCAACATACGCTGAAATATCTAAGTTAAAGAAAGAAAACAGGGCTCTCATGGAGCTAGTGGGAGAAATCACATTGAAGCTCTCTGAAACCCAAAAAAAGAATTGAGGGATATGAAATCATCTCAAAAAACTACACTGGCTAAAGAGCTGGATATCTGTCGAGGTTCCCTGTACTACAAACCTAAGAAACCAGACAAGGATTGGCAGCTTAAGTGTAGAATCGAAGAAGTACTCAGGACTCCGGGCAAACACTCATACGGTTCCAGAAGGATTGCTCTGGATTTAAAAATGAATCGCAAGCCAATCAAAAGAGTGATGAACCTCTTTGGTATCAAACCGTATCGCAGGAGAGCTCAACAATGGCTCAAGACAAAGGAGATTGAGCACAAGTTCCCCAATCTTCTCCTCACCGAATATCCGGCATACCGAGGCAAAATATGGGCATCAGATTTCACCCTGATACACTGGAGAAAAATTAAAGTGTATCTCTGTACCGTTATGGATCTCTGGAATCGAGAAGTTGTTGGTTTCTCTGTTTTAACCAACCACTCTGTCCAACTGACTCTAAATGCTTTTCTTTCCGCCTTGCATAATCATCCAAGACCCACGATCTTTCACTCTGACAATGGTAGCGAGTATGACTCCAGAGCTTTTGTTCAGATGTTAACTGAAGTTGGAGTTAAAATATCAAGGTCTAAACCCGGCTGTCCTTGGGAGAATGGATATCAGGAGAGTTTTTACGACAAGTTTAAGATCGATTTCGGAGATCCGAACAGATTCGATACTTTAGGAGAATTAATCTTTAACATCTACCAAACGATTCATACCTACAACAACATCAGAATCCATTCCGCTTTAAAGATGTCTCCTATCCAATTCTTGCAAAACACAATCAATCCAAATATTATTAAAACAAGTTCACAAGGTGTCTAAATTTTGGGGTCCGGGTCA
>CAYTTP010000027.1:0-1190 GCA_964440955.1 uncultured Candidatus Saccharibacteria bacterium | reverse complement strand
CTTGTATGTTCTCATATATTCATTATATGAGTTGCACTTCAAATAAGAATTTTCATAAGCTAAAAAATATGTGGAGCATCAAAGAAGTTTTCACCGATAGTTGGAAAACTTATAAGGAACACTTCGAACTTTTCCTCTTTACTACTATCTGCATTATCGCGATCGGCGCACTCAGCGAGATGCGTCAACCAATTGCAGCGATCGCTTGCATAGTAGCGATTATCACAAATATCGGTTATACAAAAATATTTTTAAAAGTGAGTGATGGCACAAAGCCTGACTTCACTGACCTTTTTAAAGAATATCGTTTGTTTTGGAAATACCTTGGCGTGTCCATCATCTCTGCACTCGCTCTTGCTGGTGGACTAATCCTTTTGGTGATACCAGGGATCATAGTAATGGTAAGACTCTCTCTTGCACCGACTGTCCTCATTGATACAAATAGTGGGGTCATGGCAGCCATCAAAGAGAGTTGGGAAATAACCCGCGGTCATTTTTGGAAGCTCTTGGGGTTTATGGTATTGGCCGGAATACTAAACATTGCCGGAGCGATGGTCTTTATGATCGGCCTTATACTCACTATCCCTCTTTCCTTCTATGCGCTCATCCTGATCTACCGCAAACTTTCCTCCTCCCGCACACCGGTCATAACCTCATCACCGGCAGTCGCTTAAACACCTTATTTAAGGCCTCCAAAGAAAATTTGACTTTAGTTTGAGGCTGTATATAATAGAACACGCTCTCCTTTGGAGGGCGGTTTTAGAGATCCGCCGTCGCGCAAGCTATGGCGAAACAAGAGTGAACTTTGACAACTTGGAATATTAAACCCAGCCGCAGTTTAAATTAAACTGCGGCTGGGGAGAAATCGTTTGGTTGAACTTTTGGTAAGGTTGCCAAGCGATTGCAAGAAACCAAACTATATACAGTGATTTTTAAAAATGATCTAGGACAAACCAAAGCAAAAAAATATAAAAGGTATTTTTTGTTTTGTTTCGTTGCTAAAATTTAAGGAGCGTAAGCGACTATAAATTTTGAGTACCCCGATGAGGGGTACATTGAAAAACTAAAATTCGAAATTTTTTACCCGCCTCATCGGCGGATAAAATTAAACTTCGTTTAATTTTAGAGTTTGATCCTAGCTCAGGATGAACTCTGGCGGCGTGGAGAAGGCATGCAAGTCGATTGGGTTT
>CAYTTP010000026.1:0-1276 GCA_964440955.1 uncultured Candidatus Saccharibacteria bacterium | reverse complement strand
GTGAGGTAGGCTCGAAATAGTGGACGCCTTCAACCTACAATCAGAGGTCTGGAGGTGTGAGATGGAACGGTTACCGCGACAGCAGTATACGAAGGAGTTCCGGGAACAGGCCGTGCAGCTGGTTCAGGACCAGAAGTTAACAATTCCCGAGGCGGCGCGACGATTGGCCATGTCGGATAAGACGCTCGCGAACTGGGTGTTTCGGGCCCGACAGGGGCAATTGTCTGGGCTGGGCGAGAGCCGACGGCCCGTGACGGATCTGGAGGCGGAGGTATCCCGGCTCAAACGGGAACTCGCCGAAGCCCGCATGGAGCGCGACATCTTAAAAAAAGCCACCGCGTACTTTGCCAAGGCGCAGCTGCCCGGTACGCACTCATGACGACGCTGCGTCCCCAGTATCCATTGGCCCTCCTGTGTCGGGTCCTGGACGTGTCCCGAAGCGGGTACTATACCTGGCGGACCCGCCGCCCCTCGAAACGGGCCCAGGAGAACGCCCGGCTGGAAGTAGCGATTCAGGCAGCGCATGGGCGCACGCGTCAGACCTATGGTCCGGAACGACTCCAAGCGGAATTGCGGGACGACGGATTTCCGGCTGGGGTGGGGCGCATCAAGCGGCTGCGCAAGAAACTGGGCCTGCGCTGCAAACAAGTCCGACGGTTCACGACAACCACCGACTCCCATCATGCCCTGCCGGTGGCAGAGAATGTCTTGGCCCAAACGTTTGAAGCCACTCGACCGAACGAGATCTGGGTCACCGACATCACGTACGTGCCGACCGCGGAAGGCTGGCTCTATCTCGCTGGCATCAAGGATTTGTTCACGTGTGAGGTGGTCGGCCATGCGATGGACGCCCGGATGACCACAGACTTGGTGTGGAGCGCACTCAGGAAGGCCCTCACCACCAAGCGCCCCGCCCCTGGGTTACTGCACCATTCCGATCGCGGGGTCCAGTATTGCGCGCAGGCCTACCAAGCCCGGTTGCACCAATTTGGGCTGCACGTCTCGATGTCACGTCGGGGGAACTGTTATGACAATGCGCCCATGGAAAGCTTTTGGGGCACATTGAAGAACGAACTGGTGCATCACCGGCGCTACGCCACGCGCGAACAGGCCCGGCGAGAGATCACGGAGTACATCGAGCTCTTCTACAACCGCCAGCGGCGGCATTCCCGGCTGGGGCATCGCTCGCCGGTGGCCTTTGCCCAACACTGGGCCCGTCAACAGCCCGCGGCATGAGGCTGCAATTCATGGCGTCCACTATTGACGACCGGGGTCA
>CAYTTP010000025.1:0-1385 GCA_964440955.1 uncultured Candidatus Saccharibacteria bacterium | reverse complement strand
TCTTTTGGCGAAATTCGGGGCGGACATCACCCATGTGAATTATATTACACGTTGTAATGTGATGCAACTTGGAATATAATCCATTTATGGCATCAGGAAAGAAACTTGGGGAAAACCTAAGAAAATTACGTCTGAAAAAGAACATGTCGCAAGTAGACCTTGCGAACGCTTTAAATGTGGATAGAGCGTATATTAGCAACATTGAAAATGGTCGAATGAACCCAACTCTTTCAACTTTGGAAAAAATTTCTAATGCGCTTGGGATTTCAAGTAGTGAGCTTTTGAAATAAATTTATGATTAATGAAAAAGGAAAATCAAATAGTAAACTCCACAATGCTAACAAGGTTAAAAATGACGAATTTTATACTCAACTTGTTGATATTGAAAAAGAGTTAAAGCATTACAAAGAGCAATTTAAAAATAAAGTCGTTTATTGTAACTGCGATGATCCTTTTGAAAGTAATTTTTTCAAATATTTTGCTTCGAATTTCAAAGCTCTAAGATTAAAAAGACTTATTGCCACAAGCTACAAACCATCACCAATTGCCAATACTCAATTAGGCTTATTTGGAGACGATAAAACCTTGGAGCCTGTAAAAGGACGCCCAAAAACTAATGCTAATAAATTTATCATTAACGATGTAAGCGATATTGATGGTGACGGTGCTTTTGATTTGCGAGATATTTCGGAGCAGTTAAAAGCAAATAAAAATAATGAGTGGTCGCCAATGGAGGGTGACGGAGATTTCAGAAGTCCAGAAAGTATTGAATTATTAAAACAAGCAGACATTGTTGTAACAAATCCACCCTTCTCTATTTTCCGAGAATATATTTCCCAATTAGCTAAATATGATAAGAAGTTTTTAATTATCGGGAATATAAATGCAATTACCTATAAAGAGGTTTTCCCTTTAATTAAAGAAAATAAACTTTGGTTAGGTTATAACTGTGCTAGGTGGTTTTTCACTCCAGACGGTAATTTATTTGAAGCTGCAAGATCGTATTGGTATACAAATTTAGATACTACAAAAAGACACGAAAAACTTACTTTATATAAAAAATATACTCCTAACGAATATCCCAAATATGATAACTATGAAGCAATAGAAGTTTCCAAGGTCTATGAAATTCCTGTTGATTATAAAAAGGTAATGGGTGTACCAGTTACTTTTCTTGATAAGTGGAATCCAGATCAGTTTGAAATCGTTGGAATGGCAGAGGATAACGGCAAAGGTATGTCTGGTGGAATCTGGGATGGAAAAAATCCACACTGTGTCGTTAATGGACAAAACAAATTTAAGCGAATATTTATTAGAAATAAGGAACCGCAAAAATAATATGAAAATTGAACTACATAAAATAAAAATTTCAGAAGTTGTAAAAG
>CAYTTP010000024.1:0-1985 GCA_964440955.1 uncultured Candidatus Saccharibacteria bacterium | reverse complement strand
CTCAACTGCCCGCACTATCGGTTTGAACTTAGCGAATGCGAATGTGTGGACGGCTTTACAAACATTCAATTATTCGTCTTCAACTGTTTATTCATCCTTCGAGACTGCTTCCTCAACATACTATCTTGGTGCCGGCTTACAGACCTGTAATGCTACCACTGGAAAATTGGTATGGGCGAACGGTCAGTTTTCTTGCGGTACTGACACTAGCGCTTCCTCAACACTGCTTGCTGATTTCAATACTTTCTCAAATACTAACAACTTCACTTCCTCTATCGGACTTTCTTCTACCACTCCACTTGCTCGTCTTTCAATCAACAACAGCGCAGGCGAGCATGCCTTTGTGATCGGCTCTTCTACCGGTACAAATTTTATAGTCGATCGTAATGGAAACATTGGTATAGGCACATCTTCTCCACGTGTCGACTTTGATTTGGTTGCTTCTTCTAGCCTTAGTAGTGGAGTGATAATTCAAAACAATGCTGCGGATGGATTTTCTGGTATCACTCTTTATGATAGTAGTGGAAATGTCCGAGGTGGTTATGCTTATGGAAATTCAGGAGCGGTCATTGGAGCAAATACATCATTTATTTCAACCAACGCTCAAAACTTTGAATTAACAAATTCTTTAGCGGCTCTCAATTCTAATTTGGTGATGAATGGTACAAGCGGATTTATTGGTGTAGCCACTTCAACACCTACCGCTAGACTTTCAGTCAGTTCGGTTGCTGGGGATGCTTTCTCTTTCTGGGTTGGTTCAACGACATTCCCATGGCTTAAAGTATCGAATACTGGTTTTGGTACCACCACTATTACCGGATTATCAATAACCGGAGCTGCTACTTCGACATCAAACGTTGGCTTCAACATTACTGGTGGTTGTTATGCGGTCAATGGTACCTGCGTAGGTAATGTTTCGGTCGGAGGTTCGAATACTCAAGTACAATACAACAACAGCGGTTCTTTGGCTGGTGATGCAAACTTCACTTGGAATAGCGGTTCATCACAACTTACACTTGGGCAAAGCTCCTCGTTAGTTGTCCCGTCTATCTACTCAAATAGCGCTTTTAGTTCGATGTTGTTTTATGCGAGCACGACTTCAAATACCGGTCTTGCTCAACTTGCACTTGGTAAAAATACAATTTTTGCAGACTCTTATGCCCAAACAACTTTCAATATCTTTGGAGAAGCTGATCCGACAAACAAATATTACAATTCAATTATCAGGTTTGGTGCTCACAACCCAAGTGCTGGCACAACGCTTGGTTCTGCTTTTGAAATTGGTTCTGAAGGTAATTATGAAAATACCAATACATTTTCTGAGGCCAGATTTTATCTTTGGGATTTTGTTAATAGCAAAACTATATTTTATATAGATCAAGCTGAACCTGACATGTTCAAATTTGGCTCTGATGTTCGGGTGTATGATGCATCGGCTGCCAAAAAATTCACCGTTCAATCTGGTTCTTCTGCTCTTGATTTGTATTCAACGTCAGCAAGTGGTGGATATAGCACAGTAGGTACGCTTGCCAATCATCCGCTCCTCATCCAGTCAAACGGTACTGAAAGATTGAGATTGACCGGAGGTGGCTTTATAGGTATCGGTACCACAACACCTACAAACGCTTTGACGATTTCCTCAAGCACATCCTCCCAACTCTCCCTCTCCGCCGGAGCAGGTATCGCCCAATTCGCCTTCAGAAACGCCGGAGGCAATCTATATATCTCAACTACAACCGTAGCTGGAACAGCTACCACTTCAATATCAGCTCTCGAAATATCAGGCTCTGGCTTTGGTACAACAACAGTCCGAGGTCTAAACATTGCTGGTCAGGCAACTACTACCTCCAATGTTGGCTTCAACATCACCGCCGGTTGCTATGCAATTGGTGGTACTTGTATCAGTGGTGGAGGAAGTGGCGCTTCCTCAACTCTGCTTGCTGACGCCAACACTTGGTCGGGAGTCAACCGCTTCGCTCTTGCTT
>CAYTTP010000023.1:0-2044 GCA_964440955.1 uncultured Candidatus Saccharibacteria bacterium | reverse complement strand
TCCAAGTCTGTATAATTTAGAAACTAATTTGTCCTAATTCAGGGGTTGGGGGAGGATGCCCTCCTGATCCGGATTATAATATACCTATATTTAAAAGTCAAATTTAATTAAAAAACGGAAGGCTCTGTACCACACTGGTACAGAGCCCGAATCCGATCAAAAATCAAACCTCCCCAGATAAGGGAATGGCGTCCAGAGACGCACACCGGTTTGAACAGTAAACCGCGACATTGTCTGGACGAATGGTGTTCAAACAACCTGATCTTTCGCACCATCGCCCAAATGGGTTGTCCTTAGGCGTTAGCCAACCCTTTTGTATACATCTGTCGCAACCATGTCCGCCACAATTATCACACTGGACGGAATTCTCTGGAAAATTCTTGTCTTTGGGTATGTCCATCTATATTCCTTTCCTAAAATTAGGATGCTATACCAGATGTAAATTGTCAAACATACTGTCAACGATATTATTCCCCTTAGCAATCAAATTCAGAACTCTAAACTGAGTCTTTTATAAGAAAGAGAAACGGAAGTTTTTGGTATTTTAGCGTTGTTTTCAAATCAATCGGCTTCAGAAATAATTTTCTAGTAAATACCTTGATTTAAAAAAATCTATGGGTATTGTTTTTAATTATGATACATACAGATAAAGAAAGGCAGGCGCCAACAAAAATTGAGGATGCTGAACCCTCTCATCTCGCAAGGTATACTTTTGCTATTCAATTTATTAAAAATACTGACAATGTTTTGGACATACCTTGTGGAGGTGGATATGGAGTCGGTCACTTGGCTATAAAATCAAAAAAGGTTGTTGGTGTAGATATTTTTGATGAGGCTATCCAGCACTCAAAAGAATTTTTTCAGAAAGAGAATACAGAATTCATTGTTGCCGATATGGAAAATTTAGAAAAATCTTTTAATTATGAAAATAAGTTTGATTTAGTAACGAGCTTTGAAGGTATTGAACATATTGCTAAACAAGAAAGTTTTTTAGAAAATGTTTCAAATATATTAAAAGATGATGGTTTATTTATTATATCTACACCAAGAAAACCTCATGGTAGTCCATATCATAAAATCGAACATTCATTGGAAAGTTTTAAGGAACTTTTATCCAAACAGTTTGTTATAGAAAAAATGTATGGTCAGATTTATACAGATATATTTGATTTGTCCACCAGAAAAGAGAATCCGGATGATTATCATAGATTTAATTTTATTGCTGTTTGTAAATGTAAACCAAAGTAAAGCAATGCTCCGCGTCGTGGATGAAATAACTACCTACTTCCGCACCACAAGTGAATATCACTATATCCCGAATTTGAAAGATGGGATCTACAATTTGGTCCGACCAGTGATGGCATAAATTTAAATAAACAAATCACCCGCACTCTTTTGGAATGCGGGTGGTTGATCTTTCGATCAGGTTATTGGGACGTTACTCCTTGGGAGCGTAGGTCTCTGCGAAGGCCTTGCCGTCGATGAGATAGGGCTCGCCGCCCAT
Organism: uncultured Candidatus Saccharibacteria bacterium; assembly: GCA_964440955.1. GTDB lineage: Bacteria > Patescibacteriota > Minisyncoccia > Phycocordibacterales > WO2-35-19 > CAYTTP01. Next base: position 540 of record CAYTTP010000023.1, on the reverse strand, counting down.
GTTCTCGCCGTTGGCATCGCAGGTGTCCGCGATCAGGCAGTTCTCGTCGCCGGTCTGCGGCGAACCCCACGAAGCCATGATCTCGATCGGTTTCCCGAACGGATTCTGGATCGCGCGGCAGTAGCCCTTGGCTTGGTAGGTGCCTTCCGTATCGGAGGGCTCGTACCGGCCGAAGAACTTCTCCTTGCCAATGATGTACTGCTCTCCGGACGGATTCGTCATGACCCAATCGTTCGCCTTGGCGGTGTTGGTCGTCTCCTGCGCGCCTCCGGCGAGCGTGGTGACGATCTGTTCACCTTCGACGGCCGGTCGCGCTTGCACGTGTCCCTGCTTCTTGAAGATGGGCGCCTCGGCCAATGCGGCCATGATTTCGGGTGACTTGCGATCGATCTTGTCGAAAGCGGTTGCTTCTTGCTGTTGCATGGTCTGGTCTCCTTCGGTTTTTGGTGTACTTCCCTCCACGAAACGCTCGTGGTTTGGGTTTTTGAAAATTCTTATTTGAAGTGCAACTCATATAATGAATATATGAGAACATACAAG
>CAYTTP010000022.1:0-2749 GCA_964440955.1 uncultured Candidatus Saccharibacteria bacterium | reverse complement strand
GGTATACTCTGAGGTATTAGCAACTGCAGTTGCACTTCACCCCAGAATTTACATTATGATTAACGTCTAAATTGTATCACACTTTGGTTTGTTTGTGTTACAATGAGTATATTATGTCAAAGGCAGTTGTTGGGACAATCAAAATAACGAGCAAACCGCTCGGTTTTGTTACCCCCCTTTCTCCTGATGGTGAAAAACAAAAATCTAAAAAAGATGATAGTGACGTGCTTGTTTTTGAAGAGGGTCTAAACTGTGCTCTTGATCGTGATGTGGTTGAGGTTGAGGTTTTGGGCACTACTTCATCACCCAAAGACCCAAATCTGATTCGCAAGACGGGTAAGGTGATAAAAGTAATTGAACGATCCAAAATAAAATTTGTCGGTACTTTGGAAGACGGTCCTTTTGGTCTCGTTTTTAAACCCGACGATTGGAAATTTTACAAAAAAATAGATATCAAAGACGCTCCACCAGAAGCGAAAGCAGGATTTAAAGCTCAAGTGGAAATGAAAGAATGGACAAATTCTAACCTCAATCCGGAAGGTACTATTGTTTCAGTTATCGGGCAAAAAGGTATTCACGAGACCGAAATGCAATCAATCTTGCTTGATAAGGGTATTATTTATGATTTTCCGCATGATGTCGAAAAGGAGGCGGAGGAGGTGTCTAAGGAGGCTTTTGATGCAACAGGTAGGAAGGATTTTCGCGGTATCACCACCTTCACGATTGATCCTAAAGACGCTAAGGATTTTGATGATGCACTTTCGTACGAAGAATTGGGTGATGGCAAAATCAGAGTGGGTGTACACATAGCCGATGTGTCGCACTTTGTGCGTCCAGGTGGGGCGCTTGATCGTGAGGCACGCAAGAGGAGCTGTTCGACCTATTTGGTCGATCGAACTATCCCGATGTTGCCTGAAATTTTGAGTAATGGGCTTTGTTCGTTAAATCCAAATGTTGATCGTTACGCTTTTGCTTCGGTTTTTGATATCAAAAAAGAAACCGGTGAAATTTTGAGTAGGTGGTTTGGCAAGACGATCATAAACTCAAATAAACGTTTTACCTATGAAGAGGCGCAAGAAATCCTTGAATCAAGAATAAAGAATCATGAATTATGGGGAAAAAATTTTGGAAAGGAACTAGAAGATTTAAATAGAATTGCAAAAATTTATCAACTCGAAAACAAAAAGAACGGTGCAATCGAGTTTGAAACAGAGGAAGTGAAATTTGAGCTTGATAGCGAGGGCAAGCCGATCCGTATTTATAAAAAGCCACGTCTCGACACAATGAAGATGATCGAGCAGTGGATGCTTCTTGCAAATCGCGAAGTAGCGAAGTATATAAGCGAACAATCAAAAAAGCGTGGAGGTGCTTCCCTGTTTCGTATCCATGATGTACCAAAAATGGAGCGTATCGAAAACTTAGCTGTTTTTGTACGCGCCTTGGGCCACGAGCTTAATATCAAAAACGGTGTCGTGTCCGCTAAAGATCTAAACCTCCTCCTCCAACAAATTGAAGGACACGCTTCTGAATCGCTTATAAAAACAGCCGCAGTGCGTTCAATGGCAAAGGCGGTTTACTCAACCAAAAATATTGGCCATTATGGTTTAGCTTTTGAATATTATACTCATTTCACCTCACCGATCCGTCGTTATCCAGACCTTATGATTCATCGTATTTTGCAAAACCATCTTATGGGGGGCAAAATCGCTAAAGACGAGATCGCTACTTTGCAAAAAATAGCCGATGAGGCAAGCGATAAGGAAATCACGGTAGCTGAAGCCGAGCGCGAAAGTATTCGTTACAAGCAAGTTGAGTTTATGCAGGATAAAGTAGGACAGGTCTTTGATGCGACGATTTCTGGCGTGACCGAGTGGGGCATGTATGTCGAAGATCCAGAAACAAAAGTTGAAGGTATGGTCCGTCTTAAGGATATGGATGGCGATTTTTATGAACTCGACGAAAAAAATTATGCGATTGTAGGTCAACGCACCAAAAAGAAATTTTCTCTCGGTGACTCCGTTCGTGTCAAACTCATTGCCTCTGACTTGGACCGTAAAACTTTGGATTTCAAGTTGGTTTGATTTTTGGAGATTAAAAAGGTAGTTTGGTGTTGGAGGCAAAGAAGTAAAAATGAAGTTCATTGATGAAAACAGCAAGGTAATTTTGACGTTAGATGAGTTTTATCTTTCGGGTGAGCGGGGTCCGGAGGATGTATTTCATTCCCAATTTCCCTGCCGTCATGTGTGGGGTAAATGCGTGCACCACAATGACTCACGAAAAGACTCTCGAGTCCCGTCATGTATTACAGAATCCCCATATTCTGTCTTGGTTCACTATGTGTGCCAAGAATGTGGTCGAGACCGATATGTTTCTAAGTGGGGTGATCGAGCGACAAAAATACTGGAAGGAAGAGTGAGAATTGTCGAATTCTTCCTGAAAAAACAAAAAGCGGGCTCATCATGAGCCCGCTTTAGTATTTAGATACAATTTCTCTCTACACTTTGTCCGATCGGACATTTTGTAGAGAATAAAAAAATAAAAAAAGGCCAACCCGAAGGTCGGCCTAACAGCAAGCCAAGATGCCGATACAGCCCCCTTACTGACGACACTACACTGACAACCTACTACTCAGTTGTGGGTAGGCGCGATCGAGAGGATTTCGTATGTTTCCTTAAGCATCGAGAGAGCTTGGCTCTTCAGTTAACCTTTGAATTAGGACAGTTAGAATTAATGTATTAGCAAAAATTAA
>CAYTTP010000021.1:0-4928 GCA_964440955.1 uncultured Candidatus Saccharibacteria bacterium | reverse complement strand
AGGACTTCAGTCCTTCTTTAAAGCCCTCGTTCTTTAGACGAGGGTGGTTTACTTTCACTTCTACTTCCGGCACAGGGGAGTTTGTAAATAGTAGTGGAAATGCGGCGACAAAATATATGAGCACCAACACTTCAAACCGTACTTTCTACTATCGTGATTCGACCGAAGGTGTTCATACCATAACAGTGAAGGGGGTGGGTAGGGTAAGTCATGAAGAATGGAGCGCAAGTCAGAGTATAAAAGTTGGTACAGGTGGTGCAAATACTGCTACACAAAATAGCGGCAATAGTGAATCAAAAAGTGGAAGCGGAGTAAGTAGTACCTATGTCCAGGTGGGAGGCAGTCCTTCACTTGAAGTTTCTATCGGCTCTGATCGAGCGACTAGTCCGGGTACTCCCATTTCATTTCAAGCGACAATCAAAAAGCAATCAAACATTGGGTCGAAAATAGATTTTAATTGGTCATTTGGTGATGGTCATGTAGGTATTGGGGAGAGAGTGGAGCATGCTTATAAATATCCGGGACAATATGCGGTAGTCTTGAACGCAAGAGCGGGCGAAGTGTCTAGCCTGAGTCGAGTGAAGGTGTCAGTCGGAGAAGCAAAAATAAAGATGACAGAGAGCGATGCTTATATAGACATAACAAATACTGATGGAGCAGAGGTAAACCTCTTTAAGTGGAAGATCGAGAAGAATGGTATTGGTTTTATTTTTCAGCCGGATACCATTATATTGCCACGTGCGACCATGCGCTTTGATAAGTCGATGCTCAATATGAGAGGGGATGTGAGGATTGTTGGTACCAGACTTACAAACTCGGTTGGAGATGTGGTGGCCGAAATATTGTATGAAGTACCCGAGCCTGCTTACCAAGTTATTTCTTATAACACTAAAAAATCTACAGTGGAGCCTGAAGTAATGGAGACGGAGAAGGTTGTTAGTATTGAGGCAGATAATACCCAAGAAAGTGCAGTTATTTATGAAGCGACAAAGAGAGGTGGGGTACTAAGTCGGATAGGCAGTTTTTTCAAAAGCCTTTTTTCAAGTCGAGTTGACTAAAAATTGATTTTTTCGTACTATACTTTCCATTGACTTCGGAGACTACAGGTCAAGCTTCGGCGCAAGCGGAAGCTAGGTAAATCCTGTATAGAAGTAGAACCCCTTTAAAGGGTCACACTTTCTCTAATTTAGTCAATTGGTCGAATCTTAAAAGATAAAATTCTTGCTCTTATGGCAATTACAAAAGAAAAGAAAAAAGAAATAATAGCCAAGCTCGAATCGGTGGTTGCAAAATCGCCGGCACTCGTGTTTGTCAATTTTCACAAGCTATTAGTAAAGGACGCGAGTGAAGTGAGGCGCGCTCTTCGAAAAGAAAATATAGGTTATATAGTCGCTAAAAAATCTTTGATCAAAAAGGTTTTCGCGGAAGGGAAGGTGAGTGGGGACATGCCTCGTTTGGATGGGGAAATGGCCCTAGCCTACTTAGATACTAAGGAGGGTGATGTGATCGCTCCGGCTCGAGAGGTTTATGGTTTTCAAAAAAAACTTGAAGGTAAACTAACTATCGTTGGTGGAGTTTTTGACGGAGCCTACAAAAACAAGGAAGAAATGATGTCTCTTGCGACTATTCCTTCTCTTCAGACTTTGCGCGGTATGTTTGTCAACATAGTGAACGCCCCTATTCAAAGGTTTGCGGTTGTACTTAATGCAGTAGCAAATAAATAACCTTTACGTTAAAGGGGGAGTCAAACAACAGACAGCAGTCACCTCCTCTTTAACATAAAGAGGAGGCCGGGAGGAGATTAAAATTAAAAAAATAATATTAAAAACATGGAAGAAACTAAAGTAGAAGTGCCGGCAAAATTTGCAAAGATAGTCGAAGAAATCGAGCAAATGTCGGTGATTGATCTTAATGAATTAGTAAAAGTGTTTGAGGCAAAGTTTGGAGTTTCAGCGGCGGCTGTCGCGGCTGCTCCAGCAGCAGGAGGTGCAGCAGCAGGAGGTGCAGAGGAGAAATCGACCTTCACTGTCGAGCTCACTGATGGTGGTGCTCAAAAGATTGCCGTTATCAAAGTAGTTAAAGAAGCTTTGAATCTTGGTCTTAAGGATGCAAAAGATAAGGTTGATGCGGCTCCAGTCGTACTTGCAGAAGGTATGAAAAAGGAAGACGCAGAAAACTTGAAAAAGTTGGTTGAGGAAGCTGGAGGAAAAGTTACTTTGAAGTAATTTTACCGGAGGCGACTTAATTTCCCTGCAAAGGAAATTCTGGCTAAGGAGGAAAAACACTTCAAATATGGGGTGTTTTTCTTTTTGGACTTCTTTTTAGAATGCGGTAGAATGGCAACCTATGGATATATTGGAAACCCTTTTCGGAAGTGCGGCTAAAGTCAAAATAATAAAATTGTATTTATTGAATCCTGAGTCTACTTATGATGTGGCGCAGGCGGCGGAACGTTCCAAGGTATCAACCGGAGTGGCACGGAAAGAAATAAATAACCTAGAGAAAATAGGTTTTATAAAGTCAAAATCATATACTAAAGAGGTCAGCGTCTTTAGAAATAGAACTGCTACTATTGTGAAAAAGAGAGTGAGTGGTTGGACTCTCGATCCAAAGTTTCCTTATATCGAAGCGATGGAGCTTTTCCTTTCAAACGTCAACCCTTTTAAACATACTGATATAGTCGACAAGATTTCCAAAGCCGGGAAGATTCAGCTTCTAGTTATTGCTGGTGTTTTTATCAAAGATCCGGAGAGCCGCCTTGACCTGCTTGTGGTTGGTGACAATATCCGTAACGGTTTTTTGGAAAATATCATCCACACTATCGAATCGGAAATAGGGAAGGAAATACGTTATGCTGTATTTGAGACATCGGAATTTAAGTATCGTTATACCATGTTTGATAAGCTGGTACGCGATGTCCTTGATTTTCCTCACGAAAAAATAATCCAAAAAATAAGTTTGTCCTAAAATCACTATCCACACGTCTTAATTGCTATAGGCCCTGGAGGGTATATATTCAAGGGTGTAATTATTAGGTTTTTAATAATCGCATTATCATGATGTTTGCAACTTGGGGTGACGTACTCACCATGTCGTTTCGAAACTTGTGGATGGGGGTGATCGGTTTCGTACCGAATTTGATCGTCGCTCTTATAATTGTTCTTGTTGGTTGGGGTATTGGTATGCTTTTTGGTCGGGTTGTTTATCAAATCGTCAAAGCTCTTCGTGTTGACGAGGCGCTTCGCAAAGCAGGTGTTGAAGACTTTTTGGCCCGTGGTGGTATCAATTTGAGCACTGGCGGCTTTTTGGGTGGTTTGGTGAAATGGTTCATAATGCTAGTATTTTTTATCGGAGCATTTGATGTCCTTCACCTCTCACAAGTCAACTTGTTTTTGAAAGACATCCTTAATTACTTGCCTCAAGTTATTGTTGCTGTTCTTATTCTTATTGCAGCAGGCATTGTTTCGGATGCGATGAAGCGAGTAGTACTCTCTTCTGCAATGGCAGCTGAAATATCGTCGGCAGGATTTTTGGCGACAGTGACTGGTTGGGTTATTTGGGTCTTTGCCTTTTTGGTAGCTCTCTCCCAGCTTGGTATTGCGGCCGCTTTTGTTCAAACTATTTTCACTGGTCTTGTGGTAGCTCTCTCCCTCGGACTTGGCCTTGCCTTTGGTCTTGGTGGCCAAGAAGCAGCCGGTAAGGTAGTTGAAAGAATTGGCAGACAGATCTCCGAAAAGAAGTAATCTAGGGCTCTTTTAAGGATTTTGTTATGTCAAACAATCCAGTTGCATTTGGTGCAGCTGGGTTGTTTGATTTTTGGGCCAACTCACCCTATTTTTCCAGAAATTTTGATTTGACAGTGTTTTTTAGACGTGTATACTTGTGATCACGTGTTTTTTGACAATTTAATGCCATCACGACTTTGATCCAAGGCGACGGTTGGGGGTTTACCCCGAACGTAGTCGAGGGGTCTTTTCGGGTCGGAGATGGAATGTAGGAACTGCTTTAGAGATTTTGGTCTCAAAAAGCAGAATAAAATGTATTGATTCGTTTCTCCTCTCTAGGGGGGAGGAGCGAATTTAAGTTCGACATTTTCTTCAAGTGTCGAACAGTGGTTTTTGGATTTCCTAATAGGAAATTCAAGGGCGTATGGTGGATGCCTTGGCTCTGTAGGGCGATGAAGGACGTGAGCTAGCTGCGATAAGCTCCGGGGAGGTGCTGCAACCTTTGATCCGGAGATCTCCGAATGAGGAAACTCATCCCGATTTATCGGGATGACCCGCCGAAGAGGCGGGTCGCTAACCCTGGGAAGTAAAACATTTCAGTACCAGGAGGAAAAGAAAACAATAGTTATTCCGTAAGTAGCGGCGAGCGAAAGCGGAGAAGCCCAAATCCGCACACTCACTTTGTTATTGCACTTCGTGCAAGAAGAATTCGATAACAAAGTGAGTGTGCGGAGGTTGTAAGACGGAAGCGTTGTGTTTACACAAGGAAAGTTAAAAAATTATTCGTTAGAAGAAGTTTCTGGAAAGAAACACCCCAGAGGGTAATAGGCCCGTATTTTAAAACGAATAGTCTTTCTTGCTTTTGTTCTTGAGTACCTCGAGACATGAATAGCTCGGGGGAACCCGCCGGGACTAACCGGCAAGGCTAAATACTTACAGAGACCGATAGTGAACTAGTACCGTGAGGGAAAGGTGAAAAGCAGCCCGGTTAGGGCGGTGAAATAGACCTGAAACCATATGTCTACAAGGAGTAGAAGAGGGTGTTTACATCCTCGACTGCGTGCCTATTGAAGAATGAGCCAACGAGTTGATTTATGCGGCAGCCGAAGCAGAATACCTGCATTAGGCACAGTGAAAGCGAGCGTGAATAGCGCGAATATATTGTCGTATATATCAGACCCGAAGCCAGGTGAGCTTGCCATG
>CAYTTP010000020.1:0-6053 GCA_964440955.1 uncultured Candidatus Saccharibacteria bacterium | reverse complement strand
CATCTTAAAAGGACCGCCTGAAGGCGGGGGCTTTGCTCCCAAAGATTGATAGAAAGCCGGCGGTGTGTACCGCCGGATTGGGACTTGCTAGACAATTATCTTTGCGGGAGTACCTTGAGAGTAACACTTGAGACACTCCCGTCCTTTTCATGCTCAATCATGACAACTTTGAGAAGTATTTCAGCCTCAACAGAGAAACCATCGAGTTTTTTACTGTCCACCGAGATCTCTGCTCTTAGTTGGATAGAGTCAAGGTAGTGAGATTCGTTCTCAGTGTGAATTACCAATTTGGCTTTCATATCTTTATATATTAAATCAATATAAATAAATATAGTCAAGTACCGCCAGATCTTCTTTAGAGTTATAATTTGCATGCGAAATTTTCAATAATTTTCAATTTTAAATATTTAATTTTTAATCTCAAAAAAATGGCAAAAATAATTGGAATCGATTTGGGTACTACAAACTCGGCCGTCGCGGTCATGGAGGCTGGTACTCCAAAAATTATCGAAAACAGCGAGGGAGCTCGCACCACTCCTTCGATTGTTGCTATTTCAAAAACCGGCGAGCGTCTTGTCGGTCTACTTGCTAAAAGGCAGGCGGTCACCAACCCTAAAAATACTGTTTTCGGTATCAAACGATTTATCGGTCACGACTTCGACGAACAGGCGATCCAAAACGACAAAAACACCGCGCCATTCGAAATGTCTAAGTCTGAAACCGGAGGAGTAAATGTAAAAATAGGAGACAAACAATATCGTCCAGAAGAGATTTCAGCCATGATCTTGGCAAAGATAAAAGCCGATGTCGAAGCTAAGCTTGGTGAAAAAATAACTGAAGCCATCATCACCGTCCCAGCTTACTTCAACGACGCCCAGCGCAAAGCAACTAAAGACGCTGGTCAAATCGCCGGCCTTGATGTGAAGCGTATCATCAATGAGCCGACTGCCGCCGCTCTCGCCTATGGCTTCAACAAAAAGAAAGATGAAAAAATCGCCGTCTTCGACTTTGGAGGCGGTACCTTTGATATTTCCATCCTCGAAGTAGGGGATGATGTAGTCGAGGTAAAGTCGACTGACGGTGACTCTCACCTCGGCGGAAAAGATATCGACCAAAAAATCATTCGCTATTTAGCTGATGAATTCAAAAAAGAGAGCGGTATCGACGTGACCAAAGACCCTCTCGCTCTCCAACGTCTTGATGAGGCTGCCGAAAAAGCAAAAATCGAACTTTCAACCGCAGTCGACACCGAAATAAATATTCCTTTCATCACTTCCGACTCTTCCGGCCCACGCCACCTCCTTATCAAAATGACTCGAGCAAAGCTAGAAGAAATTGCCGATGAATTTATAGAGCGCTCAATCGAAATAACAAAACGAGCGATCGAAGCCTCTCCATTTAAAGTGAGTGATATAGATGAAGTGATACTAGTCGGTGGTCAAACTCGCATGCCAAAAATAATCGAAGAAGTGAAGAAATTTTTTGGTAAAGAACCAAACAAAACAATAAACCCTGATGAAGTAGTCGCTTTGGGAGCCGCGATCCAAGGTGGTATTATTGGTGGTGACGTCAAAGATATTTTGCTTCTCGATGTGATACCGCTCTCGCTTGGCATTGAAACGATGGGCAACGTTGCAACCAAACTAATCGAGCGCAACACCACCATTCCGGCTTCCCGTAGCCAAGTCTTTTCGACCGCCGCCGACAACCAAACCAGTGTCGAAATCCATGTCGTCCAAGGCGAGCGTCCACTTGCTCCCGACAACCGTTCCCTCGGTCGCTTCATTTTAGACGGTATCCCTCCAGCCCCTCGTGGCGTCCCTCAAGTCGAAGTGACCTTCGACGTCGATACCAATGGTATTTTGAACGTCAAAGCTAAAGACAAAACAAGCGGTAAAGAGCAGTCAATCAAGATCGAAGGCTCTTCAGGACTTTCCAAAGAAGAAATTGAGAAGATGCAAAAAGACGCCGAACTCCACGCTACCGAAGATGCCAAGAAGAAGGAGCTTGCTGAAGCCAAAAACTTGGCCGAACAAATGATCCACACTGCCGAAAAGTCGCTCACCGATGCGGGTGATAAAATAAACGAGGAAATCAAAAACGGAGTAAAAGCAAAAATCGAAGAACTTAAAAAAGCAAAAGAAGGTTCGGACCTTGAGGCTATCAAAAAAGCTACTTCCGATCTTTCAACCGAAATGCAAAAGATAGGTTCAGCAATGTCCGACTCTGCCAAAACTACGCCAGACGAACAGTCTCCAAACGAGGCGAAGGAAGAACCAAAAGAATAACCCTCTTAATCCCCCTTACATAAGGGGGAAATAGAAGAAATAATCTTCAAAATAATTTTCAATTTTAAATCTTCAATTTTTAATTCACTCTATGGCAAAAAACTATTACGAAATATTAGGTGTTGAAAAAAGCGCTTCAAAAGAAGATATCAAAAAAGCGTTTCGAAAATTGGCGCACGAATACCACCCCGACAAAAAGGGTGGCAATGCTGAAAAATTTAAAGAAGCAAACGAAGCGTACAGCATCCTCTCTGACGATCAAAAGCGCGCTCAGTACGACACCTATGGCCAAACATTTGCTGGAGGCGCACAAGGCAATGGTTTTGGTGGTTTTGATGGTTTCGATTTTTCTGGCTTTACAAATGGCCAAGGTTTTTCGGCTGAAGGTTTTGACCTTGGTGATATTTTTGGTGAATTTTTTAGCGGTGGACGGAAGTCGCGAGCGAAGCGCGGTCGCGATATCTCTGTCGATATCGAACTAAACTTCGAGGAAGCAGTTTTTGGTATTGAACGAGCCTTCCTTTTACACAAAGTTTCCGAATGTAAAACTTGCAATGGAAGTGGTGCCAAAAAGGGAAGTGAGACAATCGAATGTAAGCAATGCAACGGCAAAGGCAAGATCCGCGAGATGAAGCGTTCGATTTTTGGTTCAATTGAAATGTCCCGCACCTGCGAAGCCTGTAACGGTAGTGGCAAAGTACCAAAAGAAACTTGCGAAGCCTGCCGCGGAGCCGGAGTTTTAAAACAAGAAGAGGAAATAAAAATAAAAGTCCCTTCCGGCATCGAAAACGGCGAAATGATCCGCCTCTCCGGTGCCGGAGAGAGTGTAAAGGGTGGTATTTCTGGCGACCTTTACATTAAAGTCCATGTCAAAAAACACAAGGTATTCGAAAAACGAGCCAACGACCTTGTTATGAACCTCTCAATACTACTCTCCGATGCTCTCCTTGGAGCCGAATATGACATTCATACCCTTGATGGCATTTCCAAACTCAAGATCCCAGAAGGGACAAACACTGGCGATGTCCTTCAAATCAAAGACAGGGGAGTACCGACAGGTATCGGCAAAAACCGTGGCGACATCATGGTCCGCATCACCGTCGCTATACCCAAAAAACTCTCCAAATCCGCCAAAGACCTTGTCCAAAAACTCAAAGGGGAGGGGTTATAATTTAAAAACAAAACCAGGGGCTAATTCCTCAAATATTTTTAGATTTTCTTCTTTTGAATTTTCTCTGCTATTTAGGGTATACAACTTTTTAAAATTTTCTAGACCAATAGTTTCCAATAAATTTTTCACAAACATTCCAGCAAGTGAATAATAAAACTCGGCCTCTTCATCTGGAGTATCAAGCCAACTTTGTTGGGTAGAAACTAAGTCCTTTATATCAAACACAATCCCCCTATTTATACCTTCTTTAACTACGGCATCATGGTCTTTACCAAACATACCCTTACCAGTCATCGCTTCCGCAATCCCTTCTTGCAGAAAACTCACTGGAAACCCTAACTGCAAGGTGAGTAGGTGAGTATCCTCATGCTCACCTACCACCTTATCTTGTTCATTATAAATAGCATGAACAGTGAATTCGCTGTAAATTGATTGACCGTACCAATCATCACCCATAAGCTCTGCTTTTTTATCTCGTGAAGAATAAAAATAATAAACAATCTTTTGATTGGGTTCCGTCAATTTGAGAGTTTGGATTATTTTACGATAACCACTTTCTTGTCGCGATTTTATTTCTTCAATATTTATATCAGCAAGCGAACCATCCTCCACACAAAAAACATAATGTTCCGATTCGTAATTTTTCCATGGAACTTCTTTAAATTTGTCTATATAAAAAGGAATATTTTGTTTGTATGGCATAGTTATATAAACAATACAAGATTTTATTTAAAAATAAAGGGTGGCCGGAAGCCACCCTCTTTCTTCTCAGACCTATCCATATGACACCTGGAGAAGTCCTCTGTTCAAATCGTGGAGCAGAGTTTTCTTGCAGTGACGGTGCATGAAGCTTCCTGGTGTACCACCACCTTCTACTACAGCATGGTATGTACACCCGCCACCACATATCGGAAGATAGGCGCACTTTTCCGCAACACATTGATCGAGCCTCTTGAAGTTCTCGTACCTCACATCACGTGTGTAGCCTTCCGTATCGTCGAGAATACTCCCAAACGCATGATGGTTTTGCCCGCTGGTACAGAAACATTTCTGTAACTTACCGTCAGGTTGTAGCACCGCAGAGTGTTTTGCCTGCGCCACACAAAGAGGTCCGGAGGCATACTCATCGGGAATACTGAACCCATTATCCTTTGCGCACCTCCAAACACGGACCGCTTGCTCCGCTTGCCACCTCTCCTCCATCCCATTGATCTGGACAAAGAAGGACGACTCTATGAACCCAATACTGAGACGTATACGACTCTGAACTCCAGCTTGGGCCATAAACTCCAAGAGTCTGGGGATATGAGAAGCATTCGAGCGATCCAATGAGAGACGAACATCGACTGCTGGCACGTACTCAGATCGAGCAAGCATCAGGATATTCTCCCAAATACGCTTGAACGTCGGGCGATTATCCTTTCCGTGGCGCCGAGAGTCATGAATTTCCTGCGGGCCATCGAGAGTGATCTGGACACGTTTCCAGTTATATTTCGATAGCATCTGAGCGACATCTTCGGTGAGAAGCTCGCCATTCGTTATGATTTCCGTCATGTATTCCAAACCACGAGAACAAGCTAGTTCAGAATACTCAGCGACAGATTTCCTTACGATATCTTTGCGTAGGAGAGGCTCTCCACCGAAATAGATAACACGAAGGACTTTTACCTCTGGGTGACTAGAGAAGTAGTCAGCGAGCCATGTGACAGACTTACCGAGGACTTCGTTACTCATACCAACTCCACGATCGATACCATTCTCGAAGCAGTAGCCACATTCAAGTTGGCACTGGATCGTAGGCTCTACGTGAAGAGAAAATATCCGAGCGCGATGATTGCGAGTATTGAGTAGTTCGCGTGTCCACTCACCGAATTCATCTTCGTGCGTCCGTACGATGATTCCATTGGTACCGACTAGGTCACTAATGAATACCGGTTCGGAATTAGCGGTTTGGTCATTGAGCCAAGACTCAAGCACTTGGTATTGGTAACTATCCAGTGTGATTACCGCGCCAGTCTTGGTGTTCTTGAGAGCGGTAAACCCTTCAGAGAGAGGGGCTATGATCGTAAAAACACTCAGCTTGTACATATAAAATCCTTTTGCAACTAAGGGTCTCCTATTCAGAGACCCTATCGGAGTTTAAGTACTAGTACCCGCAACCATCCTTCCCGAGAGCAACCTGACCAGTCACTACGGGACCAAACCGCAGCCCTACCTTGCCAGGATTGACAACGATAGAGTTACATCTGGGTGGGACAGTTTTGTTTTGATCCGTCTGCGGATCGGTAATGGGAGCAAGATTGGTAGCTTCCATATCTAACCTTTCTGTTAAAGTACAGGTGGGACCTGTCTGATTCTAAAATAACACTTTTTTAATGTTTGTCCATGATTCATTATCTACCATATCAAAGTAGCCATGCCCAAAAAACTCTCCAAATCCGCCAAAGACCTTGTCCAAAAACTCAAAGGGGAGGGGTTATAAGATAAAGTGAGTTGGTATTGGTAGTCAAAGTATGCTATAATTATGGAATATGAATACCTGTAAATTCTGGGGTGAAATGCAACCGGAGTTGCTAATTGCTCAGAATGATACC
>CAYTTP010000019.1:0-6147 GCA_964440955.1 uncultured Candidatus Saccharibacteria bacterium | reverse complement strand
ATAATTTTTCCCCTTCAAAATAGATCAATAATCTGATAATGTTAGTCTATGTCAATGGAAAAACACCCTTTGCATATAAAAAACCCAGAACTGCAAAAATCAGAAGAAGTTCAGGATGCTGTTGAGAAGAAGGAACGTCTGGCAATTATACATAATGAGGCCTTGCGCGATAGCGGTGTTGAAAGCTCGCTCGAGAAAGAAAAAATCCCTAATGATCCAAATGAGCGAATTGAGGTGTACATGGATAGACTTGAGAATGTTTTTCTCAATCCAGACGAAAAAACCAAACAACGAAATCTGGAGATGCTTCGCCCTAAAATATACGATACACTTATCATTAAGCCTGAAAATTTCCCAGAAAGTTTTTTTGAACTCCAAAGGCGCGTAGCCAGAGAACAAGGTCACGGAGATGTTGAGATTACTCCAGAAATGCGAGAGAGGATGATAGAAACCTCTATTGAAGATCAAAAACACTCGCTTAATGCTTGGATTAATTACCTCACTTCCGACGATGCGGTCTATCCAACTTGGTTTAAATATTATGCTTGGACACAAATTACCAAACTCTCCCAATTTGATAAGGAGCGAGGAGAATTTAAGAGACGTACCGATAAAACAGTAGCTCCTTTCCCAGATATATATCGCGAACCATTGGCTCAACTCTGTGATCTTTACGAAAAAGTTAAAGAAGATAATAAAGCGCTCAAAGACGAAGAAATCAGAGAAATATTTTCTAAAAAGTTTCCTTCCGCTTACGCCGAATTCATTCAAAAATCTTTAGCTTCCCAAATCGAGAAAAAAGAAGGAATTGAAGGAGAATGGATCAAATATGAACAAGGAGATATGAGCCAAGCAGAAAGACTTTTCAACTCACTTGAGAGCAAAGGCACTGGTTGGTGTACTGCTGGTAAATCAACTGCCGAAACACAAATAAAAAGTGGCGACTTTTATGTCTATTATACTAATGATGAGCATGGCGAACCAACCCAACCTCGCCTTGCGATTCGCATGAACGGCAAAGATCAAATCAGCGAAATTCGTGGAATTCTGCCACACCAGAATATTGAACCGATTATGCAAGATGTTCTAAATCAAAAACTCGAAGAGTTTGGGCAAGAAGCCGATGCCTACCGCAAGAAAAGCGAAGACATGAAAAAAGTGACGGCTCTTGAACACAAACAAGAAAAAGGAGAGCCGTTTACTATAGAAGAGCTGTTATTTATCTACCAAGTAGATTCTAGTATAGAAAGTTTCGGTTATGACGAAGACCCAAGAATATATGAAATTCTTCAGCGGCGTAATACTTCAGATGACACATTAGCTTTGGCGCATCACATTGCTGAAAATAAGGACAGATTCCCAAAAGAAATTAGTGAGCAAGCAGAGGGTACTTTGCAATTGCAACAAATATCAGCGAATCCTGAAATCATTGATAAAGATTTGTTAATTATATATCAAATAGAATCACCGATTACAGCTTTGCCTTACGATAAAAAGGAGCGTCTGGAAAAAGTTCTTGCGAATCGGGATTCTGAAAAAGATTATACTGTTATATCCAATTATGTACTAAATAATCCTGAACAATTTTCTGATGACCATAAGAAAAAAGCGCAAGATACTATTAGATTGTATGAAATGGAACACAAATTGGAAAAAAAGAACGAAGCTGAATTAACAAGAGCTGATTTAATATTTCTCTATGAAATAGAGTCCCCAACCAAGACCTTTAATATGGATCTATTGAGAGGGGTAAATGAATTAAAAAGAAAACGAAGCAAATATGGTGACGCCCGGATACTTGCAGTAAAAAACACTGAATTATTAGATAGAGTACAAAAATCTGTACCATTGACTAAAGAAGATTTTGAATACCTGTTTGAATTAAACGGACAAAAAATTGAGGAGTATTTAAATGAGCATGACGATAGAGTAGACTGGATGCTCCAAAAAATTGACCTGAAAAATAACCTGTATCTAATGTTTGAATGTCTACCCGAGGAAGTTGCATATACCCCGAAACAAATAAACGAAAACACCAAAGTGTGGGCAGGTAAAATTACCAATGGAGTATTGGAAAAATTACCTGATGGGATAACACATATACATGGAGAATTTCCGAGATACATGTACATGTCATCAGACTACAGGAGCCAAGTTCAAGGTTTTTTTGAAAGAAATTATGCAAAACGACTTCCATATGAAAGAAAACATATTTTTGTGAAGGAAAAAATTAAAAATAAGGATTCTTTGGATAAAGACGATCTAATGTATTTATATGAAATGGACAATCGGAACTCTATTATTAATCATGAAGAAGAATTACAAACATTTAGACACAAAAGGAATTCAGAGGAAGATATGCTTGTAATTTTTGATTGTTCAAAGGAGGAAATCGCTCACAATGTAAAAGAGATCACAGAAAAGACAAAAATATATGTTGGAAAATTTGAGCAAAATCTGTTTAATAAATTGCCCGAGAGCATAGAGCATATTTATAGGGATTTTTCATGGTATGTGGATCATAGATATGAAGCAAAAATAGAAAAAGTTCAAATTGGAGGCAAAACTAAACGTGAATTAATAAGAGAGTTAGAGACTTCTGATTTTAAAATATCAGATTACGCTAGAGAACTCATAGCCCAAGCCCCAACTTCCAGCCCTAACCAAACAGAGCCAACGGAAGTGACTTTTGTTACAGTCACTTGTGGTGCTTTTGGATTAGAAAAGAGTGAATTTACTACTCCACATTACTCCGAGTTGGAAAGAAGAGCTATGGATGCAGGATTATCAAGATGCTCAACTGAAGCCGCGCTTACATATATTCTTGATAAAAAACCAGAGCACAATTTGAGAGTGGCTATTACTGATCCTTTCGGGAAAGGGGTGCTTAGCGCACATCGTGAATATAAAAAAACAAATTACATCTTAGGTTCTGACTCTAGTTCTCTTGAAGCTGGATGGTATAGGTTTCTATTTAGAGTTAGTTAGTAAAAACATAGACCGACGATCGCTCGCCGGTCTGTTTTTCTAGTTTCCTTTCTTAGTGCGCTGCAGTCAGAGTGCCTCGGATTTTTCAACCTTCAGAACCGGCGAGAACATGGCCGCCAATTCCTTCTCCCGAAAGTTCTTCACTACATTGTCGATGAAGATCTCATTGTTCGAAGATACCGTGATGTGTCCGAGTGGCTGCTTCATGCCGAGATTCTTGACCTCGACATAAAAAAGCGTTCTCTCGACCTCTTTATCAATCACCGCAAACTGGGCTTCAGTTTCGGTAATCGAGCACCTGAGCTCGCACCTCTTGTCGTGATGGGGAGGTCTCTGGATCTCAAAACAGTCCCACGCCGCCTTCAGAAGTTTCAGGTAGAGTTCGTAGAACTTCTCCTGTTGGCAAGCAAATAACAACATCTCAAAAGTCGCAGTGAACATTTCTAATCTCCTTATTCAGGTTTCTGCTCTATATTATACACCTAAACAATACAAAAATCAAGGTGTCAAACAGCGACTTTGTGAGCCGTTAAAATACTTCAAAAATGAAGACAAAAATGATAAACTACAAAAAATTATGGCAAAATTAAGCAAACTTAATTGGGGAATAATAATTGGTCTTTTAAGTTTGGTAGCAACGATAATTTTTGGTTTGCCTATTTATTGGAACGCAACAAAACCCGATCTACTTGCCCAAGGAAATGTAAGTACTTGGTTTATTCCTAAACCAGTATCCGGACAAACTTCTATCAGAACTCAATATATTGGTGCTCCTGAACCAGCTACAGATATCAATTATTTACAAAATGTTCGCACATATATTGCTTTTACAATAATAAATAATGGCTCAGCTGTAGCTGAGGATACGCGACTAAATCTTACATATGACGGAATTTATAGCATTGATTTTGGAGATACAACCTCAACTTTTAAACGAGTAATAAATCTTGGAGAACTTCGACCCAAAGAACCTTATTATATTTGGATATGGACAAATGCTGACGAAACAGAGAGAGTCAAAAAAGCTCTCATTAATTATAAAAATGGATCTGCGAGTGTGGATTTTGGAGTACAAGCTTATGGTATGTGGGGAATGATTTTTTCCTTTATCGGTCAATACTGGCTTTTGATAATTCTTGTGCCAATACTTATTATTGCACTAATATTTGGGTACATTTCAGAAAATAAAACAAAAGGCAATGTAATATCGCCAAGTGCGAAGAAAATTAAAATCATTGATGCCAAATATGGCACTGATGAGAATAATATAAATGTTGTAAGTATTTTAAATGATGAGATCAGTAAAAATGGATTTTTAGATATTTTTGTGTCAAACGATCTCTTTGGTGATCCTCATCATGGAAGCCAAAAACAACTAAAAATCAGGTATTTACTAAAAAATAAAGAATATAATGAAGTGTATATAGAAGGTGTCAGAGTTAGAATTCCATAAATAAAATCATGTCAGACGAAATTCAACAACCCGCTCCCGAACCAACCCAACCTGAGCCGATTCCTGCTCCTCTAGCAGAAAACCCAATTTCTGAAACAAATCCTGTTCCAGCAAGCCCTCAAGAGCCCACAACAGATGCATCAATTCCTCCAGGCCAATCTGACTTAACCGAGGCTATACCGAACGAAGTAGAAGCCCCTCAAAACCCCGAAGATGCCATTCCAGTCAATAATGATATTTCCGCAAATGAGCCGTTAGAGCCAGCTCCTGTGCCTCCAGTCTCAACTGATCCAAGCAATTCTAATATCGCAGTAGAAAAACACGGAAATGATGTGACCATAACGGAAATTATGAATCCAACGGCTCACCCCCAACCTGCAACGGCTCAAATGGCAGGAAATGAGCCGATAGGTTTGGCAGAAGAAATAAAGATAAAGAAACGGAACGAAAACCTAAAACTGGCAAACGCAACTAGACAGGAGAAAAAGAGAAAGAAAATTGATGCAATCCTAGATTTGTTTGCGAAGCAAACAAACCCCACCAACGATAAAGTTGAAAAACTTTTACATGTATCTGATGCAACGGCAACTCGCTATCTCGATGAACTGGAAAAAGAAGGAAAAATACGGCAAGTTGGAATAGGAAAACATACGCATTACAAAAAGATTTAGATATACACGAAAATTTTCTGTAGAAAAACCTGCTATAGTTAATATATGAAATTATATGACTTTTCAAAATGGTACAGTATGTCAAAAACAGAACTCGTGTTCTGGTGGATAACATGGCTGATTATGTTTTTTGTTTTGTTTATGATATTTGAGACAGGAGAAATATATTGGAAATTATTTTCTGTCGCGGTATTTTTTAACTGGTTTCTCTCTCCGTTTTCTTCGTTTGGGCCACGTCATAAATCGTATTCACTTTTTCTACATCCAGATAAGAGAACGAGAGCTGTCTTATGGTTTATGATAATTTTTGGTTTGGTTGGAACCATTTTTATAACATACTGGTTTATACCAGATACAGAAGTAAGAAATGATTTATTTATTTTACTTCTAAGCGTCGCTCTAGGAATGACTCTTGGACTTGCTCGATTTTGGCCTAAATATAAAAAGTTTAGATCTGGAGGTTAAAAAATATACGTATTTAATTTTTTCGGGAGTCTCCCCGTACACGCGAATGGGTCGGGTGGGTCAAGTGTACACAGAATGAGTCCTCGGGCATTTCCGCTAGGGCATGTCTGAATATGAGCGCCGTCCCGAACGGAGTCTCAAAAGTATAGAAGCGAAAGCGACACGCTAAACTCAAGAATGAAAATGTGGATAGGGGTTATGCGAGGGCGGACTCCGAAGGCACTCCAATCGAAGAGAAAGAACTCAAACTATAACGAGTCTCAAGGAAGAACTGAAAAAGTAATAGCTCACTGCGAGGAGGAGCCCGAAGCTGGGGGAAGGATCCTTTCTTCCCCCAAACAGAGTCCTGCCCGAGCCAACGCTCCTCAGAGCGTAATGGCGAGGATAAGCAGGACACTAAGGAAAATAGGCGCGAGTAGCCCTAGCGGAAATGCCCGAGGACGGATGTCCGAGGGTGGATCTTTCAGACTTGCCCATACAACAGATGCCGAGACACAATATCTAATTCTGATTTTTCTTTTTGTTTTGGTTTTTGAATTCCGCTTACTTTTCTTTCAAAGAAAAGTCTGA
>CAYTTP010000018.1:0-6619 GCA_964440955.1 uncultured Candidatus Saccharibacteria bacterium | reverse complement strand
CTTGTATGTTCTCATATATTCATTATATGAGTTGCACTTCAAATAAGAATTTTCACCGAGTTGGGCGCAAAAATTATTATTTTTCGCTTTCCCGCCGTTTTGGCTTCGTGGTGTATTTTTGTATTTTGGTTCACATTGTTTGGGGGCTATGTATACAGGCAATGTAAATGCGTTTCAAAACGCGCGTATTTTGAGTACAGCCTAATTTTTCAAAATCTTTTGAAGTTCGTTTTGGTGACGTTTTATTACTTCCATAGCTGCTTGTATTTGGTCTTTGCCGTTTTTGCTTTCCTCTTCGATTTCTTTGGCCAGATTTGCAAAAAAATCCGGATTTTTTTGGATCGCACCCACTATCATCTCCTGCTGTTCTTTTGGCAGACTTCCCATTTTGCTCTCTACCATTTTTCGAATGAAAAAATCTTTGATACCCATTTTTTTATTTTAAATTTTTTAAGTATGCAAGCGCTCCGTACAAACCTCCAAGGTCGCCAAGTTTAGCTTTTTTGATGCAAGGCGCATGAGGGAATATTTTTAAAATTCTTTTCAAGTTATCTTCGGTGTCGCGAATTGGTATTGAAGGGTCGCCTGTTATCATTGATCCTCCAAGCACGATACAGTCAGGCGACCAAAATACAGTGACGTTGTTGAGTGCATAGGCTAAGTATTTGGCCATTTGCTCCCAAAATTTTTTGTCGGTGATTTCCTTTGGTTTTTTGCCCATTCTTTTTTCGACTCCTCTGCCCCCCAAAATGTCGCTTAGGTCCATGCTCGAAACATCTTTTTCTAATGTGTGGTCGGCGTCTATGGTTTGGTGGCCTGGCTCGAAGCCGGTTGATTTTTCATCGAGTACGCCGTTTACTATCCTTGCTCCACCTACGCCAGTCGAAACGGTCATATAAGCGACGATGTTGCTACCTACTCCGGCCCCGTATACGGCTTCGCCAAGTCCGGCAAGCGCTGCGTCGTTTTCTAAAAATATTTCGGTATTGAATTCTTTTATTAAATCTTGCTTCAAGGGCTTGTTAACCCAATGATCGAGGTTTGGGCTTCTTACCATTGTTTCGCCATTTTTGTCGATTGGTCCGGCGATACCGCCGCAAATTGCCTTTGGTTCCCGGCCATTCAAGGCTTCTTTTATTGTTTTAACAAGAGCATCAAAACCTTCCTTATAATTTTTGGGGGTATCAAATACTATTGGTGCTTCAAATGTAGAGAGGTCGCTCGAACAAGCTACTCGTGTTTTGGTGCCGCCTATGTCAAAAAGTGCATACATTTTATTTTTGGTGTGAATTTTTATATTCCTCGACGGCAGGTTGGTCATAAACATCGACTTTGAGTCCTTCGCCAACCTTGATAACCACCTGCATCATTGTTTTCATAAATTTACCAATATTCTCTTCGTTTAGTTCATTGATGTTATAAACAAGGTGAGGCAAATTTTCTTTTTGATAAGCTTCAATCACTTCTCTTTGGATTTCGGTTTCGAGCAGTCCGAGATGCGGACTTTTAACAAAAAGAGTGAACCGACTATTGGGTCCGCCTAGGTAAAGTTCGAGCATGGAGTGTAAGTCGTGTGGAGCGATCGAGACAGTCGGTGTGAGACCTACCTTCACCCCCTCACTATTTGTTTTACCTAATGATTCTGAAAGGAGTTGTCGCGCCCATTTGCCCAAATCCTCAAGTCTTTGATCAAAAAAGAATAGATCAATAATTTCAATTCCAGCTAAATAGTTTTTCAAAATTTCGTTTGCTAAATCTTTAGCAAAGTTTTCATCAAATCCCTCCTGACCTTCAATGTATTTATCAATATCAAAACCGGCTGCACGAAGTGGGGTGGTGTGTGGGGTAGTAAAAGCGCTCCACCTACCACCTACATTGTTTGACCACTCCAAAAACTGAAAACCTTTTTTGGAGGCTAAAATTTCGAGTGGACTTCCCTTTTCAGAAATTACAGTTACCTGCTCTTTGATATCGCCGTGTATTTTTGAAAATATTTTTTCAAATTTTTCGAAGCTTGACAGGGTTTCTGCTGTTGTGCCAGACTTGCTCACTACAAAAACGCAAAAATCATTTTTGCTAACCAATTTTTCTTTGGCGAAGTTTTTGAGGTTGCCTTCTTCCTCCGGGGTTAGGTCCTCAATAAAAAACATTTGCGGTCGGGCTTCATCATAAACAAATGGCCGTGCTCCGAGCGCGCTCCATACTGCTTTGCTTGCTTGGTTTGACCCGCCAATACCGATCACAAAAATGTATTTTACTTCTCTGTATTCTGAACTCATGTCGGGATTATAGCATAAAAAGAACACCCCCTCCGCTCAGCGACGAAGGGGATGTCGGTAGTCAAAACCTTACTTGGAAGAATTGAACAGGTCGTAGAACTTACGCACAGTCTTGGCGTGTTCGTTTGGTGCAACAGTGCTCTGATACCCTCTGCCGTCAAAGCACTTATTGGCCGGATCGTGTTCCCTTCCTTGTGGTACCACCGATCGAGTCATACGTGACTTAGTACCTGGTTTCTCCCCACCAGGCTTCTTGAGTGGAGGATGAAATGTGCCTCGTCCTCCGAAAGTGTTTATCACCATAGTCTCCAGAGTGTAGGATGTTATCCATCCACCCCACCCTCCAAAGACACCTAGCCAAAAATTTACTCTCCTTTTACTCACCTGTCAAATGCCAAAAATTGGGGATTAGGCTTTGAGTTCAACAAAGGTCACATTGGTTGGAAGCTCGAAGAGTGATGGGTCTACCTCTAGCCAAGGGGTGCATTTATAATTCATTTTGTCTTTGGTGCCGACTAGTTGAGCTTGCTCACTTGGGGTCGCATTTTGTGTCGCGCTTTTTGCTACTTTGGCTCTATAGCCTTGAGGGAAGAGTGAAGTCCATGTGTAGGTGTCGCCCTCTTTCACTATAAGGTCGCTCGTGAAGGCTTGGTTTTGAAAAGCTTGGGTTTGAATGTCAAAAGTACCGCGTATTTTTTGGCCGTCAGTATAAACGGTGCCGGAAACTTTTGAAACTTGGTCTTGCTTTTCGAATTTGCAGATATAAGCTTGGCCTAAATTCATAATGCTCTCGATAGAGTATTCACCCTCGATCACCCCACCCTCTCCAGCTATTGGGGCTGTGCTTTTTCCAAAAATCATAAACAAAGCGGCTCCCGCTATGACCACTACTCCGGCCAAAATATACATTGTGCTGTTTTTCATATTTTTAATATTATCAAACTTTTGGCGATTTGTATTCCTCGTTGAG
The DNA here is from genome assembly GCA_964440955.1 of uncultured Candidatus Saccharibacteria bacterium. Taxonomy (GTDB): domain Bacteria; phylum Patescibacteriota; class Minisyncoccia; order Phycocordibacterales; family WO2-35-19; genus CAYTTP01. The sequence continues at coordinate 3,370 of CAYTTP010000018.1, read as the reverse complement.
CAGGGCTTTGCGCTCGACCTTGCTCGCCTTCCGGATGAGGGTTTTTTGAATTTTGGGTACTATTTCTATGTGTGGCGAAGTGTCGAGGGCTTCGGCTATTTGGTCCAAGTCGTTTTCATTTGCGATCCACTTTGTACCAATTTTTTTGAAAACATCAAACGGTTTTGAGTATGAGTGCAAAGTTTTTTCGCCGCTTTCCAAAAAGTATTCGTGAAAATAGGTCATCGCAAGTTCGCGTACCGACTTATAAACTGGGTCACGATAGCGCAAAATGGCATGATTGGTTTTACTTATCGCTCCCCAAAAACCGTTTTGTTTGTAGATACAGATGACGTGGTCGCTGTCTTTTTTGAGTGAACTTACCTTGAGGTCGAGAAGTCGTGCAAAGTAGCCATGGTAAGCAAGGCAAACATAAGCAAAGATGGCTCCTTCGAAGCAATGCATTTTGTTTTTTTGCAGGGCAAGGCGTGGTGAGAGATATGTCTCCCCTCTCTCTTCAAAGTTAAAAGGCGTTTGTTCTATATAATCTTGCACTTTTTGTGGTGTTTTAAGTTTGCGCAATAGCGCAATTTCATTTTTATTCAATATTTTTTCTATCTTTGATTTCATGGGTGAGTTATTTTATACTTCGATTATACTATAGCTATGAATAAGAAAATCATTTATTTGATCGTCGTCTCGGCACTTATTATCGTCGGGTTTTTGTTTTATAAATCAAAAGATAAAAAAGCCGAGCCTTTGCCTATAGTTGAACAAGAAGAAGTGGTGTCCGCTGCCACTTCCTCCCCGATTGTTTTGACTTCTGAAGGTTTTGTTTCGTTACGCGATCAAGCGTGGGCGGTGCTTACCCGCTACTTAGATTTTGCAAAAAAGAGGGATATAAAAAATTTGTCACTCCTTTCGTATCAACTCACTCCAGCTTGTAAAAACTACAACGAAAGTGAACAAAACAAAAATGACTGCAATGCTCGGATGGATACAGCAACGGCTTTTGGCGCTGATTTAAAGAAGGCCGACTTTATGACTGTGTGGAATGATTCAAAACAAATCATTTTGGTCACCGATTTTAAAAATATAGACAGCGAAGAAGCAATAAGTAGAACGCGAGGAATAGTTTATTTTGTCATTGATGCAAATGGGGAAATAAAATTTTTGAGCTTTAGTCCGGCCAAGGGTGCGACTGTGATGAAGTCCAGCGCTTCAAAAGAAGAGCTTGAAACAAGGTTGGTACGTTATACCGAAGATAAGGATGAAGATGGCAAAGAAGACTATTTAGAGGAATGCCTTTCAACCAGTCAGGACTCTTCCTGCCAAAAGACCGATCCAAAAATCCGAGACACTGACTCCGATGGTCTTTGGGATGGTATCGAAGCGCTTTTGTATAAATAGTATTTTATGTTATAAATATTAGGTCTGATTTTCATCAAAAGATGTAATGAGGCGCGATTCGGTATAATATAAATTGGTAGATTGTAGGTAATAAAAAACTAAATAATGGGCCCTTAGCTTCCTGCCCGTCACGCCTTGCAAGCTTTGGTTTGCATGGCGGGCGTGGGAGTTGGTAGAGTGAGCTTGGGTTGGGCCCCAAGCGCAAGGCCGGACTGAGCGAAGGCGAAGGAGGCGGGGTCGCGAGATTTTTCTAGCAAGAAAAATACTTGTGACCCGAGTGCAATGAGGCGCAATTGAGTATAATGTAGTAGGTAAGAAAAAACTAAATAATGGGCCCTTAGCTTAGTTGGTAGAGCGCCTCATTTGCAATGAGGAGGTCAGCGGTTCGAATCCGCTAGGGTCCACCCGATTGAATTTCCCCGCGAAAATGCGTCCGCGCTCCGCGCGGTAACGGGAAGTTCGGCAAGAAAAGAAAAGGGCGTTTTGAAATCCACAGAGAGCGCGCTTGCGCGCAAATGGCGGTTCGAGCCGATGGTTTTCAAAAAAGTTTTCATTTCCTCAAACTTTTTTGAAGAAGCGAGATTTTGTGCTTGGTTGGCTTGTAAAATCCAGTTTCGCACGAGTTCGAGCCAATGATTTCCTTTTCGCTCAAAATCAGATAATTTTTCCTCTAGCGTTTTCTTTTCAGACATCAAAGCGTTCTTTTTCTGTTGAAACTCCGACAACTCAAAACCGCCATCAAGATACCCGTCCATAAGGCGGTCAATTTTAGCTTTGATGTCAGAAATAGAAGAACGCAGATTTTGAGCGAAAACTCCCGATGATTGGCGGTTCTCTTGTTCCCACTCGGCGAGCTTGCCGAGATATTTGTCCCGCCATTCATCGGGTAAAGAAACCTTTTGACAAAGTTCCTGCACTTGTCGTTCAAATTCTTCTTCCCGCAAAAATTTATTTTCAGAGCATTTAGTGATTTTGCTCTTGTGGGTGCAACGATAATAAATAAACTGTAAACCGCTTTTCTTGATATGTCTTTCGGCAGTTATCGCATAGCCACATTCCCCACAAGTAGCAAAATTTAGAAACTGAAAATTCTTTTTCTTTTGATTTTTGCGGGGTTTTCCATTTGCGACAAGTGCTTCCTGTATCTTGTCAAAAGTTTTCTTTGAAATCATTGGCTTGTGCGAACCTTGATGCACTTCGCCTCGGTAAGAAAAATATCCATAGTAAAAAGGATTTTTCAAAATATGTTCTACCGAGGCGAGTGCGAAAGGTTTACCAGATCGTGCGCCAACCAAGCCGAGAGAAAACATTTTGCGTTGAATCGCCGTGAGTGTGTATTCGCCCGTAGCAAAAAGCTCCAATATTTCTTTTATTTTACGAAACGTTTTTTTATCAGGTTCAATCGTGCGAAGTCTCGGTTCGTTAAAATAACCTATTGGAGCTTTTGCCGATAATTCACCACGGCGTATCTTTTGCCGTATTCCACGCAAAATGTTTTCTCTTAAATTGTCGGTGTAATATTTTGCTTGTCCGAAAGCGACACTCAACATAAATTTTCCTTGGGGTGTCGCTTCGAACCAAAATGTCGGGAATTTTAGCGCAACAATTTTTAGAGTATCAACGAAATAGATGACCTTGCCACCATCAATGCTATTTCTCGCCAAACGGTCTGGATTCCACGCTAAAATTCCCGACGCAGAACCTTTTTCAATTTCGCCAAGCATTTCGTTAAATACTTCACGACCAGGCTCTTTGGCAGTTTTGCTTTCATAATACTCACGAACAACAAACAAACCATTTTGCTTGGCGTATTCCCGAAGCTCATGAAGTTGCGCCTCAATACTCAAAACTTGGCGTTCTTCATCCTCACTAGATTTTCTACAATATATAAAATATTTAATCATGAGCTTTGGGAATTAGATTGATAAAAGGTTTTGCATTACACCGACAATTTCTAAATCTCGCTTCCCATCGGCTCCTG
>CAYTTP010000017.1:0-7897 GCA_964440955.1 uncultured Candidatus Saccharibacteria bacterium | reverse complement strand
GGGAGGAATTTTCCATTTGCTCCTCTTTTTGTTTTGGGGGAATTCGGGGCGGACATCATTGTTACAGTATATCATATCATTGTGATATACTGTAACAATGCGATATACTGTGGATAATGCAAAACGAATCAGCAAAGCTGGGTTTGAACCTGAAAAGGATCAGAACCAAGAAAGGTATATCGCAAGGTGATATTGCACGAACGCTAGAAGTTAGTCGTGGTTTTATTAGTACCATTGAAAATGGGAAAACAAATCCGACACTTTCTACTATCACAAAATTAGCGAAAGCCCTCGGGGTTTCGACTGATGAACTTTTGAAATAATTTTATGCAATTAAAAATTCCGAAAATCATGGCTCTGGTTGTATCCGCAATTACACTGTGGGTACTTCTTTTCGGTATCTTTGGTTTTGGTTCGGCAATGGACATGAGTATTGCAACAGGAAACTGTCCGTTCAGCGGTCACTCGATGTCTATCTGCAAAATGAACCCGATGGAGCATATTCAGGAATGGCAGAGTATGTTTACCATGATTCCTGCAAAAGACGCTCTATCTTTTCTTTCTGCACTTCTCGCACTGCTTGCCTTATTGGCAATTGGAGCTTGGAAGAAATTTTCTATACACGATCAACCTTGGCCAGAGATATACATAGACCCTTTTTATTTAAGAAAGTATCAGATATTTAATCCTCTCCAAGAAGCGTTTTCTAACGGAATTCTGAATCCTAAAATTTTCTAATCAGGCATTTTTCTGTTGGCCAGCACGTTAACTAGTGTTGGTTTATTATTTATCTAACTTCATTAATTAATAAATTATGGACAAAAAAATTATACCTATCGTTCTTATCACATTAATCATCGGTTTTGGTATCGGATATATTTCCAATACATCCAAAAAATTGAGTACAGATCCGTATACTATGTCCGGGTCAAGTATGAAAAACACAATGACAGGCATGACAGGAGCTCTTAAAGGAAAAACGGGCGAAGTTCTCGAGATAGCCTTTCTTGAAGGGATGATTGCTCACCATGAGGGTGCTGTGGCCATGGCCAAAGAACTTAAGGGAGGGACAAAACGTCCTGAACTTCTCAAGATGGCAGATGACATTATTAACGTCCAAACCAATGAGATTGGCATAATGAAAGGATGGCTCAATCAATGGTTTGGAAGATAACTAAAATAATATGGAAGAATCCACACAAAAAACTGAACCTGCAAAAAATATTCTGACCATGCCTGTTGCTGTAATCATTGCTGGAGCACTCATTGCCGGCGCAGTAATCTACAGCGGTGGCAAAGCACCAGCGGCCGGCACGGCAAACCAGCCACAACAGCCGGTAGCACAGCAAACAGGTGATCTTGAGAAGATGACACCAATATCATCTAAGGATCACATTCGAGGCAATCCGGATGCTCCGGTGAAAATAGTCGAGTACTCCGATTTCGAATGCCCGTTCTGTAAGCGATTTCACGAAACTATGAAGCAAGCGACAGCAGAGTATGGTGATAAGGTCGCGTGGGTATACCGTCATTTCCCGCTTGATCAATTACATCCCGTAAAAGCGCGCAAGGAGGCTATAGCATCCGAATGCGCGGCAGAACTTGGCGGCAACGACGCGTTCTGGAAGTATACTGACCGATTCTTTGAGCTCACACCGTCAAACAATCAGACCGATGTAGACACCGTACTGCCGCAAATCGCAAAAGAAATAGGACTTGATACGGCAAAGTTTGCAAGCTGTCTCGCAAGTTCGAAATACGATAAGCATATCGAAGACGAAGTACAGAATGCACAGACAACAGGTGGCAATGGCACGCCGTGGAGCATTGTGGTCGGCAAAGACGGCAAGAAGTATCCGCTCTCTGGCGCGCAACCACTTTCTGCAGTCAAACAGCTCATTGATCTTGCATCTCAATAACCATGATTCTTGAAGCTCTACAAAAAGTATTCCGAAGTCCTCGCTTCACTCTACTAGCGGTAGTTGTGGCAGTGACGGTTTTTCTGTTTGCCGTGTGGCTTCCAAATCTTGGACTGATCAAGAGTGTCGCCTTCGACAGTTCTGTGTCTCTAGAGAATAAAGTTAATCTGCCTATTCAGCTTATCGGATCGATCAGTACTAACTTCACTGTTCTCTCTGCTACTTACACGATTGCGATTGCCATTCTCTTTGGGGTGTATGTCGCAATGATCACGTACTTCCTCAAGCGTCGAATCAAAGAAGTTGGGCAAGGCGGAGTCGCCACGGGATTTCTAGGCATTACGAGCGGAGTGTTGGGGGTAGGATGCGCTGCATGCGGTTCATTTCTCCTTACAAGTCTTTCTCTCGTTGGTGCAGGGGGCGTATTAGTATTCTTACCGCTCGGAGGTAGTGAATTCGGCATTATCGGAGCCGTCCTGCTTGCCTTGGCAATCTATATGACTGCCAAAAAGATTATTGATCCTCTGGTCTGTAAAGTAGAGGTGTAAATTACCAACAATTAATTAAAACATTATGGAAGAACCAAATAAAAAAGAAGATCGCCGGTTATCGGCTCAAAGAAAAAACTCCATCACGAAAGCAGTCTGGATCATTGTGGCCGTCGCAGTCGTCGGCGGTATCGTCTGGTGGAGTTCAACAGCAAAAGAAGAAAAGAAAGTAGTTGAGAACAGCTTAACGACTATCGTCGCTGACGATTACGTCAAAGGAAATCCAAATGCTCCGGTCACTCTCATCGAGTATCTCGACTTCGAATGCGAAGCGTGCGGTGCATACTTTCCGCTCGTAAAACAGCTCGAGCAGGCATTCCCGAATGACCTTAGGGTTGTACGTAGATATTATCCCTTACCTGGACATAAAAATAGCTTGCCGGCGGCATTAGCCGTTGAAGCATCTGCTAGACAAGGAAAATATGACGAGATGCACGACTTGCTTTTCACAGAGCAGGAAAAATGGGGAAATAAACCTGCTCCAACCCCTGCTGTTTTCGAAGCATACACACAACAGCTCGGCCTCGATCTGGCCAAATTCAAACAGGACGTCGTATCACAGTCAGTCAAAGATCGGGTACAGCGTGACGTGAGTTCCGGCACGAAGCTCGGCAATACCGGTACGCCATCGTTCTACTTAAACGGAGCGAAGATCCAGAATCCAAGAAGTCTAGAGGATTTCAAGACTCTCATTAAGGCAGAAATACTTAAAGCTCCGAAAGTAGAAGCAAAGCCACTCGGAGAAAAGGTGCATGAGCATGCTGATTTCGCTGTGTACTTAAACGGCGAAAAATTCGACTTTACGCCATCAAAGTATCAGTCATCAAAAGAAAACCCACTGAACGAAGATGCGCATCTCCATGACGGCAATGGCGACGTGACCCATAAGCACCGCAAGGGCATAACGCTCGGGTACTTTTTCGAAACCATTGGTATGAAATTCGACAGCCAATGTTTCGTAACCGATGACGACAAACAGTATTGCAATACCGACAGCAAGAAGCTTTCGATGTATGTTAACGGCAAAGAAAATACTGCGTTCGGTAATTACGAATTCACTGATCTGGACCGGATTCTCATAACCTACGGGGATCAGACCGGAGTTGCAGATCAAATTACTTCGATCAAGGACGATGCGTGTCTCTATTCCGAGAAGTGTCCAGAGCGTGGCAAAGCCCCTACCGAAAATTGTGTCGGTGGCTTGGGAACGGAGTGTTAATAATTAATAATTTAAATTAAAAATATATGAAATGTCCAATTGATCAAACAGAACTACAAATGAACGAACGCCAAGGAGTCGAGATTGATTACTGCCCGAAGTGCCGCGGTGTATGGCTCGACCGCGGTGAGCTCGATAAGCTTATTGAGCGCTCTGAGCAATTTACCCAGAAACCCGACAATGATCCTCCTAGTCAGTATCCTCCCCAAATGCCATACAGCTATGGCAAGCACAGCGGGTATGGAAAACGTCGCAAGGGCCTTTTAGGAGAGTTATTTGACTTTTAATCTAATCAAATATGAGTCATTTTAATTTTTTCCGCAGAGACTACGGCCCGGGTTATCCGGAAGACGACCGTTTGCGTCAGTTTATCCGGCGGAATCGAAAAATAATCCTGATTGTTTTGGTGTTCGGTGCAATTTTGGTCCTGTTTTTAGCCGTACTCGCCGGACTTCTCTTGTTCAAGGTTATCATTCCAGCTCTCCTCGGTTCGGCGGATTCACCAGCTTTCCAAAGCGGATTTACTGGGGTCAAAAGTTGGTTTGCACAGCTCGTTGGTACCAATCCGCTCCAGTGGATCAGTCTGCTTTTGCAAGCCGGAGGATAGAAGACTTAGAAGAAAGATTAAAAAGTTATAATTAAAATATCCATGGAAAATACAACACCAGAAAATAATAATGCTCCGCAGGAGAGCAAAAGCTACATCAACTTAAAACTCAAGAAGCCCAAACCGCTCTACATTGCTATTGGGGTCGCGGTCATCCTTATTATCGTTGCCCTGTTCTTTGTCAAAGGACTCTTTGTAGCGGCAACAGTCAATGGTAGTCCGATCAGTCGTTTGTCAGTTATTAAAGAACTCGAAAAACAAGGGGGCAAACAGGCTCTCGAAGCTATCATCGATAAGAAGCTTATTGAGACCGAATTGAACAAGCAAAAAGTCGCCGCGACAAAGGAGGAGGTTGACGCAGAAATTGATAAAATAAAGGCTCAAGTCACAGCACAGGGCGGAACGCTTGAAATGGCACTTGCTCAACAAGGTATGACCGAGGAAAAGCTTCGAGAACAGATAACAATTCAAAAGAAGCTCGAAATACTTCTTTCCGACAAAATTGCCGTGACCGAAGCAGAAATAGATACCTACATAAAAGATTCAAAGGCCACTCCTCCGAAAGACGTGAAGATGGAGGATTTCAGGAAACAGATCAGTGACCAGCTTAAAGGTCAGAAGTTTCAGCAGGAAGCACAAAAGTGGGTAGCTGATCTAACGGCAAGTGCGAAGATTAAGTACTACGTTAATTATTAACATATATGCATAACCACTCTGACAAAATAGAGCCGAAGAAAGTTGCTATAACGGTAGCACTGCTCATTTTGCTTCTTGGTTATGCATATGTGACTCGAAACGACAGGGCTGATACCAAGAAAGCAAGTCAAGAAACACCGGCAACAACCACACTCATTACTAACTAATAAAACAAAATATATGAACCTCAAAAAAGCAATACAGGCGTTAAAGGATCACGCTCAAGAAGAAATAAGAATCCACCAAGAAATAATGGAAGAAGCGGGTGGCGACGTGAAGCATTTAGCCAAAAAACATCTCGCTGACACCATAGAAATTCACAAGAGATTCTGGAAAGACTTGAAAAAGTCTTGGAAGGACAAATAAATGTATGTCATCACAATGCTGTAAAACGGAAGATGTCGTGGAAGAAAAGAAGTCGATAAACTGGCGTACAATTGCGACCATCATTTCTGGTGTCGGTACAGTTGTCGGCTTTCTGCTCTCCTACGCAGGAATCGCAGAAAATATAACAAACATACTTTTTCTTACGGCTATCATCGTGGGGGGCATCTTCGTCGTGCAAGAAGCTTTTGAAGGTCTCACTAAAAAGAAGTTTCTCAACATCGAGTTTTTGGTCGTGATCGCGTCCATTGGCGCCTTATATCTTGGACAGCTTGGCGAAGCGTCAGCAGTCGTGTTTTTCTTCTCTCTTGCGGAAGCATTTGAAAGTTTCGGTAAGAAACGTTCTCGTAAGGCTCTTGAGGAATTAATAAGCAACAATCCGAAACAAGCAACGCTTAAAGACGGACGGGTGCTCAATATTGATGCCGTCGAACTCAATGAGATCGTCGTTGTCAAGCCCGGCGATCTTGTGCCTCTCGACGGCATCATTGTCGTGGGCACAAGTGCTATTAACGAAGCATCAATCACTGGTGAGTCGCTCCCGAAAGACAAGATCGTTGGAGATGCGGTCTACGCCGGAACGATAAACATAAATGGGTATCTTGAAATCAAGGTTACGAAGGCAAGCAATGATTCAACCATTTCAAAAATCGTACAATTGGTATCGAGTGCTCAAAAATCAAAAACTCAGTCCGAGGAGTTCGTTGAAAGCTTTGCCAAATATTATACGCCTGGCATCGCAATTGTGGCACTTTTCATCGTAGGGGTACCGGTACTTTTCTTTGACGGCAGTTTCTATGTCTGGCTTGAACGCGCGATCACGCTTTTGGTAATCGCATGTCCATGCGCCCTAGTCATTGCAACTCCGGTCACCGTCACAGCGGCTCTTGGTGGAGCATCCAAGAAAGGCGTTCTCATTAAGGGAGGAAAATATCTTGAACTCCTTGGCAAGGTAAAAGCGGTCGCATTCGATAAAACCGGAACGCTGACGCTGGGCAAGCCGGTAGTTACCGATGTCGTTGTCTTTGAGGGGTTTACTGAAAAAGAACTACTCGAAGATGTCGCCGGAATGGAATCGTTCTCAACGCATCCGCTTGCTGAAGCCATCATCGAGTATGGGAAAAAGAAAGGTATCACTCCACATCAAATGGAGTCGTACCAGAATATTCCCGGCAAAGGAGGGAAAGCGATCTGCAAAGTCTGCGATGACCTTGAACACTGTGTCGGCAACCTCAAGATGATGGACGCTCACAATGTTTCTGTTAGTGAGGTATCGAAGCAAGTTGAAAAGCTCGAAATGGAGGGGAAGACCGTCGTACTTGTGAGCGAGAAAGACAAGCTTATGGGAATGATTGGTATATCAGATACTGTTCGAGAGACTTCGGCAAAGACGGTACAGAAGCTTTTGGGAGACGGTGTCGCTTCTGCAATGCTCACCGGAGACAATGTGCATAGTGCATCCTACATTGCAAAGTCGCTTGGCATTCAAAATGTTTTTGCAGGTCTCTTGCCGGAGGAAAAAGTCGAGAAAATAAAGGAGTTAAAAAGCAAGTATGGGGTTGTAGCTATGGTCGGCGACGGCGTTAATGACGCTCCGGCCCTCGCCCTTTCCGATGTAGGAATCGCAATGGGAGGAAAAGGAACGGACATCGCCCTTGAAACAGCAGACATGGTGCTTATGAGCGACCGTATCGAGTTGATCCCTGATGTAATTCGCCTTGGCAAAAGAACCCTCGGAACAGTGAAGTTCAATATTGCTCTGGCAGTCGGTTCAAAACTTGTTTTCGTGGTTTTGGCGGTTTTTGGAATGGCACACCTTGGAATTGCTATTGCCGCCGATACCGGAGTGGCAATACTGGTAATTATAAACGGACTTAGGTTATTCAAATAGAGTTAACGTTGGATCAAATAAGGTTTAGTTTCTTGCAGGGAGCATCCCCGCCGTCTCCTCTCTTTCCCACGGCGGGGGTATTGCGCGCGAACGGGAGGGTGGGTCAAGCGCATCTGCATTTGAGCCTCGGACATTTCCGCTAGGGCGTCCATGACTAAAGGATGAGCGCCGCCGTAATCTTGCAATACAGAAATTCGAAGCGAAAGCGACACCACGAAAGCAATCTTGAAAACGAGGAAGGGGGTTGTGCGAGGGCGGACTCCGAAGGCACAAAAAACGAAGCCACAAAACGCAAGCAAAAGATAACCACCATAAAGCACTGAATACTCTATCAAACCACTGCGAGGAGGAGACCGAAGCTGGGGGAAGGATTCCTTCCTTCCCCCAAACAGCATGGCGCCCGAGCCTCCCGCCCGCAGGCGGGCAAAGGCGAGGAAACGCGCCAAACCTAGACATCTAGGCGCGAGTAGCCCTAGCGGAAATGTCCGAGGCGAATGCCGAGGATGGACCCCTTTAGATCATGACGTAAAAGTAGTAGAATGGTAGAGGCACAATATTGAATTTGTATTTTCTGTTTTTGTCCGCCCCGAATTCCCCCAAAACAAAAAGAGGAGCAAATGGAAAATTCCTCCC
>CAYTTP010000016.1:0-10366 GCA_964440955.1 uncultured Candidatus Saccharibacteria bacterium | reverse complement strand
TTTTTCATACAAATTCATATTACAGCCAGTTGCATTTCAAACAAGAATTTTCATATAAAAATAAAAAAGTAAGTGTTGTTATACCTACATATAGTGAGGAGGAGAGTATAAGAGACATTATTGACCGATTCTTTGCTACTAGTTTAGTTGATGAAGTTATTGCTGTTGATAACAATGCGCTCGGTAATACTAAAGAGGAGATATTAAAAACAAAGGCAACTTATGTACTTGAAAGTCAAAATCAAGGTTATGGCCATGCAATAATGCGTGGCTTAAGAGAATCCACCGGAGAAATTATTGTGACCTGTGAGGCGGATGGTACTTTTAACCCGGAAGATATTGAAAAACTACTCTCTTATAGCAATGAGTTTGAGGTAGTGTTGGGAACTCGTACTTCGCGCTCGGCTATTTGGTCAGGAGCCTTTATGCCTTTCCCGGTTCGTTTTGCTAATTGGCTTTGGGCCAAGTTTGTTGAAATTCTTTTTAATGGGCCAGTACTTACTGATGTCGGGTGCACTTATAAACTCATCTCTAAAGAAGCTTTGCAAAAAGTTTTGCCGCTCTTCTCTCTATCAAAAGGGGACGGCCGATTTTCGCCTGAATTTATGATTTGGCTTCTTCTTAAAAAGGTAAGTATTATTGAGGTACCAGTTATCTTTCGGGAGCGAGTAGGGGACTCGATGTATACCGGAAGTATTTGGCGCGCGGCTAAGTTAGGGTTTAAGATGTTGCCACTTATTGTGATATACCGATTTAGAAAAATATAATCATGAAAGATTTTTTTTATCGATATAAATTTTATTTAAAAAATAAAGAGTGTTTTTTGGTGTTGATGATTCTGGCAATTTTTATATTTTTACGAGTTCCAGCTCTCAATACCCCTTATCATCAGGATGAATACAAATGGCCCTTGTATGCCGAAGGAGTGGTGTACAAGCCGGGGAGTGTGCCGCACCCTCCTCTTACAGAGTTTATTTATCAGACTACCGGTAAGCTATTTAGTCTTGATAATTTTCGCCTGACCCCGTTTTTGTTTAGTGTTGGAAATTTTTTTCTTCTCTACATTTTTGTCCGCAGGCGCTTTGATGCGAATGTAGCCCTTTGTTCGGTTTCTTTTTTTGCCCTCTCTTTTTATAGTATCCTTGCTTCGGTGATGGTCGATACTGATGGTGCAATATTGCCGTTCTTCTTCTTACTCTCTCTTATTTTCTATGATTTTTTTAGAACTGGGGAAGGCGGGAAAAAGTGGCTATTTGGCTTGCTCACCTGTTCCGCTATTTTTTTGGGCGTATTAGTAAAATTGAGTTTTGTGCTTGCTCTCGGGGCTATTGCAATCGACTATTTTTTTGAAAGAGAAGAAAACATAAATCTAAAAAAAGTTGGTTTATATGTTGCAGCTCTTGTCGGGTTTGGGTTAGTGGTAGTTGGCTTTCTATTTTTGGCTCAGCACTTATTTACCGGTTTTAGCTTAGCCAAGGGGTTGCACTATTGGGAAACGTTTATGCGTGGGTTCGCTTCACGTAATTTTTTCCAAACCGGGATTCAGTTTTTCAAAGCGCTATTATATAGCTCTCCATTTTTTGTATTACTGACACTTATTTCTCTCTTTTTCTATCAAAAAAGTCTAAGGGTCTTCTACATATTTATTGGTCTTGGTCTTATTTTCTACATAGTGTTATTTGATTTTTCCATTGGCGCCCTCGATCGGTATTTTGAGTTTTTAATTGTTCCTTTTTGTGTCGTAAGTGCGGCATTTGTAATGAGTGTACTAAAAGAAAAAAATATAGAATTAAAGACCGACCATATTACAATTGGTCTGGGAGTGGTAATACTTATTGCCGTCACTCAATTTTTGCCTCATGCTGTGCCGCCACTTTACCCAAAAACTGAGTGGTTAGCGCGAATACTTTCTTTAAAGTGGAACTTTCTCTACCCGTTTAGTGGTGGCTCGGGCCCAATACCTTTTTATATTTCTTGGATTTTTATTGCTCTTTCTTGGCTTGTCTCTCTGATTTTTGCTTCTGTTTTCGTTTTTTCTCCTCGACGCCGCAGGGCGTCGATCGTTGCGATGATGCTTGTGGGCTTTGGTTATAATTTGTTTTTTGCCGAGGAGTATTTATGGGGGAAGATAAATGGTAGTAGCAAAGTGTTGGTGCAACATACAAGTGCTTTTATAAAGGACAATTCAGCAATCAAAAAAGTAATGGTCTACAACGATAATGGCGGCTGGGAAATACAGCGAATGAACAAATACTTTAGAAGGCTCTACGCGGTGCCGGATTTTGAGCCAACGTATGAATCAATATTCAAGACTTTCAGAGGGCATATTCTTTTTATAGAGACTCCACGTCTTGCGGAAGACACTCTTTATGATAGATTTTTAAAAACTTGCGAATCGATTTATACTGAGACTGACAAATATATAACAGCTAAAGTGTTTGATTGTAGTCTTTCAGACTTTTAATTTATGAATTCCATTTGCCAAATCTGCTCATCATCATCTCATTTCTTAATGAAAAAGGATGGATACGACTTATATAGATGCCCCTCTTGCTCATTGGTGTTCGTATATCCACAGCCAAGTCTCGAATACCTACGTAAGAATATTTATTCCAAGGAGTCAGGTTTTCAATCTAACAGAGCTGAGGATCTCTCTAAGTTTAAACCAAACAAGAGGTATGGGGTGATGTATAATTTGTTAGAAAAAGTTAAACCATGTGCTGAAATTTTAGATGTTGGAGCAGGTGGGGGACATTTTTTATATGGAGCAATAAAACGTGGGTTTTCAGGTGCTGGAGTAGAGTTAAATTCTCGTACCGCGGAATCAGCACAGTCTCAAGGTTTGACAATCTTTACAGGCACTCTAGCTGAGGCAATTTCCAAAATTGGTTCTAAAAGATTTGATGGAGTGGTGCTGGGGGAAATTATAGAACATGTCAATAACCCCAAAGAGTTAATAGAACTCTCGTCGAAAGTAATTCATCCAAATGGTTTTTTGCTTATAACTACTCCAAATTTAGATTGCTTTTGGTCTCGTATTACATTTAAGTTATGGAAATTATTTGGTATACCGTGGTCGTCGGTCACTCCTCCGTACCACTTATTTCAATTTAGTTCCAAAAATCTTGACCTTCTTTTGGAGAAGGCAGGATTTCAAGTGATTGTCGAGTCATACGCTGGGGTGCCACCCTTGAAATATGAGTTGGGTATGTTGCATATGCTTAAAGAATACAAAAGAACTGGAGACTTTTTGGATTTATTAAGAGCAATTTTTGCTTATGGAATATACTCAATACTCTATGTTGTAAATTATATTTTTACCCCTTTTCTATCAAAGAATTTTAATATGCTTAAAGTGTATTCCTTAAAAAAATAAAATGAAGGTTCTTATTATCATAAACAATTTGGGGGTGGGTGGAGCCGAGCGACTAGTGATAGACGATATTCACGAACTTTTAAGGCGAGGAGTGGAGGTGACCCTTCTTACCCTAAAGCCGGAAAAGAGTGAACGAACTTTGTCGGAGCAGTTGCACCTGCCAAAAGAAAAGTGGCTCACCATTCACTTTGGCAGCCTGCTAAATATCAAGTCTTGGTTTCGGGTGTGGAGAGTAGTGAAGGAGGTGGAGCCGGACGCTTTGATCACTCATTTGTGGTACTCCAACACTATTGGCAAAGTTGTGGGGTGCCTATTGGGTATTAAAAAAATTATCGCTTTTGAACACAATGTGTACGACACTTTAAAAACCAGAAAAATGTTTCTTATTGACCGACTGACCCAATTTATACCAACTAAAGTTATTGCCGTTTCTCAAGCTGTTAAAAAATCTCTTTTGAAGCATGGTATTGAGGAAAAAAGGATAGCTGTCATTCAAAACGGCATCGATGTTTCAAAGTACACTGACCTGCCTAAAGCTAGAAACGAAATATTCACCTATATTTTTGTCGGCCGCCTGATTCGCCAAAAGGGGGTGGATATATTGTTGCAAGCTTTTGCTACTGTCCCGAATGCTCGTTTGAAAATAGTAGGGCGAGGGGCTGAAGAAGAGGCTTTGAAAAAAATAGTGAGTGAACTTGGACTGACAGAGAGGATAGAATTTTTAGGTACAAGGCAGGATGTGCCAGAACTTTTGAAAAGTGCGGACTGTTTTGTTTTGCCCTCGCGCTACGAAGGGTTGCCGATGGTTTTGCTCGAGGCGATTGCGGCGGGGAACTTGATCATTGTCTCTGACTTCGAATCAGCGACAGAAGTGATAACAAACGAAGAGAGTGGGCTCATTATTCCAAAAGAAAATGTCGAGGCTTTAGTGCGGGCAATGAAAAGAGTGATGCAAGATGAACCTCTCCAGCAAAAACTCCTCACCCATGTCCAAAAAATTGCCCCCACCGTTTCGATTGAAAATCATGTTGATCAATTATTGAAGTTTGTATAATAAGTCTCCTAGATTATGTTAGAATGGTGATAATAAATAGAAATATGGTATTTTCAGTTTACGAAAAGGCAAAAGAATATATATACCGCAGGTTTCCGAATGCATCTGTGCCAGAGAAGGAGAAGTATGTGCGAGATTGGGCAAATAAAATAAAGGACTCTCGCGCTTTAGTGCGCGACTTTGCCGAGCGGGTAGGGGAGCCAAGTGGCAAAAAAATTGTTGATGTGGGCTCGGGGAATGGTGGCATCAGTATTGCTTTTGCCGAAGCGGGAGCAAAAGTAAGTGGTATCGAAGTCGAGCAAGAATTGTACGATATCGGTAAAGAACATGCGGCAAGCGTTGGGGTAGCAGTTGATTTTTATCTTTACGATGGCTTCAGGCTTCCATTCGAAAACAATTTTTTTGATGCGGCCGTGTCGGCAAGTGTGCTTGAACACACCGATGACCCCACTCTTTATTTAAAAGAGGTCCTGCGAGTCACTCGCCCCGGCGGCTATTTGTACCTCGGCTTTCCAAACAAGTGGACGCCTCGCGAAACGCACACTCAACTTTTGTTTCTCACCTACCTCCCCGCATTTTTGCGACCGTACTATATTCGCCTGTTTAAGCGCAATCCACTACCCGATAACAACCTCCATTTTTATTCGTACTTTGATTTGTTAAAAATGATTGAAAAAGGGGAGGGAGGCTACCGTTGGCAAATTGTGCCAGAAGAGGGGAGGAGTGTGAGCCAGATCAAAAAAGTTATCAAAAAAATACTCTCATTTTTTGGCCTGCCGTACAAAGCCCTTCTGCCCCACATATTGGTTATTTTAAAGAAAGAAGTAGTATGATTACTCTTGCCGTACTCATTCCCACAAAAAATCGGCGTGCTCTTTTAGAAAGAGCGCTTAAAAGTGTTTTTGACCAAACTACTCCACCAAGTGAAATTGTGGTAGTGAATGATGGCAGTAGCGATGGCACCAAAGAGTTTTTGGAAAATTTAAAACTTACTCACTCAAATTTAAAAGTTTTAAATAGAGGGGAAAGTGGAGGAGTAAATACAGCGAGAAACCAAGGAATAAAAGAAGCAGTGTCGGAGTGGGTCGCTTTTTTGGACGATGATGATGAGTTTGTGCCCGAAGCGGTGGCCACAATGAAGGAAAAGGTAGCCATGCTTCCGAGCGATATAAGTACTGCCTACTTCAATTCAAAAATTTTTAGGGATAGCACTTCGTTCATTGGCGGGTTTCAATTTCAAAAAATAAAAAAAGAAGGATCGGGCGAAATAAATTTTTATGACCCTTCGTACGAAGAAACAATGGTTAAGTTTAATTTGAAGGGGGACTGTAAGCAGGTAATAAGGAAAGAAGTTTTTTTGGAAGAGGCCTATCAGTTTCCAGAGTCGGTGAATGGCTTTGAGTCATACACCATGAACCTCATTGCTCGTGACAATAAAGGTATCCGCTATTTTCCGCAAGAACTTACTATGATACATCAAGAGTCAAATTTATATGATCGTCTTTCTATTATCGCACCAAAGAAAAATCCATTACCATTACTTGTATTGCACTTTAAGCAATTATTTCAACATCGTATATTTTATTTTTCCCACCCATCCTATTTTTTTGGTAAATTGGTAACAATGATGAAACTTTTTGTCCACTGTTTTTTCATATATTTATTAGTTATACTTTCGAAATAAGAGCTAAAAATGTTCACAAGTATACTATACCGTGTAAGATATTACATACTAATGGGGTGGGCAATGTTTGTATTTCTTGTACGCATTCCCTACTTATTTTTCTTATTGGACGATTTTGAGTCAAAAAAATCACTTTTCCGAATCGTTTGGTATCGATTCTTTGGTTTTGGTTTGACTATATCAACTGATAAATACTTGGCTATGCTTAGAAGTGTTTCCTCTTTATTTTCAAGTCAAGAATTTTTAGGATTTAAGAAGGCTGATTTGGGGCCTATAGACTCCAGTATTTCGATGTTTTGTAGACCAACTGGGATATTATCAAATTTTATACTCAAGCAATATGAATATAAAAACATAGGGGCTAAGGAAGGTGATACTGTGATAGATGCCGGAGCTTTTTGTGGTGACACCTCTCTGTATTTTTTAGAAAAGATAAATAGGCGTGGAAAAGTTTGGGCGTTCGAATTTGTCCCGCTACACCTATGTATTTTTGAAAAAAATATTAAAACAAATAATGCTGAAGATATAATAATTCCTGTTCCCTTATCTATTTCTAGTTTCTCTGGTAAAGCCTTTTATACTGAAAATGAAGAAAGTAGTAGAATTTCTCTAATCAAGAATGTAAAGTATTCTAAGCCAGTTGAAACTGTGACCATAGATGACTTTTTTTATAAAAAAGATATCCCTGTAGATTTTATAAAGATGGATATTGAGGGCGAGGAGTACAATGCTCTTGTTGGTGCATTACAAACGATAAGTAAATATAAGCCAACTATGGCTATATGTATTTATCATTCTCTCGAAGATTTTATCAGGATTCCTTGTTTTCTAAAATCGTTAAAGATCGGTTATAAGTTTTATTTGAAACATAGTCATCATAAAGAACTGGAGACGGTTTTGTTTGCTGTTGCAAGATAGAGTCATTTGAATCTTAAGTATTTTTTAACTCGTTGAATTAGTCTAGAAAAAAAATATTTAATATACATTAAGTATATTTTTACAAAAATCTTTATCTTATATTCCAAATTTAGTTTTGACATCCATAATACGTAGGCCTGATCAATTCTTACAGACCATAGGTTAAATAAAAGTTTACTTTTTCGAACTACAAAAGACTCCTCGTTTCTTTCTAAAAACTCTCTATTATACATGGAGGTTTTATGATGTCTCTGTCTTCTTAAAATAAATGGTATAGATACTATATCGCCTAACAGGCTTAGTCGCGAGAGTTGTCGCATCTCAGAACCTTTTACTATTTTTTTTGGATAACGGATGTTTAAAAATACTTCTCTGCAATTTGTTCTTATCAAGCCGTAGGTTGATAAGAATGTTTTCGATATTGGGTAACTAAATAATTCGATCATTCTTTCTTCATAAGTGGTCGTATCACGTATTTTTTCCAGATTTTCAATTTTTATTTTATTACCATCTTGATCGATTGATTCAAAGTCTCCAGTGACAATTATGCAATTGGGGTGAGAATCAAGGTATTTTGAGGTGATTTTTAAGAAATCTTTTTCTAATAAATCATCTTGAGCAAGTTGAGTAAAATAAACTCCTCTGGCAATCTGTCGAACATAATTATAATTTTCATTAGCTCCTATATTTTTTTCTTGGCGTATGTATGAAATTCTTTTATCTTTTGCTGTGAATGATCTGCATATTTCCTCTGTTTTGTCTTTAGAACAATCATCGGAAATTATTATCTCAAAATTATTATAGGATTGATTTAGAACAGATTCTATTGCTTCAATTATGAAATTCTCGCCATTATAAACCGGCATACACACACTTATAAGTGGTTGATCTCTATTTATCTCATTAGGTTGCTCCATGTTGAAAGAAATTTATCTCCGGGTAGGAAGGTGTTAAAATTGTGCACCGTGCTCTTTGTTTCCGACTGCCAGTTGGATTGTTCGGCCAATTTTTTGATCATTTTCTCAGCAATATCTTTTTCTTTTTTTGTTTTTGATTCTCGATGCATTCGAAATGGTTTTGCGTGGTCGCCCAGAGATTCAAGAAATACGTCACACGGTGTTATGTTTTTCTTATTTAAAAGCCACGACCTTTTGCTTTTTTCTTTAATCAAAACTTCTTCATACAAGGCTTCCCACTCTGCCGCCATACGCTCCAAAGAAAAGCGTTCAAAAGCATGGGCTTGAGCGTTTTTGGCTAGGGCGACTCTTAGTTTTTCGTTGCGATAAAGCTCTTCAATCGCTTTTGCATACTCTTTTTTTGTTTTTGCTACTATTCCGGTCATGCCGTCTCCGACGATATAACTCTCCATTGGATTTCCGAGCACTACAGGCACTACTCCCGCCGCCATGGCTTCTTGGAGTACTTGGTCACACGTACCGTAGTGGTGAGGGGAGAGCGGGTAGCCAAATACGTCGAAAGTTGAAAGCTTATTCCATTTTTCTTGTTCGCTTACAAAACCGGTGAAAGTAAATTTGTGGCCGATCTTGCGACTATACGCCTCTCTGGCGATGTGTTCGCCATTTGGCCCTCCCACGACGATAAAGTGGGCATCAGGTATTTTGACCATATTCGACATTGATAAAAAATCTGGATGCATTTTTGCATAGTCAACATTTCCGATATAACCAATGTTAAAGCCGGAGTGTTTGATCGGCTTTATGCCCCGAAGGTGTTCAACGCCCCCCGTTGACCAAATGTCACGGATGTATTTTTTGTGATCTTCTGGTAGGTCGATGACTTCTTTGACTCGATAGCTAAGGGGGGTGGTGAATACGCTTATATCGCCATAGCGTAATATTTTTTCGGTAAAATTGTTTGGAGCGGTCGCTCCTGATATGTGACTCCAGAGAAGTACGCGAGCGGGCGGTAGTTCTCGACGGACTAGAAAATCGGATAACAAGGGATGATTCCACCAGTGGATTAAAACAACGTCGGATTTCGCTACTTCTTTCAAAATGTCATCATGGCGGTTGGCCATCTTATCCTCAAAAGAAAAACTGATTTCTCGTGAGGCTTCATGCACTCTTTCGTCAGCATATCCCAATAAAAGTATTCGGTGGGAGTAATTTTTATTTTCCTTTGCTTTTTGAAGATATTTGAAAACTACACTACCAACCCCACACCCCATGTGTGGTGCTAGATGTAATATTTTTCTTATTTGGGTTTGCATTTTAATTTGGTATACAGTACATCACCACCCCAGTCCCGGCCCAAGTATGCATTCTTAATAGGTGACTGTAGTTTTTGAGGTTTTTTATCAAAAATAGGGGTGTTTTCCATATTCCATCAGAGTTGTGATACACGGTTACGGCGAGTATTGGCCGGCTCTCCTTTATGGTCTTCATCGCTCCCTTGAGGGCGGCAAGCTCGCTCCCTTCCAAGTGCATTTTTATAAAAGTTGGTTTTAAATGAAGAGTATCTAGCTTTTTGATTGCCACCTTTGCTTTGCTTCTATTGTCAGGGCGGGAGGCGTAGTCAAATCCACCCTGAAAACGGACTAGGTCGTTTTTGTTTCCTAGGGCAAAGTCGTGAAAACTGATATTTTGTATCTTTGCAAAATCTTTTAACAGTATCTTCAAATTTTTATTATCTGGCTCAAAGCAGTGTATTTTATTATATTTTCTATTTACCTGTTTTAGAAATTTATCTACCACGAAACCTTTGTGAGCACCACAATCAAGAAAAACTTCCTGATCTTTAAATCGCCGAACAACTTGAGGTATGAAGAAACGATTTTCGTTTTTCACCTCTGCTTTGCCTGACACTATTTCGACGCGAGCCCGATGCCAAGCTAGAAATTGGAGATAGTGAATTTTTGATCGTTCCTCTCTTAAAAGAGAAAAAAGGAGCCGGATATTTTTTTTATCAGTGGCGCTAAAGCGGTTTACTATCCAGCCGTTGTTTAAAGGGTGCTTTTCTTTGTAGGCTTGCATGGCGTCATAGGCATACCTCACATCCTTCCAACCCTGTTTCAAAAGTTTTTCGCCAAAAGGGATGATTGGAACAGTAGTGATGCAAACTACAATAGTATGAGTGCTCTTGTCTCCCTCTTTTATATTTTCAGGTTTCAAAACTCTCAAGCCGTTCCAAAGTTTGTTGGGGGATGGGGTGTATGTTTCGTCAATTACATATGAAATTGGTATCTGGAGGAAGTCAAAAAACTCTTTAGTCATTTTACCCAAATTACCAGCCCCGTAGAGTATCACTGGTTTTTTTATCTTGAAGTGGACCCCTTTCTCTAGACACCATGTGAACTATAATTAGAAGAAGTTTA
>CAYTTP010000015.1:0-14465 GCA_964440955.1 uncultured Candidatus Saccharibacteria bacterium | reverse complement strand
AAAAATAATATGAAAATTGAACTACATAAAATAAAAATTTCAGAAGTTGTAAAAGACTACAAAGACAGTGCCGAAGAAGGCGTATCTGCTTTTGGTGGCAAGTTAGATATTCGTCCTAAATATCAACGAGAATTCGTATACAGCGGAAAACAAAGAGATGAAGTTATCAGAACTGTGAAAAATGGTTTTCCTTTGAATGTAATGTATTGGGTTAAAAAAGAAGATGGAAATTTTGAAGTGTTGGACGGGCAACAGAGAACAATCAGTATCGCCCAATATGTAAATGGAGATTTTTCTATTGAATTTAATGGGAGAACTGCAATGTTCCACAATCTAACACCCGAGGAAAAAGAACAAATTATGAACTACGATCTCATGATTTATCACTGTGCGGGAAATGATAAAGAAAAACTTGATTGGTTTAAAATTATCAATATCGCAGGAGAAAAACTAACAGATCAAGAGCTTAGGAATGCTGTTTATACTGGACCATGGCTTTCTGACGCAAAACTTAAATTTAGCAAATCAAATTGTGCGGCGTATTTGCTTGCAAATGACGGAGGTTCTTTGATATCTGGTTCACCAATTCGCCAAGAATATTTGGAAACGGCTTTGTCTTGGATAAGTAGCGAACAGATAGAAGAATATATGGCAAAACATCAGCACGATAAAAATGCCAATGAATTGTGGCAATATTTTCAAGATCTAATTCACTGGGTGCGAAAAACTTTCCCAAATTACAGAAAAGAAATGGCGGGTGTAAATTGGGGAGAACTTTATAATGAGTTTAAGGGTAAAAAACTTGATTCAGAAAAATTAGAGAAAGAAATCAAAGAATTGATGCAAGACGAAGATGTAACAAAAAAATCTGGTATCTATCCCTATGTATTAACCCAAAAAGAACGATATCTCTCTATCCGTGCTTTTACGCCAAATATGAAGCGTGAAGCATATGAAAGACAAGATGGTATTTGTCCTGTGTGTAAAAAAGAGTTTGCTATCGGCGAAATGGAAGCCGATCATATTAATCCATGGCATGACGGAGGAAGAACTATCGCTGAAAATTGTCAGATGTTGTGCAAGGAGGATAATAGAACTAAGTCAGGAAAATAACATTATTGAGAAACACATAATTTTTATGATAAATAATCTATTCATTTTCATAACTGCTCTCTTTATGGTTATCAAGGGTTCGACGATGGCAACAAACTATGCTGGTAGATTGGCAGAGGGTTTTCGAATTTCTAAATACACTGTCGGCTTCATCATCGTTGCAGTCATTTCAATACTTCCGGAAACATTCATCGCTATCAATTCTGCCGTCGAGGGTGTTCCGTCGTTCGGTTTAGGAATGCTTTTTGGCTCAAACATTGCCGATCTCACGCTTATTTTCGCAATCCTCGTTTTCTATGCAGGAAGAAGTCTTAAGATTGAGAGTAAGATTTTGAAAAACCATGCCGTCTATCCATTCATTTTACTTTTTCCACTCATACTCGGTCTTGATGGATATTTCTCTCGCATCGAGGGTGTAGCTCTGATTCTCGCCGGTGCGATATTTTACTATCTGGCTTTGAGAGATGGGACGGACGGCACAGTTCCAGTGATCACAAGCAACGGCCGATATAAAAGCATTGGGATGTTGATCGTGAGTATGGCTATTCTTTTGATCGGGGCCCACTTTACGGTAACATCAGCCACAGCTGTTGCAACTGGTTTGGGAGTTAGTCCGATTCTGATTGGTATGCTTATTGTAGGACTCGGCACGACTATGCCAGAATTATTCTTCTCATTAAGATCTGTTAAAAAGAAGGATGATTCGCTTGCTGTGGGGGATATTCTCGGAACCGTGCTTGCTGACGCAACGATTGTCGTGGGTATTTTAGCACTGGTGAGTCCTTTTACTTTTCCACAAAGAATTATTTTTGTGACTGGGTTATTTATGGTACTTGCTTCTTTTACTTTATTTTATTTTATGAAATCAGGGAGGAGTATCACTAAGAAGGAGGCTTATTTACTATTTTTCTTCTGGGTTGTTTTTGTGTTAGTTGAGTTCATTGTGAGTTGAGGATAGGCTACATAGGGATTTAAAAATAGTCGGATGATAGAAAAGTAAGGGATCCTTGCCCGTCTTTCATGTCCTTGCGAACGGGACTTGCATTTATATATGCATATATGCTAATATACAAATATGTCTGAATTATGCAAACAAATGGCTATGCTCGGGAAGGGGCTGGGCAACGAAAACCGTTTTACTATCCTCCAAACTATTATGAGGAAACCTAGAACGGTTGGCGAGATAGCGAAGCTTTCTAGATTGCCACAGCCCGCTGTTTCGCAACACTTGAAAGTACTTAAGTCGGCACACTTAGTAGAGAGTACACGCCAAGGTCAAGAGATACTGTATTTAGTCAATGCAGAGTTTATGACAAAACTCCTTAAAAAACTAACAAGTGATTTAACATTAAATAATTAAAAATTATTAAAGATAATATACACATATATGACAACAACATTTAAAACACTCGCATCACAAGAATCAATTGATAAGACAATACAAGAGCTTACAGCAAACGGTTTTCAAGCCGAAGTTGTGGAAAATAGAGCTGAAGCCTTGGAGCGAATAAAGGCACTTATTCCCCAAGGTGCCTCTATACATAACGGAGGATCTACTACCCTTCAAGAGATTGGCTACATTGATTATCTCAAGTCCGAGACTCATGGATGGAACAATCTCCATGCAAACATTTTGGCTGAGGCAGACCCAGAGAAGCAAAGTAAGCTACGACGCGAATCAGCATTTTCAGATTATTATCTTGGTAGTGTGCACGCTCTGTCGGAAACAGGCGAGATGGTCATTGCTTCCAATACGGGCAGTCAATTACCACATTTGGTATTTACTTCACCAAACATTATTCTCGTAGTCGGCACGCAAAAGATAACCCCAACACTTGTAGAAGCTATCCGTAGACTTGAAGAGTACGTTATACCGCTTGAAGACAAGCGAGCCATGAGTGCTTATAAATCACACACAATGAATACTAAGACACTAATTCTCCACAAAGAAAATCCAATGATGGGAAGAAAGGTAAAAATAATTCTAGTGAAAGAACGGCTCGGATTTTAATTTTTTTCAAACCATGGCACACAAAGAAACAACTGTCGGACATATCCACCTCACCGTTTCCGATCTTGAGCGGTCACTCGCTTTTTATCGTGATCTTTTGGGGTTTGAAATATCAGCTCGCTACGGTGACTCCGCCGTGTTTCTTTCTGCTGGCGGGTATCATCATCACATAGGACTCAACACTTGGTCAGGTCGTGAGGCAACGCCAGCACCACGAGGGCATACAGGAATGTATCATGCAGCGTTTTTATATCCATCACGACTTGAATTGGCAAAGGTGCTAAAAAATCTTATGGATGCGAAGTACTCATTGGACGGCTCAGCTGATCATGGAGTAAGCGAGGCTGTTTATCTAAGAGATCCAGACGGAAACGGCGTGGAGCTTTATGTAGACCGCCCGCGTGAGAAATGGAAAGTTGGTAATGATGGAATGGTTGAGATGGTTACAGAACCGCTTGATTTAAAAAGTATTCTTCAAGAATTGAATACTTAATTCTCGTTTGAATAAGTAATTTAGGGAGCCCCGCTCGCACCCATCTTGTCCTTGCGAGCGGGGTTTTAGGCACACACGAACGGGAGGGTGGGTCAAGTGTGCAATAGGTATTTGAGCCTCGGACATTTCCGCTATGGCGTCCATGACTAAAGGATGAGCGCCGCCGTTATCTTGCAATACGAAATCTAGTAGCGAAAGCGACACCACACAACGCAGATATGAAAACGAGGAAGGGGGTTGTGCGAGGGCGGACTCCGAAGGCACGCCAAACGAAGCCACAAAGCGTAAGGAAAAGAAAAACGATATAAAGCACTGAATACTCTAGCAAGCCACTGCGAGGAGGAGACCGAAGCTGGGGGAAGGATTCCTTCCTTCCCCCAAACAGCATGGCGCCCGAGCCTCCCGCCCGCAGGCGGGCAAAGGCGAGGAAACGCGCCAAACCTAGACATCTAGGCGCGAGTAGCCCTAGCGGAAATGTCCGAGGCGAATGCCGAGGATGGACCCCTTTAGATCATGACGCAAAAATAGTAGAATGGTAGAGGCACAATATAGAAAAGGTTTTGTATTTTGATTTTGTCCGCCCCGAATTTCGCCAAAAGAGAACGGATGGAGCAAGCGGAGGATTCCTCCCCAGACCCCTCCTCCTCCGCTTGCGAAATCCGAAAGTAGCCGAGGTTTTGCGGAAACCATATCCCAGAGAATTTTGCTTCCGCAAAACCGAGTCCATTGTTTAGAGCGTACGAGGTAGTTCCGAGCCACCACGCACGCGGAGCGTGCGATTAGTCGGCATCAGGATTTTGTTCGTAATAGGTTCGGACTTTGTTAATGACACACCACCGTAGAAAAACTTAATCCGCTTTCAAGCGGGTTTTGTTTTTCCGGTGGACTCTAAGCAAAGCGTGGGACGCTTTGCGGCGGATTCGAACGGCGGAGCGGGCCCCGCTTTAGCAAAAGCGGGAGCGAGCCGGTGCCCAGCCTAAAATTTTTGACGAAAAATTTTAAGGCGAGGGAGAAATTCCGCTAGGGTCCACATTAGCTGACTTGGAAGTCAGATTTGCCTCTTTTAGATTGAAAACATTAGCTACTTTCGGAGTTCCAAATATTTTGCCATCAAAAGTAACACCAGATGGGAATTGGAACCATCGATGGAATAGACAGAATACATAAGAAAATTTTTAGTGAAGGAGCTGTAAAAATACCTTTACCTGAACCGATAACTACCCCTAAAAACCAACAATTTTAGCATATTGACTTTGCTTAATAATAGGTGTATAATCAATCATAGGAGGTTCGTTATCAATGAGCTTAGTATCTGAGGCAAACGACCACGCCCGAACCCGTATGGGGTTTTACGGTGAGGTTGAGAAGCACTTCAAGAACTCTTTTTTCGGGATGCTTCTGGTTAGTGGTATCACCACAGACTTGGCAGGCATTCTCCGCAACAACCCTATCTTGTTGGAAGACACCGATGACATGTACAATACCGTGCTGCACATCGGCTCCATCAAGCTCGCAGTGCGCAATGGCTCGGACATCGCCGTCCATATTCACGCACACGAAGGACAGCGGTGTGGAGTGCTGGTCTACATCTGGCAAACCGACGCTGATGCAGCGCTGAGTGCGGAGTTTCAGATGATCGGCGAGTTCGGTCGAACGACCGAGTTTAAGGTTTCGTTGCCAGCTACGTTGGGGCACCCCCTCTGCGCGATGCTCGCGGAACTGAAACGTATCATCAATCACAGCAACGAAAGAAATCTCGGCGCCAACGTCAAAGCGTGGGCATCGACACAGAAGTAGGAGGACAGAATGATGTATCTCGTGTTCTACCCGTCTGACGACCAGAAAGTGCGCAACTGCGTGGATAGCTGGCTCAAAGAGATGGGCGGAAGCGCTTCTCTCAAAGCCATCGAACAAAAGTTCCGCGAGCGGTTCAAGTATTTCATTACCACTACTCACACGCAGGAGGAATGGGACAAACAACCGCGCACCGACCATGCCTACAAGTTGGAAAATGAAATGGTGTCAGCCCTCTAAGCTGATGCCGTTCTCAAAAGATACCGAGTTCATTCGGGCTCCGAGCAGGAAACTGCACGGAGCCCTTTTGCATACAATACAGTTCTAATACAGAGTAGTAACACCATGTGAAGGATAAGGTGTTATAATTTCAGCACTATTATCCTCTTTGAGTATTTGAGAAAGCTGTAAAAGCTCTAAGTTAAAGGAGTTCCAAAATTCAAAGCTAAGGTCCACCGTAGAAAAACTTAATCCGCTTTCAAGCGGGTTTTGTTTTTCCGGTGGACTCTAAGCAAAGCGTGGGACGCTTTGCGGCGGATTCGAACGGCGGAGCGGGCCCCGCTTTAGCAAAAGCGGGAGCGAGCCGGTGCCCAGCCTAAAATTTTTGACGAAAAATTTTAAGGCGAGGGAGAAATTCCGCTAGGGTCTACCACTTCGCCCCCTCACTACACTCGGTAGCTACGCGGTGCAAGCACAAAAGACGACTAAGTAGAGAGGCCTTTTGTGGTTCGAAGCCCGATTGAGATTTTTTAGAGCTAGCGAATAAAAAATCCAATTATTGTATTTTATTAAAATTATTGTAATATCAATTCGAAACTGTTCCTTAAATAGTTTCGTAGTCAAATCCAACAACAGGAGTAACTAGTGACAAGACACTTCAATGAATTGCTCAAAGCCAAATGGTCGGAAGGCAAATTCGTCTGCGTTGGCCTCGATTCTGAAGTCTCCAAACTTCCGGATCACTTACGACGATCATCGGATTCTCTCGAAAGAATCATGACGATCTTCAACGAAAGTATCATCGATGCTACTCGTGACCTAGTGCTCGCCTACAAGCCCAACGCTGCCTTTTACGAAAATCATGGGATGGAAGGCTGGAAGGCTCTCAAGTGGACCGTCCAACGGATTCACGATCTCGCTCCGGACGTCCCAGTCATCTTGGACGCCAAGCGAGCGGACATCGGCAACACCAACAACGGTTACGTCCAGATGGCTTTCGAAGATCTTGGGGTTGATGCCATCACCGTCCACCCGTACCTCGGTGGACCGGACGCACTGAAACCCTTCCTCGCCCGCGAGGACAAGGGCATCATCGTTCTCTGCCGTACTTCCAATCCGGGAGCGCGGGAGTTCCAGGACATGACTGTTTCGCTTCAGCCGGAGCACTTCGATGAAATCTATCAAGGTCAGCTGGCTGTAGAAGAATGCTTCACTATGGAGAAATCCATGCCACTCTGGAAGTACGTGGCGCATCGCGTTCACGGAGTCTGGAACAGGATTGGCCACAACTGCGGAGTCGTAGTCGGTGCCACCTATCCGGAAGAACTGGCAGTCGTTCGCAAAATCGTCCACGACATGCCGATCCTCATTCCAGGTATCGGCGCTCAGGGTGGCGACATCGAGAAGACGATCAAAGCCGGCACCACCCAGAAGGGTGACGGCATTATCGTCAATTCCTCGCGTGGCATTATCTTCGCTTCGTCCGACAGGGATTATGCGGATGCGGCTCGGCGAGAAACCCAGAAGCTTCAGGTAGAGATCGAAAAGTATCTGCCCCAGGAGGTGGCTTGATGTATCTCACAACGGACAAAATCACTCATTTGCTCGCTAACCTGGGCGTTGTAATCACCAACAGCCACATCGTGTACACCTCCGGGAAGCACGGTTCTGCCTATGTGAACAAGGACGCCATCTACCCGCATACCCGCGAGACCTCGGAACTCTGTTTTGCTCTCGCGGATCGTATTACCGATATCAAGGTCGTGAATGATGTTCCACTCATTCCCAAAGCAGTTGTAGCTCCGGCGGTGGGCGGAGTCATTCTCTCACAATGGACGGCCCACCATCTCTCCGGGTACTGCTCTGACAGATGGATGGGCATTCCGGCTCTTTATGCTGACAAGGTTGGCGACGGGTTCGTGATCAAGCGTGGTTACGAGAAAATCGTTGCCGGCAAGAAAACGCTTGTCGTCGAAGATATCCTCAACACCGGCGGCTCGGCTCTCAAAACAGTCGAAGCCGTCCGCAAGGCTGGTGGGGATGTAGTAGCAGTTGGTGCGTTGTGCAACCGTGGCGGTGTTACCGCCGAGGAGCTCGGCGTGCCGCACCTAGTTACTCTCCTCGATGTGAAGATGGATGCCTGGGATGCAGCGGAATGCCCACTTTGTGCTCAAGGTGTCCCGATCAATACGAGCGTGGGTCATGGCGCGGAATTTCTTGCTCGGAAGAAGTGACCACTACTGCCCGGTTTGCAGCGATGCAAACCGGGCAGATTTATATCTCAAAAATATCCACAAATTTAGTTGGTTATAAAAAAGTCCTTTCGTAAAATGGAGAGGATATAATAGATATCGGTGTAAAAGACCCAAATTCCAATCTCAAAGGTGTCTGTAGTATGGGGATGTATAGCTTCGCTATAAACTTTGATTAAACCACCCCCTTTTTGACTTTTTGGTATTTTTTATTATTGTATGGTTGGAGGTTTGTGTGAACAAACTACAAGAAAGACGTTTTAGTTCTAACCAAGTTGCTCGGATGATCACCCTCAGTCTGAGGCAACTCCAAGGTTTGGATGAAGATGGGATAGTTTCTCCTGAAAAGTATGGGCATAAGCGGTTCTACTCGATCAACAACATATTAGCTTTATTTGTGTTTGTGAGACTGAGGGATGCGGGTGTCTCATTGAGAGTCATCAAGAGGATGATGAGAGACGATCATGTCCTCTCTACCGAAATCGATAAGGCCGTCAGGTTTCGCAATCGGAGAAGTTTTCTTATCTTTATGGTTGCCAAGAATACAGTTCGCTGTATGTCGGCTAGTTCTGTAGACCATGTGACTATAAGCTGTGTTGAGTCAATCTATCCAGTTTGTGTTGTCGATTTACGCAGACTGGTCAAGTATCTCTCTGACAAGTGAAACCTCTCGCCTTTTTAAAGTCGCCGGCCTTAGGGCTCGGCGACTTTCTGTTTGTGTGAATTTTTGTTTTTGTATTTTACTGCCTTATTGGTGAGCTTAGTTTTTCCTTTTTCAAAAATTTTATCTTCTGGTACAATGCGTTCATGAAATTGATACAATATTTTTCCCGCAATTTTTGGATTGTGGTTGGTTTGGTACTTATTTGGCGAGGGGTGTGGTATGTGCTTGATGCGCTTGATAAACTTTTTCTCGGCGAGAGTCATGTTTTGTCGTCGCTTGGAGGGATACTTTTAGGTCTTGCAATACTCTATATCCCCGATCACGATCTAAAAGAGATCTCGAAGCTTTAGATTTTATACATGAACAAAGATTTTTCTGGTTGGAATATAGAAAAAGAAAGAATTCATGTAGATGAGGAAAATCGCTTCTATAAAAAACGAGATATATGGTGGTGTTCTATTGGTTTAAATGTTGGCTTTGAGGAAGATGGCACTAGTAAAAGTTATCAGAGGCCTGTTTTGGTCCTAAAAGGATTTAGTAAACATGTTTGCTGGGTCATACCAATAACAACATCAAAGAAAAAGAATTCTTATCATATTAAAATTGGGGAGATAGAGGGAAGGGAATGTTTTGCCATAATATCTCAATTGCGGCTTATTGATACAAAAAGATTTACTGACAGGTTATTTATCGTAGATAAAGCAATCTTTGAAGAAATAAGAAAAGCCGTTAGGGATTTAGTCTAACAGCTTTTCTTATTACTCCCTCTTGCGAGGGCGGGCCCGAAGGCATTTGTACGCATAGTATAGCAAGACAATCAAAAATGTCAAATTTTTATCGTCGATAACTATCTCGGTAATTTATTTCGTCTCTTGCGATGGTGTGTAATGGCAAAGCGATGAGCTTCACTGTTTGCTAAAAGAATTTGCTTTTCATATTTTTCTCCCATAATTCTTGCTTCATTATTCATACTTCTCACTTCTTTTGCCTTATGCCTCTCATCTTTGGTGACAGCAACCACTGGTATGTCGATTTTGTACTTTTTTAAAATTGTCTCTACTGTGTTCAATTGAGCGACTCCCCCATCGGCGACAAATAGGTTTGGTAGTCGCCATTCCGGATGGTTTAGTCTGCGCTCTAAAACTTCGGCGAGAGCTTCTGTGTCACTTGCCCAGCGTAGCTTTAGCGAAGTTGGGTCTGCCTCTTTTTGACCTTTGATATTGAAAAGCCGGTATTCATTTTTGTTTGCTTCACCATTTTCTACCACGGTTATCACCCCTACCATGTTGGTACCAGACAAATGTGCAATGTCATACGCTTCGATTCTAAATTCTGAATTTTCAATTTTCAATTTTAAATCTGTCTTTATTAAAGAAACGTCCTGGATATGTTTTATAGCAAAGATTTTCTTTTTTATTTGCTCGGCTTTTTCAAAATCTCGTTTTTTGGCAAGTGTTTTCATTTCGGTTTCCAAGTTTTTGATAAGTTTTTTTGTATTGCCACTAAAAAAAGTTTCGATATGTTTTATTGTTTTGGCATATTCTTTTTGACTGATTGCTCCGACACAGGTGCCCGGACAGAGTCCGATTTGATAGTTGAAACATGGTTTTAATTGAGACAAATTTTTCTCCGCAACAATCCCTCGATCGACCGGGGTATTTTTCTGCTGAAAAATCCCCTCACTCTCCCGCCAGTCGCGGTCCGAGAGTCGCTCTCGGGGTTGTTGCTTCGAAAAATCTTTTATATCGATAGAATATTTTGCAGTCTCGGCTAATCCACATTTGTCCCTAAACGGGAAAATTTTGCGGATTATTTTGAGAGCCTCGCGAAGCTCATTGCCATGCGGGAAAGGACCAAAGGAAGCCTGAATTATGAAGTTTGAATCATGAAGTACGCGTTCACGCACAAGTAGGACACGCGGGAAAGCTTCCTTGGTGATGACAACATAATTAAAACTCTTTTGGTCCTTGTCGGCACTATTGTATGGAGGTTGGTATTTTTTTATCAGATTTGATTCGAGAAGTAGTGCCTCAAGGACGGAATCTGTTTTTTGGAACGATACATTTTTTGCTTCCTCGATCATTTTGGCGATGAGAGGGCTACGCTTTTCTCCAATATCTTTTGTAAAGTAGCTTCGAACGCGTGATTTCAAAGAGGTGGCTTTGCCTATATAAAGTATCCTGTTTTTGCTGTCGCGAAAAAAATAAACTCCCGAAGTCGTTGGTAGTTTGTTGACTGATTTTAGTATTCCTTGACTTTTCATATTTAACATGATATCAGAAAAAAACTTATTCATCAAACTCTTTATATTTGTAGCAGGACTGTTTTATTGTATAATGGCCCTATATGTTTGGTTTTGGCAAAAAAACAATTTCGACCGAAAGTTATAAAGGGGTGCGCGATTTTTACCCCGAAGACATGGCTATTCAAAACCATATTTTTGGCGTGTGGCGTGATGTAGCTACAGAATCAGGTTTTGTCGAATATGGTGCTTCAATTTTGGAGTCGGCTGAGCTTTATAAAAGTAAAACCAGCGAAGAAATTGTAAACGAACAGACCTTCTCTTTTACTGATCGCGGTGGGCGCGAAGTTGTACTCAGACCGGAGATGACCCCTACCCTTGCTCGTATGGTCGCGGCAAAGAGCCGTTCTCTTACTTTTCCTTTGCGATGGTTTTCGATTCCAAATGTTTTTCGCTATGAACGTCCGCAACGTGGACGCAAGCGAGAACACTGGCAACTCAACTGTGACATTGTAGGTATCGCTGGCATTGAAGCTGAAATCGAGATAATCGAACTGGCTTATAAAATTATGAAAAGATTTGGCGCAGTAGAAAGTGATTTTGAGATCCAAATCAACGATCGTGGTTTGTTTAATGAGATTTTTGATGAGATTGATGGTCTTAGTGATGACACAAGAAGAGAAGTTATAAGACTTGTAGACAAACAAGACAAGATTGAAAACTTTGAATCAGAGCTCGAAAGAAATATGGGTAAGGAAAAAGCTCAAAAGTTTTTGGAATTGTTAGAGAATAAAAAATCCACCAAAAACCTACTTGAATTGCTTGAAAAACTAAAAGAAAGAGGAATAAATAACGCAAGGATCAATACAAATATCGCGAGAGGTTTTGATTATTACACAGGGATGGTTTTTGAAGTTTTTGATACAAATCCTGAAAATAAAAGATCAATTTTTGGCGGTGGTCGGTATGACAACTTGCTTGAAATTTTTGGTGTTGAGCCAGTACCAACTGTTGGGTTTGGTATGGGGGATGTCACTATCCGTGATTTTCTTGAAACTCACAACCTCCCTACGTCTGCTAAGTAGAGTTATGCGAAAGATAGTTTTTGACATCGAGACCTCCAATATCTTTCAAGAAGTCGGGTCGAACAATCCGGTCGATTTGAGTATTTCGGTGGTTGGTTTGTACGACTCGGAAAGCGATACTTACCAAACTTTTTTGGAAAGCGAGTTTGGTAAGATGTGGCCACTTATTGAACGGGCAGACATGCTTATCACTTTCAATGGTGACCACTTTGATATTCCTCTCCTCAACAAATACTATGCTGGCGACCTGACCAAAATAAAAAGTCTGGATTTGCTAAAAGAGATGCAAAAGAGTGCTGGTCGGCGGATGAAGCTCGACCAAATAGCCGAGGGGACACTTGGTATAAACAAAAGCGGGCATGGTCTAGATGCGATACGTTGGTGGCGGGACGGAGAGATCGAAAAAGTAAAACAATACTGTATTGACGATGTGCGTATCACTAAAGATTTGTATGAGTATGCGCTCAAAAACAACAAACTTATTTTCAAAGAAGGCCCAAACCTAAATGAAGTAAAACTCGACACTAAAGATTGGGAGACTCTACCAGAATCCGCTTCTCTAAATTTTTCCTTACCATTTTAAACTTTACCCCATAACTTGCAATGAGCGCCATTGTAAATATCACCCCTAACCCCCTCTTATATTAAGAGGGGATCGGATAAACATAAAAAGATAAGGCGCAACCTTGCGGTCGCGCCTATTTGATCTGTTAGCTAGATTTCTGTATCTGCAATACTGGAGTCTGGAGCGGTCAATGCTTGTCTTCTCCATAACTCTCTATATCGCCCATTAGGTTTCTTGAGGAGAGCTACGTGTGTTCCCTCCTCTTTTACTTTCCCTCTTTCTATTACTACGATACGATCCATTTCATGGATGGTGGAAAGGCGATGGGCGACTGCGATTACGGTTCTCCCTTGCATGAGTTGTCTGAGTGAGTCTTGAATGAATGCTTCAGTCTCCGAATCTAGACTGCTGGTTGCTTCGTCTAGGATCAGAATTGGCGCATTCATAAGAAATGCACGCGCGATTGCTACTCGTTGACGCTCGCCTCCAGACAATTTCACCCCTCTTTCTCCAACAAGAGTATTATACCCATGAGGAAAAGAGGAGATGAATTCATGGCAGTGAGCACGTCTAGCCGCTTCAATCACTTCCTTGTCTGTGGCACTTGGCCTGCCATAGCGAATATTCTCCAAGAGTGTCCTGTGAAAGAGAATCGGATCTTGAGGTACGTACGCGATGACATGATGAAGGCTATCCTGGGTGACATGCGCAATGTCTTGTTTGTCTATTAAGATTCTCCCTTCTGTGAGGTCGTATAACCTCATGAGCAACTTGAGAATGGTTGACTTACCACTCCCTGTCGTTCCAGCAATCCCGATTTTTTCACCGGGTTTGATGGTGAGTTTGAAGTCTCTGATAACCTCCTTACCGCCATAAGAGAAGGTGATATTTTCTATCCTCACTCCTCCTTTTCTGACACTCAGTTCGGGTGCGTTTTCTACATCAACAACTTCGTGGCGAAGCACGAGGAATTCTGTGGTCTCGTTTGCATCCGCGAGTGCTTCGTATGTTTTGCGGATATTTGAACCCAGTCCTCGCACATGGTTTGTCAGGTCAGAGAAGTATGAACGCAGAAGGATGAAATCTCCAAGTGTGATTACCCCCATCCTCCAATAGTGAAGCGCAATGAGCAAGACAGCAATATCTAAAACACGGATAGATATTCCCTGGATACTTTCAGAACTCCATCCTAGCCACCAACATTTTTGCCTAGCTCTTTCGTGGTCTCCCGTTATGTTTTTGAAACGACTGATCTCACGATCAGTTGCCGCAAATAACTTAAGATTGATAGCGTTAGAGATTGTATCGGCGAGGTTTGCAGTCACCTTTGTCTCCATCTCTGATCTCGCGATGTCATATTTCAATTTCCATCGAGCAAACAGGATATTGAAACAGACAAACAGTAACGTCCACGCAAGAAAGGTGCTACCGATAGTGACGTTTTTCCAAAAAAGAATACCGTTAATGACGATAATCTTGATGGCCGTTGGTCCTATTTCAAAAAGGGATTGGTTTGCGATTGTTTCGAAAGAAGAAGCGAACTTGCCGACCCTCTTTCCGAGTGCACCTGCATAATTGTCGATGAAGAATCGATGGGAATGGCGTTGAAGATAGCTGAATGTGCTGTCAGTCAAGTCTTTCATTACTCGGCTAAAGAACACATTCGCACTTCCCATAGACACTCTCCATGATACCCATGAGATAAACGAGATTATGCTGATATTTGCAATGCTCGTATATATCTCCGGAAGAGATATCTTGTTGACTCCTACCGTGAGTGCATCCAAGAAGGTCTTGTATGCGATAGGTAGAGCAATATCGCTGGCGATAGATACGAGTAAGCACACAACGAGCAGAAAGAGCTTTTTTTTGTAAGCAAGCGAATGCTCCCAAAAAATGCCCAGTGTCTGACGATTGTAGAGCGGGTTGAGTTTGATCAAGCTCTGATCTCCTTAGAAGAATTGTAGTAGAACTTCAGTTAACCTTTGAATTAGGACAGTTAGAATTAATGTATTAGCAAAAATTAA
>CAYTTP010000014.1:0-15993 GCA_964440955.1 uncultured Candidatus Saccharibacteria bacterium | reverse complement strand
GGTATCATTCTGAGCAATTAGCAACTCCGGTTGCATTTCACCCCAGAATTTACAGTAGAGCTATTAACAAAATTACAATTAATATATGAAAAAATTCTGGGTAGGTATTGTCGTTATAGCACTCGTTATTGCGGGCTTTATAGTTTGGTTCAATAAATCAAAAACTCCTGAACCAGCTACTACTACCCAAACTCTAAAGTTAGGTCTTAACCCTTGGATTGGAAATGGGATTTATTACATTGCTCAAGAAAAAGGATTTTTTGCTACGGAAGGGGTTAAGGTTGAGCTTCAAGATTATGCAGATGGGGCGGTTGGTAAGCAGCTCATTTCTAGTGCAAAAGTGGATATGCTCTCACTTACCCCAGAGACAGTTGTAGTTTTGAAAGACGCAGGAATTGATGTAAAAGCTGTTGC
The DNA here is from genome assembly GCA_964440955.1 of uncultured Candidatus Saccharibacteria bacterium. Classification (GTDB taxonomy): domain Bacteria; phylum Patescibacteriota; class Minisyncoccia; order Phycocordibacterales; family WO2-35-19; genus CAYTTP01. The sequence goes on along the minus strand of CAYTTP010000014.1, from coordinate 15,579 downwards.
TATGACTGATACCAGTGAAGGAGGGGATGGAATAATTGCTACCCAAAATATAAAAACCCTTACTGATTTAAGAGGTAAAAAAGTTGCTTACGAAGAAGGTTCTCCCTCTCACTTTTTCCTATCATATCTTTTGGATAAGCAGGGTATGTCTACAAAAGATTTGCAGTCAGTAAATGTAATTGCTCCTGATGCGGGAGCAGCGTTCGTGTCTGGAAGTGTTGACGCTGCTGTTACTTGGCAGCCTTGGCTTTCAAAGGCGAGCGATAGACAAGGAGGGCACTTGATAACTGACTCTAAGGCTAATCCTATTTTGCCCGCTCTCATAATATTTAGAACTCAGACCATCCAAGAAAGACCTCAAGACATACGAGCAATGCTCCGAGCTGTATTCAAGGCAAGAGAATGGGCTTTAGCTAATCCTGACGAGGCAAATCAGATTATGGCAAAAGCATTTAGTATTTCTGTTCAAGATGTAAAAGACCAAATGCCTGATTTCAGATGGTTTAGTTATGATGATAACCAAGAAGGATTTACTAGTGGTTCATATTCTGCCACAAACCTTATCCAGAGTGCTGGAGACTTATGGCTAAAGCTTGGTCTTATAAAAAATTCGGTAAATGCATCTCAATTGGTAGATACTTCTATTCTAAAAAATCTTCAGTAATTTATGTATGATAAGAAAATTAGTAAAGCCAACTATGTAATTTCTGCAATTGTTGGATTGCTAGTCTTCATTATTCTTTGGACGGTTGTATCAACCTCGGGATTTATAAAAGATTTCTTTTTACCAACTCCATCCCAAGTAATTTCTGCAACAATTTCTCTAATCAAGGAGGGTTCCTTGTTTACAGATATATTTACAAGTTTGTATAGGATTTTACTTGGCTTCCTAGCATCTATGGTGGTCTCTTTGCCACTCGGTATAGCTCTTGGCACTTCTCGTAGGTTTGAGGCGTTTACAGAGCCACTTATAGCCTTTATTCGTTATATACCTCCTTCTGCTTTCATTCCTCTGGCAATCATATGGTTTGGAATTGGAGAGCTTGAAAAAGTAGCTATTCTCTTTCTGGGGGTTGCTCCTTACCTTACTCTGCTTATTGCTGATACTGTCAGTAATACTCGTAGGGAACTTGCTGAAGCCGCTCTTACTCTTGGAGCTAACAAAAGCCAAGTTATTACTAAAGTTGTTCTTCCAAATTCCTTGCCTGGTATCTGGGACTCTTTCCGATTAATGATTGGAGCGGCTTGGACTTTCGTCATTATTGCTGAAATTGTTGGAGCTTCTGCTGGACTAGGACATTTAATGATTGAGTCACAAAGATTTTTGAGAACTGACACTATCTTTGCAGCAATTATTATTATCGGGCTTCTCGGACTTATCACCGACTACTTCTTCAAAATAACTTACAAGATGTTCTTTCCTTGGACTGAAAAATCAAATGCTTGAACTTAAAAAAATATCAAAGGTATATACCAATGAAGGACAGAAGGTTGAAGCAATAAAGAACCTTGATTTAACTGTGAATGAACGAGAGTTTATTGCTATGGTTGGGCCTTCAGGGTGCGGCAAAACTACATTTCTAAAAATCATTGCAGGATTGATTGAAGCATCAGGAGGTGAAGTGATACTAGATGGAAAGAAAGTTAATACTCCTGGAAAAGATAGAGGTCTAGTCTTTCAAAACTTTACTCTTTTTCCTTGGCTTACAGTTAGAGAAAATATATCTTTTGGCTTGGACTTACAGAATATAAATAATCAAAAGAAAACAGAAGTTATTGAACATTACTTAAATATCACTGGATTAAAAGAGTTTGCTGATTTTTACCCTAAAAATCTTTCAGGAGGTATGCAGCAGAGAGTGGCTATTGCCAGAACTCTAGCAAATAATCCAAAGATTTTGTTAATGGATGAACCATTTGGTTCGTTGGACTCACAGACTCGTTCTCAAATGCAAGAATTTTTAACTAAACTCTGGGAAGCAGAACATAAAACTATTTTATTTATTACCCACGATGTTGGGGAAGCGGTATTTTTGGCAGATAGAGTCTATGTATTAGGCAAGAGACCGATGGAAATAAAGAGTGTTCACGAAGTACCTTTTCCTCGTCCTCGTAAACACGATTTGAAGCATACAACTGAGTTTTTTGAGTTTGAAAATAAAATAGCTCTAGAGTTAGAAAAATAAATATGGAAAAAGAGCCAAGGGAAAAAGAAATTAAAGAACAAATTGAGAAGATAGACCAACTACTCGCTAACCCTGATTTACCAGAAGAAATGAGTGGTTATTTAAAAAGTAGCAAAGCAATGCTTGATGTTTCTCTAAACAACACCTGGCTTCCTAGGAGTGCACGCCGAAGATTAATTATGTTGGCGGTATTTATTTTAGGAATAATGGGAGTCATAGATGGTGATATGAGCTGGTTACTATTATTGTTGGTGCCTATCTTTTCTCCAAAAATCGTAATAAAAACATCAATGCTTATTGGTTATATGTTAGGAAACCATAAGAAATAAAGTGTCTACCTTCTTTAACCTTGGTTCTAACATCGTCCACTAGCCCGCGCATTGCCAAAATCCGACCTGAATTTTAGGTCGGATTTTGTGCTATATGCGGGGTGAAGAAACTGAACTGCTTCAGTTTCGTTGGGATTTAAAAAGCGCAGTCATATTTTTTCAGCAGAAAAAATAGACGAGCTAGGGTGAGAAGCGAATACGTGGAGCTTCGCAAGACTCATTGAGATTTTTTGAAGAAAAATCCAATGAGTGGACAGCTTCTGTAAGAAGGTGAAAAATTTTCTGCAGAAAATTTATTCCTGACCAAATCCCATCGCCCGCGAATTTTAATTTTTTACCAATTATGTCTCTTAACCATAGCGTTTTTTGGCTACAACTAAAGAATTGATTTTTTTGCTTCTTATGTTATAGTGTGACGGGAGTATGCTATGAATCCAAAGAAACAGCCCTGTCCATACAGGGGTAGATCAGAGACTCACAGGAGGGAAGAGCCCCATTCTCCAAAGCCTGTGATTAAATGCAGACTTTGTGGAACGACACTTGAAATATCGGAGCCCAATATATTCTATTGGGCATACTACCATCCGAATGTCGGCTTTATAGCCTCGAAGAAACAAAAACCTACCTAGTAACGAAATGTGAACGGTGGGTTTTCGATATGTGAGTTCTAACATCATCCACTAGCCCGCGCCGCGTAAAATGAATTGTTGCACAATTCATCACGCGGCTCCGGAACCCCGAGGAAGCTTTGCTTCTTTTCGGGGCAAGGAGTCGAGTTAACAAAACCCCGTAAAGACACTTTGTGTCCACGGGGTTTTTTTACGCGTGTCCCGTGATGAGCATAGCGAATTTTACGGGACGAGATAGAATGTTTATATGTACTGGGCATATCTTCTCGAAAATCAAAACGATAAAAGTTGGTATATTGGGTACACGTCTAACCTCAAGAAAAGATTGTCTGAACACCAAAATGGATATGGTGCTCAAACCACCAGAGTTAAAAAAGGATGGCGCTTGATTTACTGTGAAGGATATAGAAATAAAGAGGACGCAGAAGGCAGAGAAAGATTTTTAAAAAGCGGTTCAGGGAAAAAGTTTTTGAAGAAACAATTAGCTAATTATCTTGGGACCTAGAACTGTGATAGGATTTTGGTATGGAATTAGAACAAAAACCACGCCTTAAAGCAATGTGTCTGTTTGTTAATGACGGAAAACTTCTTGCTGCTAAAGGAGAGGACAAAGAGAAAAATGAAATTTTTTATCGTGTGATTGGAGGTAGTGTAAATTTTGGCGAAAAAAGTGAGGATGCGATTAGGAGAGAAGTAAAGGAAGAACTGGGGTGTGAAATTGAGGGGTTAGAGCTTATAAAAGTTTTAGAAAATATTTTTGTTTTTAATGGTAAAAATGGTCACGATATAGTTTTTCTTTTCAAGGGAGAACTTTCAAATAAGGAACTGTATAAACAAGAGCAGATTCGCATCATTGAACCGTATGCTGAATTTAATGCTGAGTGGGTTCCTATGGATGGTTCAGTAATAATATATCCAGCTTTTGACTATAAAAACTTACTATCCCGGTTCTAACCTCATCCACCCCTTTTTCGCATAAAGCTTCAGTGGGATGCAGTAGTCCGCGCAAGCAAAAGAAAATCTGACTTGAAATACAGTTCTGTTTTTTATGCTGACGGGGTTATGGGAATTGTGGTAGATTATTGATATGGAGGAATTTAGAGTCCAGGAAAATAAAGAAATTTTTGAGAGAAGATTGCTACAACTCAGACGACTTTGGGAAACCTTGAGAGATAAGAAATTTGATATTGCTGGAAAGATGATGGAAATGGATATGATGCCATTTGAGATGATTGAAGAAGATTTGAGAAGAGACATACCAATCCCCATGGTCAATTCATTTGGTGGTAGTGGATTAAGAGTCTCCTTTGATCGAAAAGATGGAATAAAAATATGGTTTACAAATTCATTTGGTGAGAGTAAGGATTTTCAGGAAGCTAAGAAAGAAATTCAATCTTTGTGGGAAGATATAAAAAATGAGAGTTAATAATTCTAACATTATCCATTTTTGCTTAGTTTTGGCTAACAGCTGTGGTAGGATTTTGGCATGGACATACTGTCAAAAATAAAAAACTAAATTTTCCCCTAGGTCATTATTTGGTGTATGGGGGTAGAGTCATGGAAGTGTGGATATGATATAATTTGGGTTGATGTATAAGGTTTATATCACAAGGAAGATACCAGAAAGTGGCCTCCAAATGCTTCGAGAGAAGGGTTATGATATTCGTGTATATGAAGGGGGTCTTATCCCTACAAAACAAGAAATAATATCTGCTCTTCAGAGCGATCATTATGATGCCGTGCTTTCGTTGCTTACCGACAAAATAGATGCGGAAGTATATGATGCAGGTAAGAGTGTAAAAATATTTTCGAATTACGCGACTGGCTACGACAATATTGATATTGAGGAAGCTAAAAAGCGACAAATCGTCGTCACGAATGCTCCCGGAAATTATTCATACGAAGTAGCTGAGCATGCGATGGCTCTTGCGATCACGCTTGTTTTCAGAATACCGGAAGCTCATATGTATATGAAGGCTGGTAAGTATAAAGGTTGGGAGCCGATGCTTTTTTTGAGATCGAATCTTAAGGATAAAACTCTTGGTCTTATTGGTGCAGGCGCAATTGGTTCGCATATGGCGAAAATGGCGGTGCTTGGTTTTGGTATACAGGTAATATATTTTGATGTTAAACGAAACGAAGAAATAGAAAATAAATATGGGGCAAAATACCTGCCCACCGTCGAAGAAGTTTTGAAAGAGGCTGATATTGTAAGTTTGCATGTACCACTTTTGCCTTCGACCAAACATCTTATAAACAAGGAGCGTTTGGATTTAATGAAGGACACTTCGATACTAGTAAACACCGCGCGAGGAGCTGTAGTCGATGAAGCGGCTTTGGTCGAAGCATTGAAAAGCAAAAAAATTGCTGCGGCTGGACTTGATGTTTTTGAGGGTGAACCAGAGCTTGCCCCAGGTCTTGCTGATTTGTCAAATGTAGTGCTTACTCCACATATTGCTTCTGCAAGTTTTGTTGCTCGCGACGAAATGGCTAAGGTTGCCGCTCAAAATATTATCGATTGCCTCGAGGGCCGAACTCCAAAGCATGTAGTCAATTTATAGCCATGGAAAAAATTGGAAAACTTATCATAGCTCGTCACCATGAATCCGAATGGAACAAGGAGGGTAAATGGACTGGCTCTCAAAATATCGGACTTACCGGTTATGGTTTTGAGATGTCTCGCCGGATGGGGCATCTTATAAAGGAGATACCAATAGATAGAGCGTTTGCCTCTACCCAAATACGTTCTCTTGAAACTTTGCTCTGTATGGAAGATGGTATTTGTATAGATGTGCCAATCGAGCGCAGTGCGGCTTTGAATGAGCGTGATTATGGCGATTATACTGGAAAAAATAAATGGGAGGTTCAAAAAGAGATTGGTGAAGAGTCTTTTGAAAAATTGCGCCGGTCTTGGGATTATCCGGTACCAAATGGGGAAACTTTGAAACAGGTTTATGACAGAGTCGTACCTTATTATCTTCAAAGCATTTTGCCTCTTTTAAAAGAAGGAAAAAATATTTTGGTGGTTGCTCATGGCAACTCACTTCGTGCTCTCATGAAATATATCGAAAACATTTCTGATGATGGTATAGCTGATATTGAAATGATGTGGGGAGCCGTGATTATTTATACTCTAGATACTGAAGGCAAAATGATAGATCGTGAGGCAAGAGCGGTTGACTCATACGTTCCGGCTTAGTTTTTGATACACATATGAAAACGCTCAAACACATTTTGTGGACAACGATCACGCTTGGAGCTATTGCTTATGCTGTGTTTTTTGCCTACAACTATATATATCCATGCTCACAACCTACTCGCTATTCAATCGGCCGTTACGACACTTCTTTTGGTCTCGATAAAGAAATATTTTTAAAGTATACAAAGGAGGCAGCAAATATATGGAATCAAGCACTTGGTCGAGAGCAGTTTGTTTATGATCCAGAAGCCAAATTTTTGATAAATTTAATTTTTGACGAGCGTCAAGCGGAAACGGTAGCAAAGCAACGCACGGAGTCGGGTTTGGCTTATGCCGAAGAATTTTTCAAGCAAATTGATCGTCAGTTTGAGGCAGCACAAGCAAACTATAAAAAAATGGAAGAGTTGTATCTTGCTCGTGTAGCAGCTTTTGAAGAGAGAGAAGTCGCTTATAGAGAAGCAGTTGAAAAGTGGAACGCTGGTCCAAAAAAATCAAAACAGGAATACGAGAAATTGGCCGCTGAGGAAGCCTATTTGAAAAATGAATTTGCCGCTATTAAAGAGCAAGAAAAGCTTATGAACGAGCGTGTCTCGGCTTTGAATGTTGTTTTAGAAAAAAGGAATAATGCTGCGAAAGAGTACAATGATGTCGCCAAACAGTACAACAAATCTTATGGTCACGGGGTAGAATTTAACCAGGCTGAATACCGTGTCGCGGGCAGACAAAAGGAAATAAATATCTACCAATTTGGTACGAAAAACGATTTGGTGCTCGCGCTCGCGCATGAGTTTGGACATGCGCTTGGTATGGATCATGTTGAAAACCCTGATTCTATTCTCTACTACATTACTCGCGAGGAGATGGTTGGTTTGCCTGCGCCTACTGCCGAAGACTTGGCCGAGTTGGGGAGGGTTTGTAGGAAATGATTTAAGAATTATGAAGTATGAATTATGGTAAAGAAAGAAAAGGTTATTGAAATAATTTGGTTTGTGGTTGTGGCAATTCTTTTTATTGTTTCTTTAAAAATGATTAAGAGTGGCGAATTGCAAAGTTTCCTTGCGTCATTTGGTGTGTTGACCTTTCTAATCATTTTTTTGTTGAAAGCTTCTACATTGGTTATAGCTCCTCTTGGGGGCACTCCTCTCTACATTATCGCTGGGGCTATTTTGGGAGGGTTTCCGGGTTTTTTGGTTTGTTTTTTGGGGGATGTTTTTGGCTCTTCAATTTGTTTTTTGTTGAGTCGAAAGTATGGGGTGAGAGTTTTGAATTTTTTTGCTGGTACCCAAAATGTAGGCAAAATTTTGAGTACGGTCAATATCGTAAGCACTACACGCTCATTCGTGAAAGCACGCCTTGGGTTTGTGAGTATGCCAGAACTGCTCTCGTATGCCGCTGGTCTGAGTCAAATAAATTTTTGGAAATTTTCGATTATAAACGCTCTCTTCTATTTGCCAGTTGATTTGATGCTGGTATTTTTAGGTACTCGCATTGCCAGTTTTGGTGCCAAGCATTATCTACTTCTACCTGCTCTCGCTTTTGTTGTTGCCTGTTCCGGTTTCTTGATGCTTTATAATGATTACAAAAAAGTAGAGGGGATGTGATGAGTGTAAAGTTAAAAGTGAAATTTAAAGTTTGAAGAATTATTAAATTTATAATATATTGAGCTGGTCTGTTTGGTTATAATGCCGTTGTAGCTCAGTTGGTACCCGCCCGAACGACTGAGAAGACGCAGTCGTTCAGTCGGGCGGGGAGCACGCTTATGAAATACAAAGTCTATGTCTTACAGGATCAAAATGGAAAGTTGTATAAGGGTATGACAAATGATATTGATAGAAGATTGAGAGAACATAATTCAGGTCATACAGTGACAACAAGCAAAATGAAGTCGCTTAGGTTGGTGTATGCTGAAAATCATAATTCTTTTGAAGAAGCAAGGAAAAGAGAATTGTATTTTAAGAGTGCTACAGGTAGGAAGTTCTTAAAAAAAGTAATAATGCCGTTGTAGCTCAGTTGGTAGAGCACGCCCATGGTAAGGGCGAGGTCATCGGTTCAATCCCGATCAACGGCTCATGAACGTAGTGAATAGACGTGGATCGGGATTGGGAAGGGGTCGGGAAACGGGAGTTTCTCGTGTAGGAGAGCAGTGAGCGAAGCGAGCGTTGAGAACCATGGGTTCTCAAGGAGGAGTCTTGCGACGACGTTTCGTTCAACGGCTCATGTATCGCCCGCCTACCTTGACATGCCGTCCTAGCTCAACTGGTAGAGCAATCGCATCGTAAGCGATAGGTTGTGGGTTCAAATCCCGCGGACGGCTCAAAAATTGTAGTATAATTGCCACAAGAAGGGCACAGTGTGTATGTGATAGTAGGATTAGACACCCTACAGGTGGTGCGTCCGTACACAAGCCCTTCTTTGATTTATGAACAAGGAAGAAATACAAAAAAAGATAGAAGAGTTGGAGGCGACGATGATGGCGCCAGATTTTTGGAATGAAAAGGAAAAAGCTCAAGCAGTTATTCGCGAGTTACAAAAATTGAAAGATGAGCTTGAAGGAGTGGGGCAGTATGACAGGGGGGATGCAGTCATGACTATTTTTAGCGGTGCCGGAGGCGATGATGCGGAGGATTTTTCGGCAATGTTGCTCAAGATGTATTTCAAGTATTTTGATTCAAAAAACTGGGGCTATTCTATCGTTCATGAAAATCAAAATGATCATGGCGGATTTAGAAATGTGACGGTGGAAATTTCTGGTAAGTCGGTGTATGGGACACTCAAGCATGAGTCGGGAGTGCATAGGCTTGTACGCGTGTCGCCTTTTAATGCAAACGCCAAGCGTCATACTAGTTTTAGTATGGTAGAAATAATTCCAAAGTTTGAAACAGCAAACGAAAGTGAAATCGAGCTTCGTGATGATGATTTGAAAATAGAGTTTTCACGCTCCTCTGGTCCAGGTGGACAAAACGTGAACAAGCGGGAAACGGCAGTGCGTATCGTTCATTTGCCAACCAATCTTTCGGCTTCGGCCGACGGTGAGCGTAGTCAGGCACAAAACAAAGAAAAAGCTCTGGCTATTTTGAAAGGGAAAATTTTTAAGGCTCTAGAAGAAAAGAGGGTTTCGCAAGAAAAGGGGATGTATATTTCAAAAACTACTCAAGTCGAATGGGGCAACCAAATTCGTTCTTATGTTTTGCATCCTTATAAAATGGTCAAGGACCACCGTACCAATGTGGAAACAAGCGATGTAGAAGGTGTGTTAGAGGAGGGTAATTTGGAAAAATTTATTGAAGCAGAGAAAAGTTTGCTATAATAAACAGGTGATACATTTTGATAACGTTTCAAAAAAATACAACGACGATTATGTAGCGCTCCACAACGTCTCTTTTGTTATAGAGCCGGATGAGTTTGTCTCTATTGTAGGGCCATCGGGCGCTGGCAAGACCACTCTCCTCAAAATGCTTCTCGCTGAAGACAAACCCACCGAAGGCAAGGTGATGCTCGGCGACATCGACGTACACAGTTTGAAAGGCGAAGAGATAAATAACATCAGAAGGAAGATAGGCGCGGTGTTTCAAGATTTTCGGCTTTTGCCCAATAAAAATGTTTATGAAAACATTGCTTTTGCCATGGAGGCAGCTGGTAGGCCAGATCATGAGGTTGAGTCAGATGTGCCACACGTGCTTGAGCTTGTGGATTTGGGCAATAAAATTTGGAACTTTCCTCACGAGCTTTCTGGTGGTGAAAAGCAAAGAGTGGCGATTGCTCGTGCCATTGTAAACCAACCCGATATCGTTATAGCCGACGAGCCGACCGGCAACTTGGATCCAGTCAATACTTATGACATTGTGCAGATATTGAAAAAGATCAACGACTTGGGTACGACCGTCATCCTCACTACACATAATAAAGGAGTGATCGACTCAATAGGTAGGCGAGTCATCACTATGCAAAATGGGCAAGTAGTGCGTGACGACAATACAGGAAAATATACCTTATGATTAAAAATTAAAGATTGAAAATTGAAAATTATCGAAAATGAATAATAAAAGTGAATTTAAAACAAAATTGAAGCGTGTAATGAAGGCCGGCTTTTTCAATTTTTGGCGAAGTGGTTATGTTTCCTTTGCTTCGATATTGGTGATGGTTATTACTCTGTCGGTTATTGGTTCAGTCATGTTTGTGACAGCTATTTTAAACATGACCATGCAGGAACTTCGCGACAAAGTCGACATCAATGTCTATTTTGTGACCGAGGCTCCGGAAGAGAGTATTTTGGATATTCAAAAGAAAATCGGTAATTTGCCAGAGGTAGCAGAGGTGACTTATACCACTCGCGAAGAAGCGCTCGTCAGGTTTAGAGCACGACACGAAAACGACCAAGTGACGATGCAAGCCCTCGACGAGCTCGGTGAAAACCCTCTTGGCGCCTCTCTCAATATCAAAGCTAAAATGCCTTCGCAATATGAGGGGATTGCCAATTTCTTAAACGAAGAAAATATTCTTTCGCCCTCCGGTGGCAAGCTTATTGATAAGATAACCTACTTCGAAAACAAAACAGCGATCGATCGGCTTTCAAAAATTATAAATTCAGCGCACACTCTTGGTCTTTCGCTATCGATTGCTCTCGTGGTTGTTTCCATAATCATTACCTTCAACACTATTCGATTGGCGATTTATATCTCCAAAGAGGAAATAAGCGTTATGCAGCTTGTTGGTGCCTCTAAAAATTATGTCCGTGGGCCGTTTGTGGTGACTGGCGTCATAGTAGGTCTCATTGCTGGTTTGACTACCATCTTGCTGTTTTTGCCGGTCTCGTACTTGATTTCGGGTATGACCCAAAACTTTTTCCTTGGGCTTGATGTTTTTGGCTATTATTTGAGTAATTTCTTTGAAATAACCTTCATTGTGATAGGTTCCGGTGCGGCAATTGGTGCGGTCTCGAGCTTCCTTGCTGTTCGCAAATACTTGAAATTATAATTTTTTTGGGCTGTAGGTTGCTATCCACATTGACCCTATTTTTTCCTGTGCGAGAATTCAAATACAGGAGAGTACTTGTGACACATGATAACATGCCTCTGATTGAGGAAGCCTTGATCGTGACCGTTGTGGAAGGTTCTGGTGGGGAGAGAAGTTTGGAAAAGCTTCTCAAGGAACATCCTGATCTCGTCAGTAGGTTTGTTGCGTTCAACAATAACCCAGACGAGAGAGAGGGTGCCAAGCGTATCTTTGTGCTCAAAAAGGGAGCACTCGAACACTTTGTGGTGGTTGATAAAAAACCACCCACGCTACCACAGTTCTCGGTACGAGAGCGCTACGCCAACGTGTAGCACTGAAGGGCACGCTATACTAGCGTGCCCCAATCCGTCTATATTTTGTGTTAGAGTTTTATTATGCAAAATTTGGGTTTTTGGAAATTTTTTATAATAGGTGTTTTTGTTTTGGTCGGCGTTTTATATTTTTCTAAACTAGAAAGCGTACAGAAATATTTAAAGTCTTCGGGTGAGCTTTTGGTGGCACAGGGAGAATATCTTAAAAAAGACGAGTCGAGCAAAAAATCAAGCGAAAATCTAAAAATCCTTTTTGTTGGGGATATGATGTTTGATCGGACGATAAGGACAATAATGGAGAGGGAAGGTGAAGACCATATTTTTTCTTGTATTTCTGATAATTTCAAAAAATACGATTTGGTTGTGGGCAATTTGGAAGGGCCAATTACAAGCAACCATTCGGTTAGTGTCGGTACTCTGCCTGGAGATTCAAACAATATGCGTTTTACCTTTCCGGCTTATGTTTCTGACCTTTTGTATAAAAACAATGTCAGAGCTGTTTCTATTGCCAATAACCATATTTTTGATTTTGGCCGAGAGGGAGTTGAAGAAACAAAAAAGTTACTTCGAGCTTCCGGAGTTTCATTTTTTGGTGACGCTACCGATATCAATTTTAAAACTTATATTTATAAAAATGTAGCGATTGTTGGCTTCAATCAGTTTTTAGGTACGGACACGGTTGATCTTACAATGGCAGAAATATCAAAATTTTCATCGGCTGGATATTTGGTGGTGGTCTTTGCTCATTGGGGTGAGGAGTATGAGTCAGTAGCCGAATATCAGCGAGAGTGGGCGCACAGTTTTGTCGATGCTGGGGCTTCTTTGGTTATCGGAGCTCACCCTCACGTGATTCAGGGTTTTGAAAAATATAAAAATGCTACTATCTATTATTCACTCGGTAATTTTATCTTTGACCAATGGTGGGAAGAGAAGGTGCGAAAAGGTATGGGAGTTGAATTAATTTTTGATAATAAAAACATTTCCACCAAAGAAATATATTTTGAATCAAGTCGTGATGGGCGTACTTGTTTGGAAAGCTAGGTTATTTTTCCGGTTGTGTGGATTGTACCAAGAACCTTGCCATATCTGTGGATAACTACTTGACTTTGTTTTTGTCTGCAGTACTCTATTTGTAGAAGCAACTCCTAGTCCCTGAGTTCGTTGCTCTTGGGGAGATGGGGTCGATCGCCTCAACCCTACTCCCCGCAATCATATTCCCTGCCCGCTTATACCCGCCTCAGAGGGGCGCTCGTGGCCCCTCTGCAATTATGATATGTGTGCTCCTTTCATCCTGAAGTAGGTATGGTTGGTCCCAGGAGGGGGTAGCCTCGCCCCCTCTGCAATATTTTTTCCTCCGAGCGCAGTCCATTCAAAGCCTGTCACCTCTTAGTAAGTGACGGGCTTTTTTATTGGATAAATTATTATTCGCCTAGGTGATTTTTTATAAATTACAGAACTAGCAAAATAATTCTAAAAAATGTAGTATTCATTACATATTACGGGATCGTCTAATGGTAGGACTACGGACTCTGAATCCGTCAATCTTGGTTCGAATCCAAGTCCCGTAGCCCGAATAAAACTTGTTTGGAAAGGTGAGAAATTTTGGAGCGCGGCGCGGAGCGCCGCATAAGGAGAGGAAGGGTTTTCTCGGATTTTCTTGTCGTGCAAAAAGAGGTTCGATCCGAAGATTTTCTGGAGATGTGATTTTTTCGAGGAGAGGTCGTTCCTTTTGGCGATTTCGTCTAGTGTTGAAGCCGTTTCTACCCACTCTCGCATTGGTTCGAGCCACGAAGTGGCGTCGTTCTCCAATTTATACATTTTCTCCTCAAAACTTTTCTTTTCAGAGAAAAGTTTTGAGCGTTCTTTGAGATATGTCTCTCGATCAATATCTTGAGCGAGATAGACATCAAGCAGTCTTTGGATTTTCTCGGAAATGACAGATATTTTGTTCCTCAAATCATCAACAATCACTTTTGTCTCAACATCTGCCTTTTTTCTGTCTTCGTCCATCAACAAACCGAATTCCTTTGCCCACGGCGAAGGCATGGCATAGTCGGAGAGAATAGCGTTAAGCTGTTCAGTTAAAACTTTTTCTTCAATACAAGGCTCGTGGCACTCGATAGTTTTGGATTTGTAGGTACAGTGGTAATACACATAATGATGAGTTTTCTTTTTGCATACTTTGGTCTTGTTTTCCGCCGTGATCATCATATTGCAAGTACTACAACGAATTAACCCGCAAAACGGTTTCGGCTCGATATGCGGTTTGCTCGGATGGCCTCGTTCAACCATTACTTTTTGCACTTTGTCCCAAAGTTTCTTCTCGACAATAGCAGGATGTTTACCTTCGTGGACTTCGCCATTGTAGAAGAAATGACCATAGTAAAATGGATTGGAGAAAATCCATTTCACTCTGTCTTTGTGGAGCTTCAATCCGCCCAAACTTTTAACTCCTCTTTCAAAAAGAAAATTTGAGATGTCTTCAAATCGGCTTTCTCCCTCTGAATATAGCTCAAATGCTTCTCTGATAACTTTTGATTTCTTGCGATCAACAACAATCGTCCTTCTTCTCGTGTCATTCAAATATCCAACTGGAGCGGTGCTTGGAAACTCGCCTCGGGCAACTTTGGCTCGTAAACCTCTTTTAACATTGGTACTCAAATCACGAATGTATTGGTTTGCCATGCCAAACTCAACGGACATCATGAGAACATTGTCCGTGGAGTAATGATTACGGTCATTGGTGCGGATATGTTGAATTATGCCTTGTTGGAGCATCCAACTGATCTGTCCTCCGTCTACCGGATTTCGAGCTAACCGATCAAGTTTCCAGCAAATAATCCCTTGTGCTTCGCCATTCTGAATTCTTCGGATCATGTCATTAAATACTGGACGGCCGGGCATTTTGGCGGTTCGTTTCTCTACCAAACTATCTGCTATTTCTAATCCATCTTTTCTTGTGAGCACGCGAAGCTCGGCAAGCTGTCCTTCTATGGACATGACTTGCTTGTCTTCAACATCGGTGCTTTTACGAGCGTAGAGGAAATACTTCATAAAATAATATTAGCAAATTTTATTAAATTGATATAATATTAGGTTAATTATTATTTAACTCAAAATTTATGGGAATGGAATCATTTGACTCTACTACGGATGAATCAGAAAAATTTCCAAAAATTGGAGAAAAAGTTAAAGTGTTACGTTCCGACGGTTCTTTAGATGAAGATTGGATACTCGAAAGCATTGGTGGTAAGTACGCTGTAGTTGAGAAGGAAAATGATGAAGGAAGTGGTAGATTAAGAAAATTAATTCCAGTTGAAGAATTTAACCAGACACAAAAAATGGAGCAAACTATTCAAAAAGAAAAACCCTATGAAGGTTTAGGTACGGGCTCTCGTGGTAGAGAGAAAAGTCCCAGAGTTTTACTTAGGTATCATGGATATGAGATGGGTGATAAAGTAGTTGTCGAAAGGTCTGATGGTTCAATTGAAACAGATTGGGATTTTGTTCATCAAAGAATGGATACTGGTGATGTGGTTGTTAGAAAAATGATCGACGGTGAATTGAAAGAAAAAGAAATACCACCTTACATTTTCGACGCTCAAAATAAATCTAAAGAAAATAATTCATAATTTAAGGGAGCCTGCCTTCGTGCACGCGAATGGGTGGGTGGGTCAAGCGCACATAAATTAGCACGACCTCTCCGAGAAAAAAGCATTTCTCCAAAAAATCTTCGGACTTTGAATTTTCCGAACCTTTTGCACGACAAGAAAATCCGAGAAAACCCTTCCTCTCCTTATGCGGCGCTCCGCGCCGCGCTCCAAAATTTCTCACCTTTCCAAACAAGTTTTATTCGGGCTACATTATACGACCAAATCCGAACCTTTTTCAAACAGAATTTGTGATGATGTT
>CAYTTP010000013.1:0-20576 GCA_964440955.1 uncultured Candidatus Saccharibacteria bacterium | reverse complement strand
TGGTATCATTCTGAGCAATTAGCAACTCCGGTTGCATTTCACCCCAGAATTTACAATACATATTTCCTTATTATGATACAACATCTTTAGGTATTTTACAAATAAAGAAGAAATCGAAAGCAATGAGCGAAGGAAACAAGCGCGACAGCTTCTTGTATCGACCCAAACCAATAATCTCCACTTTCTTAAAATATTTTTTAAATAAATTCTCGAGCTCTGAGAGATTGAATTGATTGATATGAGTCGGATCAGAGAGTGGTGTATATTTTTTAGAACCTCTCAAATATCTAAGTCGGTGTTTTAAGCTAAAAGCATTCGGTACGGAACCGACAAAAATACCACCACTGTTCAAATGTGCAACAACCTGCTCAACGATTTTTTGAGGAAAGTATAAATGTTCGAGGACCTCTCCAGCCACTATCACATCAAATTTTTGGCTCTGAAGCTCGCTCCAATCGCCATTCAAATCTACAACCATCGTCTCGATACCTAATGTTGCAGAAGCCTTAGAGAGCGCAATTTCGTCAATATCAACCCCTAACACTCGATTGCTTTGTGAAAAATGTTTAGTCAGGACGCCATTCCGACATCCGATATCCATCACCTTCTTACCACTGCCAACTATATTTTTTAACAAAATTCCCCTATCTTCTTCTAATATACTAAAATTCTCCGGCCTATTATCGGCATGATGTTTCTTGTAAATATTTTTTAATGAATTAGACATATATTTAATTTATTAATTTAAACAATCTATCAGACAAATACTCTAAGCTATGATTATTTTCTACAAACATTTTTAAGGCTGAGGATTTTTTATCAATTTCTTCACTACTAGCATTGAGCCAAAAACCTATTGTATCAGCTATTTTTTCAGAGTCATCAGTCAAAATTAAATCTAAAAATTCAAGATTGTTTTCGAGAGACTTATTTACAATGATTGGAATACATCCACAAGCCGAGGCTTCAAGAATTGTTTTGTCAAAACTACCAGATGGGGTGAGGTTTACAAAAATTTCATGCTCATTATATATTTCAGGTGTTTTATAATTTGGTACTTCTTTAAAAAATTTTATATTTTCATTCAATCCATATTTATCAACCTTATTTTTAATACCATCAAAATATTCTTTATGCTTCGGTAAGGCGTCACCATAAAAATGGCAAATGAAATCAATATTTTTTTCCTTTACAATCTTCAAGGCCTCGACAAGCAAGTCTGGTCTTTTAATTGGAGACATTCTAGAGAGAAAAAGTATCTTCCTTTTCCTTAATTCATACCTGCCCGAATAATTCGGTTGGGCAGGATTCATTATTCTTGATTCAGTGAATACATTAGTATCTATCCCTACCGGCATAATAATTGTTTTTTTAAACTTAGCAGTAAAAGAATATGGAGAGGTACAAAACACCTTGTCCGACAAAAAAACTGCCGCCTTGGTAAGTAACGAGCCCATTGAGTGATTACGCCATATAAATACTCTCTTCCCCGCCATTTTCCAAAATAACCCCCCCAGCAATACGTACTCTTGGTTCATATGCACAAACACCGCATCATAATTTCCCCTCTCTTGCCAGATGTATTTATAGAATCTGAATATATAAAGTGATTTGCTTTTAATTTTCTTCCAGCCTCCTCGGCTAGTCGCCGATGAGGCGACTTTACCCAAAGATAAAACTTTTACATTGAGAGGTAAGTTATACTCTCCTTTTTTCAAACAAATCACATTTACCATTTCACATCTTTTAGAAAATTCTGAAATCCAATTGTGGAAAAAGCCCATAATTGGATCTTCTAGATCAACAGCTTGGGTGATTATGAGGAGTCTCATTTTATTTGAATATAAAAATCCGATACAAAACAAAATTATGGACCGCAATTACAATACCAGAAACAAATTGGGCAATAATATACCAAAAACCTACACCAGCAACCAAAACATACATAAGAAAAGTATTCAGTAAAAGACCAGAAATGGCAACGAGAGTATATTTTACAAACTGAACGTGAGCGCCGGTTATCTCTCGATCACGAAATGCCCAAAACTTTTGCAAAATAAAGCTTATCACCAAAGCCACCAAAAAAGAGAGTATCGATGAATATAGGTACCAAATACCAAATATCTCTGTAAAGATAAATAACAAAAATATCTGACTAAAAGCAGCAGTACATCCTGCAACAATAAACCTTAGTAACCTATTGCTATCAAATATACAGCTGACAAAATAGAAAAACCTATTTACCAGACCTTTTTTAACATTATTTTTTATGGCACTTTCGACGTCAGCCTTATACAATTCAAGATATTTTTCATTTGATATCTGGAATCGAGATGAATAAACTCTAGCATGTTCACCCATTGATTGAAGCAGGTCTCTGTCAGAAAAAAGTTTTTCTAGATTATTAAAA
This sequence comes from uncultured Candidatus Saccharibacteria bacterium, assembly GCA_964440955.1. Classification (GTDB taxonomy): domain Bacteria; phylum Patescibacteriota; class Minisyncoccia; order Phycocordibacterales; family WO2-35-19; genus CAYTTP01. Next base: position 18,166 of record CAYTTP010000013.1, on the reverse strand, counting down.
AGAACAGTTTGATCGCGTACTGGGAACGTAAGCGAGGGAAGCTCTAAAGCCACACCGGCATCGGACAAAACAAGAGCACATCCCGCTAAAGCTCCTTCAATCATCGACATACCAAAACCTTCAAATAAGGAGGTTGAGAGATATATCTCATGCGAAGCATACAAAGACGATGGGTCGTGAACCCAACCAACAAAAGAAACTTTTTCTGCAACTCCAAGTTCTCTTGCTAAATCCTGAAGTCTATTTTTTTGGCTTCCTTCTCCAGCAATCGTATAAACCGCTTCTGGAAACTTTTTAGAGATCATAGCAAAAACCTTGATAGCGGTTTCAATATCTTTCTCTTTTTCCAGTCGCGAAACAGTCAAAATGGAAAAAGGTATACGCTCAATGTCTGACTTCGGTAGAGTATAATCAGTCCGAATCGGTAACACCGAAATATTCTTATTCATCTCCTTGATATTTCTCTTTACTCGTTCAGAGACAGTACGTACCGAGTCAGCATACGGTAATACCAAATAAGCAATAAAAAATCTTATAAAGTTTAAAACAGAGGAAAATAAAAAGTGTTTATTGTTAAAATCGGTATGAAGTTGGACATGCAAAGGAGTGCCGTATTTAAATTTAAGCCATGCCCCAATCAAACCATGCTCAAAAGGATCTTGGGTCGAGACAACAGTTTCTTGAGAAATGAGCTTGCTTATTTCCCTGATTGAAAATGGATGGACGAAAACATTTTCGGATATCTGGCTTGAGGACAAGCCTCCGGTACGAGAAAAAGCGTGCAATTCGTCAAAGATTTTGCCGTACTCTACCTGACGCTTATAGACAGCGCTCCCCTCTTCAAACAATTTAGGATCATTGCCAATAGTAATAAGCTTCATATTGATTTCAAAATATTTTCAAACTCTAAAGCGATGTCTTTCCATGTATGAACAAAAGAAAAATTTCGAACTTTTTTCTTAGCTTCATTATAACCCTCATCGGTCAACAAATATTTGACGGTTTTTTCAATATCACCCAAATCAAGTGGATCAACAAAAAAACCCGCATCTTTAATCCGATCGTATATACCGACCTCACGAGTGCAAATAAAAGGCCGATTGAAACGTATTGCGTCAAGTATCATATTTGGACTGATTTCAGAAAGAGCAGGAACAATCACCGCATAAGAATATTTCATCTTTTCCATCAACTTTACAAACGGTATTTGTTCTACAAATAATTTTGCTTCAGGAATGTTTATGAATACCTCCTTAAGGGCGGATTCGTTTTTCAAAAAAACACCACGTGACGAAGCGATAAATGTCTTATCAATCGCTTCCTCGTCAGCTTCTTTTGGGCCATAAAAGTTTTCTATTATTTTGGTCTTATCCTCTTTCAAACCGTAGGCGCCGATAAATATATCCCTCTGCCAGATGGTGGAAAATATTATCTTTTTAGCAAATCTTAGAGTGAATTTTGTAAGGGAAAAAATAACCTTTTCCTTTATGTTGAAATATGGCTTTTCGGTCAAATAGAAGCTTCGGAAAAGCACCTTTCTTTTTGTCCTCTCCACATACTGCTCCCACAAAAAATCACCACCTGTCCGCAAAAAAACCTCTCTGAAACAAATAACCCCAGCAACAACTGTCGGCAACCCAACACTCCAAGTGTCGAGAGTTATCACTTTATCTGCCCACAGCATCCGAGGCAAAATTTTGAAAAAAAAGTAAATATGACGAATACCGGTAGGCAACTTTTCTTCCACGTCGAATGTACGGACACAAACCGAAAAATTCATCTCTTCAAATTCTTGCTTCAGTCGTTTAGCATATTGGGATGGGCCACCGACTTTGGGAGGATATATGCCTGTAGTGATAAGGATATTCATGAATTTATATGGTATCAAAAACCCCTCTCATTTGTGAGGTAATAATACTCCAATCATAATTTTCTTTGACCATCTCATAAGCATTTTCCACAATCTTGGCCTTGGCAACTTTGTCGCTCAAAACTTTTTCTACAGTATTTACAATACTTTTAGGATTAGCGGGCTCACAAAAATATCCGGTCTCACCATCTTTTAGAAAATCGATGATACCGCCGACTGGAGTCGCAATAACCGGAAGCCTTGATGCCATTGCTTCTATAAAAGAAACACCAAATCCTTCTGACAATGAGGGTCTAATAAATATATCGCAAGATTTTAGATATTTTGGCAGGTCATCATGAGAAACACTACCCACAAATTTGACCCTGCCTCCCAATTTTAGATTTTCGATTTTCAATTTTAAATCTCTTTCCAATTCCCCTACACCACAAACCATAAATTTTATATTTTGAGGAAGCTGAGAAAGGGCATAAATCACATCTCCTACTCCATTTTTTTCAACGAGTCGAGAAGTGGTGACTAGCACCACATCTTCTTTTTTAAAACCCAAGCTATCTCTTATTTCCATTTTTTCTCCTTCAGTAATAGCCACATCAAACCTTTCAATATAAACACCCATCGGGACAATTGCGACCCTTCCCTTGTAACCCAACCTCTCTGCCCTCTCCTTCAAATATTTACTCAATACGGTCAAATAATCGGTTCTTTTGAGAGCCAATACCCAAGACAGGTTTATGAGACCAAACCATTTCCAAGTAAAATGTCTTTCTGAATCACCTTCTTGAAGATTCAAAATCGTCGGGATCTTTTCCTTGGCAAAAATATTATAAATATAAGCGGCTCCAGTAGCGAAAGTTGCCATCACTCCCCAAAAAGCATCGTATTTTTTTCTCTTTGATAAATGCCTTACAAAAAGCGCTCCCTCAAAAGGTAATAATAGTTTATCAAGAAGTGGAATACCTACTCCCAATCTGTAAACCATCACATTGCCTATTTTTTCCCTAAAAGGCAATTTTTTATCAAATCTGGCGGTGATCAAATCAAATTCAAAATCTGGCAATCGATCGGTTATCTCTTTTATAGCTACTTCCGCACCGCCAACAAATGGAAAATAACCCGTTGAAAATATAAGGATTTTTTTGGGGTTCATGACCAAATAATAGCAAAAATAAGGCCTAAAAACCACCCTTGGCACGACGTAGCTTTTAGCGAAGTCGGTTACTCTCCTTTTAGGACTTTCCGCAAAACATCTTCTGGAACTTCCTTCGGCATAGATTGGTTCTTAGTGGAGTCTGTCTTTGACTCGACTTTTTTTATTTCTTCTTTTACCTCTGGTTTCTTAGTTTCAACTTCTACTTTATTTTTATTTTGCGAAGACTGAGAGCTTTTGGCGAAGTCAGCCTTAGCACGCTCCAGAGCTTCACGCAAAGCATTTATATTGCCAATCGTCGCCTCCTTATTTTTATTTTTGCTATCATTTTTCAACGACTGAAGAGAAACGCTTTGCTTCAGTTCTTCAAACTTTGTTTGATCCGACATGGCCCTTGGCGAAGGCGATTTTTGCTCACCGACTTTTGCTTCCGGATTTTCCTTTGGCTTTTGCAACTCTGTTATTTTTGGCGCTATATTTAAAATGGCATCCTTCAATGAATTATTTGGAGTATTGGAGGACTCACTCTTTCTAACTGACTTTGGTGGAGGCACATTCTCTTTCAAAACAGTCGACTCTGGTGGTGTATTTTTTCGAGTATCGGTGGGAGAGGGTTTAATAGCAACAGACTTTTCCGCTACTTCCCCTTTTTGTTCTTTTTTTGAGACTGGGGTAAGAGGCGCCGCATACCAGTCGTTTATAGTTTTCTCTACCTCACCACGAGGATGGGCGTAAATTTTTCTCGAACTTTCACAAACTTCTTCTTTGAAAGATTTTTCAGGCTTTGCTATAGGCGGCAAGGTTGTAGCCGAAAATGGTTGGGAAGCCACTCCATCGATCATCAATTTCAAATATATTTGGACAAAGCCAAGATTGACCAAATCCTCCATTGTGAAAACCGGTGTAAACTCTTTTTCCAAAACTTCGGCATCATACGAACCGACACGAAAAGTGACCATCGTACCAACGTTTCCAAAAACCGCCGCTCGCACCTCTTCAGGCATTTGTTCAATATATTGATGAGTGATATTTAGCGACAACTTATATTTTCTCGCTTCCGAAAGAATGTCAGCAAAACTTTTGTTAGCAAACGACTGAAATTCATCAACATATAGGTAAAAGTTTGGCAATTTTTTCAAGACACCAGGCGAAGCGTCGGCTCGACTCATAGCAGCCAAATATATCTTGGTCACAATCATAGAGCCAAGCAAGTTCGCATTACTCTCACCTACCAAACCTTTTGAGAGATTTACGATCAATATCTTCTTCTCGTCCATTATTTTGCGCATATCGATCGATGACTTTGGCTGACCGATAATGTTTCGAATAAGCGGATTTGAGGTAAATTGACCGATTTTGTTTTGAATCGCAGGAGTAGCTTCGGCAGCAAAACGGTCGGTATACGAAGCAAACTCTTTGGTCCAATACTCTTTGACCGAAGTATCAGTCACGTTGTCCACTACTTTTTGCCGGTAGGCTTTTTCGGTGAGCATACGATTGATGCCAAGCATAGTCGCGTCTGGAAATTCAAGCAAAGCAAGGATCGTATTTTGCAAAATATATTGCATACGATCAGAAAAGCTTTCTTCACCAAAGAGCTTTTCAAAAGCACTCATGAGCCCCGAGAGTACCAAGTGGCGTCGCATTGGACCCACATCCTCCATCACATTGAAAGAAATCGGGTATTCGGTGTCAAATGGAGCAAAATATATAACATCCTTGATACGATGTTCGGGAATATATTCAAGCAACAAATCAGCTGTTTTGCCGTGTGGATCAAGAAAGGCCATACCATTGCCATTTTGAATATCTTGGATTGCCATGTTCTCTAACATGGTTGACTTACCCATTCCTGTTTTGCCAATCGAATAGATATGACGCAGTCGGTCACTATCCTTGATGCCAAATTTTACTCTTTTGTTTCTTGCATCAGTCTCAGCAAAATATGTAATATTGTTATCATCATTCATCACTTATATTTTACTTCACTTTCATATGGTTGGCTATTTTAGACTCTTGAATTATGAAGCACGAAGCATGAATTAAGCCAAAAACATGATTCTTAATTCATGCTTCATAATTCGTTTTGCGATATCAACGCTTCTCTAGTATACCTATTGGAAGGATCCCAGAGCATCCAACTTGTGAGACCAACGTCATAAGTAGCTTTTATTTGATTGCGTACCATCTCTGCACTATAAGGTACTGGGTAATCAAAATCCTGAAGCCATGGGCGTAGCTGTTTGGTATTCACTCGGTTTACCAAAAATTTGTCGGGAATAATCGAAGTTGTAGTAGTGCCGATAGTTTTAGTAGTCGTCGAAATTTCAGCAAACAAGAAGTTCGTCCGAGAGACTGCACTCCCCATCACAAAATGGATCAATTCGTAAGTCACCTTATTTGGATCTTTCCAGCCATTGAAGTTTGGTGGGTAGTGAGATGGGTAAACCATCGGAGATACGTAGTCAAAATTCAAAAGAGCATATTCCAATATTTGACCGATACCAAGATCATCTCTGTTTGTCGTCGTCATTCCAAAAATGTCGGCCGAAGTTATTATCCTCTGATCAGACTTTCTTGATAGCTCATTGTTTAGATATTCAAAAAATTCTTTAAGAGCCTCTCTCTTTGTCTTGCCCACACTTAATGTATAGTCAGCGTCTTCCATATTGCCGTCAGAAGGAAAACGAATGTAGTCAAAGTTGATTTCGTCAAAACCAATGCTGTGTGATATCTTTGCTATCGATAAAACATGATCCCAATATTTTTTTGCACCAACATCTATAAACGCTAGACCCTTTTTATCCCTCCAGACACCGCCAGTTTTTTTAGATTTTACAGCCACTTCTGGATAAACCTTAGTATAGAGTGGATCCTGAAATACCGTTATTCTTGAAATCGTATAGATATTTTTTTGATGCAATTCTTTTATAAAATCTTCCATGTCAGCGACTCGACAACCTTTGCCCAAATCGCTCACCTTATCTACCTCTGCATTGCCTGTCGTAAAAGACACGACTCCAGTATAATCTTTCACGTCAATAACGAGTGCATTCAACTCCGTTTCCTCAATCAATTTAACGAGTCGAGAACGTTCTTTGGGCAAACTGGCTATGCAGGAAGTCATGTATATTGCCTTAAGCGGTTCTGGAGTTTTCAAATGCTCGACTTTCAAATTTTCTTTTTCTGAAGCTGAGACAAAAGACGGATTCGCCATATCCGACTTCTTATACGAAGTTACCGATGTTTTGGAAAAAGCCGCAACAAGAATAATCATAATCGCAGCCACCAAAAACCATTTGACCCAAACTTTCATTTTTTATTTTTTTCTTTAAAGGAGTTCAGAGTAACAAGCAAAGGCGAAGCAACAAAAATTGATGAATAAGTACCGACCGTAAGACCAATAAGAAGCGCTAAGGAAAAATGATGCACCGAAGATGGTCCCCAAATATACAGTGCAGCGATTGCAAGCAAAGTGGTGGCGGAAGTATTGACCGACCTTACTAAAGTCTCACTAACACTCTTGCCGACTACCTTTTCAAAGCTCTCGTTTGCGACCTCTTTTTGCAAATTTTCCCTAACCCTATCAAATACAACTATAGTGTCGTGGACTGAAAAACCAAGTATCACAAGAAGGGCGGTCACGAAGAGTGTATCAACTTCAAAACCAGCATAATAACCAAGAATAGAGAAGGCACCTATCGGTACGATAATATCATGCAATAAAGCGCAAATAGTGACACCACCATAGACCCATGAAGAAATTGGCTTTGAAACTCTTCGGAAAGCAAAAGCAACAAAAAGTACAATAGCAACGAGCACCAATATTATCGAAATCCAAGATTTTTGGATCGCCTCTTTACCAAGTACTGGCCCTACATTGCTGAAGTTTGTTTCAACCACTTCAACATTTCCATCTTGTGAGAGGGTGTTTAATATTTTAGATTTTTCTTCAGGCGTTATTTCCGACATCTTTATACTCAAGCCAGATTCCCCTTTTAACCTTACGAGCACATCTGGAAACTGAGCCAGAGAAAGTGCATTTTCCACTTCGGTGATTTGAGGTGTATTACCTCCCGGGAAGCTTACCTCCAATGTACTACCGCCCGAAAAATCAGTTCCAAGCTTTAAACCCCAATACCAAATGCTCCAAAGAGAAAAGCCAACAACCAATATCGAGATGATGTACCATATTTTTCTGTGACGTACGATAAACATTTTATTTTGATGATTTTTTGCTTATGGATAAGAGTATGGTCCTCGAAGCAGTGATGGCACTAAACATAGAGACCAAAACACCGATCAAAAAGACGAGAGCAAAACCCTTTACGATCGTAGTTGAAGCAAAATAATATAAGATAAGCGCGGTAATAATACTCGAAAGGTTTGAATCGCGGATTGAGCTCCAAGCGCGCTTGAAACCCTCCTCCAAAGCTTCGCTTTTTTCTTTACCTCTTTTAAGCTCCTCCCTCGTCCTTTCAAATATCAAAATATTTGCGTCAACCGCCATACCAATTGAAAGAATAAAGCCAGCGATCCCGGCCGAAGTAAGCGTGACCGGAATAAATTTAAAGAGTAAGAGGTTTATTGCCGTATAAATAAAGAGAGCAAGAACTGCCACTAGCCCCTGCAAGCCATACCAAGCAATAAGAAAAACGCCAATAATAATGAAAGCATAAACTCCTGCCTTAACGTTTGCCGCCACCGCCTCCTCGCCCAAAGTTGCGCCTATAGTTTCAGTGCTCAAAAGAGAGACGGGCATTGGGAGTGCACCATAGTTTAGGTCACGTACGACTTGTTTTGCTTGATCGGGTGTAAAATTGCCGGTAATAACTGCTTCACCTGCATCTATTTCCTCCCTGATTGAAGGCGCTTCAAGTAGCTGTCCATCCAAAAAGATACCGAGCACTTCACCTACATGCTCGCGAGTTATTTTCGCGAAGAGAGCACGACCCTCATCATTAAACTTCAAACCGACTACTGGCTGACTCGCAAAATTTGGATCAAACTGCAAAGTCGCCTTCGACAACATCCGACCCGTGAGTCCAGTTGGCACAAATTGCGAAGAAACAGTCGATAAATCATTCACCGTGCCAGCCGCGATCGCGTCACTTACCGACTTCGGCAGAAGTTTGAACTCGAGTTCTGGAGTTTCCCCTATCCGGCGGACCGCCTCATTCACATCAGTCACTCCGGGCAACTCAACTATGAGCCTATGTTCGCGTTCACCGCCAAGCACTCCACCCTCTTCGACCACTACAAGAGGCTCGGAAACTCCAAACATATTAACTCGTCGTTCAATAGTGTCGCGCAACGACTCCATCGCTCCAGAAATTTCACTACTAGAAACCGCGCTCGTATCAGCCTTATAAACAAGATGGGTACCACCAGAAAGATCGAGGCCTAATTTAAATTTATGATCGGCATTATTTCTCTCTCCCTGCCAAATAAAAAATCCGGCCCAAATAGAAGCCGCGATCATGAGTATTGTCCAAAACCTGTATTTTGCCATATGGCTTAGATTATAGGGCTTTTTGGTAAATATGAAAACACTTGACAAGTTTACTCAATGGGTGTATAATACAAAACAGATGGGACACAAAAATTATTATTTCAGGAACTATGGGACCCCAGAGGTCCCGGTTTGGAAACTGGCTCCAGCGGACCTTCCGCTCGAGCCCGGTGACCGAAAGGTCACCAAGGAAGTTCCCCAAAAGGGACTTCTGGGTTTCCTGAAATCGCTATTCTCTCTACCCAAGGTTGCCATCGTCCGATAACCTTGGCATCAACCCGAGCCGGCCGCGCATAACCTGCGCCGCCGGCTCTTCCATTTTCTAATCTCTCCCCATCCCTCTCTTTATATTAAAGAGAGGGTGACTACTAACTTTCTTTAATCTTTTGTATAGCATCTTTCAATTCTTCTAAAACTTTCTTTGTATTCTTCAAAACATCATTATTCCAAAATCTGATTACTTTTATATTTAAACTTTCAAGGTATTTATTTCTGTCAGAGTCATACAGCTTTCTTTCCTGATTAACGTGCACTTCCCCATCAACCTCTATAGCAAGACGAATTTTTGAACAATAAAAATCTAGAATATAGGGACCAACTCCATATTGTCTTAAAAAACGGAGTCCAAAAATTTTATCGTGGGATATGTTTTTCCAGAATAATTTCTCTGCTGGAGTTTGATTGTTTCTTAGATCTCTCCTCCTGTCTTTTAAAGTTTTATGGTTGTAGAGAAATTTGGAGGCCATACACTAATTATACCTAATCTCCCCTAACCCCTCTTTATGCTAAAGAGGGGAATCAGACACCTAACTCTAGAATGTAGTCACCCCTTCTTTAACATAAAGAAGGGGTTAGGGGAAGATTACACCCCGCTCCTACTCAAAAGCGCTTTGATTGTTTTGAGAGCGATTTTTATATCAAGCATGAACGAACGGTTTTTAATGTAATACAAATCATACGATAGTTTGCGACGAGTCTTTTCTGCATCGGCTACCACCTTTGGCGGGTCAGTGTGGTAGAGCTGAGCCCAACCCGAGAGTCCAGGTTTGATAAGGTGACGAATATTGTAGTAAGGAATCTCTGCTTCGTAATGTTTAACCAAAGAAGGTATTTCCGGTCTTGGGCCAATAAGGGAAATATCGCCATTTATCACATTCCAAAGTTGAGGCAACTCATCAATACGCGAAGAGCGCAAAAATTTACCGACTCTTGTCACCACTCTCTCCCCTTCCTCTTTCATCGTTCGAAACTTTCTCACTTGTATAATTCGATTATTCTTACCAATACGCTCTTGAGAGAAAAAGATACTTCCGCCATCATCAAGCTTGATCGCAATGTAAACAAAAGGATAGATAATGAGGGAAAGGATACCAAGTGGAATAGAAAGTATCATATCCATCAGCCTCTTTAGTGCATCGTAGGTGATCCTTACTTCAGTTGAAATATTTTCCATAAACCAGTTGTAACGAACCAAAGAGAGAGGTACTCGATCAAAGATGTCTTCATACACTTTATACATATCGATAAACTTCACTCTTGAAAAAATGAGATTGTACAAATGAGGCAATATCGGCTCGACTTTTTCGTTACGCAAATCAATAGCGATGATTTGTATCTCCTCGCTATATATCCGATTTAAGATCTCATCTTTAAAATCAATCCCCGATATTGATTCAAGATCGATCGAAGAAATAAAATGCATACCATACCTCGAGTTATTGTTGACCTCAACCATTACTTCCTTCATCTCCTCACCGGAGCCAATAATCATGCCCTTTTCGGTGGAAGTAGAAGAGAAAATAATGTCGCCATAGATTCGCCATAGCAATATGAAGCCAAACGATATGATTAGATAGACAAAGAGGTTTGTTTTTGGCGCGATTCCAAAATAAGGTATGAAATAGAAAAAGAGTACGGCTATAAAAGAGTTGGCAAGTTGAGCATTAAGTACTGTACTTGGTAAACGACTTTTCAAAAGAAGGGTGTGTTTTTCGTACAAACCAGCAATAAAAAAAATGAGTAGCCATACAACGATGATGTACGAAAATGGCACTATGTGTAAGGAGATGATTGCTTCAGATGGAATAGTCCAATACCTGATAGCCAAAGACAGCCAGAGAGAAAAATACAACAGTATGACGTCTCCGCAAAACAGCGTTATTGCCTCTTTTTTACGCAACGCATGCATAAATGTTTGATAAAAATCATTATATAACGGCTTGAATTCCGCGTCAATTTTATTTTAAAAGTATTATAGCAAAATCCCTCGAGCTCTTTCGAGCCCGAGGGACAGAGTATCAAAGGTCAGAGACCTAAGATTTGAGTTTCTGTTGCGGAAGAACCATCCAAGGCCGAAACACGGCATAACAGACATAGTCGTAATTGAAGGGGTAGATGTAGACCTCGGAGTTGCCGTCCGAGCACAGAGACACGCGCGCCAAGAAGAAATTGTCCTCTCCATCGATGTTAACCTTGAAGAGGAAGAATGTGTTATAGTTGTTGGCACGAAGCCACTTCCGGAGCTTCTTGTTCTTGACGAAGGCCTTGATCTGGGATTGCTCCCAGCAAAGCGAGTCAAGACTGCGGCCTAGAATAGCGAGGATGGTTTTGAAGTCGCTATCTTGCACAATCTCGAAGACTTGCGCCTTCGTTTTAGGAGTCGGCTTCCCCGACACATTCGTACCCCACTCTTGGAAACATCCATCGACATATTTGAATGCGTTTCCGGCGTTCGCCAACGTTTCGGTGCCATCGGTCTCGGGAATTTCGATTTCCTCCTCTGCTGATATTATTCGGAGGATGCTGACGACTTTTTTCTTCATCATTTTAGCAATCTTGCGCTTCATCACCTTCCGAACCGATTCGCAGATAAGCTCATTGAGTTCTCCCTGTCTCTCGATGACAAACTCCTGAAACTCTTCCGGTGTCCTCGAAGAGTTTGTACTTGAAAGTTCATCGAGGGCCATACGAGCACCATCGCTAGCGGCACTTAAAATGTCTTTAACGCACTTCTCTTTCTGTAGTGGGGTTGCATACGCGATCAACTCTTTAGTCGCCATCGTATTTCTCCTCTGTATTAGATCGCACAGGTTTGTGATTTTAAGACCTTCGGCCACCTGTGTTCTATTCTACTTTATACCACTAAAAAAACTATTCCGTCAAGTATAGAGATGTAACCCAAATAGCATATAATGGATAAGTTATGGCAAAAAAGAAGTCGGCAGACTCGGTAAAGAAGAAGGTTTTGTTTGTAATTACCAAAGGAAATTTTGGCGGAGCGCAAAAGTACGTCTATGATTTGGCGACCAAATTGCCAAAGGATAGTTTTGAAACAAGTGTTGTTTGTGGCGAAGGCGAAGAACTACCAAAGTTTTTGCAGGAGGCCGGAATACTAACAACCCAAATACCAGAGCTTGGACGAGAGATAGGTTTTAAAAATGAATTTATAGTCTGTCAAAAACTGATCAAAATAATCAGGAGCGAAAAACCCGACGTCATCCACCTCAATTCCTCAAAAGTCGGCGGTATTGGCGCAGTCGCCGGACGCACTGCATCATTGCTTGAAAAAAATTACTCCCCTCGAATCATCTTTACCTCCCATGGTTGGGGGTTTTATGAGACTCACCGCAAAACTCTCGCCCGAATATTTTATTATGCGAGTCATTGGGTTACCGTCCTCCTTTCTCACCGCACCATTGCCGTTTCCCAAAAGACAAAAAGGGATATATCATGGCTACCTTTTATGGATAAAAAGATCGAAGTGGTCAGAAACGGCATGTATGAATTTGAAACTTCAGATCGAGAGGAGGCACGCAAAATACTCTTGGGAGAAAAAGGCGCCGAGCCCAAAGTTATTATTTACTCTATATCCGAACTACACAAAAACAAAGGTCTTGATGTAGCTTTGAAAGCCATTGCCGCCTTACAGTCACAAATAAAAGAAAAGATCATCTATTCGATAGCCGGCAACGGAGAAGAAAAAGAGTCTCTCTTAAAACTCGCTCAAGATTTGGGTCTAGAGACTCAAACCAATTTTTTGGGATATGTAGATGGAGCCAAAAAACTACTGAGCGGAGCCGATATTTTTTTGATGCCATCACGCACTGAAAACTTACCATTTGTGATATTGGAAGCCGGACTCAAAAACCTGCCAGTCATCGCAACTTCGGTTGGTGGCATACCAGAAATAATCACTGATATGAAAAGTGGCATTTTGGTCCACAAAGAAAATCCGAAAGAGATAGTGGAAGGTATAACCTACCTCCTCGAACACCCTGATCGGGCTTACGAGTTTGGTCAAAACCTGCAAAAGATCATCCGTCACGACTTCTCAACCGAAAAGATGATAGAAAAAACAATAAAAATATACGAGAAAAATTAACCTAATTAAAATAATTTTCTACACTCCCACCACTTCACTATGAATCAAATGCCTGTCGGCTACACGCCCATAAGCACCCTGCCCCATCAAAATACCGAGAGCCAGAAATTCGGCGAGCAAGTGCGACCCACCATAGCTCATAAACGGCATAGTGATACCGGTGACTGGTAGCAACCCTACGTTCATACCAACATGAATAATTGATTGCGATAAAAATAATGAAAAAACTCCCAACCCACAGAGAGTTTCAAAATTGGTTGCTCCTTTTTTTGAAATATCCAATATCCGCCAAAAAATAATACCGTAGAGCAAAAATATGACACACACCCCAACCAACCCCCACTCTTCGCTATAGGCAGCGAAGATGAAGTCGGTCTCGTATTCGGGTAAAAACTTTAGCTTCGATTGACTGCCATAACCAACCCCTTTGCCAAAAATTTCTCCCGAGCCAACCGCCACCGTCGACTGATACGCGTTATAACCTGCCCCAGTAAGGTCGGTAAGTGGGTGGATAAACGTCATGATGCGCGCCTTTTGATAGGGCTTGAACGCAAAACCCCAAAGCAAAGAGAAGGAAACTATCGCAGTTATGATAACCAAGGAAAGGTGCTTTTTAGAAATACCAGAAACTAAAACCATAGCAAACCAAATAGCGGCGATGATAATTGCCGAACCGAAGTCGGGCTGAAGCAAAACGAGAAGAAAAATTATCCCCGCATAAAATCCGGAAGTAATGATGTGTCGCACATTCGCGATTTCAATATGACGACGACTAAAATATTTGGCGAGCAAAAAGATGATAGCAAGCTTCGCCAAATCAACTGGTTGAAAGCTAAATACTCCAAGGTTAAACCAGCTTTGTGCGCCCTTAAAAACTGAACCAAGTACAAAAAGAAGTGCGAGCAAAAAACAAGCGCCACCAAATATTGAAATGATCACTCCTGTCTTCCTCAAAAAACGCCAATCGAAAGTGCTCGCAACAATCAAAAGTGCAGTAGAAATAGAGAGCCAAATTATCTGCCTTTCAAACAAGTCGTTTGGCGCCCCGCCAGATCGCGGCAAAAAAGAGTCCATCGTGATTATACCTGCAACACTCACAAAAATGACTGCTCCCAAAAGCACCCAATCAACCGAAGCGATCATTTTTTTAAAGAAAGATTGGGTCATCACAAAAGATCGCCGAAGATTTTGTAAGTGATTTCTATTCTTGCTGGCACTTCAACACAAATATCGGAAGAGATTTCCGAATAGATGGCCTGCAAATCATCTGCTGTTGGAGCAAAAAAGTATTTTTTATCATCAGAAGCAAGCTGTTTCAAAAATTGATCATTTATATTTTTACCAAGACCGATGGTATAAATAATGACCCCATTTTGCTTGGCAAGCGATGCTTGGCGCAAAGCTTCATTTTCAGCATAAGCGATGTCGTCAGCTTCAGTTTTGCCCGTTGGGTTTTTTGGGTGAGTAGCTACTCCGTCAGTCAAAATAATTTCAATATTGGCCACCCCTTCTCGGTCAGGAGCGGCGACCAAAGCTTGCCAACCCGACCTTACCGCATCAAAAATATTGGTGTATTGAGTACTCGAGGTGGCAATAGCAACTCTTGAAACCGCCTCTTTGGCTCTGAAAAAATCAGAGGTAAGCGACTGATCAACCGGCTCACTTGCCGAAGTAGCAAAGGAGACAACCGAAACCCGATCAACAGGCAAGAGTTTGTCGATAAATGATTGAGCCGCCGCCTTCGCGGTCGTTATTGGCTCTGGTGGAGTACCACCCAAGGACACCATCGAACCAGAGCGGTCAATCAAAAGCGCAATATTCGAAGGTTTTTCACAAACCCGACTACCAAGATCAAAAGGTCGACCCCAGGTAAAAACAACTTGGCTCGAAGAGTTTTTGTCCAATCTTTCGACAAAACTCCTCGAAGCGGCGATTACATTGTCACGACCATCAAAAATAGTAGCGACAAGTTCAATATTTTCAAGCATATTTGTGCCGTCGTTTTTGACGATCGTCTCGATTCGAGGTTTGGTATCGAGTCGTAAAAGCGGCGTGTGAGTTACAGTTATCTTTGCCTCCTCTTCGCTATTGCGCCTCCACTCTATATCATTAGATATTTCAAAAATCGCTCTGCGTGGTCTTGCTCCACCCTCCATTATTATTTCACCCTCAAAAATACCAACAGTCTTACTCTTTGGCAAAAAAGTCACCCCCTCCCGCAGAGCAATTAGTTCGTTTTTTTCATCATAAAAGCTAAAGGTATATGGTGCGCGCACAGCCTCCACATTAGCGTTTGGGTTTTCAACATACACGACAGAACTCCACACATTTGGTGAAATTTCAAAAATGCGCGGATCCCACCTGACAATAGGTTTCAAAGTGTCAGCTCGACACACCATATCACAGGAACCACCGCAGTCGATCCCTAGCTCATTGCCGTTTTTCACTCCGTCAAAACAAGTAGGTGCTTTGTACCAAAATTTCCAAAAAACAAAAAGAGAAATCGAAGTTAGAAAAACAACGATAATTGCCGTATAAATATTTTTCCGCCTTGAAGCCCATTCGTTCATGGACTAATTATACCCCAATTTAGCAAAAAATTATCCGTGACCGGGGTGACCAATAAATTAAATATTTTGTTCCGGCGACTAGCTACTTTCGCCAAATGACTATCATCGCCTCAACAGAGCTTAACTTCCGTGTTCGGAATGAGAACGGGTGTGACCTCTGCGATAAATCACCAGAACAAAACATTCAATTTTTTGATTCCTTATATACGAAGGCAAGTCTAGACTTGCCAAAGGAACATTCCCCTTCTTCAAACAGAAGGGTGGTGTGGGTAGAGGGACTCGAACCCCCGACCTCGACATTAATATTGTCGCGCTCTACCAGCTGAGCCATACCCACACACGATTACGAACACTATTGTCCGTATATAAGAAATCAAAATAGAAACGAAGCTTTCAAAACTAGTCTCAAAAAGCAGAATAAAATGTCGCGACACAAATTACGAATGCATACGAATGACACGAATATTCGTACATTCGAGCAAATTCGTAGATTAGTGTCATGATGTGATTTGTGAATTTCCTAATAGAATCGGAAAATTAGTACGCCTCGGCTCAATAGGTTACCCTACTTACACCTAGCGCCTATCAACGTGATCATCTCTCACGATCCTATAACGATTCCTAATCTTGGGGTGGGCTTCCCTCTTAGATGCTTTCAGAGGTTATCCTGTCCCGACTTAGCTACCCTGCGGTGCTTTTGGCAAAACAGCAGGTAGACCAGAGGTCAGTTCAACTCGGTCCTCTCGTCGTTTATTCCCCTATCGCTAGGAGCACAGACTATATCTTCACCCTTCTTTCGAATCGGGTGTCGGCATATTAACTGTAAGAGCAGTCATTCTTAGAGAAAAATCTCTTAAATGATTCCTCAACTTACAATTCTGATCGTTAGCAAAGAGCCTCCAATCAAGTCGTTACGGGGTCAAACCTAAAATTTTCAACAATTCTTCTCTAGTTTTTTTCTTTTTAGTTGCATAATTCTCTTTTTGAATCAAGAGAATTAAATCTACCAATCTCAACAAATCGCTTATTAAAAGCAACTTGTATTTTTTACTAGAAAGTATGGTACAAGCTTCATACAAAGATTCTGCTTGAATTTTTTTGAACCTAATGTGCGGGATTAGTAGTTTAAGAATCGTTTTAACGGAATCAAATCCATTAATTCGAAGCTCACTCATCCCGTCATTTCTTTTTGAAATATAACCTATTCCAAAAATCTCTTTTACCCAATTCAAATCCTTTGCATGTCGAGTATCTTGATAAAAACAGATAGTTGCCATAAAACGAATTTTATTTTTACCATCTGTTCTCTTTTTGATTTGAAGCATTAAACTTCCATCACCATCAAGAAAACCCGATATATACGCCATTTCAATTTTAGATCGACTTCCCACGGTATTATCTTAGTCATTTATTGGTCCTCAAGTAAGCTTTTACACTTACTATTGTACTCTGGTTTCAGGACCGAAACAAACAGAGCTATCAACAGACCAACAAATTTAAGACTTCACCGTTATTAGCCAAATTGTCATCGAGAATTACTTCCCGAAGTAGCAATTTCTTACTAGAATCAAATCCCCTCAAGAATCAACGCCTGCAGTAGATAGGAGACCAACCTGTCTCACGCACTTTGTTTTCCCAGATTACTCTGGGGGTCGGACTATGCATTCATCCTTTCGGATGGCTGGTATGTAGTCTCTACAAGCGATTGTTCGCCCTCGGCATTGTCCTTTTTTAGGATTTTACCGAAATACCCAGCTTACATTTTTATGTTTCCATAAAAAGCCGCCGCAATAAAGTCGTCTTCTATCATTTAACAAAACGAAAAAACTAAAACATTTGAAATTAATTCAATCCTCTGAGGATTCAGATTGCTCGAAAACCAAGAATTATGAATTTAGAATTATGAATTATGGTTTTCAAAAATTTCTTTAGAAATTTTTGCGCATAATTCTTGATTCATTATTCATACTTCAGTCTCCAAACGGTCTGAACCCAGCTCGCGTATCTTTTTAAATGGCGAACAGCCATACCCTTGGGAGCTTCTCCACCCCCGGGATAAGATGAGCCGACATCGAGGTGCCGAACACTGCCGTCGCTCTGGACGCTTAGGCAGTACCAGCCTGTTATCCCCGGAGTAGCTTTTGTCCGATAATCCTTCGCCGCGTCTAACACGTACGATCGGTTCATTTAGCTCTGCTTTCGCATCTGCTTGTCATGTACGACTTGCAGTTAAGCCAGCTTGTGCCTATACACTATCGCCATGGTTTCCATTCACGGCTAGCTGACCTTAATAGGCTCCTCCGTTACTCTTTAGGAGGATAGCGCCCCACTAAAACTGCCCACCAGGCACTGTTTCTTCTCGTTTTTGCCGAGGAGGTTAGAAAGTATGTCAATACAGATGGCTATTTCACTGACGAGTATTACACAGCCGAAACCGTGTACATAACCTCTCACCACTATACTACGCAGTAAAAACATACCCTCAATGCCAAGTTGCAGTAAAGCTTCCGGGGTCTTTTCGTCTAACTGCAGGAAGGCGGCATCTTCACCGCCATTGTATTTTCACCGAGCAAGTCCCCGAGACAGTTCCCCAGTCGTTACACCATTCGTGCGCGTCTGAACTTACCAGACAAGGAATTTCGCTACCTTAGGACCGTTATAGTTACGGCCGACATTCACCAGG
>CAYTTP010000012.1:0-21058 GCA_964440955.1 uncultured Candidatus Saccharibacteria bacterium | reverse complement strand
AACCTCTGACCCTCCCCACGTCAAGGGGATGCTCTACCAACTGAGCTAACCGCGCGCGAAATTTTAAAGAGCTAAGCGATTATAAAATTTCAGCGTCCCATCGAAGCTCTGTAGTCTAGCAGAGCGAAGGAGGACTATCCGAAATTAACAACTACAGTATTATCACTTTTTTCTCTTTGTTATACTGTATTCAAAATATGCCCAAAAATCAAGGTCGTAAAAAGAAGTTCTCTATTAAAAAAATTGCCTATTGTCTGACGGGAGTAGTCGCGATAGTAGTCGCCATCGCTTTGATAGGCGGAATCGAAAAAAAGGAGTCGAACACAGTTTTGACTTCAAACTCAAAAAACTACCCGCTTCCTCGCCAATATTCCGATCAAAACATTACCCCGCAAGCTAAAATTGCTGATAAAAGATTTGAAAGTATAGGTTTTTCGCCTTCAATAAAAAAGGCAAGGCAAAGCGATTTTGCTTCGGTGATGCAATCGTTTCAATCGTTTTTCTCTAGTCGCGAACCAATAGCAAAAGACGAAAGAGAGCGCGGTACTTGGGTCTGGACGCCGACTATTTATCTAAACGATCAATATGTAAACTCCATCATCTCCAACGCCAAAGAAAATGAAATAAACACTATCTATTTGTCGATCGACTCATATCTCGACGTTTTTGCTCTCTCGCATGACAAGTCAAAAGCTGAAGAGAAAAAGCAATTGGAACAAAATTTTGTAAAACGTCTCGAAAACTTCATAGCCAAAGCAAGCGAAAATGGCATAAAGGTAGATGCTGAAGCTGGATGGCGCAATTGGGCTGAAAACGGTCATGAGTACAAACCCTACATTATAGTTGATTTTGTAAAACGCTATAACGAGTCGCATCCAGAAAACCAAAAATTCAGAGGCTTCCAGTACGACGTCGAACCATATCTTCTTGATTATTATGAACAAAACAAAGCGGAAGTACTGGAAAGGCTTGTCCACCTAGTCGAACAAACAAGAGACTTTATAGACGATGAAAGTCTTCATTATTCGGTCGTTATCCCCGAGTTTTATGATGGCGAAACACCCGAATACCCTACTCCAAAATTTTCATACAATGGCAAGTATGGGTACGCGATCGATCACTTACTTAGTGTTTTAAGTGAGAGAGACAACACTTCGATAATAGTAATGTCATATCGCAATTTTGCTGAGGGAAAAAATGGCAGTATTGATATATCAAAAAAAGAAATCGAAACAGCAAACCGAGGGCGCTTCAAGACAAATATTATTCTTGCCCAAGAAACTGGTGATGTTTTGCCCGAATATGTGACTTTTTTCAATACTTCAAAAAAACATTTTGATATCGAGGTTGAAAAAATGATCGCTCACTTTGACGACTCGCCTTCCTTTGCCGGTGTCGCCATCCACTACGCAAACGCATTCATGGAGCTTAAATAGCCTTAACAAAATTATCTACATTTTGTCCGATCGGACATTTTGTAGATATTTATAAAAGACGAAGCGCGTGTGTTTGGGGGCACACGCGCCTAAGACTTAGTTATTGTCGATCTCCTTGATGCGCGTAAGAGTTTCTTGCGCAAATCGCCGCCGGTCTTGAATATACGCTCCCCACCACACAGCAGTCGCTATGATGGTGATAAGTGACATGCCGATGGTCACAAAGATGTAAGACTTGATGAGGTCAGCAACCTCTGCTGATCTAAGTCCCGACCAAACCAAGGTGATCATGGTCATGATTCCGATCAAAAACACAATCGGCCACCACAAAACCTTCCGAAATAGGAACCACCATCCAGTCGCATCGGTGAGGTTACAAGTCTCATCCTGATGATAGCTACGATTGGAGAGTGGGACTAACTCTCCAAGTACTGTCTTCGCATCTTTTGCGAGAGACTCGAATTCTGGAGAATTACAACTACTCCAGTCGAAAAACCTCAATTTCATGTTGCATTCTAGGAAAGGCAATAACCTCTCCTCAAGACTCATTCTGGTTTTAGCGTTGGTCACGCCCCACCTCCTTTCTACACACTAAGATACCATATCTAAAAAAAATGAGTATTGAAACTCTAAATATAAAACTTTCTGAACAGTTCATAGGCTGTCATGGCGCCATTTAGAGCGGTGTGGATTGGAGGTTCGGGCGGTACACCAAAAAACCTGCAAGCATTTTTCAAACTCAAACTCTCACTGTCTTTCAAGCCTCGGTCATAAGCGATCGAAAGTAGGCAAATGCGGTCATGGTTTTCGCGGGTACTCATGTGGTTTGGAACTCCAGTTTTATAAAAGGCATCACACATAAAACCCCAATCAAAACTCACATTATAGGAGCAAAAAATGCAATTTTGTGTTTTTTCGGCATAAACTTTCAGAGCTTCAACGAGTGGTATTGCGTCTTGCCAATCACTCTCGTTATAACCATTCAAATCGATCGCCTCTTTTATAGCTGTTTCAATTCGAACTGGTTTTACCCTTTGCGAATAAGTATCTTTTATTTCAAAAGTATCAGGGTCAAAAACTACCAAGCCGATATCGAGTATTTCGTGGACCCCCGGTACGTCACCCGAAGTTTCAAGGTCAGTGAGTGCAATAAATTTATTTTTCATCTCGATTCATTTTTCTATATTAAAAATTACTTCCTCATTATATCAAGACCAAAGTAATTTATATATTATATTCCTATCAAAATTTTGATTTATTTGAAATTGGATACACTTTTTCACGACCGTGAAATTATGTATCATCCGATATCACCCAAGTAGGTTGATTTTGTAATAAGTAAAAACCAATGATAAAATATAAATATGGAAAACTGTATTTTTTGCAAAATAGCAAAGGATGAAAGCCCGAGTTATAAAATATATGAAGACAAAGAGTTTGTAGTTTTTTTGAGTATTTACCCTTCAGCCAAAGGCCATGCTCTTGTCGTACCAAAAGAGCATCATCGCTGGGTTTGGGATTATCCAAATATAGGCAAGTATTTTGAACTCGCTCAAAAGGTAGCAAATGCTCAAAAAAAAGCTTTCAATACCGAGCTTATTGTTGGTATGCAGGTAGGCGAAGAAGTGCCTCACGCTCACATTTCTCTTATTCCAAAACAACTTGAAAATTATCACGAAAAAGATCATTCTTCCCCATCATTCACCAAAGAAGAGATGGCTGAAATAGCCAAATCAATCGCCGATTGTTTGTAAAATTATAAAAAGGAAAAGCGACCATAAAATTGTAAATAGTATTATACGAATGGTTCCCATCCATTCTTGCAAGATCATTGCGGAGGGGAGTGGACGACGTTAGAACCTATTTTGAACAGTCCACAACCCGCTTTTATATTCCAAGTTTAGCGTTAAACTAAGCAAACATCAATTAGTTTAAAACAAAACCGCCCCCTTGCGAGAGCGGTTCCAGTTTTACGCAGAATTGGCAAACTGTTTAAGACCTCGGGGCGACCATGGCACCGTTGCTGGCGATGAACGCTTGCGCGTCCGCTCGCTTCACAACGCGGAATTCCAACCCGTCGAAGTTGACCCACTCTTCCTTGCGGGAGTAGTCGTCGACGAAGTGGTATCCCTCTTTGTTGATGATGAAGCGAGCTTTCGCTGCCACATAATCAACACCAGGCGCCTCGATGGTCGGCTTGGTGCCACAGTTGTGTCCGAGCAACCCAGGAGTGGTCGTGAAGTTCCAGAAGCTGTCCTTCTCGCCGAGAATGATGAACAATTCACCATCTTCGAGCTCGCGACGGATTTTCTGGAAATCCTCAACCGCCAGGTCGCCCCAGCCGAGCTTCTCGCCCTGCTTGTTGTACCAGCCGCCGTTATGGACGAAATCCTTGCCTCGGATTTGCCCGCACGACAAGCCGAACAAACTGCTGACTCGCTCGAACTGGCTCCCATACATACCCTTCGTCAACTGTGCCATATCGTTATCCTCCTGCCATGTATTATAGCAAATCTATAGAATTTGTCAAGTGTTTTGTTGGAACCAAAAATGCCCTTACTTTACAAAGGTTTTTTAGCAAAAATATCTCTAGCGGAGGGTAAGAGATTCGAAACTTACAGTTTCAGTACCCCAATTGGATTTTTTATCTCGTTCCTCTCATAAAAAACCTCAATCGGGCTTCGAATCTCTCCCCCTCACGCAAAACATAATCGCAAAATGCTACTCATTTTGTTCCTTGTTTTGCGGAGGGTAAGAGATTCGAACTCTTGATGGGTTTCCCCATACCCGCTTTCCAAGCGAGCGCACTAGACCGCTATGCGAACCCTCCTTCGGTAAGCCGTAGCTTTAGCAACGGCAACCTTTATTGTTCGATAATACACCAATTTCAAAAATTTTCATAAAAAGACTAGCTATTTTCTATAATACTATCTTCATGAAATAACGAGGCCGTCGTGACATGCACGACGGCCTTGAAAAAGCTGGAAGCTAGAGTGGTTGGATATTCCAGTCTATGGTGCGCCCCGCCCAAAACGACTCGCCCGTACCTTCCCCTACCCTGTAGGAAAGTGGGATAGTTGAATGCTCCTCGGTGAGAAGGTATTTCCTCGAAGCTCCCGGCAAACCATGCAGTCTGCGAGCATTTTCGCTCGTAAACCTTCTAAAGATAGTGCCGCCTCCGTCCATTCTAATCATCCGCCCTAATGTGTGGGCATACAACTTCAGGAGGTGTCCGGTAGTGAAGGCGCCGCAGGCGCACCTCCCCCACTCCGGGTGTTTTTTAGAAGTATCATGGTAGGCATCATCTCCGCCAGCCATGACCCACAGGTGATCCTCCTCTACCAGGCGAACAAGATCTTCCTTGTCGCACCTGGTCTTGATGGGTGGTTTGCAAACGGAGCGGACATCACCGAAACTCTCGTCTTCATCTGTCGCAAGATGATGAGCGGTGAGGGTCACAAAAAATCTGTGACTCTTTGCCATTTCCTTCCAGAATAGCACGCACCGCCCATCAGTGCCGTGCTCCCATACGATACAGGCATCTGTTTCGTTAAGAAACATGTCGGCGACTGGCAGGAAAGCGAACTCAGCGTCTCGACCATTGAATAGCATCCAAGGATGTTCGGGGTGGAAATGGAGCTTCATTCGGCGGCGACCACACCACTTTAACAGAGAAAGAAGTCTGCCATAGTGACGAACGCCATTCCCTGAATTGGTTGTTCGATACCGCGGATAAACTTTGGCGTTTATAATACCATTGTCCACACAGCGATCGATTTCATCCGTAAATGTATCCTCGTTGATGAGGATGGTTGGGATTAAGTTCACAGTCTGCCCTTCAGGAACACCTTCCTTCGCATGGGCGATGTAGGCAAGGACTTGCCTTGCGGTAAGTAGCCCCGCATTGGTGTTTGGCATGGGCAGGAGAGTATCAGCTCCCCCTTCTATGGCCAATTTTATGAGTTGGTGTACCACGTCTCCTTCGCGGAGATGGGTATGTACGTTGCATAGAGCATCAACGATCATGCATTTTTTCCTTTCAGAGTAATGATTCCAGTCTTATTGATAACAAAAAAAGCCTCAAAAGACAATACTTCTGATTTATATTAAAACTTCCCCTAACTACTTCCCTGCCTTGGCTTTTTCGATAAGGGCTTTGAGTTGGGGGAGTTGCATAGCTCCGGAGAGAGGGTATTTTTTACCATTTTTGCCAATAACAACGCTCCAAGGAGTGCCACTACCTCCAGTTGCTATTGCGTTTTGGACATCTTGTTCAATTTTGTCGGCATAGCGCCCACTTGTCAGACATTCGTTGAATTTGGCAGTGTCAAGACCAAGGTCACGAGCCACACGAGGAAGCTCGCTCGGGTCAAGCGTATCGTTTGATTTGGTGATTTCATAAATCCGGTCAGTGTATTTCCAAAACATCTCTTTGCCACCCTGCTCGGCCGAACACTCAAGAGCTACTGCTTCATGACGCGCCTTGGAGTGGAGCATGTCAAGCGGGAAGTGACGATATACCCAAGCAACTTCGCTGTCTTCTTCAATCAATTTCTTCATTGTAAAATGAAATTGTTTACAAAATGGACATTCAGTATCGGAATATTCGACGACTGTCACTTTTGGTTCGCTAGCTCCACGTATATAGTCTGCAGGCGTCACTTCACGCAAAGTTTTGAGCATCTCCTGCTGTTCTTTGGCACTTTGCTCTTCGAGTGAGAGAGTACGACCACCCCCTATGTAAATAATGGATGCAGAAATAAGGAGTCCCGCAACGATTATCGCACCAGGTATTAGCCATCTGTTGTGTTTTTCGCCGATTTCGATTTTTCATGTTATTAAAAGCTTAAAATTTGAAGTAAAAAATAAAATAACGACTTTTAAATAATATATCTATTTATAGTTTAAAGCGAGGTGAGTTATCCCCGCATTAAACACAGATTTTTCCAATTTCTAGATATTGAAGTTATCCGGAATGCGATATTATTTGGAAGATGAGCGATACCAAAAAAACACATCTTCGCATCCCCCCACACAATGCCGAAGCTGAACGAGCACTCCTAGGCTCCATTATGCTTCGTCCAGAGGTAGTGTACGAAATCACCGACTTGGTACATCCTTCCTCATTTTATTTTGAGAAGCACCGGCTTATTTTTGAAACAATGCTTGACCTCTTCAGCAAACGCAACCCAACCGACCTGCTCACTGTCGCCGCCCGCCTTAAAGAAAAAGGTTTCCTTGAAGAAGTTGGTGGCAACAGCTACCTCTCCGAGTTGGTAAACTCTGTGCCATCGGCATCAAACGCTGTTTACTATGCACAAATAATCCAAAAAAAGCATATCGCCCGCAATCTAATCGGAGCCGGTGATTTCGTCTCTTCTCTTGGTTACAACGAAGTCGAGGAGCTCGAAGAGCTTTTGGATCAGGCACAAAAGAGGATGTACGACGTAACCAACATTTCAAGTGTTCACAAATTTGTTGAAATGAAAAGCGAACTTGACGAAGCATGGGAGAGACTTGACCGCCTACACAATTCGGGCGATGGTCTGCGCGGGGTACCTAGTGGCTTCAAAAAACTTGATGAAATGCTTTCAGGCTTTCAAAAATCCGATCTTATTATTTTAGCGGCACGACCTTCGGTGGGTAAAACCGCTTTCGCTCTCGACATTGCAAGACAGGCTGCAGTCGATCACAACGTGCCAGTCGGTATCTTTTCGCTCGAAATGAGCTCCCAACAGCTAGTCGACCGCATGCTCGCTTCACAATCAAACGTTGATGCTTGGAAATTGCGGACTGGTCGCCAAATAAAAGAGGATGATTTTGACGCGATCCGTCAGTCGCTTGGCGTACTCTCCAAAGCGCCGATTTTTATCGACGACCAGCCGGGCAACAATATTTTGAAAATGCGCTCGGTCGCTCGCCGATTGAAAAATGAAAAAGGTTTAGGGCTCATTATTGTTGATTACCTCCAACTTATGGCCCCAACTCAATCACGCAACTCTGACAATGTAGTCCAGCAGGTAACCGAAATTTCTCGCTCGCTCAAAAATCTAGCCCGCGAACTTGAAGTGCCAGTGATTGCGCTCTCCCAACTTTCGCGTGCGATCGAACAACGAGGAGGCAAACCAAAACTTTCCGACTTGCGTGACTCTGGTTCGATTGAGCAGGATGCTGACGTGGTTATGTTTATTCACCGTGAGGACAAAGCCAAATTTACCGAAGAAACTGAAAAAACAAACATTGCCGAAATCTTGATCGAAAAACACCGAAACGGCGCAACCGGCAAAATTGAATTATTTTTCAACGAGAAAAAAGCTACCTTCCAACCTCTCGAAAAAGCCGAGTTTGGAGGGTCAGAGGGTGAATTTCGTAATTTTTAGCCATGAATACTATAGAGAAGTTGATAGCCATATTTTCCCAATTCCCTGGTATTGGCCCGAGGCAGGCTAGGCGTTTTGTTTATTATTTGCTCACCCGCAACCCTGATGCACTCTTTGAACTATCAAAAAATATTGCTGAACTGAAAAATGAAATAAGTATTTGCTCCGAATGTAAAAGGTTTTTTGCAAACGGGACCAACAAACCAAAACCAGAACCTACTTCCGCAATTTGCAAAATTTGTAGCAATCCAGAACGTAATCGAAACCTACTTATGGTGGTTCAACGTGATGTTGACCTAGAGACAATCGAAAAAAACGGGAGCTATGATGGTTTGTATTTTGTCCTTGGTGGCTCGATCCCCGTCCTCGAAAAAGAGCCAGAAAAAAGGGTAAGAATAAAGGAGCTTTTAGAGAGAGTTGAAAGTTTACTAAAAACCGGTTCTCTAGAAGAGATAATTATTGCTACCAATTGGAATCCAGAGGGAGAAAATACGAGTGAGTTTATAAAGAAAAGTTTGGAGACCTTTCGACTCGATACGCTCGCTCAGAGTCCCAAGAAACGAGGTTTTAAGATCTCGACTCTTGGCAAAGGTCTTTCAATGGGCACCGAACTCGAGTATACTGACAAAGAAACAATGAAAAATGCTTTGCGAAATCGTAGTTAACTATTAAAAATATGAACAAAACTTATCCATATATTTTAATGATCGGAAGTATTGTAGGTCTTCTGGCTTCATTTTTCCTCATGCTCGACACGATATCATTGATCAAAAACCCAGAAGCAGATCTCCCTTGCAACGTAAATCCATTCATCAGCTGTGGTAATGCAATACTTTCAGAGCAAGGTGAAGTTTTTGGTTTCCCTAACCCTCTTCTTGGTATTATTGCCTTTTCCATGCTTTTTGCTATCGGCGTCATGCTGTTTTCTGGTGGTAGAGCCAAAAAACCTCTTTGGATCTTAGCAAACCTTGGCCTATTGTCTGCGATGATTTTTGTCATTTGGTTTTTCTTGGAAAGTTTATATGACTTAAGGTCACTCTGTCTGTACTGCATGATAGTATGGATTGTCACTTGGCCACTGTTCCTCTACACCACAATTTGGAATTTTAAAGAAAACCATTTCCCAGAAAACAAGAAAATGGATAGGATATTGAACCTCGTATCACACAATCACATTACAGTACTTTTAACTCTCTATATCATCATGATCTTCATGACAATATTCCAGTTTCGTGATTTCTTTTTAAGTTAAATATCAATGACAGAGGGCACCCTTGTCATGGGAGGGATTATTTTTTATTTTTAGATCTCTCGAGTTCGGTCAAAAATTGTTTGCGGAGGCGGACACTCTTTGGAGTAATTTCTAGGTATTCATCTTCACTCATTATTTCAAGACCGCTTTCGATCGTTATTGGTATCGGAGGAGCAAGGTAGATTTTGTCATCACTTCCCGAGGCACGCATGTTGGTAAGTTGCTTGCCTTTGGTTGGGTTTACTGACATCTCATCACCTTTTGAAGTATTGCCGACAACCATACCCTCATAGACTTCGGTCGTTGGGCCAATATATAGCTGACCTCTGGTTTGTAGGTTATCAAGAGCAAAAGCCAAAGCTTTGCCTGTCGCCATCGATATCATCGAACCCTCTGATCGTTTTTGGATTTCTCCGGCATATGGCTTGAAGCCAATGACTCGGCTTGCAAAAATACCTTCACCTTTGGTATCTACAATAAATTGTCCTCGGTAGCCAAGCAACCCTCGTGTTGGACCTTCAAAAGTGAGGCGAATATGATCGTTGTTTGTTTTCATGTTAGTCATGATGCAACCGCGCTTACCAAGTTTTTCGATGACCACACCCTGCATCTCACTCGGCACATCTATAGTTACCTCCTCAAATGGTTCACTTTTTACTCCTTCTATATCTTTTATTATTACTTGAGGTTGGGAGACTTGAAGCTCAAAACCTTCGCGACGCATATTTTCAAGTAGGATCGCAATGTGCAACTCACCTCTTCCATAAACTTTACCAACTCCGCCCGTCGCGCCATCGCCCTCTCCTGAAAAATCAATTTTAAGTCCAACGTTTATTTCCAATTCTTTTTCAAGTCGTTCTCGTATTTGTCTACCTGTTACAAACTTACCCTCACGTCCGGCAAATGGCGAGTTATTGACCATAAAATTGAGAGCGATAGTTGGTTCGTCTACGTGGATTGAAGGCAAGCTCTCGGTTTCCTTTTGGTCGCAAATAGTGTCGCCTATGTATATATCACTCAAGCCAGCGACGATGCCTATGTCCCCCGCTTCTATTTTGTCGACTTCTATCCTCTGGGTGCCTTTGAAGGTGAAAAGTTTTGTCACTTTCGATTCGGAAATATTGCCATCAGATTTTTTAACGAAAACTTTTTGACCATTTTTCAAGACACCGTCATAAACTCTAATGATACCGAGCCTGCCCAAAAAGTTGTCATAACCCAAATTGAACGGTTGAGCTTTGAGAGGGTTTTCTATTTTGTTTGGGGCGCTCGGTATCTTTTCTAAAATAGTATCAAGGAGTGGCGACATATCTTTTCGATCATCCTCAATATTTTTCATTGCTACTCCGTCTTTACCTATTGCATAAATAGTCGTGAAATTTAGTTGCTCTTCAGTAGCGCCAAGGTCAAAAAATAGTTCAAAGATTTCATCGTGAGCACGCTTTGGGTCGGCAGCTGGTTTGTCTATTTTGTTTAACACCACTATCGGCTTGTGCCCTATCTCAAGTGATTTTTTGAGTACAAAACGGGTTTGAGGCATTGGTCCCTCTTGAGCATCTACCACAAGAAGTACGCTGTCGATCGAACGCAAAATACGCTCTACTTCGGAGCCAAAGTCAGCGTGACCGGGGGTATCAACAATGTTTATTTTGGTATCTTTATACTCTATTGAAGCGTTTTTAGCATAAATAGTAATACCACGCTCCCGTTCGAGCGCGTTTGAGTCCATGCTTACCCCTTCTTCTACTGTACCGGTTTGCTTTAAAATAGCGTCGGTAAGAGTGGTTTTGCCATGATCCACGTGGGCAATAATTGCAATATTTCGTATTTCCATAATTTAAATTTAAAGAGGGTCGGGACACGACCCTCTTGATCCTAGTGGCTAGCTATCCTCCTAAAGTATTCTCATGCTGAGACGCAGTCCTTTCTTTGAGCTTAGCCATCTAGTTATCGCAGATATTATCATCTATTTTAATAAAATAGTCAAATAAAAGGGGGCGCAAGCGCCTCAGGGAGATGTCAAATTTTTGGCAAACAAGCGCGCAATTCATCTGCATGTTTTTTGCCACAAGAATTACAACAAATGACTTTGCGAGACGGGGTCACTGTGTCGTTATTATAAAATTGCTCGCTTTTTTTGTTGCAATAAATACAGCGCCCAACGACCTTTTTGTTTTTGATTTCAGTGACATCGGTTTTCATTCGATTGTCGAAGACAAAGAGCGTGCCTTTAAAGTGGCTTCCGGGATATTTTTTCATATAAGTATGGATGCCATCTTTGAGTTGATAAAGGTTTTTGAAACCTTCTCTCTTCAAAAGACAAGTCGCTTTTTCACAACGAATACCTCCAGTGCAAACAGGGATAATTTTCGTTCCGTTTTTGGCAAGTTCTTTCAAATTTTCTAGTTCCTTTAACTTTTGTGGTAAGTCGCGGAAGTTTTTCAAATTAGGGTGAATGGTTTTATCAAAATACCCCGCTTCGATTTCGTAGTCGTTTCTCAAGTCAAGCACAACGAAGTCTTCATCCTTTTTATACATCTTTTCAAGTTCTGTGGCGGTGATGGTTTTGGCTGTCTCTTTTTTGATATTAAATTTGCCTGCACCAAGCGTTACCACTTCATCGCGCGCCTTGATTTGAAGTTTGGTAAAACTCTTGCCGTCACCTTCACTTTCTTTAAAAACAATATCGCTAAATTGTTTTTTAGACCGAAGAGCTTTTTTGTATTTTTGGATAGCACTGTCCGTACCCTCGAAAGTACCGTTGATACCTTCAGTGGCGACCAGCATACGTCCCTTTAGCCCAAATTTTTCGCAGAGCTTTTTATGTTCCGCTACCCATTTAAATGGGTTTTTGATGGTAGTGAATTTATAAAAAAGTATTACTTTATAAGTCATTGGATTTGGTAAAATCATGTCGCCTCATAAATTCACTAGAGGGCAACCAGCTGATTATAGCAAAATTAAGATTCGAGGAAAGTGAGAGCTTTACCCTTTTTATTGCCACGGCCGGTCCTTCCGATGCGGTGCACATAGTCTTCATAAGTTTGAGGCACATCGTAGTTTATAACGTGCGATACATCGGCAATATCGAGACCGCGAGCAGCTACATCGGTCGCAACCAATATTTGAGTTTGATTGTTTTTGAAGGAAGCAAGTGCTTTTTGACGACGAGATTGATTTTTGTTGCCATGGATTGACTCGGCTTTGAAACCACGGTCAACCAACATTTTTGAAAGTTTTTCGACGCCATGTTTGGTGCGACCAAACACCAACACCTTGCTCAATTCTTTTTGATTTAGGAGTTCATGCAAAACGTCAATTTTTTGTTCCCCTTGTTTGATATGAACCACATCCTGATCGACACTTTTTGAAGTATCACCACTTTTAACCGAGATTCGAGTTGGGTTTTTCAAAAATTCACCGATAAGATTTTCGATATCGCTGTTTAGAGTCGCCGAAAAGAAAAGAGTTTGACGATCAGTATCCATAAGCGACATCACTCGACGCATATCATTAATAAAGCCCATATCGAGCATCCGATCCGCTTCATCAAGGACAACTGTTTTAAATGGTTTCAAATTGATAGCTTTGCGTTCAACCAAATCCTTAAGACGGCCCGGAGTGCCGATAATAAAGTTGTATTGATAACGCAAATCACGTAGTTGCTTGCCTATAGGTGCTCCCCCGACACAACAGACACTCCAAATTTTCATATTTTTTGAAAAATCTTTCAATTCCTGGTCTATTTGTTGAGCCAATTCGCGAGTAGGGACGACTATCAATATTTGTTCTTTTGGATCAACCCAAACCTTATTTATAAGCGGAAGCAAAAATGCCGCTGTTTTGCCTGTACCGGTATTTGCAATACCAACAACATCCAAACCTTTCAAGATAAGGGGTATTGTTTTGTCTTGAATGGGGGTCGGGTTTTCATAACCTTTACTCAAAATATTTTGCTTTATTTTTTGATCAATCGCAAAGTCGACAAACTTGTGCTCTGGCACAAAAACAACTGCTTCTTCAGTGATCAATACTTTATTTACAAACTTTTTAGGATCAATCCGAGCGCCACTATTTTTAAAGCCTCGGCGCATACTAGAGTAAGGTCTGTTCGAGGACACATTACCACGATAGTTGTTGCCTGAAAAACGACGACTACCAAAACTCTGACGACCGCTGTTTGCGCTCCTGTTGAGGCTATTTCTTTTATGTGATCTAGAAAACATAGTTAAATTCGCAAGAACTTTCTCGCGTTATTTAATAAAAGAGAGAGATAATTGCACCTACAATAGTACACCTATCTAATATTTTTGTCAAATAACACTTTTCAAAAAGATACCGACACCATAAGCAATAGCGGCGGCAAAGAGGCCAATAAGTAGGGCTTCGAGGGCGTCCTTGAGCTTACTTTCGTGAGTGAGCGCCCCCTTGACCGCCCCGATCGCGAGGAAAGCGATACCTGTCAAAACAGTCGAGGATAAAAAAGTTTGAGCAGCGAGGAAACTAGAAAAAGGAGCAAAGACGAATGACAAGAGAGGCACCGACCCAACTACTACAAACGATGAAAAAGTAGCTGAAGCGTTTTTGAACGGGTTGTCATTTGTACCTTCAATACGATTTTTTGATTTGGTTGATAGGTAGTTGGAAGCGGCCATCGAAAAACCGTCGGCAAGCAAATTGGCAACCCCTAGGATAAGGACCGATGTAGCCGAGAGTGAAGCGCCAACTGAGCCGGCGACAATAGCAAAGGTGGTGACGGTTCCATCCATCGCTCCATACACAAACTCCCCTAAATATTTTTTGAATATTGAATTTTTACTCATAATTTTTATTACAAGGTTTTAAATATAACACAAAAATTCAATATCATAAATATTTTATTTTGTACTAGTATTCGATGGTTATTGGTATTGAAAGAGAAGCATCGTTTTCGGGAAGTCCTGAAGGGTTGTCCTTTTTTAGAACAACGGTCGCCTTACCAATAAAATCTTGAGGTATTGAAATGTCGGTTTTGAAAGGGACAAAGTTGGTGGTCATCCATTCACCATTTGCTTGAGCTATCGCCTGAGAGATTGTTTTGCCATTCTCGTCGATTATCTCGATTGGGAAGGAAGCTTCAAAAAACCAATACCCTCTCGCTTCACCTATTATGCTAAACTGCTTGCCGACGACAGCACCGGCAAATGGAAGTTCGACTCGTATATTATCTTCAGTCGCATTTTTATAAGAAACGGTTTCCAGAGGTTCATCCACTTTTGGCTTGTCTTTGTCGATTGTTATTTTGAGCAAGACCGCTGATATAACAAACATAATAAGAAGTACACAAAGACTAAAAAGGATTAAACGTATCGATTTTTTCATATATTTTTTTTATAGTATATTTATAGGCTTATTATAACCCAAGATGAGCTATTTCAAACTATTTGTTAAACTTATCAGATGAATATTTTAAAAAGATTTTTGGGTGGTATTAAGACATCTTCTACTATACAAAAAATTACCAAAGAAAATTGGCACACATTATCGATAGAAAAGATTTTTGATCTAATCAAAAGCACTAATGAAGGTATAAGTCATGAAGAAGCAAAACATAGGATAATTCGTTTTGGCAAAAATGAACTTCCTGAAAGTGAACGCGAACCAGCATGGAGACTATTTTTCAGTCAATTCAATAGCCCTCTTATGTATATAATGATGGTCGCTACTCTGGTCTCGTACCTCACGGGGCACAAGTCGGATACTATCTTTATCGCGGTTGTTGCGGTGAGCAATGTTTTGGTCGGTTTTTATCAAGAGCATAAGGCAAATAAGTCGCTTGAATCTTTAAAAAATTTGATAAAGCTAAAAGCTCGAATTATACGAGCTGATTTAGAACAAGAAGTAGAGGTTTCTCAAATAGTACCCGGAGATATTGTTGTACTACGAGCTGGTGACCGCATACCGGCTGACGGTCGCATTATCGAATGTTCGGGTTTTAAGACAAACGAAGCTTCTTTGACTGGTGAGTCGAAACCAGTCGACAAAAACATTTTGCCAGTGTCACTAAATTCAGAACTTGCTGATAGGTTTTGTATGGTCTTTATGGGGACTTTGGTTGAAGAGGGTTCAGCAAAAGCCGTTGTCGTGGAAACAGGTATAAATACTGAATATGGAGACATTGTCGCCTTGCTTCAAGATACTACCGAAGAGATTACTCCTCTCCAAAAAACCATCTCCTCTCTCTCTAAAATTATTGGCATTTTTATAACCGGAGTTGTTGGACTAATTGCTCTTCAGGGTTTTATTGCCGGTAGACCAACACAAGAAATACTTTCAACCTCACTAGCTCTCTTTGTTTCCGCTATACCCGAAGGTTTATTGCCAGCGATTACGATTGTACTTACGATCGGTATGAGAAGGATTTTGAAATACAAAGGTCTGGTACGTCGTCTTGCTGCTACCGAAACTTTAGGTGGAGTGACCGTTATTTGTACTGATAAGACCGGTACTTTGACAGAGGGTAAGATGATTGTAAACAAGATAATTGGTTTGAGTCATAAGCAAGACGAAATTCTCCGACTCGCCCTTTTGCCAATAGATGCTTATATAGAAAATGAAAATGGGCCGATTGAGAGGATGATTTTTCGAGGCAGACCGACCGAGAGAGCTCTACTCATGGCCGGAGCTAAAGCAGGAATTTTGAAGAGCAAACTTGAGGATACTTATGAATCAATCGATACCATATTTTTCTCTTCTGAAAGAAAGTATTCGGCAAGTTTGCGAAAAGTTGAAGGTGGTTATGAACTTTCTCTGATCGGAGCTCCTGAAAGAGTGTTCGAATGGGTGAAAAATGGAGAGTCATTACTAGAGGCTAAAAAAGAATTAGACCTTTTGATAAAGGAAGGTTTTAGAGTGCTGGCTTCAGCTTATAAGTTTTTCCCTTTTGATCAAAAACCAGAAGGCAATTTGGAGGAAAATATAAAAGATCTAACAATTGCTGGACTTATTGCCTTTGATGATCCAGTAAGAGAAGATGTTGCCGAAGCTTTTGAACAGACCAGACAAGCTGGAATCAGGACTATTATTATCACTGGGGATCACAAAGCTACTGCTCAAAAAGTCGCTAGTAAAATAGGTTTTACTATTTTGGATAATGAAATAATTGAAGGACATGAGCTTGAAAAAATGAATGACATTGAGCTCAGTAAAAAAATACAAACGGTCAGTCTTTTTGCTCGTGTCTCGCCTCGCCACAAACTTCGCATTGTCAAGCTTTTGCAGGCACAGGGTAATGTAGTTGCTATGTTCGGTGATGGGGTAAATGACGCTCCGGCTCTAAAGGCTGCTGATATTGGTGTTGCTGTGCAAAGTGAAGTCGATGCCGCAAGAGAAGTCGCTGACATTGTCTTGCTAGATGGTAGTTTTGCGACCATTGTTCGTGCTATTGAACAAGGGCGGATTATTTTTGGCAATATCCGTAGGGTCTTTCTTTATTTGATTACTCAAGATTTCTCGCAGTTTTTCTTGTTCTTACTTTCAATTGCTCTTGGGCTTCCCTTGCCATTTTTGCCAGCTCAACTTTTGCTTGTAAATTTGGTTGAGAGTGGTCTACCTGACCTTGCTCTTACAACCGAAGAAGAGAAAGATGGTGTCATGCAAAAGCCACCGAGAAATCCAAAAGAGTCGATTGTAAATAAATCTTCCAAACATTGGATGGTTTATGTTTTTGCTTCGAGTGGTGGCATTGCTATTTTGTTGTATTACTTGCTTTTCAATGTTGAACAAAATTTAATGCTCACTCGGACCATGATGACGGCGTTCTTTTGTGTTGAGTCGTTACTCCTTGCCCTTTCTCTCCGTTCCTTTACTAAGCCGATATTGCGTACCAGTGTTTTCAATAACAAATGGATCACTGGTGCAGTTATTATTAGCTTTATAGGGCTTCTCCTTGCTATCTATGTTGGTCCTTTTGCACGTACCATAAGCCTTGTTGCTTTACCGCTATACGCTTGGGCGATATTACTCTCAGCTAATTTTCTTGAGATCTTGCTTATAGATCATTTCAAACTAAAGTTTTTGAAATGATAAATTATTTTTTGTGTTCGTCCTTTGGGAAGCCCCAAGTCCATTTTGGTTTCTCGCCTTTTTTGTAGCAAATACGAATGAAGACTATGGTGATAAAAACAGCTGGTATTAAAAAAGTGAAAGCGAGCTCTCTTGGAGGAGAGTTTTCGTCGATAGTAAGCGCAAGGAAAAGCAAAACTGCAATATATGCACCAACCACGACCCAACCCTGCCATTTGACCGGTGTCCAACCCCAGCCAAATGCTTTGCGTTTGAACCAATAACCTTCCGGGTTGTTTTTTAAATAGGCGATGTATTCTTTAAATCCCTCTAACATACTTTCAATTATAACATGTGTGCCTATGCTTGTATTTTAGAAAGATTGGATAATTTAAATTTTAGAATTTTCAGTATAAAAACTCCATAACAATTTCATAGCCTTGCGGGTGAGAGTTTGGGAAACCTTATCAAAAGGCACCCAAACAAAGTCGGCAATTTTACTCTCTTCTTCAGAAACAGGGTCTTGATCAAGGTTGGCAAGTTGAGCAAAAAAGAGGTGATAATGAGCAAGGCGATTTACATTTTTAATTGGATGAAAAAATAGTGAATGAGAGACAAAATTCATTGGCACAATTTTTAAAACATTTTTATATCCCGTCTCTTCATGTATCTCCTTCTGCACCGTTTGTTCATGTGAATCATCACCTTCAACACCACCAGTCAAAAAACCTCTCCAAACGGCTTGTTTCCAATCGGCTAGAAGATATAAGTCTTCATTCGGATGCTTGATAATGACTGCAACTGGGTCGCGCTCAATAATCGGTAAACTTTCTTTGTAAGCATCTTCTCCTCCGTCTTGATTTAGATCAATGTCTGGGTATTTTTTGACAATCTCATCGAGGATGTTCATAAGAAATATTTTAACACAAATTACCCCACCTCAACATTGAATCCGCCAGTAGCGAAACGCTTCATATCGAAAGGCATTTGCATATCATCTTTGCCGTATTTTTTGCTGAAAAAGTCCATCACCTGCTTGTTTATTTTATTGCGATCAGCTTTCGATTTGTATAAGACATAAGAAAACCAAACTTCTTCATCTGGTTTGGTTTTTGCCATTTTAGGAAAGGTGAAAGTCACACCGTTTGGTGCCATGTCGTCTGCCCTACACTCTTTATAATCAAGTGCTCCAAACTTTTTCCAAACTCCACTTGCTTCGGTCGCCATTTTCTTATAAAAAGCTTTCTTCGCTTTTGGTACCGAAAACACAAAACCGTCCACATAACCCAATGCTCGTTTTTTATTTTTCATATTTATTATTTTTTTAAATTATTTTAAGTACAAGCGATCCAAAACCAATGGTCGGCAAATTTTTTGCTCTCAAGTATGGTACCACAACCAAAGTCCTCGCTAGTCGGCATTTCGTTATTTTCTTTATAAATTATGCCTTCAAAGCTATCGACCAAACCTCTAAAAGTGAAAAACAAGACACTCAAATATTCACTCTCCCCCTCCACCCAAATATCGCCCCCTTCAGACAGGCGGGTGTAATTGAAAGGTAGTGCAATATCCAAATCGTATGGATCTTTAAAATCAATCTCACCCGACTTGACCATCTTTACTACCTCTTCGCGTTTCTCCAAATTAAATTTGAAATCATTTGCCAACTTTATTTTATCGATTGGGACAAATGTTATCGTCAAAATTACTGCAAGTACTACTAAGCTAATTTTAAAAATTGTTTGATTCATATTTATTTTTTACCCCGTAGCCAACATCCCCCAAATGAAAGCAAATATTAGTACAACAATAACACCTACTACGATTTTCAAGACACGATTATTTATTTTGTTGGTCACGAATGTGTAAGTGAAGCCGAGGATGTTGAAAAATACCCAAGCGAAAACAAATTCTCCAAGACCCCAATCCCATCCATCAACAAAAAGCTGACCAAAAATAGGGACGATAAGTGCTAATGTGGACCATTTTATAACTTTTTTTATTTGTTCTTTTGTCATGTATCTATAATACCATGATAAACAAAAAGGCCGATCCGAAGAAAGGCCTTAGTGGAAGATTGGAGTGAAGTTGTAGTGATCCGCTTTCTTTTTCAAAATCTCATCCGGAGTTGTGTTGTAGATTTGGCAGTAATGCTTCATTTCTCTCTTGTTGTAAACTCCAACAGTACGATTTTGAATCGCCCGTATGCCTACTTCGCCTAAGACTCTACCTTCTCGTAAATCAACCGCGACAGCTTGAGTGGTGAGTGGTGAAAGTCGCAACACATTTTCAATGGTCGGTTTTAGACCGTTTCGCAAACACGGCTCGTGTTTGTAAATTTGCCAAATATCTATGATTATTGGCTTGTCACGATAAGGTGAAGATTTGATAAGCTTCATTCCTCCAAAAGTATTGTCCTTCTTCTCCCAGCTTGGTGCGAGCCAAAAGTTTTCCTCCAGTCCTTCGACGATAAAGTCGAGGTCTCGAAATGGAAACTTACCTAGGGAGCAGAGATTCCAATAATCAAGCCTGTAGGTGTGGTTTGGATTATGGAAGTAGTCACTCAAAATCTTAACCACTCCCCCGCCCATCATCCAAATCTTTCCACTGCTATTCCCGAGAAGCATAGTGAATACTTCTGGATACTTCGTGAGTAACGAGGTGAAAATACTCATCTTCGGCAATTTACCCATTTTTGACTCTATGTCCTTTCTGCTCTAGATAATATAGAAAATTTAGAAAAACAAAAGCCGTGCCGATACCATCATAGATATCTGTACGGCCGTGGATCCTAGACGACTTCCAGCCCAGTATTGTGTCACTATACTGCGCCACCAAGGTAACTGGTCCATGATACTTGGTGTCAGGGTAATTATTGGCCCACCCCCAACGAGATCTCGCTGGGGAACCCCATCTGGTCGCTATGATAAATAAATTATAAGAAAAATCAATAGTTATATAGCATTTATTAAAATTACAAAAAGTAATACAAAACAATAGCTAGCACTATCTGGATAATAATTGCAAGCAAGAGTTTTTTGAAAGGTGAAGCAGAGCGAGCTGGTCGATACAAAAACAATGACGACAAAAACAAGATGATAGCCATAACGACCACTACCAGCAAATTTGGACCTTCCGGATCATCAAAAAAAGCGAACATAGTTCTTGAAAGTACCAATGCAGACAATGCGAGTATTATCGAAATCTTTTTTGATATTGGGTTTATTTGAGTTTCTTATTAACTAATATTGTACTATATATTTTATAAGTAAGATGAGCCCACCCCACCAGCCAATATCAGAAATGATCAGACTGACCATAATTTTATTTTGCCACGATTTAGGTAATATCTCTCCAGACTTACCCTCCCCTTCTCTTTGTATCAAAAATGGACTGACTCTAAAAGAAAGGAAGTACCCATTTATTATCAAGACTGTAGCGATAATCAGGTGTGCAAGAGGTGTTCCTACAAATTTTGCATCTCGATAAAAGATAACTCCGCCGATAATTGCAAGGGTGATCCCAATCCATATCAGAGGTTTTGTGACTTTATGGGTACGAGTCGTTGCTTCAGTCCAATACGAAGATTTGCGCCCCAAGAAGCCGTGGATATCGATGACAGTCACTGCTCCAAGTCCGATTATAAAACCAGTAAGAATTATAAAGAGTCCGAGTCCGTCAAAAAATTGTGGTGTGAAATATAAAGTAGCCATCTTTAATTTTATTATATAAGTAATATTAAGAATAAACTACCTCGCCAGTTTGCTGCGAAACAGAGGGTAGTTTATTAGATTGGTCGGTACTATTTTTTACAAAAAAGAAAACCTATCAAAATCTTTGTCACATGTCTTATAAAAGCAGTAGAAAAATTTTTTAACTAATCTTGTAATTCTTTACTATCAATCTTTGGGAGCAAAGCCCCCGCCTTCAGGCGGTCCTTTTAAGAT
>CAYTTP010000011.1:0-22474 GCA_964440955.1 uncultured Candidatus Saccharibacteria bacterium | reverse complement strand
TCCAAATATTATTAAAACAAGTTCACAAGGTGTCTAAATTTTGGGGTCCGGGTCAGTTTTCGATCAGCCTCTCTATATCAACACTGCGATGGCAGAACCTCTCATACTGTTCTGTGTTCATGCCATAGATCGAGATGTTGATCCTATCAAGGCCAGCCTCGATCAGGGCGTCGCTCTTTAGAAAAGTGAGCAGGATTGCGTTGGTAGTGGTATCCACTACTTGTCCATACCCACTTTGTTTCGCATAAGCGACCATATGTGGGAAAGCTGGGTTAGACAGAGGTTCGCCGTCTTTGTACAGACGGAAAACGGTGATCGGTCGGTTGAACTCCGCACAACCATCGATCACCTTCTTGAAAGTGTCGAGAGTCATCGGGCCGTGATGGCGACCGGGGGTGTTGCGCATGAGTTCATGGTCCCCAGTGGGGCAGAAGTCACACTTCAGGTTGCACTTGTCGGTCGGGTCTATAAATAGCACCCGAGGGGTAGTGAAGGGGAAGTCGTCCGGTATGAAGGGGCGACCTTGTGTCCGGGCACGTGGCTGTATTTTGGCCAGCATACTACCTCTTTCTTTTTAAGATCGATCCGTCCTTATAATGTCTTAAGTTTATGACTTAGTCAACCTTGCGTACAAAATAAGTAGTGATGAAGAGAGTGAAAGCATTGCTTAAAATACGTCCAAAAATGACCCCCCAAATTCCAAAAGTATAACCGCCAATAATGACCATCGCGATACTTACGATTGGGTTTATAGCATTTGCTTTAAATACGTTGGTTGAACGAGTGGCAAATAATGCTGTAGTAGAGAGTGAGCCGACAACAGCGATGAGAGGAGCGAGGATGTATATTTGCGAGTAACGCAAGGACTCTATGTATTGAGGAAAGAGTACATTATATATGAATGGGGCAAGCAAGTAGTAGATCGTACCGCCAATAAGTGAGAGGATGAAAAATTGTAATAGTTTGAACGGGAGTATTCGGCTTATCTCGCTTAAATCTTTGTTCGCAAATTTTGGAAAGGCAATCGAGGGAATGGCTCGGAGTAGTCCAATAAATCGATCTGGTATATTGGAGGCGAAAACATAGATAGCAAGTTCGGTAGCTCCCAAAAGATGGAAGACTATGATGTTGTCTACTTGAAATAAAGCCATAGGTAAGATATTGGAAAGGCTTAATTTGCCACCATAACGCAAAGTTTCTTCATCAGACTTCGTATTGTTTGGATATCGTTTAGTAATGTCTTTATAGATGATAAAATTAGCAATGAGTCCGAAGCCCAGGCTTACCGCTAGGATTGGTAGAGCTTGAGGGAATAATATAATAGGTATTATTATTGTTCCGTAATAGAGAATATTGATTATTTGGGTATAAAAGAAAATTGGTTTGAATAATTTTCTTCCTGTAAGGTAGCCACCCCAAGTATTGAGAGCATTGGTAAATGGTACAGTGAGGCCAGCGAATATAATACCCAAGGCAATTTCTATATTGTCCTGAAAGAAATAGTAGCTAGCAAGAGCCACACTTACTACTATCGGTATCGCACTCCATTTAAATTGTAAGCGGATTGCTTTAGGGTATACTCCTTCAAAACCCCTAGCTACCGCTTGATTGACTGCAGTATTGATACCGGTAAGAGTGAGGGCTCCTATTATAGAAGAAATAGAAATAATAAATTGATAGACCCCATAGACTTCCTTAGAAACAAAATGTGAAAATAAGAGAGAGAGACCAAAAGAAAGAAAAGTGATGATGATTGTATTTGCGTTTATCCAAAAAGTATTTTTAACCATGTATACCATATCAGTTTTGGTATACTGCTCGCTTTTGCGAAGGAGTCGCACTACTAGGTTTTTTATGTGATCCATAAATATCTTATTGCTAAAAATAATAACAGAAATAGCTCTTTTTTTGAAGCTTCTTTATTTTTAGGCTTTCTAGTATTATTTAACACATGAATAATAATTATTTGCGTTACGCTATTATTGTAGGGCTTTTTGCTGTGCCGTTTATACCTTTATATATCAGTGAGGGTCTATTTTTTCCATTTATTACTGGTAAGGCCTTTGCTTTTCGAACCATTATCCAGATCATAAGCGTTTGCTACCTTATTCTCGCTTTCAGACAACCAGAGTATCGACCGACTTGGTCATGGATTTCGAAATCTTTGCTGATATTTTTGGTAGCGATTGGTATTGCCGATATTTTTGCTATAAATCCAACCAAGGCTTTTTGGAGTAATTATGAACGTATGGAGGGCTTTTTAGGATTGCTCCACTTAGGAGCATACTTTTTGGTGATGAGTTCGATATTGAAAACTAAGGAAATATGGAACAAACTTTTAGCCACTAGTTTGCTCGCCTCAGTTATCATGGCGATTTATTCTTTTTTGCAGTTGGCTGGGAAGATAACTATCAATCAAGGAGGGGTGCGAGTAGATGGCACCTTGGGGAACGCCGGCTATCTTGGTCTCTACGCTGTCTTTCATGTATTTTTTGCCGCACTTTTGTTTGTGAGGAGTCGTGAGACTTGGCAAAAGACTCTACTGTCCATAGTTGGTATCTTAAATATTGCAGTTTTGTACTACACTGCCACTCGTGGCGCCATCCTTGGCTTTTTAATTGGTGGAGCTACTACCTTTTTGGTCCTACTCTTTAAATCAAAAAAGGGTGACAAAATAAGAAAAATTGGTCTCATTGGTCTGATTGCTTTGGTGGCTGTGGTCTCTGCTTTTTTTGCTGCTCGTGATACTGATTTTGTAAAAGAAAGTCCAGTGTTGAGACGTTTTGCCTCTATTTCTCTGAAGGAAGCGCAAGAGCAGGGTAGGTATTATATTTGGCCAATGGCTTGGAAGGGTTTTTTGGAAAGACCAATACTTGGTTGGGGTCAGGAAGGTTTCAATTTTGTATTCAACAAACACTACAATTCAGCGATGTACAATCAAGAAGCTTGGTTTGATCGAGCTCACAACACTTACCTTGATTGGTTGATTGCTGGTGGTGCAGTCGGTCTTTTGGCTTACTTGTTGCTTATTGGTTCGTTATTGAAGTATGTCTTTAGAGCTGGTGATGAGTTTTTGAAAAATGAAGAGCAGGCACTTGTTGTTGGCTTGGTTACGAGCTATCTATTCTACAATCTTTTCTCTTTTGATCAGATTTCGAGCTATATATTGTTTTTCATTTTGCTCTCATATGTTCATTCTCATATTCGGGAGTCAAAAAATGGAGTCTTTGAGAGAGTCGGTAATAAGGTGGCAGGGTTTCTACATTCTGAAGACTGGAAGGGGGTTGTTGAATCAACGGTTGTTATAGTTGGTATTATTGTATTTGTTTTCACTATCGTTTTACCAATGAGGCGCAATTTGGCGATAATAGAAGTTTTGCGTTCAATGGATGCACCACTTCCAATCGAAAAGTACCGCTCTCTGCTTAAGAGCGAAAAATCACTTGGTTTTCCTGAGGCACTTGAATATGTCTCTCAATCGTCAATCAATATTGCTTTTAATCAACAGGTGGATGTAAACCTAAAGCAAGAACTTTTTACTATTACTGAGGAGGCTTTTGAAAAGCAACTTTCGGTTGCACCAAGCGACGCTAGGTATAGGATGTTCTATGCTAATTTTCTCTCACAGTATGGATGGTACGGTCGAGCTATCGAGCAGTATGGTATTGCACGTGATTTGTCTCCGCGAAAGCAAGCTTTCTATTTTGGATTGGTCAATAATCTGTTGCTTGATAAAAAATATCCAGAAGCTCTTGCGGCGGCAAAAACTGCTTACGAACTCGAACCTGCTTTTGCAGAGGCAAAAATGGTTTATGCTTTGACCGCGATTGCAAATGGCGATCAGAAGCTTTCCGATGAACTCCTTTCCACTATCAATGAAGAGAGTTTGATTTTTGACGATAGATACCTAGGTATGCTTGCTAATTTCAAACAGCACGATAGGACGATCCGGATAGCACAGAGACGAGTAGAGCTACGTCCCAATGACCCACAACAATTGATGACGCTAGCTGGAGCCTATTTGGATGCGGGTAGGAGAGCGGAGACCATTGCTACTATTAGAAAGATGATAGAGCTCGAGCCTTCGTTTAAAGAACAAGGTGAATACTTTATAAGTGAAATTCAGGCTGGTAGGAATCCATAACTTGCATAAAAAAGGGGAATATGCTAGTATAGGTCTACATGAGTGCGGAGAGCAATCTCCATACAAATGAATGTCTGCGAAAAGCCACCAGAAATGGTGGCTTTTCGTTTATCTTGGGTTTATTTTGGGGGACTCCTTGATCTCCTTCAAGCCTAACGGTATACTCTTTGTCAAAGCAGTATGGCGCGGGCGGCCGGTTCGCACTCATATAGACATTTGTTTTGGAGATAGCTTCCGCCGCCCACGCGATATTGTTTTTAGAAAACACTTTCAATAACCTTGGGGTGTTTTTTTATAAAAATTATTTTTATAAATAAAAAATCAAAATTAATATTTTTATTTTAAAAATTTTAAAAAAATATTTTTTTAAAATAAAAAGTTATCCACATTTTTTTGAAAAAAACATTTACGAAATATTTTTTTAGAGGGATAATTATTGTAGGTCGATCGCTTGAAAAATATTTTTCAAAAAATATTTTTAGAGCAAGTGCACTTAAAAAAATAATCTCATCTGGTCCCAGTTCAGAACTGGAGCTGGAAAAAATAAAATGGCAGCTAAAAAGAAAAAGGCAACAAAGAAAAAGACAGCTAAGAAACGAGCATAGTCTTTTCGTCCACCCGGTATTACCGGCTGGATTTCCCACTTAAGCAAAACCCCCCTGAGTTTATCGAAGGGGGTTTTGCTTTTAACTCCTTGAAAAATCAGCTTTTTTTGCTACAATAAGCCCAATATGTCGTTTTTGAGCAAGATATTTGGGGACGAGAGTACTCGGACGATCAAAGAGATCGCTCCTGTTTTGGAAAAGATAAACTCTTTCGAAGAAGTATATTCTTCTTTGACAGCGGAAGACTTCAAAAAAAAGACAGCCGAATTTAAAGATAGGCTCAAGACTGGCGAAACGCTCGATCAAATTTTGCCTGAAGCTTATGCTTTAGTGCGTGAGGCGTCAAAGCGGACTCTGGGTCAGAGGCATTTTGATGTACAGATGCTTGGCG
Organism: uncultured Candidatus Saccharibacteria bacterium; assembly: GCA_964440955.1. Classification (GTDB taxonomy): domain Bacteria; phylum Patescibacteriota; class Minisyncoccia; order Phycocordibacterales; family WO2-35-19; genus CAYTTP01. Next base: position 17,334 of record CAYTTP010000011.1, on the reverse strand, counting down.
GTATCGTTATGCATCGAGGGGGTATTGCCGAAATGCGTACTGGTGAGGGTAAAACTCTTGTGGCTACTCTACCTGCATATTTGAATGCTTTAACCGGAGAAGGAGTGCATGTGGTCACGGTAAACGACTATCTTTCAAGACGCGATGCGGTTTGGATGGGACAAATTTATTCTTACCTTGGCCTTAGAGTGGCGGTGATCGCGCATGACAGTGCTTTTATATACGATGAAGCGCACAATGAATCAAGAATCCCGCCTGACCGTGTCATCCGGGCAGGTAAGAATCATGAATTAGGGGATGAAGAGACAGATGAAGACAAGGAGAGAGATACAAAAGGGAGTTTCCATATTGTCCATGAGTTTTTGAAGCCGATAAGTAGGGTTGAAGCTTACGAGGCTGATATTACCTACGGTACTAACAGTGAATTTGGTTTTGATTATTTGAGAGACAATTTGGAATACGAATTTAGCAAGGTACGTCAAAAGCGCCATCATTTTGCTATTGTCGACGAGATCGACTCGATCCTTATCGATGAGGCTCGTACGCCACTCATTATTTCTGCTCCTACCGTTGATTCGGACTCATTTTATAAGCGTTTTGCAGACGTAGCGGCAAAGTTGAAGCAGGAAGAGGATTTCACTATTGATGAAAAATTGCACGCTATCTTTTTGACTGACGCAGGTATTACTCGTGCTGAAGAAATACTGGGCCTTTCCAATATTTATGCTGAAGGAGGTATCAAGGTAGTACACCACCTAGAAACTGCGATCAAAGCACGCGCATTGTATACCAATGACAAAGAGTATGTGGTGCGTGATGGAGAGGTTGTTATTGTTGACCCATACACAGGCCGCCTTCAACCGGGTCGCCGATGGTCAGAAGGTTTGCATCAAGCAATCGAAGCAAAAGAAGGTGTAAAGATCCAGCAGGAGTCAAAAACCTATGCATCGATCACGTATCAAAATTATTTTCGCATGTACGACAAGCTCTCGGGTATGACTGGTACTGCGACCACTTCAAGCGAAGAATTTTATAAAGTATACGGGCTCAATACGGTAGTGATACCAACCAATCGCGATATCAAACGTATTGATCGTGATGACCTTATCTATCAAACCGAAAAGGGCAAACTGATGGCTATTGCCCGAAAAGTAAAAGAACTTCAAGAAAAAGGTCAGCCAGTGCTTATTGGTACTATCTCGATTGAAAAAAATGAATTATTGAGTGAATACTTGAAGCGGAGTGGGGTTCGTTTTGAGATGTTGAATGCTAAAAACCATGAACGTGAAGGTGAAATTATTGCTGAAGCCGGCAAAAAGGGTGCAGTGACTGTAGCTACCAACATGGCAGGTCGTGGTGTCGACATCAAACTTGGTGGTACTACAGCTGACGAAACAACACGAGAAGAAATAAAGTCTCTCGGCGGTTTGTTTGTGCTTGGTACTGAGCGCCACGACGCACGACGTATTGACAACCAACTGCGAGGTCGCTCGGGCCGTCAGGGTGACCCAGGGGAAACTCAATTTTTCGTTTCGATGGAAGACCATATCATGCGTGTTTTTGCGGCTGATACGGTCAAAAACATGATGGGACGCTTGGGTATTCCAGAAGACGAGGCAATCCAAAATAAACTCATTACCCGTTCGCTTGAAAGTGCTCAAGAGAAAATCGAGGGACTTAACTTTGATTCTCGAAAATATGTTCTTGAGTATGACGATGTGTTGAACTTTCAGCGCAAAACATTTTATGAACGCCGTCGAAATATTTTGATTGGTGATGAGGCGACCCTCACTTCGTATCTCGAAAAAATAACAGAAGGTGTGCTTCCTGAAGTTAAGAATGCCATCGACATGAAGCGCTCGACTGATTCAACCACATTCTTCAAAGCGTTTCGTACGCTCTGTCTCCAAACCTTCGATACGTTTTGGGTAGAGCATTTGGAAGCTATGGATTACTTGCGAAGCAGTGTGCATTTGCGCGCCTACGGTCAGCGTGACCCTCTTGTTGAATACAAAAAGGAAGGCTTGCAACTCTTCAAGCAAATGGAAGCAAATATTGAAGAAAGTATTTTAAACACCATGACTCGTGTTCAGGTTGATGAAGCGGCAATTGCACAGTCAGCTCCTGAAGTGATGGTGCAAGCTGCTAAAATTACTGCGTCAGGTGGGGGAGTTGAACCTGCTTCTTCAAGCTCTCAATCAGCTCATCCCGAAATCGGCCGCAATGACCCTTGCCCATGTGGTTCTGGCAAAAAATGGAAAAACTGCGGCCTTAAAAATACAGAGGAGCACCAGAAGTTGATGGCGGGGAAGTAGCTTTACTTTACATATAAAATAGGTAGTATTTTGACGGGAAGGAGTACCGCCAATGCTTATTGGAAGTTTGGTTAGTCACGGATTTGTGAAGGAGTATAAGGTTAGACGGATTCGTGAAGTGATGAAGAATATGATGGTCTCGTGGAAGCAGTTTTGTGCACTTCCACTGGAAGTCAAGAAGAATTTCGTCTATACGGGCGACAGCGGCAGTGGATATGAGTATAAGGAAGGAGGAAGTCCGACGAGTGACAGGAAAGAGAATTTCCATATCACTATAGAGGATTACAGCAACCTTGTGCTCACAGCAAATGAACAAGGGATAGGGGGTATTCGTCTGATCGAGAATGCTTACACCGTTCTGGATTACATAAGACCGTTCGCCTCAGGTTTTTGCAGGGCGGTCGAGAGGAACTATCAGGTGGATGGTCTCGAAGAGGAAATGAACTCTGGCTGGCGCGGTTGGACGCTGCGGATGCTTCATTACCCACCGGGCTCAGTCGTGGGAGAGGTGATTGCCGCTCCGCATGCCGATAAGCTCGGCCTTACTCTCTACTTGAGTGAGACGACGAGCGGAGTACAGTACTATGATGGGTTACATTGGCTCAATGTTCCGACGGATGACGATCATGTCATCATTACTCCTAACATGCAGATGCAGTATCGCACCGGTAGTCAGATGCGAGCCCTCTATCACAAAGTAGTGGCGAATAAAACCACGAGTGAGGTGGGTCGCTATTCAATCGTCTGTTTCTGTGGACTTCCCAATACTCCGCAGTATGATAAGGAGCGTTGTGGAAGGATGCAGGATCACCCTGTGGGCTTCAACTACGGCATGCCGCACGAAGAATTTGCGAAATTGTTTACGTAGTTAAGCATTCTTTTTGAGGGCTGGGGTTTCGACTCCAGCTTTCTTTTTGTCCATTTTTTGATTAGACTTTGTATACACACATGAATGAAATAAAACTCCAAGTTGGTGTGAAGATTTTTTTGAGAAATAAAGAGGGGAAGTTTTTGATTGTACGAAGAAATCCTGAAAAATATGGATCAGTAAAAGGGGAATGGGATATTGTTGGAGGAAGGATTGATCCTGGGAGCAAACTCATTGAAAATCTCAAAAGAGAAGTAATGGAGGAAACTCAACTTGAGATTATTTCAGAACCGAAACTTATTCATGCTCAAGACATTATTCCAAATGTAGAGAAGCATGTAGTCAGACTCTCATATAGTGGTGATACAGAAGGGGAACCTGTTTTAGATACTTCAGAAAATATAGAATATAAGTGGCTTTCACTTGAAGAACTAAAAACTCAAGAAAATTTAGATGTATATGTGAAGGAAATTATTGATCTCGGTTTGATATACTAAACTTTATATAATATGCAATCAAAATCACTTATTTGGTTGTTCGCGGCTATTGGATCGACAGTATTTGGATATATTCCACTTGCGTGGGGAGGAAGTTTGTTTTCATTTTCTTCGATCATTCTTGGAGGAGTTGGTGCAATGCTCGGTATCTACATTGCTTTTAAATTGGGCCAATAGACATGAAGCATTCTCAAAAATTTTATGTAGTGCCAATCGTATTGATTTTTATTTTTGGACTTGTGATATACAAAACAAAAATAGATAAAGTTGAGACGCCACTAAACACTATAGCAACGAGTACTCCTACTTTGACCTCTACTTCTCCTACCAAACCTACTGAAGTAGAGAAACCAAAAGTTAGTTTAGGTGATTTTATTTGTAAATTTGATACTGAACAAAAATTAGTTTCTGTTCAAATACCAATCACAATAGTGGGGATGAATTGGTCTTATGGTGAGACTCGTATTGAATCAGAGGATAAAACCTCAAGCTCAGGAAAAACGTTTGAGAACGTTGGCATGGTGTACCCCTTTCCTGAGATCATACCAGCCGATTGGGGGACTACTACAGTATCTGTGAAGCTCTGGCAAAATAAAAAACAGCAAGACAAACCTGTATATATTTTTTCTAAAACAATTTTGCCAGAAGAGTCTTGTAAACATCTCTATCCTTAACCGTCTTAGATAACATGAACAAAATAATTTTGATCATTATACTGGCTGTTATTGGGTTTGCGGTGATTTGGGGGGTTCGAGGTTTGGGTAGGAATCATGAAAATACTAATGCGACAAGTACTCCACTTTCGACGCCACAAAACAGCGTTTCGACAGGAGTGATCGAGTGGGAGTACCCTGATGATTTTGGTCTGGCTATCAGTCAGGATCAGGTGCTTGTTACTTCCTACATTCCTCCGTGTGAGTCCGGCTTTGATTATTGTATGTACTACATGGGCAATACATTCGCAGGCACAAATTTTGACAGTGCAGGAGTAAGGATAAGTAAGCGAAATGACATTTCTACCGAACGCCTCTGTCTCACGACTCCTCCGTCGGGCTACAATACGCTCATACCTTCTTCTGCTACAACTACGAGCTATTCAGCAAGTGTATTTGCTCCTCTCGGTGATGCAGGAGCAGGACATGTAGCACAGGGTGAATTGTATCGGCTGTATGTTCGCGAGCCAGCCGCGTGTTATGAAATCGAAACTCGAATAGGCGAGAGTCAGTATGCAAATTATCCTGCAGGAACTATTGATCGCTTTGATGAAGGGGACCGGACTACTCTCTATCAAAAATTCAATCGCATTTTGGAAAGCATAACGATCGCAACTTCTGGTGAGTCTATCGTGTTGCCTCAATCAGAGGATTAGGTTGGTGTTCGGGGTGAGTTATTTTCCTGCTATACTATAGGGAATGATCGAAACGGCCATACACTATTTGCAGATGTACGTACTTCCTCTTGGGGCGCTTGGTGTATTTATTGCTTCTGTGGCGGAGGAGGTTGTAGCTCCTATTCCCTCCGCTCTTATCATGACCATGTCAGGGTTTTTGTTTGTGCAGGGGGATATTTCGGCAAGCGCCATTTCCTCTCTTATCTTTGCGGTCGCTCTGCCTGCATCTCTTGGGGTGACGATAGGGTCATTTGTTATCTTTTATATTGCTCGAATAGGAGGCAAATTTATTATCGACAAATGGGGCAAGTACATTGGCCTCTTTTGGTCCGATATCGAAAAATTAAAGAGCCGTCTTTCGGGTACACGGCGCGATGAGTATATGATAGGGACAGCGCGAATAATACCCTTTGTTCCTTCTGTGGCTATCTCTGCATTTTGTGGGATCATTCAAATGAATGAACTCAAATATTTTACTATTACGTTCGTTGGGGTCTTTATTCGAGGCATTATTTTAGGTATTGTGGGGTGGCAAGTAGGTAATGTGTACGAAAAGTACGCCCACATCTTTTCGGCGATTGAAAATGTAGTTCTCCTATCCACTGTTTGCGGGCTCTTTGCCTTTATTGTGATAAAATATAGACATAGCAAGAAACAATAAGTTTCCTTTATGTCGCAGAAAAATATCCAATTTGCTTTTTTGGTGCTGTCGACGATCATTCTCTTCGTCCTCTCCTTTTTGATATTCAAACCCTATCTTGGGGTGGTATTTCTTGCTGCTGTTTTGACGGCCTCTTTCTATCCTCTATTTCTCAAGGTTACCGACTGGTGCCATGGTCGCAAACACTTGGCTTCTTTTTTGGTCATCGGCATCATTATTGTGGGTATTATCATCCCGCTGGTATTTCTCTCCACTCAACTTCTCAAAGAAGCAGCTGATGTATACAACAACATTGCCTTTGGAGAAGGGGACAATGTGCTCGTCTCTTCTTCAAATGCTGCGTTGCAAAAAGTGCAAACCCTCTTTGCTTCTGAGACATTTCAAACTCTTGATCTCGATGCAAAACTCTATATTCGCAATGTTCTTTCGTGGGTAATCAATCATGTCGACTCGGTCTTCGCTGTTATCTTCAATGGACTCTTCAATTTTGTACTGATGATCCTCTCCATCTACTACCTCTTTATCAACGGCGAAAAAATAAAAAAAGCGCTTATTCATTGGTCACCACTTCCCGATACGCACGACGAACATTTTTTGGATACACTCTATGCTTCTGTCGATGCCGTCCTTAAAGGCAGGATCCTTGTTTCAATCGCTCAGGGAGTACTTGTGGGTGTTGGCTTTGCTATCTTTGGTATCGGTAGCCCTGTCTTTTGGGGATTTGTGGGAGCGATCGCTTCTCTTGTGCCGATTATCGGTACCTCTATCGTGATGGTGCCCGCGATTCTCTTTTTGTTCATCACTGGTTCGGTATATATGGCGATTGGTCTTCTTGTGTGGGCGTTTATCTGTGTTGGGTTTATCGACAACGTCCTCTCTTTCTTCTTTCTCAAAAACAAAATCCGTGTCCATCCACTTATCATCCTCTTTTCGATCATTGGAGGTGTTGAAGCCTTTGGTACGATTGGATTTTTGTTTGGTCCTATTGTAGTGAGTGCCCTCTTATCGCTTATGAAAATTTATCCGCACATTATCCATGCCCCCAAGAGCAACTAATTTAAAAGCTCCTCATGTACTCATGTTTGGATGGGAATTTCCTCCGTATAACAGCGGAGGTTTGGGTGTTGCGTGCGAGGGGCTTACAAAAGCGCTCTCGGCAAGCGGGGTTGACCTTACCTTCGTACTACCATTTCGTGTGCCCGTTTCCGCCTCATGGTGCAAATTTGCCTTTGCGGATGAACCAGGGACAGAGATTATAAGCGACACACTTATCCAAAGCATGTTTGCAGGCTATAGTAGCCTTACGGTGCATGATACCCGTCACACCCTTACGTCTCTCCCTGTATCTATGAAAGGAAGCTTGTACGAGCGAGTGATGCAGTATGGCAAAGCAGCTTCACATATCAGCAAGAAAAATAATCACAGTATCATCCATGCACACGACTGGCTTACCTACCCAGCGGGCATTGCTGCTCAAAAAGTTTCTGGTAAGCCTTTTTTAGCACACGTACACGCAACCGAATTTGATCGCGGAAATGGGGAGAGTGTGAATAGGAAAATCTATGATATAGAAAGGGAAGGTTTTCGATCGGCACAAAAAGTTTTGGCTGTTTCCAAACGCACTCGTCAAAAAATAATCGAGCGATATGGTATAAGTGGCGACAAGGTGGAAGTCGTATACAATGGCATTGATTTTGCAAACCGGGATTTTGGTGTCGAAAAAAATCTTTCAAAATTGAAATCCGAGGGGTATTCAGTGGTGCTATTTGTTGGTCGCATCACTTTTCAAAAAGGGCCGGACTATTTTGTGCGTATGGCCCAAAAAGTGCTCGATTACGAACCAAAGACAATCTTCATTGTTTCTGGGAGTGGCGATATGGAGAGTCAAATGATCCAGATGGTGGCTGAGCGAGGACTCTCTTCCAAGTTTATTTTTTGCGGTTTTTTGCGCGGCGACGATCTCTCCCGAATTTATGCGGCCGCTGACATGTTTGTTATGCCGTCAGTCTCCGAACCCTTCGGTTTGGTACCGCTCGAAGCGATGATTTCCAAGGTGCCGGTGTTGGTGTCAAAAGAGTCGGGGGTGAGCGAGATATTGAATACAGCTTTGAAGTCGCATTTTTGGGATATTGATGATATGACTGATAAAGTGGTCGCTGTTCTACGCAACGCTAAATTAAAAAATCATTTATCTGAATCTGGTAATAAGGAAGTAAAAAATATCCACTGGAAAAAAGCAGTGGAAAGATTGGTTTCGGTGTATAATTCCTTAGACGATGCCTTCGGTATGTTTCTATTTTCAAGTCCATCAACCACGACGGGTGCGAAAATACCGGGTTTTTGATGTAGGTAAATCTCAAAATTATTTTGGTGACGACAGTGGCACTTCTCTCGATAACAAAGCGATCATAAAAAAGGTGGCGGGGAAATGCTATTTGCCGGCAAATGAAGTCTTGCTTCAAAATATAAAAAATAATCCCGATTTTAAAGCGAGCTTTTCTATTTCGGGTATGGCTCTTGAGCAATTTGAGGAGTATGCTCCGGAAGTAATTGATTCTTTCAAACGTCTTGTTGATACCGGTAATGTTGAATTACTCTCAGAGACTTATCATCATTCGCTTTCGTCAATATTTTCACCGGAAGAGTTTAGACATCAGGTTGCTTTGCATAAGAAAAAGGTAAACGATATTTTTGGAGTAACACCTACAGTTTTTCGTAATACCGAGCTTATTTATTCAAATGATATAGCAAGCGAAGTGGCCTCGCTTGGCTTCAAGGGTATGCTTACCGAAGGAGTTGATCGAATACTTGGTTGGCGAAGCCCGACCTTTTTGTACTCACCAGTTTCAAGTCCAGGGCTAAAACTCTTGCTCAAGCACTATCGCTTGTCCGACGATATTGCCTTTCGTTTTAGCAGTCGAGATTGGGCAGAGTTTCCTCTTACAGCACCGAAGTTTTCGGATTGGGTTGCTTCGCATAATGGTAATGGTGAATTGATTAATCTATTCATGGATTATGAGACCTTTGGTGAACATCAGTGGGAAGATACTGGTATTTTTGAATTTTTGAAATACTTACCAGAGGAAATATTGAAAAGAGGTGATGATTTTGTCACGCCAAGCGAAGCAATGGATAGGTATGAGGTCAAAGACTCACTTGACGTACCGTATCATATTTCATGGGCAGATACCGAGCGTGACCTTTCAGCTTGGTTGTCAAACGATCTTCAAAAAGAGGCGCTTGACGCTTTATACGCTCTTGGTAGTGAAATCGGGCATGTAGACGATCCAGGCCTACTTGAAGACTGGCGACGTCTTCAGACATCGGATCATTTTTATTATATGTGCACCAAATGGTGGGCTGATGGCGATGTTCACAAATATTTTTCACCTTATGAATCACCCTACGAAGCTTTTATTGCTTACATGAATGTGCTTCAGGATATGCGTTTGCGTCTCGAAGATGTTCGCAAAAAACAAATTCACCCAGTAACTTTGAGAAAATTTCAGCCACTTCGCTTCAGCGAATCCTAAAGATGGTACAATAAAATCATGGCGCGCAAGATGGTATTAGGCAATGGCAATATATCAGTTTGTCTCGATGACTATGGTCAGGTGCGCGATTTTTATTTCCCTTATGTCGGCCAAGAAAATCATGTAGGACTGTCCCAAGTCCACAAGATTGGTGTTTTTGTTGATGGTAAGATGCACTGGCTTGACAATGGTGAATGGCAAGGAAGCCTCGAATATGAAGCAAGCTCAATGGTGTCGAAGCTCTCCTTGCAAAACAATAAAATTGGAGTATCGATAGTCGCACGGGATGTGGTATATAACGAAAAGAATATCTTTTTGAGGAGTATTGAAATAAAAAATCATTTATCTAAGAGGCGTCAGGTCAAAATATTTTTCAATCAGCAATTTAGAATAGGGGACACCAACCATTCCGATACTGCATATTTTGCTGGGGTGCTTGACTCGATCATTCATTACAAAGGTCGAAGAGTATTTTTGGTTGGTGGTAGCCACGCCGGGTCGTCTTTCCAAGATTATAGTATCGGGTTTTGTGGTATTGAAGGTAAGGAAGGTACCTGGAGAGACGCTGAGGATGGCGAACTTTCCAAAAATCCAATTGAGCACGGAGTGGTTGACTCGGTTGTCTCTTGGCAGCTTGATTTGGGACCCAATCTTTCTTCCATTGTCTATTATTGGGTGGCAGTCGGGGAGACATATGGTGAGGTGGAAGGTCTGCGTCGGTATATCATCGAAAAAACTCCGGAACATCTCCTTGAATCGACGCATGATTTTTGGAAAGCCTGGGTCAGCCAAGTCGAAATATCTTTTGAGGGTCTTTCAGAGAAGGTAAAAAAACTCTTTTATGATTCGCTTTTTGTAATGAAAGCACATACCGATAATCGGGGTGGTATTGTAGCTTCGCTTGATTCGGGCAATGTTCAATACGGGGGAGATACTTATGTGTATGTTTGGCCGAGGGATGCTTGCTTCACTGCTTGGAGTTTTGATCTTTCTGGTTTTCATGATGTGGCGAAGAAATTTTACACTTTTGCGGTGGATTTGCTCACTACTGATGGGTATGTACTCCACAAATATCAACCCGATAAATCTCTAGGTAGCTCTTGGCACCCGTGGGTATTGCGAGGTAAGAGTCAGCTTGCGATCCAAGAAGATGAGACGGCGATTTTGCTTATAGGTTTATGGGAACACTATGTTGCCTGGAAAGATTTGGAGTTTATAGAGACAATTTACAACGGTTTTATAAAAAAGGCTGCTGTCTTTATGGTCGAATATAAAGATAACAATCTAAATTTGCCACTCGCAAGCTATGATTTGTGGGAGGAAAAGCATGTCGTCTCCGTTTTTACTTCCGCCTTGGTTTATCGGGCCATTATCTCTGCTTTTAACTTTGCGAAAATGCTCGGTAAAGACGAAGATGCTGATTTGTTTCAAAAAGAGGCCGAAGCTTTGCGAAAAGCAATAATAGGCAAACTGTGGGATGAAAATAATTCTTATTTTTTCAAACTTTCGGCAGAAAATCTGGAGAGAGATGCAAATGTTGATGCAAGTAGTTTTTATGGTATCTTCCGTTCGGGTATTCTTTCGGTGGATGATCCACGGCTATCCAAAATGTATGAAAAGGCTGTTTCTGCTTTGAGCCGAGGCAACTTATATGGAGGTCTAGCTCGCTATGAAGGCGATCAATATTATAAAACTTCAGATGAATCGGTTGGCAATCCATGGCCTATTGTCTCTCTATGGTTTGCGGAGTACAAAATAGCGGCTTCAGCAAATGTTTCCGATTTAAATCGGGCGGCTCTTGATATCGAATGGGTAGCGTCGAGAGCAAATGGCTCGATGCTCTCCGAACAGCTTCATCCAAAATCACTCACCCAAATGTCGGCTACTCCACTATGCTGGTCACATGCCGAATTTGTGCGAACTGTGATAGAGTACTCCGAAAAGCGAAAGCTTTTTGTAAAATGAATTTTTTCAAAAAAAAGTTGTTGGTCGCTACGCATAATGGCACTTTTCATGCTGATGAGTGTTTTGCTTGTGCCACTCTCAGTGTTTGGGCTCAAAAGAATGGTCAAAAAATAAAGATAGTCCGTACTCGCGATCCAGAAATAATTAAAAGGGCTAACATCGTAGTTGATGTTGGTATGGAGTATGACTCTCGACGCAATCGTTTTGACCATCACCAGCTAGGTGGGGCAGGTGAACATGAGAATGGTATTCCTCATGCCTCTTTTGGGTTAGTTTGGCAAAAGTATGGCGAGGAAATTTGTGGTTCTAAAGAAGTGGCGAAAGAGATAGAAAGAAGGCTTGTAATACCGATAGATGCACATGATAACGGAATAAACATAATGATGCCTAATGGTTTTGGCACTGTAGATTATATAGTTAGTTTTGTCATCAGTACTTTCAACGCAACTTGGATTGAAGGTCAGAAAGATCAAGATAAGAGATTTATGAAAGCTCTTTCCTTTGCCACACAACTCATCGAACGAGAAATCACTCGCTTGCATGCTCTAGAAAAAGGTAAATTGGTCACACAAGAGTCAATTGAAAAACAAAATGGGGAGGAAATATTAATACTTGATATGCCGGTCGATTGGGAAGAAGTGGTGGTTGGTTATCCTTATATAAAAATAGTGATATATCCTGGGGGTAATGGTGATGATTGGTCGGTCCAGGTAGCAAGGGATGATATTCACAACTATGACTCTAATCGAGTCAATTTCCCTGATAATTGGCGTGGGTTGAGAGGGGAAGAATTGGAAGCGGTATCTGGGGTAGTCGGGTCAATTTTTTGTACTCGAGGAGGCTGGTTTATGAAAGTAAAAACTAAGGAGGGAGCGATAGAGCTTGCTAAAAAAGCTTTGAAAAAGGAGTAAAAAGTGTGCTAATCTGTGCTTATGAAATATCGACCAACTATCGGTTTGGAAGTACATGCTGAGCTTAAGACAGCGACGAAAATGTTTTGTGCTTGCAAAAACGACACCGACGAAACGCGTCCAAACGTCAATATTTGTCCTATCTGTATGGGTCATCCAGGTACTTTGCCTACCATGAACAAGGAAGCGGTAAGGAGTGTCCTCAAGGTTGGATTGGCTCTAGGTGGTAGGCTCGCTTTTGATTTTTCCGAATTTGATCGTAAAAACTACTTTTATCCAGACATCCCAAAAGCCTATCAAATAAGCCAATACAAGTATCCACTTGTATCTGGTGGGGAGTTAAATGGGGTAGCAATAACTAGAGTCCACTTGGAAGAGGATACAGCAAGTTCTAGCCATGATGGTGGTTTTAGTTTGGTTGATTTTAACCGCGCTGGATTGCCGCTTATGGAACTCGTCACTGAGCCAGTGCTTCACTCCGGCGAGGAAGTAATGAGGTTTGGTGAAGAATTACAGCTTCTGTTTCAATATTTGGGTGTTTCTACTGCCAATATGGAAAAAGGGGAAATGCGTCTTGAGGCCAATATTTCAATAAGTGATAGCGATAAACTTGGCACTAAGGTCGAAGTGAAAAATCTAAATTCTTTTAAGGCGGCTCAAAAAGCGATTCAATATGAAATCGAAAGGCAAACCGAGCTTTTGGAAAAAGGGGAAAAAGTCGCTCAAGAAACAAGAGGTTTCAATGAAAAAAGCCAAACCACTTTTTCACAAAGAACAAAAGAAGACTCACACGACTATCGATATTTTCCTGACCCTGACCTACCAAAGCTTGTGTTGAAGGAGGCTGTTGGTTTTGACGAAGCGGGGCTAAAAGAGGAGATGCTTGAGACACCAAACCAAAAAAGAGAACGGTTTGGATCGACTTTTGGTGTAAAGGGCGGTGATATCGAAGTATATGTTCACAATAAAATACTTTCAAATATATTTGAAAAAGCATCTGTTGATTTGGACAAAAAATACCTTCAAACTCTTTCAAACTGTATAGTGAGTGAGGTAGCCAAATTTGGCGATGAGGCATCTTCTTTTTCTCCTTCGCATCTTGCCTCTCTTTCCATACTCTTTGCTGACGGGCAGATTTCTTCGCGGGGCATGAAAGATATCTTGGAAATAATGAGGGGTGACGATCGCGACCCATCTTTGATCGCTAAAGAACATGGTCTTTTTCAAAAAAGTGATGAAGGTGAGTTATTGAAAATGGTGGATAAAATATTAGAGGCTAATCTCGAAGCTGTTTCTGAATACAATAGTGGCAAGCTTTCGGCCTTACAGTACCTAGTGGGTAAAGGCATGCAAGAAAGTAAGGGTGCGGCCAATCCTCAAATTCTTAAGTCTTTGTTCGAAAAACGCCTTTCAAAATAGATGTTGAAATTAGTTTTTCGAGAGCCGGCTCCAGGTTGTTTTTTGGCGACTTTTCTTTTTTATAAAAAGAATCACTATTTACCGATTGTTCCAGATTTGCATGTATTTTTGAAAATGAAGTCTTTAGATCATCGACTGAAGTGAGGTGAATTGCTTCAAATGGCCCACTAAGTACATGGCCTCGTCTTTTGTACTTGGCATTATAGTATTTGCTGTAAGCTGTGAGTACTCGCTGCATGTATACAGAGAGAACCATGTCTTTCAGGTTTTGAATCAATAGGGTAGCTTTAGACTTTCCAATCGAAAAAGCCATCAGAGCTACCTCGCGCTCTTTGGCAATGAGATCTGTCTTTGAATTATTTACTCTGAACAGGCCCTTTTTTAGGTAGTTGTTTGTATACCAAGAGCTATTGTTTAGTAGAGCGGGGGACTGGAGAAAGAGAATCAAAAATAAAAACCTAGCTCGATCCTCATCGTCAGCAAATATTTCTGTGTTAGCCACTCCATTCACAGATACTTCGTATATTTCATTTTTTAGAAATCTTAATTTTCTCATCTTGATTGTCTTCTATATATCATAACTTCGATAAATACTTGTCACAAAAATAGCTGTGGATAACCTATCCAATGCTAAAGGTCTAACATACAAAGCTAAGCATTGGATATTGAATTAATAGTATAAATATTGCAAAAAGATGCTTGGGAGGAGCCGATATTTGGTAGGAAATCATGACATTAACGGAGTGATTTTTGTGATCAGGTAGAATGTTTTGCCAAGCCGGACGACAGTGGAGGGAGAAAATTTTGAAATTTTTTATTCAAGAGATTTTTTAAGTCCTAAGATCAATTTTTTATAAATTATTTCTTTTAAGATCGATATTTTGAGAGACCAAAGTTAAGATATTTTTTATGATTTTTGGTCAAGCAGATAGATTTTTTATTTCAAAAATATTTTTTTAGTTTTTTGTTTAATCGGATAACTAAATGTGGGGGATAAATATATTTTTAAAATATTTTATTTTGATAATTAAAAATATCTTTTATCTTTTTTATCTTTTGATTAATTTTTTAAATATTTCGGTCAATTATTAGTTTTATTGTTATGAGGTGGTTAGACTTAAGGTTACTATCTGGAGGATAGTATATTACTCAGTATAGTATTATTCAAGATGTTGGATTATTAACCTCTTGACTTCATTTTTCTTTTGTTCTTTGATTTCAGGGCTAGTTTCGATCATTTCTATGACCTGCTCTATGTCTTCCATGCGATAAACTCGGTAGTTATTGAATGGGTGGCGATGTGCCTTTAGTTTGCCTAGCTTGTCCCAGTTTCTAAGGGTTATTTTTGATACTCCTAATATAGAAGCAGCATCTTTTATAGTTATATATTTGTCCATATTTTAAATATTTTAAATAAAATTAACATTACTAAACATATATAAACATTATAACTTATGTATATATATTTAGTAAATAATATAAATGTTAATAAATGATTAATTTATCAATCTTAAAATTAGTTAAATATTGGTTAAAATATTATGTTTAAGAATTAAACATAATTAAATACTATCTTTAGTTTTTTTGATAATTTTTTAAAAAATAATATATTTTTATAATTTTTAATTTAAAATACTATTTTCTTTGATCATGAAGAGATATTTTTGAATAAAAAATTTGTTAAAAATTTAAATTTTTAACAAAAGATTTTTTATTCAATTGTCCACATATTTTTTAAAGATCTCGACTATCCGAGATGGTATGATTTAACCAATGAATTCAACGTTCGAATTCGATGGAAAGAAATTTATCTCGGCAAAACTCGCCGCCGAAATTTTTGGGTACACGAGTGACTACATCGGACAACTTTGTCGTTCAAAAAAAATAAATGGACGACTTGTTGGTAGAGCTTGGTATGTCTTGGAAGAGGAAGTTAAAAATCACAAAAATTCTAATCACGAAAATAAAAATTTCCGATCGATTACTGCAAAAAGAAAGAAAACAGCATTTAAGGGTAGAAAAAATTCAAAATCCATAAATAAAAATTTTGAAATATTTTCACACCAAAAGGAGAAAAAAGAATTTTCATCCTCTGAGTCGGATAATTTATTAGGAGCAAAAATACCATCTCGCTCATCCGAGATTTTCAAAGGAGCTTTGTATTATAAAGACGATAGGGAATTGCTCCCAACCATCAAAAAGGATAAACCTTTAGATCAATCTTTTTTGATTGCCGAAAAAGTAGCTAATGATCAAAAAATTTCTCCCAAAAAACAACTAAATTTTCGAATGTCTGGGTTGGTTTCGGCTGCGGTAGTGACACTGGTTGTTGTACTTTTTGTTGGTCAGAAAGGTTTCGAATCATTACCCCTCACAAATAAATTAAATTTGGCTTATGAGAAATTTGCCAACCTGACAACACAAGGTCCACGCTCAAAGGGTAGTGTTGCTTTGGCATTTCTTTCGGGCGACGCTCTTTCAAATGCAAGAAAAATTTTTGCTGATATTTCATATAACGTTTGGCGACCATGGTTTGAAGATGCAGGGATAGCGGTCAATGTTGGAGATAAAAAAGTTGCGAGTGTTGTTGCTCCATCTGCTCCAAGCTCTGCAAAGACAGTTTATATTGGAGGTGGAGACTATGCTTACATTGACGATCGAATAGCAAAAAAGTTTGAAGAATTTCAAAAAAGCTTTTTGAACTCGCCTCTCTCACCAAACGTCAATCGCTACTACATCACTAAGCAAAATGATGTTTTAGCTGACAGGATAGGTAGTGGCGGTGGTACGACAGTGGTCAACAACACCACAGTTGGAGCTGATGATTTGAATGATCTTTCGGATGTCACACTCTCTTCACTTGCAAATGGTGACGTGCTTGTTTATAACGGGACCGAATGGGTCAATATCGCTACCTCATCGCTCGGTATAGTGGGTGTTGGTGGTGGCTCTAGCTCAGGCACATTTTCAACCACTACGATATCGGGTTATGCAACTGGCCTTGGAAATTATGCAAACAATGCTACTGATGTAATTTGGTTTGGTAGTGTTTCTGGTACTTCGACCGCCGAATATTGGTTTGACCCAAACTTTGAACGAGCGACCATTGGTCGTACT
Organism: uncultured Candidatus Saccharibacteria bacterium; assembly: GCA_964440955.1. GTDB lineage: Bacteria > Patescibacteriota > Minisyncoccia > Phycocordibacterales > WO2-35-19 > CAYTTP01. The sequence continues at coordinate 658 of CAYTTP010000011.1, read as the reverse complement.
CAAAATGCCTCGACAACTTTGATGGGTAATATTTATACTCCAAACCTATCTCAAGGTTTTGCTTATCTGGGATCAAATGGAAGACTGAACTCGATCGCTTCTTCCTCAATAAATCTTTCATGGTTTAACAATGATGCTGGCTTTCTCACTTCTCTTTCTGGTGCAGCGTCATCTACTCTTTTGTCAGATTACAACACTTGGTCAGGAGTCAACCGCTTCGCTCTTGCTTCATCGACCTATCAATCATTTACTACCGCTTCGACGACCAACTTTTCTTTCGGTGGTTTGACTGGTAATGAATGGTCAGACTTTTGTGTTGCGATCACAGGGTCATCAGACCTTTGTGATGGTGGTGATGCTACCGGATTTTCGGCACTTGGTTCAGGATATGCAACTACATCACAGTCAGCTGTTACTTTTTCGACCACCACTCAATCCTTCAATGGGTTGACTGTTGGTCAAAGGATTATTCCTTCGGCAGGTGCTTTGACATTTACTCCACTTATCACAGGGACATTGGATAACACCGGACTTACCAACTCATCAATTTCCATAAATGGATCAAGCGTTTCGCTTGGAGGCTCGATTACTGTTTCTTCAACCACTCTGCTTGCTGACGCCAACACTTGGTCGGGAGTCAACCGCTTCGCTCTTGCTT
>CAYTTP010000010.1:0-27079 GCA_964440955.1 uncultured Candidatus Saccharibacteria bacterium | reverse complement strand
CCAAGTCTGTATAATTTAGAAACTAATTTGTCCTAATTCAGGGGTTGGGGGAGGGAACTACTCCAGTTAAAATTATATCATATTTGAGCATTAAAAGCAAATAACTTTGTCTAACTCTTTTATTAAGATAAGAGGAGTTTGGAGTTATAACCACCAGAAAATAACAATCGCGAGGATTATGCGGTAAACAATAAAGGGTGTGAAAGAGTTTTTTGAGAGGTAGCGAAGGAGGAAACGGATGGACCAAATGCCGGAGAGGAGGGCGGATACAAAAGCAATCAGTGAATTAAGATTTATTAAGTATGAATTATGAATAGAAAAATCAGGCGGTAAATCCAAGATAATTTTCAGGAGGGCGCCGAGGGAAACGGGAATGAGAAGAAGGAAGGAAAAACGAATCGCCTCTTCCCTACTTAAGCCAGCAAAAAGACCGCCAGAAATTGACATACCAGATCGAGAAAAACCAGAAATGAGTGCTAGAGTTTGAAAACAGCCAACGACAAATCCTTTTATTGCAGAAAGGCCGCCTCCGTATGACTTCGGCGCGCCAAGGCCGCTTCGGTTCGCCGTAGCTAGGCCGAGAAGGCCTCGGTAGTTACCAAACTTATCGGCCAAAAACATAACCACACTCCCCGCGATCAAGGCCCAAGCGACCGAGTAGCCGGAGCGAAAGAGTGATTCGATTTTATCGCCATAAAGAAAGCCGACAAGTCCGGTTGGGATACTACCTACAATTATTGCGAGCAGTAGGTTTTTTGATCTTGCCGAAAATCCTTCGGTTGTAAAATCGTGCCAAATAGATTTGATCGTCCCCCACAGGCAAATAATGACGGCAAGCAAGGTGGCGGTGTTTAAAAAAATATCAAATTGTAAACTACCTTCAAGTGGTAGGTCGAAAATTTCTCGAAAAATTATAAGATGTCCAGATGAGGAAATTGGCAGGAATTCAGTAAATCCCTGAATTAAACCGAGAGTGACTGAATAAATAAGGGACATAAAAAATTATTCTAATTATTCTAATTGACCTAATTGCTCTAAATATTGCTATAATTACTTTATGAATAATACACCATCAATGTTTGAAAAACTAATGTTGCCTGCTTCGATCATAATTGCGGGAGCATTGCTCGGGGCTGGTATTTATATGAATGGCCGGATCGAAAACGCTACTCCTTCGCAAACTCCAAAATCGAGTGATATAAAAAAACTAGTACGCCCAGTCGATGATACCGATCATGTGATCGGCAACCCAAACTCGCGAGTACTTGTTATTGAATATTCTGATACCGAATGTCCGTTTTGCAAAGCCTTTCACGCAAGTATGAATTCGATCATGCAAGAATACGGCAAGGATGGTCGGGTGGCCTGGGTTTATCGTCATTTCCCGGTTGATGAGCTTCATTCTAAGGCCAGAAAAGAAGCGGAGGCGCTCGAGTGTGCAGCTAGTCAAGGCGGTAATGCAAAGTTTTGGGAATATACTAACAAGATTTATGAAATCACCCCGTCCGATAATGGTCTTGACCCGGCCGAGCTCTTGAATACAGCAAGAGCTATTGGTCTTGATGCGCAAAAATTTGCCACTTGTCTTGACTCTGGTCAATTTGCTCCACGGGTAGAACTCGATGTTTTAAACGCCAAAGAGCTCGGTGCTTATGGTACGCCTTACAGTATTTTGATAGATACTAAAAATGGGGACCATTATGTTTTGGAGGGTGCTTACCCTTATCTCCAACTCAAAGCGGCAATTGATTTGATTTTGGAGAGTTAGAAGTGCTGATTAAAAATTGTTTCTCGCTTAGCACGCATAAAAGCCTGCTGGCTTTTTGCTCTGCTCGGTTCGTCAACCTGCGCAAGGCACGCTCAAAATAATTTTTAATCAGCACAATACCTACAATCTTCTTTTTCGCATTTCATGGACAAGAGGTTGCCACTCCAAACTGCTTCGACAACCGAATCTATATCTGATTTTATTTGATCGATATCAGTTTGTTCGATAGGGAGTTGTATGACACGACATTCACCCTTGCTATCTGGTTTGATAAAGACAAGCGAAGGCAATATTTCTTTTTTTATTGAACCTTGTGATTCAAGAAGTAAGCGATAAAAGACAAGCTGACGAAAGTAGTCGCCGGTCGAGTTTTTAGTTTTACCACGGATTTCATTTTCACTCATTGCCTCGCCGGTTTTGTAGTCAAAAACTAGTATTTTATTTCCCCTTTCTATTGTTGTATCTAATTTGCCGTGCAAAATTATTTCGGAGTGTACTGTCTTGTAGCTTGTTTCTACCCATTTCTCTACTTTTACCACCCCCTCTTCGTTGAAGTGATTGGCGAGACTTTTTGCTATAAGAGGTGCTTGTTCTTTTATTTCTTCGAAGATAATTTCTTTTTCAAATTTTGGTAGGAGTGAGTGGCTGATATAATTTGTCGCTACCTCTTCGATTGTCTTCCTGCATAATTCATAATTCATAATCCTTGATCCATCTCTTGTATTCCAAACACGAGCGATTGCTTCGTGCATAGCACTACCTCTTTCGGAGGAAGGAGTAGGGGCTTCGGGGATTTTGAGGATGGAAGATTTGTAAAATTTTTGAGGGCAATTCAAAAAATGATTAAGAGCAGTGACTGAAAGACCTTTTTCGATAAGGACTCTTTTTGTGTATTCAATTGCCTGTGTTTCCTCACGTTTTTGGTGGTCGTGAGGTTTTTCTTTTTTATGCGGTAAGCTTTGGTGTGCGACTTCACTTGCTTTCACATGCTCACTCCCCATTTCTTCAATAAATCGGACTGGTGAGAGTGGGTTGCCCTCCCTATCCTCGCTACTTAGTGTGATATAGAGGTGTTTGCGAGCGCGAGTCATCGCTACATAAAACAAACGGCGTTCATCGCGTAGATTGTCTTCCTCCTCCTTTTCTTGTGGAAAAACAAAGTATGAAGACCGGCGCTTGTGTACCCACGACTCTTCGGTCGCAAAAGGTATGAGTACGCGGTCAAATTCTAGCCCCTTCGAACTATGAGCAGTCAAAATGGTGATTCTTGATTTTATTCCGCCAGTTTTTATTTTTATTGTCTTTTTTTCGGCAGAAGTTTGGTAAGCAAGAAGTCGGTTTAGAAGAATGTTGGGATCGTTTATTCCAGTTGAGGTTATTTCTTGGGCTAGGTTCCAAAGTCCACGCCAAATTTCGGTGCCAAGTATTGTTTGAGCCGCTACATCTTGGAAACCGGAGAGGTCAGCGATACTTGAAATAAATTGTAAGGGGGTCTGTTCATTTTTGAGGCGAGTAAGTTGATCAAAAATCGGGATATTTTTCAAGACTTCAGTCGCTTCGCTTTTTCGAATGAGGCGCAAATATTCGACCCGTTTTTCGAAAGGCAGGTTCCACATACCTGAAGCTATTGTTTCAGCCAGGGCTTCTATTTGGCTTGGGTCGTGCAAAAACTTTGAAAGCGAAAAGAAGGCTTGCCCAAGTGGGTGTGAAAAAATATCTATACCTCGTTCGGCGGTAGCATCGATATCGGCGCTCTCGCAAAGGCTAAGCAAGCGAACTACATCGGCATTTGAACGGGTAATGAGAGCAATGTCATCATTGCTCTCATTTAGTATTTTTTTCAGTGTTTCGATAATGAGTGCTTCCTCTGTTTCTGCATCATTTGCGATGTGTATGTCGATCGGTTTTTTAGCATGAGAGGCGTAGGAAGCAAGCTCTACTCGTAGGTCTTTATGCTCTTCATCGGTATAGTTGTGCTCTATCAATTTGAAAGCAGCATCTAAAATGTCTTGATGTGAGCGGTAATTGCTCGCAAGCGTAATCGTTTCCATTGTTTTCCATGTCTCTTTGAAATCAAGAAAGTTTTTGACCGAGGCGCCTTGAAAGCGATAAATGGCCTGTTTTTCGTCTCCCACTACAAAAAGGTTTGGCGCTTCAAAAAAATCGGCCAAATGGCGGACGATGAGGTTTTGGGTGTTGTTGGTGTCCTGATGTTCGTCAACCAATACATACAAAAAACTTTCTTGGAGAAGACGCAAGAGGAGGTTGTCATTGTGAAGCGCGGTCAATAGCTCGTAGATAAGATCATCAAAATCGAGCAATTTTTCTTCTTTTTTGCGAGTTTCGTAGAGCTTGTAGACATTGCCAAAGAGGATGGTACGTTCACATTTTTCAATCCTCTTTAGAGCTTCCCCTTTGAGCTCGCCCTTGGTTTTGCCTCGTGTTGAACGCGAACTTTCGTCGTTTTCGATCCGTTTTATTTCACTTTGTGCGTAGTCAATAAGCATGTCGGGTGTCCAGGCTTCTTGTTTGGCTGTTTGAATACCACTAAGGATTTTTTGTATATAAAAATCAGGTTCGCCGAGTGGGCGCAATTTTTTGAAAAGCGGAGTGCGCAAAATAGTGCGGATTATTTCCTCTTTTTCGATGTCGGTTATTTGAGTGTTTCTAGCAATCTCGGGGAAATGGTCGTCGTATTCACTTATAATACTTCGGGCAAAACCATGAAAAGTGTGGATCCGCACTTCTTCAGCCCGACTGCCGATTATTTCGCGCAGTTTCTTGCGCATCGCTTTCACTCCCGCTTCGGTAAAGGTGAGGGCCAAAATGCCGGAAGGCGGAGTGTCGGTCTTTTGCAAAATATTGGCAATACGAAGGGTGAGGATCGTTGTCTTACCCGTGCCTGGTCCCGCAATCACCATCACCGGCCCTTCTATCGCATCAACCGCCCGCCTTTGCTCGGTATTTAGATTTTTGTAAGCATTTTTGAATTTCTCATCATTCATTGGCTCATTATATATCAAAAGGGGCGACTTTCGTCGCCCCTTGCCGGCTAGTCTCCCCAGATGAGGGAACCGCCCTTTAGGGTGGTCTTGATTTTCAAGCTTTTCTCCTTTCTCAAAATTCTGAATTAGATTGTAACATGTATTAATTATTAATGCAATAGTTCTACAAAAAGTGTTGCAATCGTTTAGTTTTTTCGTGGGAGCGCATTTTTTCGAGAGCTTTTGCTTCAATTTGGCGGATACGCTCACGAGTGACTCCAAACTCCTTGCCTACATCTTCAAGGGTATGGTAGACACCATCGAGAAGTCCATTTCGCATTTCGATTATTTTCTTTTCCTTTGGTGGTAGGTCGGAAAGTATTTCTTGGAGTTGGTCGCGGATGATGCGACGGTTTGCTTCTTGATCGGGAGCGAGGATTTTATCGTCGGCCAAAAAGTCGCCGAGGGTCGATTTAGCTTCGTCCTCGTCACCAACCGGTGTTTCGAGAGAAACAGTGCCTTGGTCGATTTTTTCAATCATATAAATTTTTTCTGGTTCGATGCCCATTTCAACAGCTATTTCTTCCGGCAATGGGTCGCGTCCGAGATCTTGTGAAAGCCTTCTTACAACTTGTTTGTATTTGGCAATAGTTTCAACCATGTGTACTGGTACGCGGATAGTGCGTGACTGGTCAGCCAAAGCACGAGTGATCGCTTGTCGGATCCACCATGTGGCATAGGTTGAAAACTTGTAACCTTTAGTATGGTCAAACTTATCGACGGCTTTGAAGAGACCTATGTTGCCTTCCTGGATGAGGTCAAGCAAGGTAAGGTCAGAGCTACGACCAACGTATTTTTTGGCGATCGAGACAACGAGGCGCAAGTTGGCTTTAGCGAGGATGGTTTTGGCTTCCGGGTCGCCGGCAATAATTCGTTTCGCAAGTTCTTTTTCCTGGGCTCCAGAAATAAGCGAATGTTGACCTATTTCTTTGAGATACATTTGGATCGAGTCATACGAAGCGTCTTCTTTGAAAAAATCTTTCGTCTTTTCAATCGCTACGTCGTCGAGTAGTTTGCCACCCTCGAGGATTTCGATACCAGCCGCGGCACACTCTTCATAAATTTCTTCAAGCAAAAACACATTATCTTCGATGGTTGGAAACTCTTTCAATATCTCATCATAAGTGACGAAGCCACGCTCCTTAGCTTTGGCAAGCAAAGTAGTCTTTCTGGTGTTTTCACTATTTGTTTGTTTTGTTTTGGTGGACTCTTTCTTTATTTTTTTGATTTCTTTTTTGGTTTTGGTGGCGGAGGTTTTAGCCGGCTTTTTTTTGACCGCGACTTTTTTGCTCTTCTTGATCCGAGAGAGCTTCATTTTTTTAAATTTATTTTTGATTTGTTTTTTGGCCATGGTTGTTTTGTTAATTTGTATTTTCGGTTAATTTTTTTATTTTTTGTTGGATCTCTTTTATTCTTTCGGTTACTCTTTTTTCCTCTTCTTCGTTTTTGCCTGTATCATCAAGGATTCTCGTTTGCCTTTGCAGTTCTTCTTTTAAAAGTTTTATTTCGATACGGTTGAGTATTTCTTGGGACAATGCTTCAAATGTTTCCCCTGCTTTCAAATGGCTCTCAGCTTCGAACATTAGTGACTCCTGATCAACTTGCGCTTCTTTATAATTTTGGGATGCCGTTTCTTTGCCTACTATCATCTCATATTTTTGGAATATTGCATTATCTTCGACCGTTTTTTGATTTTTCGTCTCCTCTAAAAATATGATCCCCAATATAAGACGCTCGAGATTGTTTTTTTGGATTTCAACACTTTTGGTTTCAATTTTACCTCCCCTATCGGTTTCGGTCTTTGTCTTTTCCTTTTCTCGGTCTTCCACTTTTTGGAAATCATTTTTTACGGCAAGTTCGTCAACTCGAAGGCGTATAGCTATTTTTTTGAGATATTGGGATTTGCCTATTTCGCTATCAAGGAGAGCAATAAGTGGCATGACCCGCTCGTTCATTTGTTTGTTTTGGGCGCGAGTATCTTTTGGCAATATGGCTTTTTCAATTTCGCGATCAATCAGGTGTTCTGAGCTTCGGATCGCTTCCTTCCATTGGTCGGGGCTTTTTTGAGCGAGCGATCCAGGGTCCTCACCTTCGGGTAGTTTGGCTACCTTAACCTCCATATTAAGTGAGAGTGCCATTTTGCCTGCTTTGTAAGCCGCTTCTTCACCAGCTGAATCGGCGTCGTAGGCTATTACAACACGGTTGGTTAGCTTTTTTATTTTCTGCAGATGAAGCAGAGTTAACGAGGTGCCCGATGAGGCAACGGTATTTGGGGTGCCGGCCTGGTGGGCCATGACCAAATCCATCTGGCCTTCAACCAAGATACAATAATCACTCTTTCTCATTGACAATTTGGCCAAGTGTAAGCCATGTAGAGCTTCGGATTTGTAAAACACTTTGGTTTCCGGAGAATTTAGGTATTTTGGTGTCTTTTCATCAGGATTCAGGGCTCTACCAGAAAAGGCAATCACTCTTCCTGCCGAGTCGCAAATGGGGAAAATGATCCTGTTCCTGAAAGTATCGTAGTACTTTCCTTGTCCTGAGCTTACCTGGGGTGAGTTTGTCAAACCAGCTGAAGAGTCTTCAATTGCTTTTTTGATGAGTCCGGCTTCAAGCAAAATTTCTCTCTTGAATCCGCGGTCTTGGAGGGTGTCATATAGATGTCGCCACGCATCTTCAGCAAAACCGATTCTCCATTTTTTTATCGATTCTTCGTTTACTCCCCTTTTTTCAAGGTACTCTTTGGCCTTGGGTGAATTTTTCAAATTTGCTTCAAAAAATTTAGCCGCTTCTTCAAGAGCAAGGTGAAGTGAATCGCGCTCTTCCCGACTATCCTCTTTTGAGGAGTAGGCTGATACGTTGACACCAGCTTTTTCAGCCAAAGCAAAGAGCGCGCCTTTGAAGTCGACTCCTTCAAATTTTTCGACAAAAGTGAAAATATCGCCTTTTTCGTGACAACCAAAACAGTAGTAGCTCTGTCTTGCGGTTGAAATGAAAAACGACGGTGTCTTTTCATTATGAAAAGGACAACGTGCTTTCCAATTTATCCCCGCCTTTTCCAACTTGATGTAGGAGCCTATGATGGCGGCGATATCGAGTTTTTCTTTTATTTCTTCAGTGATTTTGGACATTTGATCAAAAGTTTTTGATTATAATAAATCAAAGCTTTCGATTAGTTTTGCTCCATCTTTTTCTGAAGTTCTTTTATTATTTTGTATTTTTCGCTATCTTTGAAGCCACTACCTGCTGGAATGAGTCGTCCAATAATGACGTTTTCTTTGAGGCCAGAGAGTTCGTCCACTGTACCACGAAGAGCATTTTGGATGAGCATGCGGGTTGTGTGTTGGAATGAAGCAGAAGATAGGAAGCTCTTTCGAGATAGCGAAACTTCAGTGATACCAAGAAGCAATGGTTCTGACTTTGCCTCTTCCTTACTTGTTTTTTTCATCTCCTCGTTTTCGGTCAAGAGGTCAGAGAGGGATACAACGTCTTCTTGTGAAAATCGAGTATCGCCCTTTGCTTTGATTTTTCTCCTAGAGAACATTTGGCGAATAATGACCTCAATATGCTTTCTTGATACAGGCTCTCCTTGAAGCTCGTAGATTTTGGTGATTTCTTGGATGATGTAATTTTGGGTCGCTTCTCTACCGCCATATTTGAAGAGTTCGTCAAGATCGGCGCTGCCATCGGTCAAGAGTTGGCCTTTTTCGACTTTATCACCTACTTTGACCAAAACGACACGATGATAGTTGACACTGTATTCAGTATTGGTTTTTGTTTTTGATTTGTCACCGTCGTCAGGCAAGATGACTATGACTTTTTCTTTGTCTTCGATTTTTATTTCGCTTACGATACCGCTTACTTTTGCGACTACTGCCGGATTTTTCGGCGATCGGTTTTCAAATACTTCCTCTACACGAGGCAAACCTTGAGTGATGTCACCACCAACTTGAGCGGCGCCTCCAGCGTGGAAGGTACGCATTGTAAGTTGGGTACCTGGTTCACCGATCGCCTGGGCGGCTACAGTACCAACAGCTTCACCCATACCTATCACTTTGTTTTTGCCTAGGTCGGAGCCATAGCAGTGTACGCAAATACCGTCGAGAGTTTTGCAAGTGAGTGGTGATCGGACGACAAGCTCCTTCACGCCCTTCGCTTCAATTTGCATCGCATCATCGCGGGTGAGCATGTGGTTTCTCTTGAAGAGAATGTTTCCTTCTGCATCTTTAAGATCTTCAGCCAAAAAGCGGCCTTTCGCGATTTTTTCGATAGATACCTCCATACCAGAAGAACTGATGCGACTTATCAAAACTCCTTCTTTGGTGCCGCAGTCCTCTTCACGAATAATCACGTCTTGAGCAACGTCGAAGAGTTTTCGAGTAAGATAACCAGCTTTTGCGGTATTGAGCGCGGTATCGGTCATACCTTTTCGAGCACCGTGAGTGGTGATGAAGTATTCAATCGGTGTTAAACCTTCTTTGTTTGAGGAAATAATCGGGAAGTCGATAGTCTCTCCGACGGTGTTAACGATAAGACCTTTCATTCCGGCCATTTGAGTAAGCTGCCCCATCGAACCTCTAGCTCCTGAAGTCACCATGTCATAAACCGGTCCGGAAGTATCCATCACTTCTTTCATTGATTTTTCGACAGCATCTTTGGTCGCGGTCCAAACTTCGATATTTTTGATGCGCATTTCATCGTGCGAAAGAAGTCCAGATTCGTATTGTTCGCGAGTGGTTTTGACCTTAGCTCTGGCTTGGTCGATGATTTCGTATTTGTTGCCCGGTACTTTTACGTCTTCGATACCCCAGGTCACACCAGAAACGGTTGCATATTTGAAACCAAAATCTTTGATTGAGTCCATGATGGCGGGTAGCGCGTCGGTACCGTACTTTTGGATAAGGTCATCGACTAGACCCTTCATTTTTTTGTGGGTTACTTCGTAGTTTATGTAGGGGTAGTCTTTTGGCAAAACATCATTGAAGAGGATTCGGCCTATTGTTGTCTCAAAAAGTTGGCCATCAAATTGCGCGTATTTTGGCGAGTCAGAAGGAGCAACTTTTATTTTTGCTCTGAACTCAGCCAAACCGAAATCGTAGGCTGAAATAGCAGCGTTTGGACTCTCGAAGATCATACCTTCGCCTTTTTCCCCTTTGACATCTTTTGTCATCCAATAACAACCAAGTGTAATATCGAGTGGCTTGTTCGAAATTGTAGGGTCACCACTTCCAGGTTTGAGAATATTTTTGTCGGAAGCCATTATTACCTCTGCTTCTTTTTGAGCTTCAGGAGAGAGTGGTACATGTACTGCCATTTGGTCACCGTCGAAGTCGGCGTTGAACGCGTTACAAACGAGAGGGTGAACTTGGATAGCATTTCCTTCAATAAGGATTGGCTTGAAGGCTTGAATACCGAGTCGGTGCAAGGTAGGTGCGCGGTTTAAGAGGACGTACTTATCCTTGATCACATCTTCGAGTATTGCCCACACCTCTGGGATCCTGTCGTCTATGAGTCGGCTTGCGCCACGAACATTGTAAGCGAGTTCTTGTTTGAGCAAAATCGCAATAACAAATGGCTTAAATAGTTCGAGAGCCATATGTTTTGGCAAACCACATTGATGTAGTTTGAGAGTTGGACCAACGACGATCACCGAACGACCTGAATAGTCAACGCGTTTACCAAGCAGGTTTTGACGGAAGAGTCCGCGCTTACCTTTGAGGTTGTCAGCAAGACTTTTTAGTTCGCGGGCTTTGTTTGCTTGTGATGCGGCCTGGTTGTTGTTATTGTGTCGGATCGAATTGTCGATGAGAGCGTCTACTGCTTCTTGCAAAATACGCTTTTCGTTTCGCAAGATGACGTCTGGTGCTCCTATTTCTTTCAATTTTTTCAAACGGTTGTTTCGGTTGATGACACGTCGGTATAGGTCATTCACATCACTTGTTGCATATCGCCCTCCATCGAGAGGTACCATTGGGCGCATGGCTGGAGGAATAACCGGTATTCTAGTCAAAAACATCCATTCTGGTCGGGTACCACTTTTGATCATTGATTGAATGACCGAAAGTCGTTTGGCTATTTTTGTTGATTCGACTGATTTTGATTTTTCAAGCTCCTCTTTGATGCTTGCCTCTAGTTTGTGCAGGTCGACTGATTTAAAAATATTATAAATCGCTTCTGCACCGATTTCGGCTTCAAAAAAGGTGCCGTATTTGACTGAATATTTGTGGTAAGCGACTTCGTCTATGACGCGACCTTCGACTATTTCGTCTATTTCCCTCTTGATGGAGAGCAATTTTTCCTTGAGCTCATCCTTCTCTTTTTCACTTGAGAGATTTTTGATTTTTGATTTGAATTCGGCGTCCAAGTCGCGCAATACTGATTGCTTTTCCTCATCATTTACTTTAGTGATGATGTAGCCAGCAAAATAAATAACCTTTTCAACATCAGCAGAAGTGGTACCAAGGATAAGGGCGATACGAGAAGGCATGCTCTTCAAAAGCCAAATGTGCGAAACCGGAGCGGCAAGGTCAATGTGACCCATTCGTTCACGGCGGACGATTGATCGGGTGAGTTCGACACCACACTTCTCACAGACAATACCTTTATAGCGGATGCCTTTGTATTTTCCGCAGTAACACTCAAAGTCGCGGTCTGGACCAAAAATCTTTTCATCGAAAAGACCGTGGCGTTCGCTGCGCTGAGTGCGGTAGTTTATGGTTTCTGGTTTGGTCACTTCTCCAAACGACCAGTTTTTGATCGTCTCTGGTGAGGCGAGCGAAAGCTTCATGAGGTCGAAGTCCATATTTCCGATTGCGTTTTTGTTTTGCATTTTATTTTTGGTTTTTTATTTTATTCGCTCGCTTGTAATGGTTTTTTAGGGTCGCGCAAAAGTTCGACATTGAGCGCAAGACCTCTCAAGTTGCTTGTGAGCACGTTGAACGCGGCCGGTAAGTTTTCGATCTCTATTCTTTCGCGCTTAATGATCGAATCAAAGGCGGCGCTACGACCGACTATGTCATCGGATTTGATAGTTAGCATTTCCCGCAAGGTGTAAGCGGCGCCATGACCCAAGAGTGCCCAGACTTCCATTTCACCAAAACGTTGACCTCCGCCTTGAGCTTTACCTCCAAGTGGCTGTTGGGTGATAAGAGAGTAAGGACCGATGCTACGCATGTGGATCTTGTCTTCTACCATGTGGTCGAGCTTCAATATATACATGTAACCGACTGAAGTTTCTTGTTTGAAAGCTTCGCCAGTACGACCGTCGAAAAGCTGCATCTTACCGCTTTCGTTGAAGCCTGCTTTTTTGAGCTCCTCTTTTATTTCGGCGTCAGTTGCTCCTACAAATGGAGGTACTACTGCCTGGTAGCCAAGTGATTTGGCGGCTAACCCTAAGTGAAGTTCGAGTATTTGTCCTAGGTTCATACGGCTCGGCACACCAAGTGGAGTAAGGATGATGTCAACCGGAGTACCATTCGCCATGTACGGCATGTCTTCTATAGGCATTATCTTTGAGATAACACCTTTGTTACCGTGGCGTCCGGCAAGCTTGTCACCTACTGAAACGTTGCGGATTTGAGCGATCTCGATATGGATCCTCTTTACGATACCGCTTTCGAGTTTGTCGCCTTTTTCGCGTGAGAATATTTGAACATTGATGATGCGTCCTTTTTTGCCACCCTCAACGCGTTTTGAGGTGTCTTTGACGTCGCGCGCCTTTTCACCGAAAAGGGAGCGCAAAAGTCGTTCTTCTGGAGTGAGTTGAGTCTCGCCTTTTGGAGTGATTTTACCGACCAAGATGTCTCCTGGGTTTACTTCGGCACCGATGCGAACAATACCGTCCTCACCTAGGTTTTTTAGCTTGGCTTCGCCGACATTTGGAATATCGCAAGTTGTGACCTCGACTCCAAGTTTGGTATCTCGAACATTCACGACTACTTCATCAATATGAACAGTGGTGAATTTATTTTCTTTTATCAATCTTTCTGAAAGGATGATAGCGTCTTCGTAGTTGGCGCCGCTCCAAGAGAGGAAAGCGATCAAAATATTTTGACCGAGAGCCATTTCACCATTTACGCTGGTGAGTGTATCGGCTAGAGTGTCACCTTTCTTTACTTTGTCGCCTACATTTACAATCGGGCGCTGGTGGAAGCAAGTGGCACTGTTTGTTTTGGCAAAATTGATCACTCGATAAGTGTCTTTGTTGCCCTTTGAAGTGGAAACTTCGATCATTGATCCATCAACCTTGGTTACTTCCCCATCGTTTTGAGCAATGATGAGTCGGCCTGTGTCGCGCATAGCTGGACCTTCGACACCGGTTGCCACTAAAGGTGCTTCTGGTTCAACGCAAGGAGTGGCCTGTTTTTGCATGTTTGAACCCATGAGTGCTCGGTTTGCGTCGTTATGGTTTAGGAATGGGATCATCGAGGTCGCGATCGAGAAAGCTTGGTTTGTGGCGACATCTATATAGTCTATTTTTTCGCGAGGTACGAGGTTTGGGTGTCCACCGGTGCGAGCTTCGACGATTTCGTTTTCAATCTTTCCTTTATCGTCACGAAGAACGGCGCCATGGGCGATACTGTATTTCTCTTCTTCAAGAGCGTTCAAATACTCGATCTGATCGGTGACTACACCGTTTTTCACCTTTACATAAGGGGTTTCGATCATACCAAACTCGTTTACTCGTGCATATACCGAAAGGTGTAATACGAGTCCAATGTTTGGTCCTTCCGGGGTGTGGATCGGACAGAGCCTGCCGTAGTGCGAAGGGTGCACGTCACGCACTTCAAAACCTGCGCGAGAGCGGTTGAGACCGCCCGGACCTAGGGCTGAGAGAAGTCGCAAGTGTTCGATTTCGGCAAGAGAGTTTTCTTGCAACATGAATTGCGACAATTGGTTGGTGGTGAAAAATTCTTTGAGTCGAGCCTGCAATGGTTTTGGCATGATAAACTGGATCGGTAGGGTCACGTCGGTGTCTACAGTTGACATGCGGTTTTGCATATTGCGTTTTATTTGAGCCATACCAATGCGAAACTTTTGTTGCATCATCTCACCAACATAGCGCACTCGCCTACTACCTAGATGGTCTATGTCGTCTTCAATTGCATCCGGGGTGACATTGAGTTCAATCACATGCTTTACAACAAGTACTAAGTCATTCAAGTTTAGAGTGCGCCTGTCTGCGTCTTTACCTTCGGTTGGTAAATTGAACCTTGAGTTGAAGCGGAAGCGACCAACTTTTTGGAGATCATAGCGTTCGGCATCGAAGAGGGCTTTAAAAAATTCACGCGCATTTTCGGCGGTGGCCAAGTCACCGTCGCGGAGGCGGCGGTATATCTCTATATAAGACTCATCGGCGGTCTTGGCATGGTCTTTAGCTAAGGACTTTTCCAAGTATTCTTTTGCTTCAGGTTTATCCTTGAAAAGATCAAAAATTTCAGTGTCGGTTTCTGCTCCAAAGGCACGCAAGAGTGAAGTGACGGCAAATTTCCTTTTGCGGTCTATACGGACATAAATCGCTTTGTCAGTGTCGGTCTCGATTTCGATCCAGGCGCCTCGGGCTGGTATGATTTTGGCACCAAAAAGGGCCCGACCTTTGGCTTCAAGTTTGGTGAAAAATGCGCCAAAAGAGCGGGCGAGCTGGGGTACAATCACTCTTTCAATACCACTTACGACAAAAGTACCGTGAGGGGTCATTAGAGGAAAGTCGGTCATGAAAAGCTCCTGCTCTTTTTCGACCCCGAGAGTTTTGTTGGTGAGCTTTACGCGTACCTTTAGCGGTGCTTCATAGGAGAGTTTTTTTTCTTTTGCGTAGTATTCGTCATACTTTGGCTTTTCAAGTTCGAAGCCCAAGAATTCGAACTTGAATTTTTTGCCGGAGAAGTCGTTGATCGTTGTAAACTCGTCAAAAACTTCTTTGATGCCTTTTTCGATTAACCACTTATATGAAGCTACTTGGTCCTGCACCAAGTTTGGAACTTCGAGGATAGATTTTTTGAACTTGCTGAAGTATTTTTTCGGTAATACTTTGCCTTCTTGCTTCGTCTTTGCCGTTTGCATGATAATTTTTATTATTTTGGGCCGATAAAACTAACTGATAAAGTATAGAAAACTTATACAAACAAAAACCCGTCCCCACTATCTTGGGGATCGTTATTCTTCTCGAAGATTAACTGTGATTTATTTTGGTCAAGTTAAATCAAGACAAACGCTTGTAAGATATGACTGTTTTGCGCTCTTAACAGTCGTCTATTGACAAGCCATAACTCAATCGATCAATAGTAAGTATTAGTATATACTCGTTTCAAAACCTGTCAAGATAGTCAATGGGGGCTGTGGATAGTGAGATAAATATAACCACAAAAGGCAATATTTACAAAAGTTAAAATTGTTCGGATAAAATATTTAACAAATGATGTTCTTTGTGCCTAATTACACTAAATAAAAAAGAGGCGCGCCGTATGCTACAGCGCGCGAAGTCATGTATGTTATTAAGACACTACGCCAGCCTTGCTTCTCGAAACAGCAAAGTTAGCCACTACACTTCTACCATCGAGCAATCTTACGTTGCTTAATGGCTTTATCATGTTGTTATTGGGGTCGCTCAATATCCCTTTTGATATTTCTACCAAGCGGGATGGTTCGAGCTCATTTTCCCTTTCACGAAATGGGTAGTCAAACTCTCTGCCTCCAGAGAGCCCGACCAGGTGATAGTCGTGTGTTTCTCTCACCTCCTTTCCATCTATCTTTTTATAGGCTAACACTTTGACTAGTGGTATCAAATGTCTCTGTTGATAAAAATTACATGCTATTTTTTAGCAAAGCGACAATAAACAACGATTCAGCCCAACCAAGAGGCGTGTTGTCATTTGGTTTGTCAGAGTCGGAGTAGTAGAGTTCTGGTATTTGATCTTGATAGATGGTTTTTATACTTTTATTTAAATATTCCAGGGCCTTTTTAGCGTCGTCGCTATCACTTACGTCTTCAAAATTGTGTCCATCCTTGCTCCATTTTGAATAAATAATGGAGAGCCATGGAAAACCGAAACACCATTCAGCTTCTTCGCTTACCCCATCTTCATTTTTGTTGTAGTAACGGTCATTTTTATAACGAATAATCCCTTTACTCCTCTCTAGATGATATTCGAGGTGGCGAACGATCTCGCGCCCCATTTTTTCCTCGACCACGTTGAATGGGTATATAAGGGAAAGTAAGGCAAGATCAGTAAATTTTGATTTTGACTCGCGAGGAAGCAGGGATTTCAATGATTCCTCGCCTTTCATAATGAGATCGCGTGGTATTTTTATTATATTGAGGCGTTCAATACTCTTTAGACCAGCGACACAAGCTCCAACGGAGGAAGCATGTATTTCCTCGTACTCTTCCCAAACTCCATTGTCCGGGTCGCGCCAGTATTCTATTGATTTAAGATAATCAACCAAAATTTGGAGGAGGTCACGGTCGGCCTCCGTCTCTAAAACATGGATACCCTTTTCTTCAAGGTCACCTATTTTGAAGAGGATCGCTCCTATTGCGTCGTTTTGTTTATTGCCCCACTCCTCCCAAAATTCTTCGAAAGTTTCTGGGTGGTAACGAGCATGGATATATTGGAATGTTTGGTATGGTTTGTTTTTGACCGCCCAACTTATTTTGTCTTTGTGCTTGGTGAGCAAATCCATGATTGCCCGCCAGGTCTTTTTGACCGATTGTATGTCGCCGACTTCTTCAAGAGCAAGGCAGGTATAAAAATTGTCTCGTAACCAAGCCTTGTTATAACCAGTTGAAACGTCATTGCGGGAAGCGAGAAAGAGGCCACTTGGTGATTGAAGTGATTTTATATTATGTAGATGTGTTTCGAGTATGTCTTTGGTGATTATCATCTTCTTGAATTATGAATCACGAATTATGAATTATGCATAAATCATGATTCTTACTTCATACTTCACTTTCCTAGGATGTTCTTCTCATACAACCTCTTTGCTTCAACCAACATTTCCTTTAGGTATGGGCGCTTGTTTTCCATAAGTTCGGCTAAGATCGGATAGTTTTTCTTGGCTTCCACATAGAGTGATATTACCTTCTCTTCTTCTTTAAAAAACTCAAGCATCTTGAGGGCGAGCTTCTCTTCGTAGTAGTGCTTGTCATCGTCTATACCTTTACCTCGAATTTCCTCCAATATTTCTTTCGCTATGTCAGTTTCAGTTTGGGTTTGGGCGATTAGGTAGTCGAGCTCGTCTTTGATTGGATGTTTAGCCATTTTAGTTTCGAGCGGAGAACTCGCTAAAGTTTGGGTCGTGGGCGAGTATTTCGTTTACTCTTCCAAACTTTTCCATAAATTTGCTCACTAGCGAATTTTGTGCCGCTTCTATTTTTTTGCTCCTTGATTCACTGCTATCTATTCCGGCTTCTTGTTTTTGAGGTCCTTCCATACATATATTGTACTTTTAGTTTTTGCATTTTGCATCCCCAGCATGCTATAATCTTCGAGGAATAGAACACTGTAAACCTAAAGAGAAGTTCGGGTCGGTCAAAATTACCTACCCACACGTATTTCTCTCTAGGCTTAACATTTTTCTTCGAGGGTTGCACGCGTGCACTCTACCTGTCGGAATTTGTTAAAAAAGCAAAACCCCCTCGAATTACTGTAGGGGGTTTTGCTTTTAAGACCTCACCCCCAGCCCCTTTCCTTGAGTCAGGAGAGGGAAAAGCCCCTCCCTAACCCTCCCCCAAAGGGAGGGAACCAAAAATTAATTCTTCATCTTCCACTCCTCAATTTTCTTAGCGTGGCCGGAGAGGAGGACTTTTGGGACGCGGTATTTTTTGCTTTTGCCTGCCCGCCGAAGAGGTGGGTATTCAAAAACTTCAGGGCGGGTATAGACTTTTGATGACGCTACCCTATTTTCTTCAACTGACTCGATTTTGCCCAAGACTCCCGGAATGCGCCTCGCAATGGTGTCCAAAATAACTAAAGCCGGAAGCTCGCCACCAGTCAGTACGTATGATCCGATTGAGACTTTTTCAATTTTCAACCTGCCCGACGGCGAGGCGGGTTTTAGATTTTTAATTGCAACAAATGCCCGCTCATCTATGCCTTCGTACCTGCCACAGACAATAACAATATCGGAATATTTTTTTGAGAATTTTTCAGCGTATTCGTTATTGAATTGTTTGCCTCCGGGAGTAAGCCATACGATTAAGATTGAAGATTGAAGATTTAAAATTGAAGATTCTTTTTTGTTTTTAATTTTCAATTTTGAATTTTTAATGGCCTGCTCAATTGCCTTAATGACTGGCAACGCCTCAATCACCATTCCCGGACCGCCGCCATAAGGTCGTTGATCGACACGATGATGTTTGTCTTTTGTAAAGTCGCGCGGATTGTAAAATTTTACTTTTATTTTTTTATCAGAAATAGCTCGTCCGATGATTGACGAGTTTATGTATGAGTCCAATGATTCTGGAAATAATGTGACGATGTGAAAAGTCATGACACGGATTTTAAGAATTTGATCGAATGTGCAAATAAAATAACATCGCTATAATAACACGAAATATTAAAAAATCAAAGTAAAACGGCGGCACATGGTAGTGCCGCCGTTATCTGGTTGTGTTTTCCCGCATTATCTTTTTTGGGTGGGGTGGAGGATGAGAATGGGGACACTTTCCTCAGTGATTTCTGCCAGATGCTTGATCGGCTCAGGTAATTGCGAGGGATTTTTAAGAAGATCTCTTAGGTTACCAGCCTCTCTGTCAGAGATCATGTCACCATCGAATCGTTCGCATACAAAACACGAGTTTCCTGGTATCTTCATAAGTCTTTGATGTACAAAGACTAGGCCATTGAAACGTGCCCATTCAGCGACATCTTGGATCGACCTATGTGGGACTCGAACTAACTCACCAGTTACCCATGTCGCACATATGTACGGGTGCTGTGCTTTAATTTTTGACATTTTTCCCTTCCTATTTTGATTGTACTGCTTTTTTTATTATCTCACACAATAAATCAAAAAGCAACAAAGTCCATCTGGAATCTGTTGCTTTTTGATTATTTATTTTTTAAAGAATTTACTCCAACTTCAAATCCTCCATTACATCGTCAACTGAGCGCATGCTCGGACTCTCTCGCCTGCCGCCTTCTGGTTCATTAATTTTCAAATTGACGCGGGCGTTATTTTTCATTCCTACTACTCGAAGGATGATACGAATAGCCTTTGCAGTATTGCCTGAGCGACCGATTATTTTGCCCATATCATCAGGGTGAACATCGAGCGTGAGGAGGACCCCCATTTCGTCGACAGTCCTATTTATTTTTACTGATTCTGGATGATCAACCAACCCTTTTACGACGAACTCCAAAAACTCTGCGTCTTTTTCCATTTCCGTTTATCTAATTTTAATAAATCCAAACTAGCTTAAGTATATTACAAGAATAATTTTAATGACAAGAGATTGGGGAGAAGTTAAGCCTTCGGCTCGACAGGGCTTTCAGCGGAGTCGGCTGCAGGGATTTCTTCTGTAGTGGCTAGAGCTTCTGGAGCTAGTGTTTCTTCGGTCTTTGGTTCCTCAACTACTTCAGATGGAACTTCCTCGGTTTTTGGTTCTTCTGTTGTTGCTTCAGCTGGGGCGCTCGCTTCTTGCTTGGCTTTTTGTTCAGCTTCGATGGCGGCCTTTTCGGCTTCAGCCTTGGCTTTGAGCGCCTCCTCGTCTATTACCGGTGATTTTTTTGGAAGGTTATTTATTTTCTTTCCTTCAATCACTTTTTTGTCTATAAGTATATTGTGTACTGTATCGGAAACTTTAGCTCCTTTTCCAATCCATTCTTTTACTCTATCTGTCTTGAATTCGGCGGCACCTTTGCGGGCATCAAATGAACCCAAAATCTCCAAAAACTTACCGCTTTTTGGGCCATTTTTAGAATCGGTCAAAACAAGCCTAAAGACCGGCTCGTGTTTCCTCCCTACTCTTTGAAGTCGTATTGCTAACATGTGAGTAAAAGACTACCAAAAAGCCTTTAAATAGTCAATTATTTTACTGAAGGCTCGATTTCAAGGGCTACTTTAGTCATCCATTCGACACATTGGACTGGGTATTCACCGAGCGTTGTTTCCTCCGAAAGCATGACTGCGTCAGTGCCGTCCAAAATAGCGTTTGCGATGTCCGAAATTTCAGCTCGGGTCGGGACTGGGTTTTTGATCATTGATTCGAGCATTTGGGTAGCAGTGATGACAAACTTGCCGGCTTTGTTGCACTTTTCGATCATCATTTTTTGAGCGAGAGGCACTTTTTCATAACCGTATTCAATAGCCAAATCACCCCTAGCGACCATTACCATATCAACAAGCTCGAGGATTTTATCGAAGTCTTCCACGGCTTCGATAGTTTCAATTTTGGCCATGATTTTTGCTTTTAAACCTTTAGCGTTCAATATTTCACGAAGCTCTACTACATCTGAAGGCTTACGGACAAATGAAAAGGCAATAATGTCAGGGTTGTTTTGAATGGCAAATTCGATGTCAGCCTTATCTTTGTCAGTCAAGGCACTTATTTTGAGTGGAGCTCCAGGGAGGTTGAGGCTTCGGCGACCTTTAGTGTTGCCACCGACTAATATTTTGCAATGTATTTCAGTACCCTCGATACTTACCACTTCGAACTTCTTTTTGCCATCATCAACCATGATGATATTGCCTGGCAGTATTTCTTCGTGAAGGGTTGGGTAATTGACCGAGACGCGCTTTTCGTCACCGACTATCTTTTCGGTGGTGAGAGTGATCATGTCACCCGCTTTGAGCTCGACTCTTTCTTGGTAGAAGTCACCCATTCGAAACTTTGGTCCGGAAAGGTCTTGTAAGATTTCGCAAGGAAGACCAGTGTTTTGCATTGCGATTTTTAAATTATCGACTTTTGTCTGATGTTCGGCGAAGTCACCATGGGAGAAATTGAGGCGCATAATGTTCATACCCGCTTTCAAAAGCTCTTCGAGTTTTTCAACACTTTGGGTTGCTGGACCGATGGTACAGACTATCTTTGTTTTCTTATTTTTCATATTTCTAAAACTTATTACGACTTCCATCCATACCTCAGCTTGTAAGTTGGGGTATGGTAAGAAATTTGATCAACTGATTAATGTGAAAAACATTGTAGCATGTTTTTACAAAATAGATAAGCCCCCGCTGCCTGCACCTTCGAAACGTGCATGCAAGCGGGGGCCTTGAGTTGGTGATTATGCGGTCGCTTCGACCGCACCACTAAACGACGCGATCCTTAGACCAGTTGTGAGTTCGCTGATCTTCAGCTCGAACATCTTATTATTGTGTTCCCGAGTTCCGTTGGTGGAGATCTCATGATACTCCACTTGATTTTTCCTTTTCAGGGCTATCATCGCGGGAATAGTTTCTTCGCAGTAGTGACGATTCCTCTTCTCGAAGTTGCTGTCCGAGTCATCACTGCGTCCTCGCCCGAGAACTCGCTCTTTCGCTCTCTCCTTCCCGATTGAAAGGTGGATGAGATAAATCATTCCACTCTTGAAATTGTTATTCTGCAACAGGTCGTAAACCTGCCCGACCGTTCTTGGGAACCCGTCAAGGATTACCTTGTCGTGTCTGTTGATAGAGTGCAGGGCGTTGTGGATGATCTGCCTCATCATATAGTCCGGCACAGGGTCGGCGTTTCTCTTGAGACGCTTGGCTTCTTCATCGCCAAACGTCTCGATTGCCATGCTGGAACTTATGACTGTGTAGCCATGGTGTTGCGCGACATCACAGAAAGTCCCCTTTCCTGAACCGGGACGTCCCATCAAGATCACTAAACTCATCAAGTCTTCCTCTCTGCTCACAGGCAAGCCCATGAGCAAAGTAATTTGTACAGCCGAGAAAAATCGTAACAAATAAACAGCTATAGTGTCAAATCATTACCCGACATTGCCTGTGGATATTTGATATTAAACAAGGATAGAATAGTCGGAGCGATGTCGGCTAGGGTACCATCTTTGAGTGAAAAATTATTTGAAGTGAGGATGGCCGGTACTTTGCTTAGGGTGTGAGAGGTATGCTTTTCTTTTGTTTCCGGATCGATATTTATTTCGGCATTGCCATGGTCAGCGGTTATAAAAGCTACTCCACCCTTTTCTTCAAGCGCTTTAACCACTCGTCCAAGTTGAGTATCTACCTCTTCGATCGCCTCGATTATTGCTGGTACGTTGGCGGTATGACCTACCATGTCAGGGTTAGCAAAGTTGATGAAAATAAAGTCAGTTCCTTTTTGTATTTCTTCGATTGCCTTGTCGGCTATGCCTTCAGCACGCATCTTTGGGGCTAGGTCATGTGTCGGTACGTCTTTGCGACTTTCGAGCATTATGTGGACTTCCCCATCGTGAGGCTTCTCTTCTCCACCATTTAGAAAATAAGTTGCGTGAGGGAACTTTTCGGTTTCTGCGATATGGGCTTGAGTGAGACCTGTTTTTGAAATTTCTTTGGCAAGGGTTGTTTCGATTGAGACTGGTGGAAACAGAACATCGCAATCAAACTCTTTGTTGTATTCGGTAAGGGTGGCGAAAGCGATGTCGTTTTCTTTGGCTCTTTCGATCATTTTTTTTGAGAGCATACGGGCACGGTCGGCTCGGAAGTTGAAAAAGAGGACTGCATCGTGTGCTTGGATCGGCACTTCTTTTTTATCGCTGTCCAAAAGTACGATTGGCTCTATGTGCTCGTCGAGCTTTCCTTCTCGATGAAGCTCTTCCATATAGGCCGATGCTTTCACGGAGCAAACATTACCCTTACATTCAAAAAGTGCTTTCTCGACTTTTTCGAGTCTGTCCCAATTGTTGTCCCTGTCCATCGCATAAAATCTGCCAGAAACAGTCGCGATATGTCCGATACCAGTTTCCTCGAGCAAATCTTCGATTTCTTTAAGGAAAGGTACAGAACTCTGGGGCGGCAAATCGCGCCCATCAGTGAAAGCATGTACAGCTACCTTTTTTACGCCGTTTTTATGGGCGGATTTTAGGCAGGCAATGAGATGGTCTTGGTGGCTATGTACCCCGCCGTTACCAATGAGTCCTTTGAGGTGAAGTGTCGAGCCCTTTTCGTTTACATGATCGAAAATTTTTTTCAAAACCGGGTGTGATTCGAATTCTCCGCTTTCTATTGATTTTTTTATGCGCACCAAATCGGTATCCAATGTTTTGCCTGCACCTATCGTGGTATGTCCCACTTCACTGTTGCCTATTTGACCTTCAGGTAGACCAACGGCAAGGCCTGATGCTTCAAGGAGAGAATGAGGATATTTTTGCCAAAGTGAATCAAATACAGGAGTGTTTGCTTGTGCAACCGCATTGTGCTCTATTTCCTCGCGATAACCCCATCCGTCGAGGACAATCAATACTATTTGTTTTTTATTTTTCATATACCCATACTATAATGCAAAAAATATAAAATACGTAACATTGACAGGTGTTTAGTTGTAAAGTAATTTGATTTTGGAGGTTTTGGTGACCAAAGAACAGAGATCCAAAGTGAGAAGAATCAAGAACAATGCTCGTATGAGGGCAAGGAGTGAGGTCTTGCACCTTATACGCCGCAAAGTAGAAGGTGCGTGGAAAAAGTACATAGACTTGAAGAGGGACTATCTTCGGTAGTTTAGGCGGTTTGGGGTGGTAAAACAAGATAGCGACGACATTCGGTCGTCGCTATTCTCTTTTTATATTTCTCGTTTTTGAAATTTAGTTGAATGCTTTTTTGCCGGCATACTTTGCTTTTTTGCCGAGTGACTCTTCGATGCGGAGGAGTTGGTTGTATTTGGCGGTGCGGTCGCTACGGCAAAGTGAACCGGTCTTGATTTGACCTGTCGCAAGACCGACGCAAAAATCAGCAATAGTTGAATCTTCTGTTTCGCCCGAGCGGTGTGAAGTGATCGATTTAAATCCTGCTTTTCGTGCCATCTGAATTGCTTCGATTGTTTCTGATACGGTGCCGATTTGGTTCAACTTGATCAAAATTGCATTTGCAGATTTTTCGGCGATACCACGGGAAAGTCGTTCAATGTTTGTTACGAAAAGATCATCGCCAACCAATTGAACCTTAGCACCCAATCTCTTCGTGAGAGTTTTGTATCCTTCCCAGTCGTCTTCTGAAAGACCATCTTCGATGGAAATGATAGGGTATTTTTTGACCCATGACTCGTAGAGGTCAATCATCTGTTCGGTGGTGAGAGTTTTACCCTCGATTGCAAGATTATATTTGCCGCCTTTGCCTTGCTCCGCTGTAGCATTTTGCGAAGGCGAGTAGAATTCTGTCGCAGCAACATCAAGCGCAAGGCCGATTTGGCTCCCTGCCTTGTAGCCAGCTTCTTTGATTGCTTGCATAATAAGTTCAAGTGCACGCTCGTTGCTTCCAATTTTTGGAGCAAATCCCCCTTCGTCACCTACGGTAGTCATGAAGCCTTCCTTGCTAAGGATTTTTTTGAGAGTATGGAAGATTTCAGAGCCCCATTGCAAAGCTTGCTTGAAGGATTTTGCACCCACAGGTACGATCATAAATTCTTGAATATCGGTTGAGCCTTTGGCGTGTGCGCCACCATTCAAAATGTTCATGAGGGGTACTGGCAGTACTCCTGACTCTTTAGTGCCACTTATCTTTTTGAAATAATTTTGGAGATTTGTCTTTTCTGCTTCTGCGGCGGCTCGGGCAAAAGCCATTGAGACTCCAAGGATCGCGTTTGCTCCAAGTTTTGTTTTGTTTTTGGTGCCATCGAGGGCAATAAGAGCTTTGTCGAGTGATTTTTGATCAAATGCCTTGCCTTTTAATTTTGCAAAAATATTTTTATTTACATTGTTGACCGCTTTTTGGACCCCTTTGCCACCATATCTTTTTTTATCGCCATCGCGGAGCTCACATGCTTCGTGGCTCCCAGTTGAGGCGCCACTCGGTACTCCAGCCCTGCCGAACACGTCTTTTAAATAAACATCCACCTCGATGGTTGGGTTGCCTCTTGAATCTAATATCTCTCGTCCTACGATTTTGGTTATTTTGTGTTGCATGTGATTTGGTAAAATTGATTAAAAAATCCTTTAGTGGTTCGATTTCCTTACCATAAAGAAAAAGTAGTATATCAGAAATTTTTTAAAAAAAGAAAATCTCTAATTTTAAAGGGTCTCGCTCCCGCAAGACCCTTCTCCAGATACATTACGCCTCCAGTGGGGCGGCGCCGAGGTTTAACAGTACGCCATATTCGCGCACCAGCTCAGTGGATTTGGCACTATGTAGCACCTTTTGATGGTGCAGTCGTTGCTATGTAGGTCTCTTAAGAATTTACATGGTGACCACTTGGTTTGGTTGTGTGCCTCACCCCCATGGAAACCGCTTGTACACATACAAGCTCGCTAATAGCTAACGTTCTATAAAGTAAAATACTCTCTAAATATCAATAATTCAAGTGTGCGCGTGCCAGGGTTCGAACCTGGGACCTACCGAGTATCAGTCGATTGCTCTACCAACTGAGCTACACGCGCAATATGAAGAATATAACAGAAAAAATAATAATATAAAAGAGTGACCGCGGGGCGCTATGAAGCGCCTCGCGGTTGAGAAATCATCTCCTGTGCCACGATGTCCATTGTCTCCATGGTTCGGCTGGCTTTGGTTGAGGTTTTTGCCATCTGTGGCTCACCACGGCCCTACCGATCGGGGTGTCAAACAGTATAATGACTGCCCCTAACAAAAACAACAAGAAAAGGCAAATGTAGATTTGATAGGTAGGTATTGGGATATACCAGATCCTTTCATCCCATTTGAAGCCGGTACCGAACAAAAAGAAAGCGGATCCTACCCCGAAAGCCATCAGAAAGTATCCAATGACTCCCTTGATTGTGAACATAACACGACCTCCTACCTACAATTAAACAAAATTGTAATTAAAAAAGCAAACACAAAACCAGTCGGTGTTACCCGACTGGTTTTGCTTAGATATCCTTTGTTTTGTTTCGTTGCTTTGATTTTTGCGGGTCTTCCCCCGCCGCCACATAATTTTTGTTTTATGAACACCTGCCTAAGAGGCAGGACCGACTCAATCAGTTAGTACCACAGCTGTGAGTACCAACATTTTTCACCTTGAAATATTCCACGACCAGCTTCCGCTAGCCGTGCCTTGTTACGACTTACTCCCTGTCAATGAGTTTACCTTAATACCGCTTACGCGATGCTTCGGGTACTCCCATCTCCCTTGAGTTGACGGGCGGTGAGTACAAGACTTGAGAACGTATTCACCGCGGTATAGCTGACCCGCGATTACTAGCGATTCCAACTTCATGGGGTCGAGTTGCAGACCCCAATCCGAACTGGGGCCACTTTTCTAAGGATTAGCTCAGCCTTACGGCGTCGCGACCTGTTGTAGTGACCATTGTATTATGCGTGTAGCCCAAGGCGTCAGAGGGACATGCTGACCTGGCGTCATCCTCACTTCCTCCCAGCACGAAATGCACTTCGCTACGCTCGTGCAGAAGCATGAATTATGAATTAAGAATTATGGAAAGAAAAAAGTTCCCATTCATAATTCATTATTCAAGATTCATAATTCTGCATTTACGGAGTAAATGCACTTGGTGCTGGGTGGTCTCGGCTGATACTTGTAACAGCCAACGAGGGTTGCGTTCGTTACCCCACTTAAGGGAACAATTCAAATCACGAACTGACGACGGCCATGCATCACCTGTCTAAATGTCCTTGCGGACCACAGACGTTTCTGCCTGTGTTCATCTAGATTTCTAGCCTTGGTAAGGTTTTTCGTTTGTTATCGAATTGAACCGCATAATCCACCGCTTGTGCAAGTCCCCGTCTATTCCTTTGAGTTTTAAGCTTGCGCTCGTACTACCCAGGCGCCCCGCTTAACGCGTTAGCTTCGCCTCAGAAAGGGTCGATACTTCCTAAAGCTAGCGGGGAACGTTTAGGGCGTAGACTACTGGGGTATCTAATCCCATTCGCTACCTACGCTTTCGTGTTTCAGTGTCAGGAGTGTGCCAGTTTGCTGCCTTCGCTTTTGGTGTTCCCCATGATATCAACGGATTTCACCCCTACACCATGAGTTCCACAAACCTCTCACATCCTCTAGTTGTGCCGTTTCCCTCGCAATTCTCCGGTTAAGCCGGAGGATTTAACATGAGACTAACACTACCACCTACACACCCTTTACGCCCAATAATTCCGGATAACGCTCGGGGTACTCGTATTACCGCTGCTGCTGGCACGAGTTTAGCAACCCCTTATTCATGAGGTA
>CAYTTP010000009.1:0-30821 GCA_964440955.1 uncultured Candidatus Saccharibacteria bacterium | reverse complement strand
TAGGACTTCAGTCCTTCTTTAAAGCCCTCGTTCTTTAGACGAGGGTGGTTTACTATTCCTCAATAGTTATCAATTTTTTGTCTATTTCGCCTAATCTTGTTTTTACTACTGTCATATCAATAGTTAAAGAACCAATCATTTCGGTATTTGAGTCTAAGGTTTTTTCTATCCTACCCATCCTTTCATTCATCGCCTGCTGTCCTTCCATGACAGCTTTAAATCTATCATCTGTTTTTTCTTGAAGAGAGCCAAGGTATCTTTCCATATCCTCGTTGGCTTCATTTCGTACTTGTTTTATATATTTTTGTATTTCTTTTTCGTCCATACCCTTATTCTACCAATTACTCTCCATGCTCTGCAACTTTCACTTTAGCAGGGCGGATTATTTTTTCACCCAAAATATATCCGGATTGAACGACCTCTATGACTTTATGGTCATCGTCTTTATTTTCGGTTTTAATATTTTCAAGAGCTTCGTGGTTTTTTGGGTCGAAAGTCTGGCCGATCGGGTTTAACTTCTTTAAGCCATAGCTTTCGAGAGTGGTGACAAGTTGGGAGTAAATGTATTCGACGCCTTTGGTCCAAACTTCAGGCAAGCTTGCCCACACCTCTTTGTTTTTCATCGCCATCTCAAAATTGTCCAAGGTTGGGATCAGGTCGTTGATCAGGCCCTCATTTGCATATTGAGCGAAGCTTTTTTTGGATTCCTCGGCACGTTTTTGGATGTTTACACTCTCGGCTCGCTCCTTTTGCCAACCAGTCAAATACTCCTCTTTTTCTTGTTCGAGTTTTTTTATCTTCTCGCGGAGTTTTTTGATAAGGATGGCTGGATTTGCATCCATCTCCTCCCCTTCCCTATCCACTTCGTCAAATGTTATTTCGTCTTCGTTCATCGTGGAGTATATTAACATATAAAGAATAACTCCCCAAACCTCGACCTCACCCCTCTCTTGATCTTCTCCTGTCCCTGTCTGTTTGCCTGCCCCTCTCCTAGATCTAGGAGAGGGCGAGGGTGAGGTCTAATATATTGGAAATCAACAAGGCCCCGAGCATTTCTGCTGGGGCCTGTCTGTGCACTTTAGCTGGTGCTAAAATGCTTGTTTGGGTCTTTCTGCTCGAGTGGGGGTGCTTGCGGTTTCGCGAGAGCTGGTGGTTGCTGCTTCGCTTCCCACTGGCTTATGAGTGATTCCACCGCTTGGCTAACGCCTCGATCAATGATATACGACCTGGGTGCTGTGGGAAAGTCTTGAGTGCTCACGACCGTTCTGATGCTGAGGCCGGAGCCATCCGTGACTTCGATTGTGAATACCTGAATACCACGCTCGAGATTCTTGACTTCCGACTTGGCTCTGATAATAGGGCTCTTTTCGGCGCTTTCGGAGATGTGAACGTTGTTCGATCTCAGGTTGCGAACGAGTTGCAGTCCTACAGTTCGAGCTTCGTCACCATCTACGACGACCCTCCTTAGCGAGAACTTGGGTCCGTCGCTACAGGCTGTCAGTAGAAACACGAGAAAAGCCACACACGTGGCGATAAGTGTCCTCTTCATTGAAGGAACCTCCTCTTAAAACTATATAGCATTAAATATAATTTGTCCAATCAAAATCCCCCTCGGAATTTTTTGATTTTATCGTTTCGGTCACAGATAATTTGTTCGTCGTCACTCACAAATTTCCGCGACCCCGCCTCGCCTGTTTTTGTTGCTAAAAAAACATGGCTACGGCCGTCGAAGCAGCTGAAAAAAGCAAAGCAGTTTGCTTTTTTCTTAGCGCTTCGACCACTGTGGGGCCTTACGAGCTTTCTTGAGGCCGAACTTGCGTCGTTCCTTGGCACGTGGGTCGCGTTTTAGGAAGCCTGAAGTTTTGAGAGAGGTTTTGTTGCGTTCATCTTGAGTGACAAGAGCGCGGGCGATGCCGTGACGTACTGCCTCAGCTTGAGAATGAATACCGCCACCTTTGACATGAGCTGACACTTTGACGTCAGAAGCCTTACTTGTTTTTATTGCTTCCTCCACTACTGCGCGGAGTTCGGCGGTTGGAAAATAGGTATCAAAAGACTTCTCGTTGATCGAGTAGCTTGTCTTTGAAGCCGGAGTTATGCGAACACGCGCTACTGCTGTTTTGCGTCGTCCTACGGCCTCTATGTATCTTTCTTGTTTTTCAGTCATTTTTTTATTTCCTTTTTAACGTAAGGGGGCTAGGGGGATTATTCGCTAATAATTAAATTTTGCATCATGCGATCACGCAATTTGTTTTTTGGTAACATACCTTTTATTGCAATACGGAGAGCTTCCTTGAGGCCTTTGTCGCTCTCGACCTTTTTCATATTGCGGGTTTTGATACCTCCTGGGTAACCAGAGTAGGTCACGTATGTTGTTTGCTCCTTCTTTTTAGCAGTGATGTCTAGCTTAGAAGCATTTACTATTTTTAGAGTTATTTTTGGGAAAGCGTTGCGCACAAAATCAGTGCGGTCCTTGCCCATGAGTATAGAAGCGGCAGCGCTAGCCACTCTTCCTAATTTTTTGTTTTGTGCGTCTATCGTGTGTTCCATGTTTTTTATACAAACTCTATTATTGCCATTTTGCTACCATCTGAAAGTCGGCGCTTCAATTTCATAATACGGGTGTAGCCGCCAGCTCGCGATTTGTATTTTGGCGATAGTTCGTCCACCAACTTTTTGCTTGCTACCTTACCGACTTTCTCTGCGATCAACCTTCGGGCTGCTACACTTTCCTTTTTGCCCATAGTTACAATCTTTTCGATGAATGGGCGTAGCTCTTTGGCTTTTGGTTCGGTAGTTTCGATTTTTTCATGCAAAACCAATGATCGGGCAAGCGAATTTAGCAATGCTTTTCGCACCTTTGTTACTCGACCAAATTTTCTGTTTGCATTATGATGACGCATTTCAATTTTTAATTATTTCAGGGTTATGCCGTGGTCGCCAAGGACACGCTTGATTTCGGCTACACCCTTCGCTCCCAAGCCCTCGACTTCGAGGATGTCTTTTTCTTTCTTGCGAGCAAGGCCGCCTATTGTACGAATGTTTGCACTTGAGAGGGCGTTTAGGGTGCGAGCCGAAAGATTAAGGTTTTCGATCCTGGTCTTCAAAAATTCAGGATCAAGCTTATTTTCTTCGTCTTCTGCCTCGTCAAGGACGCTCTCAGCTGCTTCTTTTGTTGACTCTCTGTCCTCAAAGCCGGTGATTGCTCTCAATTGTTCTATCATAATATTGATCGAATGCACAAGAGCATCTTTCGGGCTTACAATACCGTCAGTTTCGATCATGATTCGAAGTCGATTGAAGTCAGTGCGGTCGCCGACACGCATATTTTCCACCTCGTAGCTTACACGTCGGATCGGGGTGAAGTTGGCGTCAAGTACGATCGTGCCGATGTCGTTTTTCTCATCACGCAAATTATCACGACTTACAAATCCAAGTCCTTTTTGAACAGTCATCTCCATTTCGAGTTCGGAGTCCTTGTCGGTCAAAGTTGCAATCACTAGGTCTTTGTTCATTATTTCCACTTGGGAAGGAGCTTCAATATCGCCCGCAGTCACCACTTTTGCACCTTTTGCTTTTATTGAAATGGTTTGAGGCTCGTCGGAGTGAAGCTTCACACGAAGGCGTTTTGCATTCAACATAATAAGCACTACATCCTCCTTCACTCCTTTGATAGAGGTGAATTCGTGGTCTATGCCTTTTATCTTGATCGAAGTGACTGCTGCACCACCAATTGAAGAAAAGATGATCCGACGAAGACTGTTGCCGATCGTGTATCCGTAGCCAGGATAAAAACCGTCTATCTCATAAACACCCTTATTGCCTTCCTCGCTCACAATGCGAGGTTTTGAAGGGAGCACAATGTTGTTTTCCATTTTTTCCATGTTATTTTTCTTATAAAAATTAATTATCTTTGGTAGTATTCGATAACTTGCCCCAAATCAAAAAGTAATTCTGCCTTATCGGTGTTTGCCGCACTCTTTATGGTCAAAGTGCGCTTTTTGGCGTCCCAACTCATCCAGCCAGGGATCTGTGTTTCTGAAACTCTCGTTTCTATTTCATTGAAAAGCTTGCTGTTTTTGCTACCCTCACGGATTTCGATTATGTCACCCTGTTTTACACTGAAGGATGGTACGTAGACTTTTTTGCCATTGACCAAAAAATGTCCGTGAGCGACTGCTTGTCTAGCTGCCAAGTGGGTTCGCAAAATACCGGCACGCCAAACAGTATTGTCGAGGCGTTGTTCGAGCGAACGAAGGAGGCTTGAAGCTGGTATTTCGCCTTTATTGGCAAGTGCTTGCTTTACATACTTAGCAAATTGCTTTTCGGTCACACAATAGAACATGCGCGCTTTTTGCTTTTCGTTGAGCTGGTTGCCGAAATCGGTTTTTGGACGACTACCTTTTCTATCTTTTTTGCCTTCACGGAGCGCGTACTTTTGAGTTTGAGTTTTCTCAAATATTGGTGCTCTCAACTTGCGGGCTATTTTGTATTTTGGACCTATTTTCATATTGATAGTTTGTAGATTATAGACAATTGGTCGGCATTATACTCGGCGAGGCTTCTTTGGCTTCGGTCCGTTGTGTGGTACTGGTGTACGGTCCTTGATCGAAGTCAAAGTTATGCCTTTTGATATAAAACCTCGGATACCAGACTCGCGTCCACTTCCCACACCCTTCACTACGACTGAGACCTCCTTCATACCAAGAGTTTGAGCTTTGAGAGCTAGAGTCTCGCCGACTTTGGCGGCGGCAAAAGGCGTACCCTTTTTGGCACCTTTAAAACCGAGCGCACCACTTGAGGAAGAACCTAGAACATTACCTTTTTTGTCGGTCAAAATGAGTTGAGTGTTGTTGTAAGTTGATTGAACATGTAAAATACCCGACTCAACTCGGCGTTTGGAAGAGACTTCTTTTATTTCAAGACCCTCTTCTTTTTTTGTTTCCTCTTCAGTTTTTACAATTCTTTTTTTACCCATATACCTTTTATTTAAATTGTATTTTTATTTCTTTTCAGCTACTTTGCGTCCGGTACCCATCGTCTTGCGCACATTGCCTCGGCGGGTGCGGGAGTTGGTTTTGGTGCGTTGGCCTCGGACCGGCAAACCTCTCATGTGGCGCACACCCCGGTAAGCTTTGATGTCTTTAAGGCGCTTTATGTTGGCTCCCACCTCGCGCTTCAAGTCACCTTCTATTTTTATTGACTCAATTATTTTGCGGATAGTTGCTTCCTCGGCTGCCGATAGATCTTTTGATTTTTTGCCCCAATCAACCTTTGCCTCATCGAGGATGCGCTTAGCTTGTGGTCTACCTATACCAAAGAGAGTAGTAAGTCCTATTTCAAGACGCTTCTCTTCCGGGATTGTTATACCTAAAATTCTCATTGGTTTTTTAATTAGCCTTGTCGCTGTTTATGCTTCGGATTGCTCTTGCAGATAACAAACAAAACTCCGCCACGACGGATCATTTTGCACTTCGAGCACATTGTTTTTATCGAAGCTTTTACTTTCATTTCTAAAGTTGTGGTTGGCGGTTGTCTATCCGGTGCACTATGCGGGCCCTGCCTCCGTATGGATCAATCACCATCTCTACCATGTCGCCTATCAAAACTTTGATTCGGTTAAGTCTCATTTTGCCGGAAAGGTAAGCGATTATTTCGCTATTTTCACCTTTCGGTTGAACGCGAAAAAGCGCATTTGGGAGAGCTTCCGTCACCGTACCGATAACAGTCTTTTCTCTTTGTTTTTCCGTCATTTAAAATGAAACAACGACAATAAAAAAAGATAGCATGCTGAACCTTTTAATGTCAAGCTATTTTAGACCGTATTCAACCACTTTGATTTTGGAAGGGTCACCCGGGAAGGATTTTTTCCACATTGGCCTAATGGTTGTTTGCATACTCACTATACCTGGAAAAGCGGCCATATTTTGGCTCAAATCGGCCTTTTTGGTGCCAGCCAGCCTCTCTTCTAGGTCGAGGGTCGGTACAATCGCCCTTATTTCTACAGAGCCCTCGACCGTGATATTCATAGTGTTTTCGGAGTCTATTCGATTTGGTTTCTTGGTTATTTTAAGTTTGTCGAAGTCAACTATGTGGGCTGGGATATTTTCCCAATCTATAGAGTTTGAGGCGTAAGTGGAAACAATGATTTTTGAAAGGTCCTCTTTGTTTATAAGGAGCGCATAGGCTGTCACTTCTTTGCCAAAAAGGACTGTCGAGCCGTTTTCGACCTGAGGTAATTCCCGCTCTTCAGTCATTATCGACCCTTCAAGGAGCGTCAAACCTTCCGGCACTTTTGAAGAAAATTCTCGACTCACACTTGTTCTCAATTCTTCACTCAATTTTTGCAGAGCCACTTCTTTTTCTTCTGGTACTACGGTTTTGCGTTTACCGATAAATCCTCCAGTGATAGCGCCGTTTGTCCTTGCATAAAAACCTTGATAGCGCGCTGTATCGTTTTTGAATCCTGGTACGGTGAAATCGGCTTGTTTTAGGTTGTACTCTTCGCCTGCCTCATCAGCAAATACTTCAACTTCAATACTTCCTGGCGTACTCACTCCGTTTACTGTCTTTTTGCCGGGGACGGTTATTGATTCGGGTATCCTGTATATTAGACCTTCTTTGGTTTCGAAGCGGGTACGGACGATGAGTCGTTGAGGCTCGGTTGAGAAGTCATTGTAGATTGTTATTTTGCCGTGAGCTTTTTCTTCGGCTACTTCTTCCCCGGTCGCTTTTACTTCTACTGTCTTGGATTGAGTTAGCTTCAATATTTCAAAACCAACACTTGATGAGTTTTTTTCTTTTGAAGCTCGTACTTCGAGGGACACTTCTCTGGCTTCTGTTTTTGGTACGACACTCAAAGTTGCCGATGAGAAAACAGTCATCATAGTGAAGATGAAGCCGAGTACGACGACCAGAGTTGCAATACTCCAAACGATTTTTTTGCCACCACGGCTAGGTACTTTTGTTTTTGGTTCGCGATTTTGGTAATAGTCATAATGTCCGGCCTGCGGTTCTTGCGGCTCGTCAATTGTTTTGTGACTCGCAATTTTTACTGGTGCTGATCGGATCTCCTCATGGTCGATCTCGGCGTACTCTCTTTTTATAGTTACTTCCGATTTTCGGGTGGCTGGTTTGTGGCCATGTGTGCGAGTCCTCGAGATGGAGATATTGCGAATACTTCTTTTTTCGGGTGGTACTACGTCTTGAAATGGTATCTTTGCCATACGAAACAATAATACCATAGTCAAATGGAATTAGATTTTTAAACTGTGTGGAAATCTTTACTTTCAATCAGTGAGGATTTTTGAACCGGTGGATATTTTAATTTCCGCGAGAGTTTGTGGTTGGTTTGAGTCGATCGATATACCTTCACCCATTTCCCAAACCAATACCTTTAGAGTGTCGTTGTTGTTGTATTCGACGGTGAGATAGTCGCCTGCTCCTGCCCACCAGCAATAAAGTTCTAGAACAGTGTTTTCAGTTGCATAACCGATCTTATTGTTTTTTGTGCTTCTGCATCCAGAAAATATACCGAGCTCTACATCCTTTCTTTCCTCCCCTTCGATTCGTAGATGTATCCTCTCTCTTGGTTCGTCGTATTGGCCACTTGGTTCTTCTTTGGCGAGCCAAGCTATTTTTATACTCTCATTGTCGACCACTTCTTTTTGCTCTGGTACTTCTCGTTGTTCGATCGTCTTTGTTTGATCGGTCGGGTTGTATTTTTGATATACAAAAAATATAACTGATAGCGCAACTAATAATATTGCAGCTAATATTTTTTTGTTCATATTATTCTAGTATTGCTTTGATACGACGAACTCCTGATGACACCGCTTCTTCTTTTAAAATTGAAAATTTGCCCAAGTCGCCAATGTTTTTGACGTGTGGTCCCCCACAAAACTCTTTTGAGTAAGCGTCTTCTATATTTTCCCCAATGAAATATACATTTACTTCGTCACCGTACTTATCGCCAAAAAAGTGAAGAGCACCAATCTTTTCAGCCTCTTCTTTTGGTAGGGTGATGCTCTTTACTGGCAATTTTTGTTTGATTTTATTATTAACTATTTCTTCAACCTGCCTTTTCTGTTCGTCGGTCATTTTTTCGTTGTGGGTAAAGTCAAAACGCAATCTCTCGGGAGTAATGTTACTTCCCCTTTGACCAACATGTTCGCCCAAAACGTCGCGTAGGGCTTGATGAAGCAAGTGAGTCGCGGTGTGGTATTTGACTGACATTTCGCTTGTGTCGCCCAGACCTCCTTTAAATTTTTGCTCAGCACCTATGCGCGAAAGCTCTTGGTGTTTTTTGAATTCATCTTTGAAACTGTCTATATCGACCTCAATATTTTTCTCTTTAGCAAGTTCTATCGTCATATCTATTGGGAAACCAAAACTGGAAAAGAGTGTAAATGCTTCGGCTCCAGTGATATTTTTTGTTGATAATTTTTCAAACTCTTTTATTCCTTGTATCAAAGTCTTTTCAAATTTTGTCACTTCGTCTTCTATGGTCTGCACGATATTTGATTTATTATCTAGCAAGGATGGGTACACATCTTTGTATGTTTCCACGATTGCTCCAACGATCGAATTTATACTGTCTAACGACAATTTTTTGTTTTTAGAATTGAAAACTGCTCGACGAATGAGGCGACGCAATACATAACCTCTGTCCGTGTTTGATGGCAATACCCCGTCACCTATCATAAAGACGGCGGTGCGCATATGATCTGAAATTATTCTTTGAGATTTGATCGTCTCTGCTACTTTTAAAGCCTCTATCATTATTTTTTCAAACAAATCAGTTTCGAAGATGTTATCTTTATTTTGAAGCACGGCACAGACTCGTTCAAAACCAGAACCGGTATCTACGTTTTTTGATTCGAGCTTGCCCACTACTTTTCCATCTTTCTTTACATATTCCATAAAGACATCGTTCCAAATCTCTACTACTCTTTGCTCCTCATCAGCTTTTAAGTATTCTTCTTTGGTCAGACCAGAAGTGAGTGTACCCGTGAGATCATAAAACATCTCGGTGTCAGGTCCGCATGGGCCGTTGTCTCCTGGGCTCCACCAATTATTTTTGGCTGGCATAAAATAGATTCTTTCGCCTTCTATGTTATTTTTTTCAAAAATGTTTTTCCAAATTTCTGCCGACTCCTCGTCTTTTGGAGCATTTTCATCACCTTCAAAGCAAGTAATATAAAGACGTTGTGGGTCGAGGCCAAAACCTTTTTCTTTGTCAGTCAAAAGTTCAAAACTCCACTCAATCGCTTCTTTTTTGAAATAGTCGCCAAGCGACCAGTTGCCCATCATTTCAAAAAAAGTGGCATGAGTGTTATCGCCTATTTCATCAATGTCGCCGGTACGCACACATTTTTGGATGTTTGCGAGGCGGGTACCGTTTGGATGTTGTTGCCCCAATAAGTATGGGACTAATGGTTGCATCCCAGCTGTATTGAAAAGTACGGAAGGGTCATTTTCTGGTACGAGCGAAGCACTAGGCAAGATCGCGTGCCCTCTTTCTTTGAAAAATTCCAAAAATCGTTTGCGTATTTCAGCGGATGTCATAGCTTGAGATTAACACATTTTGCTGTCTATTTTTACTTGACAATATCCCCAAATTTGCTATACTTGAACTACAAGTGGCTTCGGCCTCGCCCTCGCAAGAGGGAGTAAAGTTTAGAAAAGCCGTTAGAATAAATCTCTAACGGCTTTTCTAATATTTTCAAATTTTTCTAAATTAAGAAATCCTATTTTATTGATAAGTCTTCTTGTATCAATGATTCTCATTTGAGAGATAATTGCAGAATTTTCTTTCCCTCCTTCTGCTAACTTACCTATCGGTATTCTCATGAGATGTTTACTCTTAGACGTAGTGAGTGGTATCGCAAAGCAAGTAGTAGTACTAAGTCCTTTCAAAATTAAAACTGGTCTTTCGTAGGATGAACCTGCCCCGTCCTCCTCAAATCCCACGTTAATTCCTAGTCGACACCACCAAATTTCTCGGACAGTATATAGTCTCGGCTCTTTCGAGTCTGTGTACTTTTTGACTTTATTCCAATTGTCAAAATCTTTTTTCATTTTTTGTGTTTTTCCCAAAGCTTTTCTAGCTCATCAATATTTTCTTTGATACGCAGAAGGCCTTGTTCGAAGAACTTTTTGTTTGGGTTGATACCGATTTTGCGGAAAATATTTTCTGGACTGTCCGAACCACCAGCTTCGAGAAATTGAATAACGTCCTTGATAGTCTTTGGGTCCTTTTTATATCTTGCGTAAAGTGCGTCAGAAATAAGTTGACCAAAGGCATATGAATAGACGTAGAAGAAGTTACGAATATGCGACCAGTTTACAAAGAAATAGCCGTCGTCGAGAGTAAAGTCAAAAAGCGGGCCTAGGTAGCTTTGCATGTGTTTATTCATCATTTTGGCGATTTCTTCTTTTGGTAAAAATCCAACCTTACGAATTGTCTCGTGAAGTTCATTTTCAAAATTAAAGCAGGCGATTTGTCGGAAGATGGTCGCTATATCGTCATTGATTTTGTCGTGAAGTAGGATCATTCGCTCTTTCTCCGAGACTCCTTCGAGCGCCTTTTCGAATACGAGGTTTTCAAAGAAGGTGCTCGCTACTTCTGCGGTGGCGATCGTGCAATCTTCATACAATGGGCGTTGCTTTTTAGAATATTCAAAATGAATAGCGTGCCCCATTTCGTGAGCTAAAGTAGTGAGGGAGCGGAAATCATCAACGTGATTTAAAAAAACATATACTGGCAGTTCACGGACTCCACTAGAGCAAAAAGCCCCACTCTTCTTTCCTTTTTTGGGGAAAGCATCGACTAGCCCTTCGTCAAACATTTTTTGGACGAATGTTCCAAATCTTGGGTCGGCTTCATTAAAGGCTACTATAGTTTTTTGAGCCGCTTGTTCTAGAGTAATATTTGAATTGCTATCACCTATTTTAGCGGCACGATCAGCATATTCGAGGCGTTTTTCTTTTAACATCTCAGCTTTTATTTTGAAAAACGAGTGAGAGATGGGGAAATTTTTTGTCACCACTTCAATCAAATCTTTAACAGTTTTTGATTCGTTCTCATAACTTTTCACAGTTGATTCATAAGGATTTTTGTAGCCTCTAAGCTCATCATTAACTTTTTTGTTTGTCACGATTGCGTTGATTTCATGTTCGGCAAAATCTGACACTCTTTCGTAAGCTGAAATCACCCTTTTATGAAGCTCGCGCCGTTCTTTGGTTTGCAAGGTTGATATTCGGCTTCCCGCTTCCGATACTGGTATTTCTTTCCCTTCCCATTCGACGGTTTGTTTTGCTAATGTTTTTGAAACCCCAGAAGTCCACATACCATGTGAGGTTCGGCCTTTCAGGTTCATTATTTTTTCTTCAGCTTCGGTGAGATCGTGTTTTGCATTTTCAAAAATTTTTGAGAGAAGATATTTGAAAGGCTTGAGTTCTTTGCTTTTCAAAAACTTTTTTTGGAGGGTTTTAGGTATCTTACCGATTTCAAGCATGAAAAACTCAAGTTCATTTGCAAGACTAACAAAAAAATCGGAAAGTTTAGCAAGTTCGGCTTGAGCTTCGGTGTCATTGCTATTTAATTGTTTTCGATACGAATAATATCGAGTAGGTCGTTCGCCGGCTGGGTTGGAAGATATTTTTTCAAATTCTTCTATGGCCTTCGCTAAGGCTTTTGGATTTTTGAGATGTTTTTTGTCTTTGCGGTATTTTTTGGCAAAAGCTAAATAAGCTTTTTTTGTTTCTGCCAAATCTTTGGCTACACCCTTTTTGACATCTCCCTTATAAAAATGTGTCAGATCCCACTCAGTTTTGTATTTCATGTTTGTTGTTTTGGTAAGATATTCGAAATGTATAGATAAGATGACAAAATGGCTTCTCTCGCTCGATCCAGAAATTTTTTGCTAAAAATTTCCTTGTCCTCGGTTCGTCAACCTGCGGAATCTCGCTCAAGAACTATTTTGTCATCTTATCTCAAACTAAAGTTTTTTCAAAATTTGGAAGTCTTTTTTGAGTTCGTCTTTGGTGTGGGAGTTGTAAACAGCGACGGCCGGGTGATAGAGAGGGACTATATTTACTTCTCCGTAGGAGAGGTTCACTTTGAAGATTTTGCCGTGCATTTTGCTTATGATGTCGAGCTCTTTTTCAAGTTCAAACTTTTGCATGATATAACCCATCGCATATCTACCGAGAGTGGCTATCGTTTTTGGTTTTATTATTTCGATTTGTCTGTCGAGGAATGGTCCATATATTTTTATTTCCTCTGGCAATGGGTCACGGTTTTGAGGGGGCCTATCTTTGACGATGTTTGTTATATAAACATCTTCTCTTTTAATGTTGGCACTTTCCAAAAGTTGATCGAGTACTTTGCCTGAAGCTCCGCAAAATGGCCTGCCGGTCTGGGCTTCATTTTTGCCTGGTGCTTCACCTATAAGCATTATTTTAGCGAAATGGTTGCCATCGCCAATGACTGGCAGATTTTTATTTTCAATACGAAATTTATAGAGAGGAGAGCTTTTTAGCCCCACCACCTCGTCACGTATTTTTTTCAACAATTCCTTTCTCTCTTCTGGTGTCTCCATATTATTTCAAAGCTCCTTCTGATTTTAATAATTTAATTTTGTTTTGGCGGCCGCGGTTGTACTCGCCTATTATACCGTCGGAGCGAATGACTCGATGACATGGGATATTTGGATCAAAATTTTTCTTCAAAATACTTCCGACTGCTCGGCTGGCATTTGGACTCCCCGCCTTTGTCGCTACCTGTTTGTAGGTAAGCGTCTTTCCTTTTGGTATTTTTCTGACCACCTCCTGTACTTTTTCTTTGAAAGTTTTGTTTGTCATCACTTTGCTTTGTTTACACTATCTATGTATGAACAATATTCACATTTTGATGATTGTTTTGGAATCCTGTCGTCATCGAGACAGGCCTTTATTTTTTTTAGTGTTTCTTCTACCCAATCGTCACTGCCTGTATAAGGGATCAGCTTTACATCAAACTCGATCTTTCCATCAAAAGCTTCGCGATCACGTTTGCCGTTTGCATAAACAAAGTATCCGGTATTATCAACCTCAAAACCATTTTGTCGAAGAAGCCATTGGTAGACCTCCATTTGTCTTTTGTAGCCGTCTTGCCATTCGGCATCCAGCGTCACCTCTTCATCTTTGCTTGTTGCTTTATAATCAACGACAATCAGTTTGCCTGATTTGTTTTGCCAAATATCGTCAACTGCACCAAAAACTATAAAATTTGTTTCTCGGTGGAGGGCTTGGACTCCGACAAAGTTTTCTCGCCATTCATTCATTTTCTCATGTTGGAATGGTACAGCCTCTAGTCCATAAGAATCCATGAGTGGGTGGGGTGTTTTTTGGTTTCGGTGCATGTCGAATTCTCTCTTTAGGAGTAAATCAACAGCGCTATTAATGTTGAATGGAAAACCTTGTGGCCTTGAAACTCCAAGTCTTCGGTCAAGATAGAAACAACGCGGACATTCCAAAAAGAGGTCGATTTTTGATCGGCTCAATTTGAATGCTTCTTTAGAACTCGGGTCGTATAACTTTTTTTTATAGGTGTAGCTCACTTAGTTTGAAATTATTTCAATTTCCTCCATTATCTCTTTGATCTTTTGGTCGTTGATGCCGACTTGTTTCAAGATATCCGGATTTTCCTTGGCTTGTTTGCAAAGCACGACACCAGCTTGCATGAGAGCGGCTTCCTCTTGTGGGGTGGTAGTAGTGAGGCAAGTGATCGGATGAAGCCTGGCATCAATAATCATCTCTTCCAAATTCTTTTCATGAGGATAATTCCAGCCGACTAGCTTCATTGATTTGCATTCAGCGTATTTGATAGCCTCCGAAGAAAACTTGGTGTTGGTGACAAGCCAACTTTCATCTATTTTGCGTTTTTTGCCGAAATCAAAAATCGTATTTGCCAGATCATCGAAACGAGCCTTGATATAGAGAACTACTTTAAGGTCGGACTTGCCATTTGGTTCGTTGTGAAATTTGGCCTCAACTATCACTAGCTTTTTTTCATCCCAAGCGACAACATCGACTTCATGCTCAACACATTCGCCAAGCATCATGACTCCACTTTGTGCTTCATATCCATTTGCGATAAAAATTTGGGCGACGAATTTTTCAAAAGGAAAACCGGATGGTCCGAGAGCAAGGATGGCTTTACGGAGGGAGTAGTGAGCTGAAGCACGACGATCCTCTTTTTTAAGCAGGGAAAAAGCGTGTGTATAAATTTCTTTGGTGGTCATTCCCTCTTTTATTTCTTGTTCGATATGTTTGACAATACGGTCGATTGATTCTTTTTTAGCGCGAGCTCTTTCGAGCGAAGCGCGTAGTTTTTGAGGATCAAATGCCTCCATTTCGCCAGTCGCTTTTACGATATATAAATTTTGATTCATAGGATTATATTATACCTCCTCCAAGGCAGATTTCGCCCCCCTCATCTTTAGAGTTGTAAAACACTATCGATTGGCCTTTGGCTATAGGTTCGATTGGGTTTTTAAAAACAAGAGAAACATTGCCGTTTTGGTGACTCAATGTACAGGGTATTTTTTGGCCACGGTAGCGGATGCGGCAGGATATTTGATCCCCTTCTTTTTTGGGATCATCTATCCAGTTTATGTTTTCTAGCATAATTTCTTTTTGGCCGGTCGCCAAAGCCTCTTCCTTGTCGCTTACAGTAATGGTGTTTTTGTTGATATCTTTGTCCACTACATAATATGGCTTATCGTGGTCGGTCTTTTGGTCAATGGTGAAGCCATGCCTCTCTCCCAAGGTATAAAAAATAGCTCCAGCGTGACTGCCGATAACTTCTCCTTTTTTGTTTAGCACCAACCCCTCTTGATGCTCTAGGTAGTCAGCTAAAAATTCTTTCATATCTATTTTGCCAAGGAAGCAAAGTCCCTGACTGTCTTTGCGGGTTGCTTGCGGTAAACCAAATTTTTGAGCAAGTTTGCGCACTTCACTTTTTTGCAAATGGCCTATCGGGAAGAGAATGTGAGCTAGTTCGGCTTGAGTGAGGGTCCAAAGGAAGTATGACTGGTCTTTGGATTTGTCGGTGCCTTCAAACAGCCCCACCCTGCCCTCCCCCAAAGGGAGGGTTCTAAGCCCCTCTCCTTTGAAGAGCGGTTGGGGAGAGGCTTTCGCATAATGTCCTGTCGCTATATAATCAGCCCCTTCTTTTTTGGCCCACTCTAAAAATTTACCAAATTTTATTTCTTTATTGCACATGACATCGGGGTTTGGGGTCCTGCCTTTTTTGTATTCCTCAATCATGTATTCGACGACCGACTCGCGATAGACTGACTCAAGATCAAGGGTTTTAAATGGTATGTTCAAAACCGCGCATGCACGCATTGCGCTTCTACGATCTTCTTTCCAAGTGCAGGGGTAGCCACTTGGCGACCATGCTTTAATGAATACACCGGTTACCTCATACCCTGCTTCTTTCAAAAGGGCGGCCGAAACGGCGCTATCGACGCCGCCCGAGAGTCCGACGAATACTTTTTTTTGCATGCGACAATGATACAACTTTTGTGTCGGCAATTCAAAAATATTCTATCAATCAATATAAGCTTCCTTATTGCGCTTGTGTTGCTCGAAGTTTTTGGCGTAGTGCATGTTGCCTTGTCGGTCGGAGAGAAAGTATAAATAGTCAGACTGGGTCGGAGTGATGGCTGCTCGGAGTGAGTCTATACCCGGGTTATTGATGGCGGTTGGAGGCAGACCTTTGTTGGTATAGGTGTTGTAGTCATGGTCGTCTTTTAGATCGGCACTTGTCAGAGTGTAAGAATTTTTGCCATTGTAATATTTGAAAACAGCATCGACTTGGAGTGGCATACCCATACGCAGACGTTTCCAAAGAATACCAGCCACCATTCTTTTTTGGTCGATTGTTCTTGCCTCACCTTCGAGGATTGAAGCCATTATTACTACCTCCTCGAGAGGTTTTTTAAATTTTAGAATGTCAGCTTCGTAGGGTTTTATCTCTCTAGCAAAATTTTCTCGCATCATCAGTATTACATCATTTGCGGTGGTGTTTTGCATGAAAAAATAAGTATCAGGGAAAAGGTAGCCTTCAAGCTCTTCGCTCTCGACTTTATCCAAAAAGTCATTTGCATTGAAAGAAGGCAGTGTTTTGTCCAGTTCTTCGGCAATGCCATAGGAGGAGGTACCTTCGTGGATAGTGACTCGAATGGCAATAAGTCCAAACTCACCACGGTGGATCATTTTTGCGACCGACCACACACTTTTTCCTTTAGGGAAATAATAATCGCCAGCAACGGCTTTTTCGCCTCCCATCATAATGATGAATGTTTTGAGCCAAAAGCTCGAACGCACCACTCTCGCCTCCTCAAAATTTCGTGCGATTGCTGATATCGAATCACCTTTTTCAATACTTACGAGTACGTCGTTTGGAAAAGGTCTAGGTGCTCGCCAAAAAAGGGCATAGAAAAAAGAAAACAAAATCAAGGCACCAAAGATACCAGTACCGATTTTCAGGAGGTGCACACTAGTAAAAGGCGAAAAATGAAATAGTCTTAGTCGCCACACTACCATTTTTGGATGAGTGGATATTTTTTGTCTTATTTTTTCTATAAGGGTTAAAAACTTTTCTTTCAATTTCAAGATTGGGTGCATAATTTTTTAGGTTACAAAGGCAAATTTGAAGGCGGCTCCGACTTCTTGGAAGGGATGCGTCCAAAAGTTGGTGTCGCAGCGACCGAACCCGGCAAGTGAAATATAGTGGCAAGCTCTTCGGTATTTAGCACGAATGGTTTACTGTAGAAATTTTTTTCTTTGTAAGGTGAAAAGAAGTAGCGTCGGAGTTTGTATTCTTCGAGGATTTTTGTCTTTAGGGCTTCTTGTTTGCGTCCCCAAAAATCCTGCCAAGGGTAGTCAAAAATAGTAAACCAGCCAGTAGGTTTGAAACCGTTTAGATTTTCTGAACCATATTGTTTGAAGGAACCAGTCGCCCCGCCTTTGTAACTCGAATTGAATATGTCTTTGTTTGCGATATAGACGCACCTGATACCACAATCAAATGGTGATTTTGAAATACTTCGCTCGAGTGCAGCGATTGTTTCCTTTTCACCTTCGGTTGGTTGTCGGCTTTGTTTGTCCTTTTCTTCTGGGCGGAATTGTTTTACGATTTTGGCGATTTCAGACTTGGCTTCATCCTTCCATT
Source organism: uncultured Candidatus Saccharibacteria bacterium (assembly GCA_964440955.1). GTDB lineage: Bacteria > Patescibacteriota > Minisyncoccia > Phycocordibacterales > WO2-35-19 > CAYTTP01. Next base: position 13,594 of record CAYTTP010000009.1, on the reverse strand, counting down.
TGTCGGTGATATCTGACCACATTAACTTTTCGAAGCGCTCGCTCCATGTGAGGGTTTTTGTTTGTTCTTTTTTGTGGGCGCGAATCAGGATTTGAATCCAAATATTGTGGCCTTGAGTTAAGGAACCCAAAAATTCGATCATCGGCGTCATTGGGTCTATCTTGTATTCTTCTTTTGGGTCTTTGTCCAAGCCATAGTCTACATAAGTTTTTATCGGGTATGGGTCGGGTTGGCTGAGCTTTATCTCAAAACCCCAAACTTCGTTTTGACCTTTTTTATAAACGAAAGGCAGAGTATAGTCTTCGACTTGGTAGATTTCGATGCCGGGGTATTGGGAGTAGAGCTGGGACTCGATTATGTTTTTTAGTTTTGGTCGAGTCCAGATATAGAAGTGCACATAACCACCCATCGATACTAGTTCGAGTGAAAACCAAGGTCTGGTTTGGCCCTTCCAAAGACGATCTATCCAGGTGCCTTCGCCGCCGGTTTGATAAAAGGCGTTTAGCACTACCTCCATCGCGCGTGGTGACTTCAATATTTCCTTCGGCAATTTTATTTCAAGCAAAACCGAACCTTCTTTTTGCCAAAATTGGGCACGTTTGTAGGAGAGCCAGGCTCGAAAACACATATTCAAAAAAACTATCGGCACCCAAATAGGCGAAAAAGTATATAAGTAGCGAAAACCTTGAAGGAGACCTTCTCTAATCGCTGGGTCCAAAAAATCTAGCATGCATTTATTTTATCATTCCCACTTTCAAATACAAACAGGATTCGAAAGTTATTTGACACCAAGCTACGAATTAATACGAATAATACGAATCAGAAAAATATCTCTGATTCGTATTATTTATGTTTTTAAAATTAGTATCGGATTTATGCAATGGAATAAAGCCCTTGCTTGTTCTTTTTGAAGTACTTTGGATTTTGAAGATTGACGATAATAGTATTTGCCTTTACGTATCTTTCCTTCATTACTTTTTCCAAAATATCTTCTTTTGATAGCGGGCCATGTTTCTTGATAGTTTCCTTGATCACATCTCGAACAATACCAGTCGAATAACCCCATTCTTTGAGAGCGTAGAGACCTCGGCCAACAAGGACAAATCGAGGGTCTTTGATAAGTTCGTTGTGAGTAGTCGCTACGTGAGCCTTCTTTTTGAAAACCTCACTGATAAGTTTGGCTACGTCGCGGAAGTGGATTGGAGAGCCATGTTTGCGAAGAATAAGGTAAGCATAATCGCGAACTCCTTTGGTACGGATATTTGATGAGCGGCTCTTGCCCCATTCACCGAGTGGATTTTTAGAAATATTTTTGGAAATCGAAAGCCAGCGAGTTAGGATTTCATCTTTTTTGTATTCTTCGGAGACTTCCTTCAAATGCTCCAAGAAAGAAGATATTATTTCGGATTCAGGAATTATTTCATCGTCACCAAGTTTTGCATAAAGTTTTTGAAGCGCTTCGTGGATTCGTTCCGAAAGAGTTGGATCAATGTGCCAGCGGTGACGAAACTCTTCATCTTCCTTTATTTTGTTAAATTCGTCACCAACTACGAGCAAAAAGTGGATATTTTTTTTACCCACCATGTCTTTGGCAAGTGAATCGAGCAAATCATCCTCGGAGATGACTCCTCCCATTTTTTGGATAGTTTCTTTTAGTTCTCCAAAAGTAGCTGCTTCTTTTTCATAAACTTCAGATTTTCTGATATGGCTTATGGCGTAGTTTTCGATTTGGCGAACACGCTCGCGAGTGATGCCATATTTTTTGCCGATCGCTTCAAGGGTCATTTCTTCGCCAGTCTGGTTTAGACCAAAGCGACCAATGACTACGTCCTGTGCGCGTGCCGGCAAGGAACCCAAAAGCTTCTTCACTACTTGTTTTGCATTGAAGGAGAGGGTCATTGGTTTTGTTTTGCCTTGGTCTTTCTTCATAATTTTTTTGACTCTTTAATTACGCAATAATTATACAACATTTTTATCAAATATACTCAATTCTGTCAAATGGCCGACAAAAAAGCTTTATTATAAGGCCTTTTTAAGTACAAAGCTTATTATTTTGTTGGGTACGTAGATCGTCTTTTCTATAGTTCCCTCCCCTACCCACTTTTTTACTATTTTGTCCTCCAAGGCCTTTTTGACTACCATTTCCTCAGTTTCGTCGCTTGCTATATCTATAGTTGTGCGCATTTTGCCGTCCACTTGAACTGAAATACGTACTGTCTGCTCGACCAATTTATTTTCGTCGTGACTAGGCCATTCTTCGAGATGAATTGAAGTTTTGTGTCCGAGTCCGTGCCAAATTTCTTCTGTTATGTGAGGGGCAAATGGAGCGAGAAGCTTCAATAACGTCTCATACTCTTTTCTTGGTACCTTTGTGTTTTCCATTTCGTTCACCAAAATCATTAGGGCCGAAATAGCCGTATTGAATTTGAAAGACTCGATGTCCTCACCAACCTTTTTTATCGTCTTATGCAACAAATTTTCCACCTTCTCTGTTTCTTTCGAATCTTCAATCTTCAATTCTTCAATTTTAAATTGTATTTTCCATACACGCTCCAAAAAGCGACGAACACCGATCAAGTTGTCATCATTCCAGCGAATAGTATTTTCAAAAGGCCCCATAAACATTTCATAGAGGCGCAAAGTGTCTGCTCCCCAGTTAGCGACAATATCGTCGGGGTTTATGACATTGCCCCAGCGTTTGCTCATTTTGCGACCATCTTGTGCGAGGATGAACCCAAGAAATTCGAGTCGGGCAAATGGTTCAATTGTACTTACAACTCCCAAATCAAACAAAAACTTATGCCAAAATCTGGCATAAATAAGGTGTCGTACGGCATGGTCACCACCTACATAGACATCAACTGGTGCCCACCTTTTTTCTCTCTCTGTGCTTACCAAAAAGTTGTCGTTTTGAGGATCCATGAAGCGTAAGTAGTACCATGATGAACCTGCCCACTGAGGCATGGTGTTGGTTTCCCTCTTTGCCTTGCCACCACATTTTGGACAGGTCGTATTGACCCAAGATTCGATATTTGCAAGTGGTGACTCGCCGGTACCAGTTGGTGCATAATTTTCTACCTCTGGGAGAGTGACTGGCAAGTCTTTTTCGGGTACGCCGACTACTCCGCATTTTGCGCAATGTATCACTGGTATTGGTTCACCCCAGTATCGTTGGCGACTGAAGACCCAGTCTTTGAGTCTGTAAGTGACAACCTTTTTACCAAATTTTTCGATTATTTTTTCGCGGGCTTCTTCAGTTTTCATTTCAGTAAACTCCCCCGAATTTATAAGTACACCTTCGCCGGTATAAGTGACGTAGTCAGACTTCATCTTTTCACGCCAAATTTCGGTTTCGGCGTGAGTCATCACTTCATAATTCAAATCTTTTTCATCGAGCCAGATCACATCAAACTTTTCATGTTCTTCGCGGGCAGTTTCCACTCTTGTTTCGTCTTCAAGTTCAAATACTACCCCAGTCGTAAACGAAACTCGGTTTACATCCTTATGGGCAGCAAAATATTCGGCTCGAATTTGGCCGGGGAGGACGCGCACCAATTTTAAATTGGTGTAGCCTGTCTCACTTTGTACTTCGCGCCTTGCCGCTTTGACTACTTCCTCTCCTTCCTCGATACCACCCATAGGGAAAGTGATCCAAGGGAACTCATGCCATTTGAGAGCAAGGTATTTTCCTGTTTTTGGGTTGTAGACTATAGGATGGACGTTTTTGCGAGGAACTATTTTTTTGCCTTCAATAGGAGGATTGCGTCTATCGATGATGTTTGGGAGTACGGTTTCTCGAAGTGGTATGCCATGCTGGTCAGCAAAAAGTTTGTCACGAGTGTCGTGATAATCACCAAAGATGGCCCCAGTACCATAATGAGCCAAGACAAAGTCAGCGATCCATACCGGGATTTCTTCTCCATTTGCAGGATTTACCGCTTTTATTCCCTTTAATTCGACCCCTGTTTTTTCTTTTGTCTCTGTGGTGCGTTCGATTTCACTTTTCTTTTTTGTTTCCTCTATATATTTTGCGACTTCTTCCCAGTTTTCGATTTTGGTTTTTAAATCTTCAATTATTTTGTGTTCAGGTGCTATCGCAATAAATGCTGCGCCAAATATTGTATCAGCACGTGTCGTGAAGATACTTATAGGTATCACCCCCGTCTCGCTGTGCTCGGCTCCCCCTCTTATAATAAGAGGGGGTTGGGGGGTGATATTAAATTCTATCTCTGCTCCTTCGGATCGGCCTATCCAATTTCTTTGTGCCTCTTTTATATATTCAGGCCAGTTTAATTCTTTCAAATCCTCAAGCATTCGATCGGCATAGTCGGTTATTTTGAGTACCCATTGGCGCATCGGCTTTTTTTCGACGACGCTACCACAGCGTTCACAGGTACCGTCTTTTTCCAAGTCTTCGTTGGCAAGGCCGGTTTGGCAGGAAGGGCACCAATTGATCGGTTCGTACGACTCATAAGCCAAACCTTTTTCGAGCATTTTCAAAAATATCCATTGCGTCCATTTATAGAATTTTGGATCAGTGGTGTTTATTTCCCTTTCCCAATCATAGTTGAAGCCAATTTTCGAAAGCTGTTCCTTGAATCGGGAGATATTTTTTTCGACTGCCACTTTAGGGTGTATTTTGTTTTTGATCGCGAAGTTTTCGGCTGGCAAACCAAAAGCGTCCCAACCCATTGGATGCAAAATGTCGTACCCTTGCATTTTTTTAAGACGGGAATAAATATCGGTGGCGATGTACCCTTTAGGGTGTCCGACATGAAGACCTTCACCAGACGGGTATGGGAACATGTCCAAGACATATTTTTTTGGCCTATTTGTTTCGGAGGTTTGGTATAGATTTCCTTCAGTCCAAGCCTTTTGCCACTTGGACTCTATTTTGGAGTGGTCGTATTTTTCTTCCATAATGAAAATATACAACAGAAAATGTTTTTTTTCACGTCGTAAACCTCACCATATCTATTTAGGAAGTCGCTTCTTCCTAGGGGAGATTTATTACATTCCTCTCTTGATTTGAGCTTCTGGATAAACTGGATAGATGTTTGGGTCGATAGCACGAGCGAAGCAGTGCCTACCTGCATCATGTTCCCAATTTTCATTTTTGCCATAGTAAGTGTCGACACTTATCGTCTCGGACATAGCATTACTCTTACCTGATTTGGTGGTTGATTCGCGATTGAAGCTAGCGCACAATTCAAACGATAGGTTGCCCGTCTTTTTATATTCATAGGGCTCGTCAGTTTGTTGATCGGTTGGGATTATGTAGTTTGATATCGGATCATTAATTTCATTGAGGGAATTTGGTAATGAGCCTGTGCGTTGGTAAAAATTGACCACTTGCCATTGGATATTTTGTAGATCAGTTGTTTTTTGATAGTCGTATCGCATAAGTCGTTGGGCACGAGGCGAACCTATGATCGAAAAGCCCAAAATGATACTAGTGATAATGATGACTGAAGTGAAAACAACCCAAAACTTTTTGCGCCAAGAAGGTATTTTTTCGCGAATATTTTGGATATAAAAACCAAAGACGAGTGCGGTCACCGCAAGGACGATGAGTGCTTTCAAGATGAAGCCCGTAGTGAGCTCTTGCCCATCGAGAAATTTATACAATATCATTACCAAATCACTTACCAATATAATGCCGGAAACGAAAAGGGTTATATAAATCGACCAACGCCTTATCCATATCTCCTTTTTGGCGGGGTTGGTTGAGTATTCACGTTCCAATAAATAAGAGAGGAAAATAAATATTGGAAATACGATGATCAAGGTGGCTACTGGGAAACTAATATTTTGATTAGAGACAGTATAATAGTAGTACTGCACTACTTGAGGGTAAGCTTTGTTTACAACCGAAAAAAGTAAGTTTACCAGAGCGATTGCCGAAGCATATAAACCGATCATTGCTCCCAAGTGTAAAAAGAAATCTCGAGCGTTAGTTTTTTGTTCCATAATAAAGTGTTAATTTTAACTCCTTGTATTATATCAGATTTTGATTTTTTCTAAAAAAAGACACCACCTTTTGCTTTCGCTACTTGGGGTATCAAATTTCGAGCCTTATTTCGTATGACTCTGTAGTCTCCTAGTAAGAATTCGACGAAAAAGTCTTTTTCTGGAGTTGTATTCGAATGCATAGGCTAGGGAGACATCTCCGCCACATTCTTTTTTCATTGCTTCGTTGATGAGAGTGTTTAAGCCCCTCCCCTCCTGTCCTTGTCCAAATTCACGACCAAGTTCAAAGACTTCTGTTTGGGTTAGTTGTATTACGATACCAAGCCCATCTCTCTTTTCGGAGAATGATAGTATTGTCTTCCCAACCGACTCGAAGGTCATGTTGGATGTGTCGAGATTTATTGGTCTCTTACCATCTCTTAATATGGTCATGTTTCCTTCCCTGTTATCTCTGATCTGTTTTCCTTAAAGAAAGTTATTTGATTTGTTGCGCGTTGTCAAATTTACTGGAAGTTTCTAGAATGCCCCGATGCTCTGTTGCAGGGGTAGTTTATTATTTCATGACGATCTTTATCAAACCCTCCCAAAACCATACACTTTTTCGCGGCCGCGAATTTGTGTATGACTAAGGCACTAAATTTTAAACTCTATTCCGATACCATCTAATATATGGCTCTAAATATAGGTTTTGAGTTTAATAGCAATTTTGTACTTGACAAGTTTTAGTACATTTGCTATGATAGTGCTTAGAAAGGAGACAGTTATGAAAATTCCTGTCTAATGCCCAACCCACGCGGTTGGGCATTTTTTTTAGACCTTAAACTCAATCACGTCGCCGTCTTTGACTATGTATTCCTTACCTTCGATACGGAGCCAGCCTTTTTCGCGAGCATTTGCATAGGAACCGGCTTCGAGGAGCTTGTCCCACTCGATCACTTCCGCTCGAATAAACTTGTTTTTAAAATCGTTGTGGATCGCTGTCCCTGCTTCCGGTGCGGTTGAGTTTTTCTTGGTGGTCCAGCCTCTGGTCTCGTCTTCCCCTGTCGTGAAGTAGGTTATAAGGTTGAGTATCTCATAACCTTTTTTGATGAGGTCGTCGAAACCTTTTTCGAAAACGGCGTCTACTTCGACAAAGTTTTTACCTATTGTCTCTATATTGCCCGCCCGTAGCTTTTCCATAAAAGCTTCATTCGGGTTAACTTCCGAAGTATTCAACACATAAAAAATAGGCTTCATACTAAGGAGTTGCAAATTTTTCACAAAAATAAATTCTTCATCAGTCAATTCTTTTTTTGCTTCTGAAGCGAGTTTGCTTTCTTCTAAAAATTTATTCACTTTTTCCAACCCGCTTTTTTCGATCAAGGCCTCTTTTTTGCCAGACCGGATTTCCTTTTCGAGTGAAGTGAACCTTTTTGCCACCACTTGCATATCGGCCAAAATAAGTTCAAGGTTTATTGTTTCAATATCGGAAAGAGGGTCTATTTTATTGTGGACGTGTATGATGTCTTTGTCTTCAAAAATCCGCACCACTTCAGCGATTGCATCTACCTCTCGAATATGTGACAAAAATTGGTTGCCCAAACCCTCACCCTTTGAAGCGCCTCTTACTAATCCAGCAATGTCGGTAAACTCGACGACGGCTGGTATCATTTTAGCTGATTTAGAAAATTCATTTAGTTTGTTGAGCCTTTCGTCCGGCACAGGTACGATACCCACGCTCGGGTCGATGGTACAAAATGGATAGTTTTCTGCCGGTACGCTCTTTTTGGTAAGCGCATTAAAGAGTGTGGACTTCCCCACATTTGGCAGACCGACGATGCCGATGCTTAGTTTTGAAGCCATATTTTGGGATTTAAATGTAAAACTGTGGATATTATTGATTTTTCACAATAATCTGCTACACTGAAATTATTCTTACGAAAAAGACCCTTGTGGAGTTCCGTCTCCACCGGGGGCTTTTTCTTTTTGTGTTTCTAATATCGACTTTTGATCAGTAATATAAGAAATTTTTACTCCAGTTCTTTTTAACAAGACTGAGCATTTTTCTGTTTCGTAAGGAGAGATAATTGTATTTATTTTATTTTTGCTAATTAAAAATTTAACTAGAGGTGCAAAATCGCCATCGCTTGAGATCAAAATTGAGGTGTTGAACTTATTTTCATAAGCATCTTGCATCGCTTGAACTACAATATCTGCGTCACAATTCCCTTTTGGTTTTCCGTCGTCATCAAAAATCACCTCCTTGAAAACTAAGGTATATCCGATCTCTTGAAGAAATTTATAAAGATCTTTGTACTTAGGAATTAAACCTAAAAATAAATATGCTTGTCCTATCCCATATTTTTCCTTAAGCCAAATGCGGAATCTGGCATAATCAAACTTCCATTCCAGACTTTTAATCCCATTATGTAAATTCGCTCCATCAATATAAGCGACATTCTCAACCTCTTTCATATTGTCAGTTTATCCTATTTTAATTCAAAAGCTAGTAAGCCAAATTCCTCTATTTTCTCTTTATAATTTGGATACGAGTAATACCGCTTCTCAGCTTCTTCTTTTGTTTTCAAATCAGGCGATATTTTTTTGAAAGGAATTTTTCGAAACATGGCATCAATGCTTTTGAAGTGAGTTTTCTTTATGATTGTTTTTGAAAATTTATCTTTACCACAAACGAAAGTGAGGGTGTCCCCTTTTTCAATCGGTTGATATTTTATTGTCGCAGCTCTGGTCTCCACGGCTTTAATACCGCTCTTAAGTTCATCAAAATTTTTCTTATCAACTACCCTAAACCTAAGTGTCCATGTTTTCATGATTTTGATATTTCAGGAATTTTCTCTCTCGGGATTTTGCGAACCATAACTTTTTTGAGTCCTTGCATATGAGCTTTTACAAGCCGATATAGGCCATCGAGGATGAGCCAACGACCTTTATTCTCCATAATATCAATTGGGTATTTAAGATCAGCTTCTTGGACTTTTTTGTAGTGAGGTGAATGTTTCTCTGGCTCATTAATTACTTCCCAAGGAGTTAGGTTGTAATCGTCAGTGTCCTCAATTTCCCAAAATGGAATATCAAAATGCCAAATGAGATCTTGCATATCCATTTCTTCTGCCGGAATATCCAAAGCCCAGACTTTCTTGGAGTCCCACCTGAAGTCAAATCCGACATCCTTTATCACTTGCGGTCTATAGTTCCAGTTCATATTGAAATTCTAATGAAAAATTAGACAAATAGAAAGGGCCCAGTGTCATCCACGGGGCCCCGTTTGAACTAAATATAGTAACCTACTTCCTTGCGAAGATGCCCTTGATCAGAAGTCCTGTACTGTCGTAGGCCCCCGATATAGCATCTCCAACCTGTTCTTCGGTGTAGCCGGCACTCATCTCTGCTTCAAGAGCTTTGACGAACTGCTCACTGTGAGCGACGTCCGCGACTCCATGCACCGACGTATATGCGAGGTCGGTGTTGATCGTCTGAGCAACAACCTCGAGCACAGGGATGAAATCAAGCGAGGTGTTCTCCAGAAAAGTCATCAACGCCAGCCCGTAAAGACCGTTGTTTTCGACTTTCCGAAGATCTTGTCTTACCTGATTGACGGCGGGATGGACTTGGTAGAGAGCCGCCGTGTCTGGCACGGCATTTCCACGATTCGCAAACTCATCGAGCAGACCAATGTGGTTTTCAAGCGTCTCGCAGCGCAGATTGTCCGCGAGAGAATATCGAGCAAGTTCGTGACGGACAAAAATTGCTGCTTTACCCATCCAGTCGGTGAAGTTCACGGAGAAGGTGGCCACATAGAGCTTAGCAACCTGTCTCGCGATCTTCTCGTTCCGGAACCGCTCCTCATTTTGGAGAGCTCCCATTCGAATCTCCATCCGGAGATCGTGTATACAACGCGCTAGATCCATATGATCCTCCGCTTACATTCAACAATATTTAAGCTATTTCAGCAAGCGGAAGTTACTTAAAAGTTATTTTATTAAAATGCTATAATTTTCTTAGAATAAAGCCAGAATGATTTGGCAGAAGGAGAACTAGGTGGAAGGTCTAAAATTGGGTCAGCGACCCCCAGAGCTTGCAGAAGATGGATCGTTCAATGCCGGCTATGGTTTACGAGTACACTCCATCGTCGATGAAGAGGGGCGTATCCTGTCTGTAGACAAAGCGACAGGGTTACTCGCAAAGGACGAGGAGGACGAATCGAGCGGCGGAGAATAAATCTGTCTGATTCGACGAGGGGCTTCTGAGCGATCAGTAGCCCTTTTCTATAATTTTAAAATTTATCAAAACAAAAAACGAGCTTAGGGCTCGTTTTTTGTAATACATCCTTTTTTTGTGGCAGTTCCCTTTCTCTTTGGATTACAAACCTAGAGTTGTTGTAGAGAATTGAGACGAGACAGAAACATTGTTTGCTGAATCAGCTGATTGGACTAGCAAGAAGTAAGGGGTGCTTGTCGCTAAACCATTTATTTGCAAAGAATGATTAGTTGTGAAGGTTGCACTCGAGACGAAGTTTGCCGATGAAGTCGCGATGGGAGTACTTGTGCCGTAGTAGACTTTTGAGTTTGAAGCTTCGTTTGTTTGCCAAGCCACATTGATGGTGGAGGTGCCAGCGGTCGATACGATTGAACTTATTGTTGGGGCTTCTGTGTCAACCGCTGTACCAGAAGTCGTAAAGCTGGTCACGGAAGAGTAACCAATATTTCCCTTCGAATCTTTGGATTCTATGATTGTGTTATAGCTTGTACCTTGAGAGAGGCCGGTAATGATCACGAAGTGATTGTTGCCACTTCGGAAGCTTGTTTTGACGTTGGTAGAAGATGTAGAGACTGTCCCAGTACTCCAATATATTTTGTCTTCTGATTTTTCGTTTGTCTTCCAGCTTAGTACCGCAAAAGTATTGCCTACAAATTTAGAAATATCACTTATGACAGGAGCTGTCGTGTCTTTTGGTTTTTGGTTTGAAGTAGTTGTGCCGTTATTGTTTGGGGTACTTGTTGCATTACCTATACAGTTTGCGATTGTTGTCGTAGAAGTTTTGCCAAACCAATTTTTAAACCATCCGTAGGGTTTGCGACCTTTTTCTAATTGTTTACAAATACCGTTAGGGACTTTTTTATCCTCATCTTTCTTGTCATCATCTTTTTCCTTTCTTTCTACTTTTACAGAAATATTCCCTCTGATCTCGTTTTGCTTGGCAAAAGTCGAGATTGGAGTAGAAAAGGAAAGTATCAAGGCAAGAGCAATTGATGTACTCAATATTTTTGTATAATTTTTCATTTTTTAAGGTTACTTTTAATTTTTTAGACAGAGTAAGGCCTGCACTCAGGCCTATTATTAAAGACGGGATCGACTCGTTTTCCTTATATTTACACTACATGTTTTTTATTGTATATTTGGATAACGTTGTTTTTCTGTAAGAAAATAGCCACTCAGACGTCTTTATCTATGAATGATGATTTTAAAAAGAAGTTCATTGATTTTTATGAAAAAGAAGCGGACTCTGTCTTTCGTTTTTGTTTGGCAAGGGTAAATGATAGAGAGTTAGCTAAAGATTTGGTCCAAGATGCTTTTTTGAGGTTTTGGAACACCCTCAAAAAAGAAATTCCAAGAAATGAAAAAGTACTTTTGTATACTATAGCCAGAAACCTGATAATCGATTGGTATAGGAAGAAAAAAACTTTTTCCCTCGACTCCCTACTTGACCTTGGCGAGGACGCGCCAATTATTGATATCCCTGATGATGCTTGGACCTCTGAAGATAGTCGTAGGGATGGCAGGTTTGCTTTAGCAAAGATCAACGAGTTGCCAAAAGCCGAAAGAGACATTGTTTATATGAGGTTTGTTGATGGTTTGGGTCCAAAGGAAATTGCAGAAATATTGTCTCTGTCAGCAAATTCAGTTTCGGTTAGACTAAATAGGGCGATCGAAAGACTTAGAGAAATAATGAAGATAGATAAATAATAAAAATGATAAATGATGATTTTAAAAAAGGAATAGAGGAGATACAGAAAGTAAGAATGTCGAAAGAAGAAAAATCTTTCATCCTCAATAGCTTGTTGGACAAAGTATCCAATTACTCTCCATCAAGTAGGAAGCCAAGTTTTTTTGGATATTTTGTTAATTGGCAAAATATGTATTCTTATGGCGCTACTACCTTACTTATATTTATCATCGTGGGAGCTAGCTTTTCTTTTGTAGCAGAGGCGTCATTGCCGGGGGATTTACTCTACCCTCTCAAAGTCAATTTTAATGAATCATTGCGAGGTGTGATTTTGCTAGATGATACAGCCAAAGTAGATTGGGAAGCAGAAAAGCTAGAAAGGAGGCTAGGTGAAGTAGAGGCTCTTTCTGGTAAAGGAACTATTGATGAGAAGCGAGTAGAAATATTGGAAAAGAAACTCGATAATGACCTTGAAGATTTCAAAAAGACGATAAACAAAATTCAGGAAAAAGATAGTAAGAAAGTCTCTGAAATTGAATTTAAATTGGATACCAAAAAAGATGCTCACACCAAGATAATCGAAAAGATACAAGACGATAAGGAGGATGAAGAGAAGGAGAAGATCGAATCTCTCCACAAATCAGTCAATAAAAAGTTTGAAGACAAATTGAAAGAAATCAAAAAAGAAAGAAAAGACGATGAAAATAGAAAAGGCGACCGCTAGTAATCCCCTTGGGGGTTGGCTGTATTTAAGTCTACGCCCAAAACGTATCTTGGAATCTTCTAAGTTTCTATTGTTATTTATTTTTTCCTTTTATATATTTTTTGTGGTTCAATATCTTTAGGAGGTGAGCTTTTGTGATATATCAGTTTTTTCTCGGTTACCATGAGCGTATGCCTGAAGTGTGCCGGCTTTTGGAGGAGAATATGATAGGTTATTTTGATAACCATTTCAAAAATCCAAAGTTGGCAAGGGCTTCGTCATACGAACCACAGATCAACTACTACATAAGACTATCAGGCGATTACAAGATTGTTTTGTTCGGACTCCTAGTCGACTGTGAAAAAGTGGGAGATCGTATCGAAGTGCTCGAACCCACTATCGAAGCGGTCAGGGGATTCATCAGAAACTTGACCCAAAATACCAAACTTTAAAAGTCTGCGCCCCCGCGCGACTTTTTTCTTTAATGAAATTTTGGTAAGATGGCTCAATGGAAGAAAATAAATATCCAAAAGTAATAGCCCTCTCCTGCTCCCCCTCAAAGGGTAGAAATTCAGACTCCTTACTTGAAGCTTTCATGGAAGGTTTTAAAAGCAAATCTGACTGTAGTTTTGAAAAGATGTATCTTTCTGACATACCGATAGATGATTATAGTTTTGAAAATCGTTTGGGGCCACTAGAGCACGAAACTGCATTCAAAGAATTGTGCGATAAAATCCAAAATGCTGATGCGCTTGTTATCGCGACTCCTACTTACAATTTTTCAGTACCAGCAAAATTGAAAAACTTGATTGATCGGATCCGTTTTTTTGCTCTCGACTTTGAAAATAAGAGTCGTATTGGTCAGCCAGGTGGCCGACTTGAACATTTGCGTGTGTATTTTATTGTTTCCGGCGGTACACCGTGTAAATTCTGGGGTGAAGTGCAACTGCAGTTGCTAATACCTCAGAGTATACCAT
>CAYTTP010000008.1:0-35949 GCA_964440955.1 uncultured Candidatus Saccharibacteria bacterium | reverse complement strand
TCCAAATATTATTAAAACAAGTTCACAAGGTGTCTAAATTTTGGGGTCCGGGTCACTGAAGCGGATTTGATTCGCACCAAGAACTTCGGCAGGAAGTCACTCAACGAAGTGAAAGATGTTTTGGCGCAAGCCGGCCTTCAGCTCAAGAAGAGTTTTCAGTCACCCGAAGAGTTGGAGCGGGCGCGTCAAAGCGATCTCAACGCTGTCGTCAACGGCATCAAGAAATTGCCGGAAGACGAAGCTCGCGAGGTTTCGCTCTGCCTGCTCAACCTGCTGTTACCACTCGCAGTGAACAATCAAGGGGGTACCAACCTCTTGCGTCACCTGCGTGATGGATTGCTCGGAGGGTAGCAGATTGTCCGGGAGACATGGGGACCTTAAATCCGTGTTGATACTGGGTGATGCTCACCAGTTACTAAAAACGAATCGCTTGGCCGCTCAGCAATGGGCGGTCTTTTTTATGCTATATTTTTATTAATGTCGAATTATAACCACAAGAAGATATTCATTTTAGGAGATGCTGGTCGCGGCAAAACTACCTTTGCTGCAAAACTCTCAGAACATACAGGAATACCTCACTATTCTACCGATGATTTTTTCTGGAAGGTAAAATTTACTGTTCCAAATGATAGAGAAAAAAGTGTAGAAGAAATTAACCCAATATACGATAGAGAAGAATGGATTATGGAAGGAACAACTCGCAGACTTATCGTAAAAGGTTTAGAGAAAGCGGATATTATTTACTGGCTCAAATTTAAAAATATTCTGTACCAATATTACTTTCTCATTAAACGCAGTCTGACCAGAAAAAACGAAAATTTTATTGATCTCTGGAATCTGCTCAAACACGTTACTTACAAAAAATACAAACAGGGATATGGAGCTCACATGGCTCCGCTAGAAGAGTTGTTGGAACCGTACAAGGACAAAATTGTAGTACTTAGTTCGATGATGGAGATTGATAACGTGTGGGAGTCTATAAAAAAGTAGAACTCGTGTAAACCATTTTCATCAAAGGCATAGCCACTCCGCTACTCGGCATAACATCTTTGGTATATCGTTCTTCAGTATCTACAAAACCTATCTTCTTATAAAACTCCACAGCTTTTGTATAATCTGCAGCCTCAACCACCACAGGTTTATTTTTAGGTATAAAATTGAGTGCTTCCTTCCATAGATCAGTTCCAATTCCATTTCCGAAATAATCTGGATGAACATATAAAGAAACGAGTTCAGTATAATCTTCGTGTAATTTTAGACGAATATATCCAAGTACTTTTTCTTCAAACCTAGCAACAAGAGAAATATCATCTTCTTTTGGGTTGTTGGCTCTGTATTCAAGAGCTTCAATTTGTTTTTGCTCTACTTCTGGAGTGTAGCTCATATCTCCGTCCTCTTTAGTAATGCCGATTTTTGTATTTGGATAAGTCGCATACCAAGAAGCTTTCATTACTTCGTGTATTCCGTTAGAGTCTTCAGGAAGTGGTTTAGAAATCGTTATCATTTTCTAAATTTTATCACATTCTAACGCCTTGTCAGAGATCGTTTGGCAACTTGCTTTTTACAGTTTTAGCTTACCCAAGCTGCCGGTCTTTCTATTTATCTAAATTTTATTTACACTATCTGTATGAAAGCTAAGTTAAAATTCTATGTTAAACCATGGACCGGTTGGACTGAAAAACAGCCAGAAGATAAAGAACTGGAATTTGAGATTGCGGAGGGAGAAATTCTCCAAGCTACCCCAAGAGTTTTAGAAGGATTGAATAACGATTTATATTTACTCACCGTAAATATTGCTAATTCTGGCCAAGTCAAAGTTGCTTATAAAGGTCTGACCATAGAAAAACAAGATGGAACTGTGAGTATATTGAATGCTCCTCGAGCTGGAAGTGTAGATTTGCAATTAGAAGAACCTATGAGATTTGCCACTCCAACAATGGATGGCGGAACGCATATAATTATTAGCTTAGAAGAAATTAAATAACATGGGAATGGAAAGTTTTGGCGCACCGCTGCCACCACAAGAAAATCAAGAAGAACTGGAAAAGCCAGAAGAAGTTATGGCTGAACCAGAAATCATTGAAGAAAAAATTGAGGCTCCAAAAACAGAAGCCGAAAAAACCAAACTAGAAAAAGAAATACCAGTAACAGAATCTATTAAAAGGAGAGGTTTAGATTTTACCGAGGATCTCAGAACTATGAACGGAAGACTCGGTAGGATTGATAAAGAAGCGGGAGCTATATCTGAAAAAACAATAGGAGGTTTTAGAATAGCAGCAAGAAATTTGGAAGACATTTTCTCGTCTAAAGAAATCCGTCTCGATGATGCCGCAGCTTCTTTTGGTAAATTAACCACTTCTTTTGAAGATTTAAGTTTGATACACGATAGAGAGTTAAGAAAAATTACAGAGGATGCCAGAAAATCCCTCGTCCATGCCATCGAAGGCAGTATGGGTTCAGCCACAGTTCTGCGGAGAGAAGAAAATATGGATCAATTGAGGAGGAACATAAATACTATGCTTACCAAAGCCGAAGAAGCATCTTTCCGATTTAAAAGAGGGGCGAGATAATATAAAAATATGAACCCATTTCAAAAACTATTTCTTGTTTGTGATTCAGCTGATCAATTTATTGAATCAAGTAAAGATCCGAGTCTTCAGGATGAAATACTGCAATTTTCAATTCTTGGTTGTCTCATTTCTATTGAGGAAATTCTCGATAAAGGAAGAATTCCTGCAGCTGCCGCTGAAAATGCAGTCAATGACGACAAACTTTTAGTAAACAAAAGGATGGATCAAATACGGAGAGATATTTCTGAGTTGTTTAAGAAACTTGCCGGGGCATATGGAAAAGAAAGGGTGACTGATTATCTACAATCCAGAGCAAGAAGTATCTCTACCAATTGGATAAACTCTCTCTAAACACTAAATTTGACAGCTTGACTTTTGTGTTGTTTCAGTATATACTGAATGGGAAGGCTAAAAGCCATAGTTCCTTAAGGAGAAGATATGACCGCTACGGAAAAGCAGATTACCGTCAAGCCCTTTTACAAGGACTTCGACTACTTTACGGATGGTTTCTGGGCCCTCGCTGGGCTCCACCAGACTTTCCGCGACTTGTTCAACGGGGTGAATGTTCCGAAGGCCCCTAAGGAGTGGAAGACCGGCTGGATGGACGTCGAGCTGGCCGCGCAGACGGCGGTATTCGGAAGTCTCATCGCCCGGCCGTATTATACCGGACCCAACTCGCCGAATGGATCGCCCTTGCCGATTCTTGGACTCAATACTTTCGAGTACAAGAGCCGGACCGGCGCCGTCCACTTCAAGATGGAGTTCCGCGAGAACGAGGAGCTGCAGCGACAGTACTGGCGATTCACCATTTTCCCCGGCAATCTCGGAGACGACAGCCTGATGAATTTCAAGCAGTGCTTCTGGGATGCCGGCTGGAGGGAATCGGACGATTTGAACCAGGCATTTTCCGACATCGTTCGGGACGCGCGGCGGATGTAGTTCTCCCATAAGGGTCAGCACCATGTAGTGTTGACCCTTCCATCAAAGTTTTCTTTACGAAGAATGTTTTGATGGGAGAAATCCCAAATTTGTTCTTTAAGGAGATCATATGAAAATTATGGTTGTTGAAGACGATCCAGCGAGTTTAGAAAACGCACTGGCGGCCATCAAATATTTCTTTGGTGAGACACCAGAAATTGTGATTGCCAAAACCGTGGCAGAATATCACGAAATCACATCCAGACATGATTATGAGCGAGAAAGTTTTAATCTCGTTCTAACCGACATGCATATCCCTGTCGGCAAGGGGCGTTGGGATGTTTGCCATAAATTTCCCGAGAAGCTAGTGCCTGCTGGGATAATAATTCTCATTACGTTTATCGCGTCGCCAGTTTTGAGCGATGAAGATGTGGAACAACATAAGTCATATGGTGTTCCCATCTCTACGCCGGGCTCGATACCATGTCTTATGGTGACTGATGCCAACGGTCATGATGACCCTCTTGGTCTTCTTCTGGGCGGAAGCCTAAACCACGCTCTCTATGGTAACCCTGTAAAGATCGTCACATGTCCAGAGAAATGCAAAAACGGCGGCAAAGATTGGCAGAGATACCTGGAACATTTCCTTGATAAGAACAAAATTCTCAAGGAATTTCGCATCGATCTCTAGTTAATTAAAAAATCCTGTGACGAACAGGTGTCCGAGTGAGTATACCTCGGACTTCTACCAGAGAGAATTTGAAAAAGTTTTCTGCGGTGGGAGTTTCCCAGAAAGGAGTTCTTTGAATGAAGCCACTCATAAAGGTCTGGTGCTTGCCGCCAGATCAAACCGAAGCACAGTTAAAAAAGCTGTTCGATAAAATTGTCGAGGCTTGCAAGAAAGATCGACTTCTGCGGATCAACGGAGAAGACGAACTCACCATTCTCTTTCCCAGTGACATGATGCGTTATGGTGCCGGCACAGAAATCATTATTGAGATAACCGGCGTTCACATGCTCGCTGAAATGGAGGAGATGCACGGCACAGCCAAGGCGGTGGCAGAAGCAGTTCGTTCTCAATATCCGAAAGCAAAACACATTGCCTGCGAAGTTCTGCCTATCCCTCGGAAATATGGCGTGGCAATCTTGGAGAAGTAACCCACGTAGTCACAACAACCGCCCACAACAAAATCCGTTGGAGGGCGGATTTTGTTTATCTAAACGCATCCTTCAAAAACGCCAAAGTAGTTTGTTGATTGTAGAGGTGAGCTTGATAGGTATCACCTTCATATTTATCTGGATTTTCTTTTTCCAAATTCTCAATCTGTTTTTCAAGTCGACTAATGCTGTCTTCTGGATTTTCTACAAGGAGTGGGCGTGCTTTTTCTGCATCGTCAGTAGTAGTCGGTTCGCTCACAGTTTTTACATACTTACATAAAAATCCTTTAATAACGTATTTCTTTTTAAGAAAATCACGATAGGCGATCACTTCTCCCAGTGGTTTGAGTATTTCAATTTCCATCCCAGCTTCTTCTAAAGCCTCACGATGTAAGGCTTCTTCAAATGTCTCGCCTTCATCTACTCCACCACCAATGAGATTGTAAGTGAAAAGCATGGTTTTTCCCTCAACGTTCACCACAACACCTTTTGTGGTATTTCTGATTTCGTAATCAGTCGTTTCGGTGCTATTTGCATTCAAAATTAAATTCATACAGAAAGAGAGTTATTGATATTTTGCTTCCATTCCTCCACCACGTTTCCTAAATCACCTACACAAACTTCTTTATACGCATCTTGGAATGAAGTTTCATCATTTAGTTTTCTGTATACCTCAACAATTTTTTCTGTGCCATGTTTTTGTTTTAAAAACTCAACAAAACTCATCATAATTAGATCCCCAAATTGTTCTGTAAATGGCTCTATGTTAGTATCGCCGCCAATCGATTTTGCATCACCAATATTTTTAATTTGAAGTGGATTTGGGATATCTTTTATATTTTCTATCTTTATTTTTGAAATAAGTGTCTCTGTTGCGCCATCAAGTCCGGCAGTTCCTTCTTCTAATAAAAATGATTGTTTGTAAGCATCGAAATTCCCAACGAGATTTGCTACAACCAGATGAGCTATCTCGTGTTTTATCATTCTACCGGCATCATTCGGTAAAGCGTCGAAAATATCTACATTAACGTAAACTTTATTTTTACTACTATCCTTTAAATCTCCCCCTTGATCTCGGAGAAGAAAACAAAATTTCCAAGAGGTGGGATCATTTTCTTCGGCTCCTTCTCGAAACTTTTCGTCGCTCATAACAACGACTTGTACAGAGATAGGTTCTTTTATTTGCCATTCTTCAGCCAAAGAATCGGCAGCCCGTTCACAGGCTTCCTGTACTTGAGCTTCTTGTTCAGGAGAAATATCCCCATGTTTTTCAAAGGTGAAAACAGGAGGTCGGAGGAGATCTTCTTGATTAGCAACTACAATATTTTCCATTACCTATTTTTCTTCCGTCTTCCAGCTTTCGCTCGAAGCGACCAAGACAGAGGCAGGATCAATTTTTTCTATTTCGGTTAATTTTTCCTTGGCCGCATTTATCTCTAATACAGCAGCTCGAGCGGAGAGGTATCTAATAAGATCAACTTCTACACCATCCGGAGTCATGCCTTCGTGCTCCATTACATATTTGGTCTTTTCGTCCTCCGGCAAAAGAGAGTGTTCATTGATCAATCCCTGTGCTGTTTCAAAATCTTCAGGACGATTTTTTGGTCCTTTTTCTGCTACCGATGATTCCATGTTTTCCATTGACATAATATTGCTTGTATGTTAATTTATAAGCGGACTTTACTTTAATTCTAAGCTAGAAATACGGAGGATGCAATGCTTAATAGTGTCTTGCTATCGGGGCGCTTAACGGAAAAGAGGCTCTGTCAAGCAACTCGCGAAATTCAAAACATCGCGAGAGAGCCTGATCGGAGTTTCAACCTTGTGATTGACAGCGACGGCGGAGATATGAAGCCGACGATTGAGTTCGTTGAGTTTCTGTGGGCTACCGGCTACGAGCCAGGGGTCAAAATCTACCACGCAGAATCAGCAGCCGCTTTCATCGCTCTGGCGGTGAAGGCGAAAAAAGAAATGCAAAGGGACGCATCACTCGACTTACATCGGGGAGCGCTTTGGATCGAAGCGACAGAGATCGATCTAGAGTCCGGCAAACTGAACGAAGAAACACTCTGCCGACTCAAGCAGTACGAAGCCTATCTCAAACAAGCGTTGGGTGAGACCGGTCTTCTTTCAGACAGCAAAGCTATGGCCGATCTGTATGGCTCTGGCTGGCTCCGACTCTCCGCCGACGATTGCCTCGCACGAGGCATTGTACAAGAGTTGTTCTAGATTGTTCCAATACACAAGACCGCTCAGCAATGGGCGGTCTTTTCATTGCTTGTTTCTGGCAAGCTCGGGAATATTCTGGTGAAGAGGTGTGAGATTGTTAATTAGTTCAGAAAATAGATCCGGGGTACTACTGGATAATTATCTGCCAGACTATGCACTAAGTTGGCAAAAGCATCCGCAAGGTCGTCATGCTTTTCAACTCCAAAATGAACGATCTGTTGGATTAATTCCTCAGCTCCTTCCCTCGGGAAAAGAACCTTGCCTTGTTTAATCATATTAGCAGTTAGAACAAGACGACTTCTTTTGTCTTGAATACCTGGTCTTGTGGTGATTATGTCACTTATACCCTCATTCATAAGTTGTTGAGGTAAGGCCTTCTGATATGCTACATCTTCAATGACGAAGGTTGGGTACATATCTTCATCTTTATAGGTTTGGTACAAAGTTTTGCACACATCTACTGTCTCTGGAAAGTTCAACTTTTTGTTGATGATTTTAGGCAAGATATAGATTTTATACCCGCTCTCCATCTCATAAAGCATTCCGGGTACCATAGCGGTGCAATCTGCAGCATCATTTTTTGAAATAGCTGGGTCAACACCAATCCTAATCTCTCGGTTGTTGGTATAGCCACACCATTTCAGTTTAAAGGACGGTGGAATCTCATCGTAATACTGAATCCACTCCCTCAATATTGCTTGCTCGTCACTTGGAACGATATTGAGTAGGTATTCTCTTTGCCAAGCGAAATCATTGGAAGCTTTTCTTTTTTCTTCCTCGATATCCTCCATAGTTGGATATTTGCCGAGCCACAATATCTCCCCATTTTTTATTAGCGGATACTCTTTGAATACTCCATCGATTTTCTTTTTTTCCACAGCTTCTTTGACTCTCATAAGTAGAGAATCCTCGTGGAGGAGATTTCCAACAATAACCAATCGAGTATTTCTATCTCCGGCGGGAATCACCTCGCTCGTGAGCCATTGGTATGTTTTGTTTCTACTCTCCCTTGTTTTGGTAGAAGACAAATCTTCCACATCGTCGCAGATAATTAAGTCCGGTCGGTGCTGATTGTGGCGAAGGCCTCTAATACTTTGTTCTGTAGAAGCGGCGGTAATTCTGGCGTTCAATTTGGAGAAAACTAGCGATGAAGATCCCCACTCATCGGATTCTTCCTTAAACGGACCGAGATCATTTTTGAGAATGCTGTTATTTTCTAACTCTCTCCTTAAGTTCATCATATGCTGTTTGGCTTGACCTTGTGTCTGGCAAAGAATCAGGACGAACCTTTTCTCCTGTCTGCCTAATATCGACCAGATTGGGTATGAGGTCGTGAGAATAGTTGATTTACCACAACCTCTAAATGCTACCACAAAGAAATTACCAAGACTCTCATTTTCACTGAGTTCGAACATCTCGTTTTGGAATGGAGCAGTTGGGTACTTTACGTAATGGGCGAAGTAGAAGTGGAAGAAGTGCCTATGACTTTTCTTGGTCACCGCTATTCTCACTTTCCTGTCCTTCACCATCGCGTCCACCAACTCCGGTGGGATCACTGGATCCACGTTCGGATTCTTCTGATAATTGTTTTGATTGATCTTGTTCATGATTATTTTGATTAATTTCTAATTGACCTCCTGCCAAACCAAGAGCCTTTCGAACCAGCTCTTCCTGCTCCGGCGAGAGAGTCTCGTCTACTTCTCTCGTACTAATTTCAAGCTTGTTCTTGTATGCGCTGTGGTGATGCCTGAGCCAGAAGCTGATAGCTGACCAGTCTTTCTCCTTAATTAGGGTAAGTAACTGGCTCTCGCTCATATCGTTTACGAATGATTCGCCGTCCTTCATAGCTTGCTCCATTTCCTTTTTAAACTCCGGATCCTCATCTTTCCAGCGATATATACTTGTCCTGGATAGACCGACTTTTTCGCAAGCCACTTGGATAATGGGAATTTTCCGTAACTCATTTAGAAATTCATTTCTCTTTTTATTCTTTTTCATGTTAGTTAATGAGCTTGGCTTTAAGGCCTGTCAGCTTCTCAAATCTGTTAATAATTACCTGGCAGAAAATTGGCTCTATCTCGCACATATACGCTACCCGTTTTAGCTGTTCACATGCAGACAAAATCGAGCCTGATCCGGCCGTTAGATCTAGAACCACATCTCCAGGTCGTGTGCATCTCCTAAGTGCCTTTTCGTGCAAGGTAGGGCTCTTTTGGGTGGGGTGTTTGTAGTTCTTGCTTGGCAACCTCTTTACCATCCAGATATTGAGCAGATCTAAAATCTGATCAAACGCTTCGTTACCAGCCCCCACCTTTTTATTCACAATCTCATTCAGGTTAGAAACCTCATCGTTTATCGGCGCACTTCCGCGAGTTCCGTAAACGCAAAATTCGGTGGCTTTGTTAAAAGCTACGGTAGGTGTCGGTGAAGAATTATTTTTGATCCAAATGAGGAGTCTCTTGGAATCGATACCTAGTTCTCGGTATAGCGTTTGTAACAACCAGACCCAGCGTTCATCGCACCAAAAGAAATAGTGGCAGTTTGGTTTAGAAACCGATATGGCATTTTGCATGATCGTCTTTACGAAATTCCTGTACTCCTCGTCTGACTTGGAGTCATTGGTCGAACCGCCATATTTGTTTTTCTTGTTGCCTACACCTCGGTCATATGAGAGCCCTATATTGAAAGGCAAATCGTCATTGACCATATTGGCTCTAGCAGAACCCATGAGCTGGTTCACGACAGAAGTATTCTGGCTATCACCGCAAATTAATCGGTGGCTGCCTAGAGCAAACATGTTACCTAGCTGTATATCTGTTTTTTGTGCTTTTTTAACTTCAACTTCTTCGTCAAATTCATCTTCCTCTACTTCCAAATCTTTATCCCAGAATTTAGCCAGATCAGCCGTGTCAAAACCTATATCCGCGAGAACGCCAAGGTCAAAAGATTTAAGAGCTTCAAAATCCCACTCACCATCATTGGTGTTGCTCTCCAATGCAATTTTATTTCTCTCCTCCTCTCTGAGCTTCCGACTAGGAACAAGAGCCGTGACCTCTTTTATACCTAACTCTAGGAGAGCCTTTTTTCGCTGATTGCCCGAAAGGACGGTGTCGTCGGTATCGATTTTAATAACATCATGGAAACCACGCTCTCGGATTCTCTCCTTTAACTTCTCAAAAGCCTCCTTGCTAATTTTTCTTGGATTGGCAGACCAGGTTTTTAGATCCTTAACTAATCTTTTCTCTGGATGCCAGACTAAATTTTTCTTATTCATAAAAAACGTGACTAACTGATAATTGTTAGCCACATTTTATTCGCATATGTAATTTTTCTCAGTTTGGACTTTCCGTACGGTTAGCCCATCCCAAATCCTAGCCGTCGGGCAGTGTCTTTATGGATTCTTCTAATGCTATCAGTATCTACACGAGGGTATTTGTCGATGAGCAAAGACTTAGCTATATAGTCGGTTCTCCTCTTATCTTTCGTCTCTTTCTTAATCTGCTTGGCTTTTTCGTAGGCTAAATACACACCATAGTGCATATCAAAAAATTCCCATGGCTTGTTTCTTTTTATATGCTCTGGGTATAACTCCTGATTCTCTTCTATAAATTTCCACCCTTTAACGATATCGTCCCTGGTAGTCCAAGGTAGGATTTTTACAAAAAGTTCAGATTTGTTGGTCTTTTCATTCCTCTTGTGCACGACTTCAAGCGGGGGTTCTAGGTATTTAATCTTGCCAAAAAATACGTAGTGAATCATGAACTCGTGGAGTTTTCTGTCTTTCGGATCGAAGCCGTATTTTTGGAGCAGATCTCGGAGGTATGAACCATAGACCGGGGGAAGAAAATCTTTTTCAAATTTTAGGTATTTATCATAGTTTTCACTGCCCACAATTTTTCCCTCTTTATCAGCAAATTTGGCCCAGGCTTCCTTTTTCTCCTTAGAGTTACTTCTCTTTGACCATACATTCCAGAATCTCTTATTCCATTTTTCATACTCAGCATATTTCTTAAATCCATTCTTTGGTATGGGTATCTTGAAATATTCAAAGCGATTTTTGAGCCATTTGATATCTAGCTTAAAATTTGGATCCTTAAGCATGGCTTGGATTCGATAGTATCTTTCGTTGTATACAGGTTTTCGCATTACTAATATTAGATACCAAAAATACCCTGAAAGCTACCTCAGGAGGAGAGGGCGGAAGTGACAGAGCACTGTAACTTTACGGCCTTTCCTGTGTCACTTTTGTCACTTTTTATGGGTGCACGAGAAGGCTCGTTGTGGTAGAGTGGAATTATAGGAATGGGCCTTGTGGTGCAATGGATGCGGAAGTCGCAGCACGAGAGGGCTCATGAATACAAAAATGAGCTTGCCTGTTTGTGGGCAGGCCATTTTTGTTCATGACCCTAAGCAAACCAAACTGCTTTGGTTTGCGACGGGAGGCGAAAGCCGGAACTATGTTTTTATAGCAATAAAAACAAGTGAGGCGGGGTCGCGGAAATTTTGTTGCAACAAAATTATCTGTGACCGACTCCCCGTAGGGTCACCAATTAGAGAGCTAGTTCGAGCACTCGAGAAGGGTTCAGACAAGCAAACAAAAACAGTCTCATTTGAGACTGTTTTTGTTTATTTAATGAAAGACAATCCGCTCATTATAACAACCTATATCTACAAACTTAATGAAAAGGCAGCATTTCCTTTCGTGGTATCAGTAAAAGGAGTAAGTTTTGTTTTGACTCCATCAATGGTGTGGTAGAGGTTACCGTCACTGTCGCCTTCAAGGTGATAGAGCATTTCGGCAGGTCCATCGAGTCTGTCAGGACTCAATCGAGCCATATAACCCGTCATGGTATAAATTTTACCCCCACCAATAACAAGGTTTGTAATACTTCCGCCTATGGTGTCTTCAAACTTGTCTTTAATAGTCTGCAAGAAAGGTATGATATCTCGCTTATCTTCACCTGATTGCATATGCATATCTAAATACCCAAAGAATGTAGGTTCAAGAATTGCTGAATCATACCCTGCACCGTAGACAGCAGTTTTTCCCCACTCGTATGTGACAAATTTTACTATTGGTTTAGTCTGAGAATAAGCGTTTTCGGCATTAATTTCCATAGCAAATAAAGTCTGGTCGGGAGTATTCAGTTCAAGAAACTCAGTGGGGGTATCATTTTTTGTAATCGCCTCAAATATCACATGTTTTAAACCCATCTGATGTTGTTTCATTTCGTAACCAAGTCGAGCGACTTCATTTTGTGTCAATTGTTCTATAGGTTTACCGTTGAACAAGTTGTCTATCCTATCTTGTGATGCTTTTTGATATTGGCTAGCTAATTCTATTAGCTTTTTTCCATTAATTTTTCGTTTGCGGCGAGAGGTTTGTCCTGCAAACAACAACACGCATTTAGCATATTTATATTCAGTCGCTGGCTCTATGCATATGAATTCATCAACCCACTGCAGTACTTTATTCTCATTCTGTGTTAGATAATCGTATAAGTCCTCAGTGTAAGTGATTGTGGGTTTAGCGTCCTTAATTTTTTTAACTAAGAACCCACCCATAGCAGGAGAACCCACACAACCAATGGAAATATTCGTATGGTTAATATGGTCAAGTTTGAGCTGATTATCATGTATTTTCTCGTAAAAATATTTACCATCTAACTCCTTCACTCGTGAAAGACGAGTGTCAGCACACATATAGATTCGGTCCACGAGATTAGCTGCTACTAATAGTGACATGCACAAAAGATAGCACAAAGTTTTGAACGTTACATAACTCGATTAGCTAAAATATGATAGCTCTCGAGAAGGGTCGAAGTGATATTTAGCTGAATAACCAGGAAAGCCTTACGGTGCAGTGAATTCGCTTGGTTCCATCACGATTCGGCTCATGCGAAGTAAAAAGCCAAGCAAACTGCTTTGCTTGCGAACGAGCATGAGGCCGGAGCCATGTTGAGCAAAGCGAAACAGGCGAGGCGGGGTCGCGAGTACTTAGTAGATTGCGAATACCTTAAGCAATATATTTAGTAACTTGTGACCACAGGAAGTTTACATGTGCATGTGTTGTTTTATATTGGCTACCAATATTCGAACTGGTGAAAGTTTAGATCTTGTCAGTTTTGGAGTGGAGGCTGGCAAGTTTGTCAGCTAGACAAGATTGAAAACGAAGAGCGCCCGGTGAGGGGCGCTCATAGGATCAGGTGAGAGTATCAACGCTCTTGTGGATATAGGCCAGGATGCCCGAGGTTAATCTCCATCAGTTTCTCTGCGGTAATACGTCGGGAGATTAGCCCTTGTGGTTCGCCATCCGTCAGCCAGAAGCTGTAACGAAGTTTGGCCCTCCCGTTCTCACTCGGAAACTCAGAGGCGTCGAAGCCTTTTTCTGGGTCAAGGTGACCATGGTTATAGCCGAAATTGAGTCTTGACCCTGATAGGGACATGAGTTCTTGGATATGTGTCGATCCATTACTACTACACATATCATGGAATTCGTATGTTGCTTGAAGGACTTCTTCTCTGGTGAATCCATCCTCTCCTTCTCGGATAGTTACCAGAACATCTTCAGTGAGTTGATTCGAAGCGCCGATGAGAAACCAGGCGATTCTTTTACCTATGCCTTTGCTATCTGGTGATTTTGCAACCAGATACTTCAATGCCGCTATTTGAGTTTTAGTTACCAAGGAGTCTCCTTTCTGTTCTATCCGAAACAATACCATAAAAACAGGCGAGGCGGGGTCGCGGAAATTTTGTTGCAACAAAATTATCCGTGATCGACTCCCCGCAGGTTTCTACATAAAGAAAATTTTTATTCAATAACGAAATAAGCCTTAACCATCTGGTAAAACATGTATATTTATGCTATAATATGAAGTGTGATAATTCTAGCAATCGAAACAAGTTGTGACGAAACAGCAGTAAGTGTGGTAGAGGCACGAGGAAGTTTTAATGATCTTGAATTTGATGTTTTGGGGAGTGCAATCCAAAGCCAAATAAAAATACATGAAGAGTGGGGCGGAGTGGTGCCAAACTTGGCGCGACGAGAGCATGAAAAAAATTTGCCGATAGTACTAAATGGCGCGCTAAAAAAAGCCAACATTACTGAAAGCAACATTGACCTTGTCGTTGTCACTGTAGGTCCTGGACTCGAACCAGCCCTTTGGGTAGGTATTTTGTTTGCCAAAGCAATGGCAGAAAAGTTGAATGTCCCAATCATTGGGGCAAATCACATGAATGGCCACTTAGCATCAGTGCTAATAAATTCAAAATTTAAACTCTCCTCTTCAGCAAACAAGTTAGAAAAAGAAAGAACAGAGGTGGAATTTCCCGCGCTAGGGCTTTTGATATCAGGCGGACACACCGAACTTGTATATATGAAAAGCTGGCAAGAAAAAGAAAAAATAGGAGAAACCAAAGACGATGCGGTTGGCGAAGCTTTCGACAAAGTAGCAAGAATGCTTGGTCTTCCCTACCCTGGTGGCCCAGAAATAAGCAAGTTGGCTGATGAGGCGCGAACAAAAGGTTTATCGCTCGAAACCAAATTCCCCCGACCCATGATCCACTCCAAAGATTTTAACTTTTCATTTTCTGGCCTCAAAACTGCAGTGCTTTATTATCTAAGAGATCTAAAAACTCACCGAGGAGATATTGCTCGAGCTCAGGAGAATGTTCTCGAGAGCGACTCTCGGACCGCGACTGGCGGGAGAGTGAGGGGATTTTTTAGCAAAAAAATACCCCGGTCGATCGAGAGAATTTTCTCCCGAGCGACCAATGACCATAGCGATAATTTAAAACTAAAAGTAGCGAGAGAATTTGAAGATGCGGTAGTCGAGACATTGATAGGTAAAACCAAAAAAGCAATCGAAAAATATCAACCAAAAACTTTG
Source organism: uncultured Candidatus Saccharibacteria bacterium (assembly GCA_964440955.1). GTDB lineage: Bacteria > Patescibacteriota > Minisyncoccia > Phycocordibacterales > WO2-35-19 > CAYTTP01. Next base: position 21,185 of record CAYTTP010000008.1, on the reverse strand, counting down.
ATACTGGGAGGTGGTGTGGTCGCTAATAAAACAATACGGGAAAGCTTTTTAAAACTCGAAAAAGAAACGGGTAGTTTTGAGTTAATGATACCCGAAAAGGAGTTCACTACCGACAACGCAACCATGATTGCGATAGCCGGCTACCTCGAATACTTAAATCCAGAGAGAAACAACCTGCCTCTTAAAGCAGAGGGGAATCTTGATCTATAGGCTTGATATCCTCCTCTTTTGGCAAAGGAGCGTCTTCACTTGTAGGGTACCCTTCATCATCCGAACCATTTTCTATAAAGAAGCGAGTGATGAAAGAAGCAATGAGAGTGATGATAAACGGCCAGACCAAACAATAAGTACGAGTTATAAAGGAGAGAAGCAGGATAACAGCACAACCAGCCAAGAAAGTTCTGATGCGAATGATATTTCGTCTTTCTTGGAAGCGACTCATGCTACCAATCACATAAGCAATAACCGCGATAATCACTATAAGTACAATAAAGGCTATGAGGCATTTAGTGCTTCCAGCTAAAAGACAATCCTGAATACCGCTTGGGAAAGCAAGTAGTGATATTGCCGCGTCCTTTATGATTGAAGGAGTTGAGGTACTGTCTTTTATTGAAAGAACTACTGGGTCAACACTGTCAAGGACATTTTGACCAACCAAATCATTTATGATCACAGGTAATGTACTAGTACTCAAAGAGCCATTTATGATTGTGCTATTAGAGCCATTTTTCAAACTCTCGAGGAAAGCTCGGAAGTTATTTATCTCATTTACATTATCTTCAGTGAGGGTAAGTATTGTATTACAATATATTTCGTTTATCTTCTTTTTGGTAAGAATGTACACGAAGCCAGTAGGAGCCGTATGACCCCAAGGAGTAAGGATGTCGGACTCATATTTGTTTTGGAATCGAGAAACCGCATCAAAAGTAGCTTGATCAAAATCAGCTGTCAAGGACAAATTTTCTTTCTCAAAGACATTTAGGAACGATTTGAGCTTAAGCATTTCAACCGAGTCATTGTTCCAGTCCCTGCGCAAATAGTCGCGAAGATAAGTACAAGAAGTAGCACCAGCGATCTCACCAACTACAATTGGGCGTCTACGACTTCCAGAAAGGCTGCTGCCTCCACCACCCCCGCCACCTCCACCGCCACCGCAGTTTGAGGTACAACCACTTGTTTGGTCAGTCTCATCATTGTCGTTTGGATCGTAGGAACCGTTATTATTAGGATCATTGTCAGAATGACAACCAGGGTCGCTTGAATCAACCTTGCCATCACCATCATTATCTACACCGTCAGAACAAATAGGTTTAGTTGAAGTGCTTACAGGCACAACCACGACAGTTCTTGTAGTAGTAGCTCCTAGACCTTTTGAGTCGTAGACAGAGTAAGTGATAGTCGAAGTACTTATAGTAGTAGTACTAACACTACCTGAAACTTTGATAGCTGAGGTCAAATTTCCGTCTTCTGTGTCTAAAGCAGTAGCACCCGGATCAACAAAATTTGTACCTATAGTGATTATAAAAGGATTGTTACCAATAAGTGTTATTGTAGGAGGATTATTTGTGCTTCCACCTCCCCCACCACAGTTTGAAGTACAACCTGCTGGCTTTACGATAACTGTTCGAGTAGTTGAAGCTGAAAGACCGCCAGAGTCAGTGACTGAATAAGTCAAAACATAAGTGCCGGTAGTAGAGGCATTAACAGTACCAGTACGGACAATTTGAGAAGTTAGATTGCCGTCTTCTGCATCAGTTGAAGTTGCACCCGGATCAACAAAAGGATTGTTAATTATTATTTCAAATGGGTTTGAACCTATAAGAGTAATAACAGGAGGAGTGTTTGTAACTTTAGGATTTACAGTGACTGTAGTAGTAGCACTGACTGTCCCATTTGAACCAGTACATGAAATAGAATAAGAAGTAGTTGTCAGTGGAGAAACTACTTTTGTACCCGAAGTCGAAGTTGCCGAAGTCCAAGTTGCTGAACATGACGATGTGTTTGATGAATTCCAAGAAAGAGTCGAGCTAGCCCCTTCGGTAATAGTACTTGGGTTTGAGCCTAGGGTAACGCTAGGGTTGTTGTTTCCACCTCCCCCACCACAGTTTGAAGTACAACCTGCTGGCTTTACGATAACTGTTCGAGTAGTTGAAGCTGAAAGACCGCCAGAGTCAGTGACTGAATAATCCAAAATATAAGTACCAGTAGTTGAAGCGTTTACTGTTCCTGTTTTCACGATAGAAGTAGTAAGGTCACCATCCTCGGTATCAGTAGCAGTAGCACCCGGATCAACGAAAGGAGTACCGACGGTTATCTCCATCGGATTTGCACCAACAAGAGAAATAGTTGGGGGTGTGTTTGTTGTTTGACAATTAACATTGCTTGACCCAATACCTGAAATGTTTCTACCCTTAATAACAAGTTTGTATAACAAACCAGCTGGGTTGTGCTCTGGCATTTGATCGGCTTCTTCGATCGCCATGTTTGTCACACTAAAAACAAAATTATTTTTTCCTGAAGTAAAAAATGATACAGGTATTTCGTAAGTATGGGCTTCGCCAAAGTTTGGAAAAGTGTCGCCTTCAACGAAATTTGTATTTGGAGAAGCGACCGCTGTCATGCCATTTATTCGAAGGTTGTACAAGTTGTCAGCAGCGATCACAAGAGTTGCGCTCTCTATAGAACCAATTGAAATATCGCGTGAAAAGAGAGCTGTTGTAGTGGCTTTTGTATCTTCAACGTGATAAGAAGACCATATCCAAGTAGCTCCAGGAATCGAAGCCGTCCATCGAGAGTTTCCGCTATAAGTAGCGACCGCATTGCCAGTTTTAAAGATATTGCTGACTGTGTCAACGTACTCTACGGTGTGATTTATATCACTAAAAAATTCAACCTGACAGATAGGCAAAACCTCCGCAGCAGAAAGCTTTGGAGTAGAGACGGGTGCAAGCGACATCAAAAAAGATACCGCTAAGATAGCACTCAATATTCTTTTGTTTTTAATGGAAACAAATTTGATCATAACAACAAAAAGATACCATACTTAACACATTTGTCAATATAAGTGAAAAGGAGGTTAAAAAAGTTCTAAATCTAAAAACACCTTTATATACAACATTATTTTGAATTTTTAGTAAATGGCAATGGTATATATGTCTTTTATATTTTAAATATGTCTTTTATAAGACATCTATAACTTTGCTATAAAAGTATTTATTATATAGGACAAATAATTTATTTTATTTTGTCCTATATAAGTATACGCAGGCTACCCTAGTGGTATTAGGCAAATTATTAAAATATAAAATATGCTGTATTATAGTGATAATGAATGAAAAATTTAAAAAACCATACGACCCGTCATCGAATGAACAACAAATGTATAAACTTTGGGAAGAAAGTGGTTATTTTAATCCAGACAAATGTGTCGAGGACGGGATCATAGATAAAAACCCTGAATACTTCTCTATAGTCTTGCCACCTGTAAATGTAACGGGAGTACTCCATGTCGGTCATGCATACGAAGATTCCCTTCAAGATTCAATAGTTCGTTTCGAAAGAATGCGTGGCAAAAAGACTTTGTTTGTCCCCGGTACTGACTCTGCGGCCATAGCCACACAAGCTAGAGTAGAAAAAAATATTCAAAAAGAAGAGGGTAAGACTAGGCATGATCTAGGCAGAGAAGAACTGGTGAAGAGAGTAAATGAATTTGCAAAACAGAGCGAGAGCACGATATTGAACCAAGTAAAAAAAATGGGGGCTTCCCTTGACTGGTCAAGGTACGCATACACACTGGACGAAAAAAGAAATATGGCAGTTTTGACTGCTTTCAAAAAGATGTATGACGCAGGACTTATTTACAAAGGAGAGCGAATAATAAATTGGGACACCAAGGGCCAAACCACCATATCAGACGATGAAGTCTTGTATGAAGAGGAGAAAACAAAATTCTATTATTTCAAATACGGTCCTTTTGTCATTGGCACCTCACGTCCAGAGACAAAATTTGGGGACAAATATGTAGTGATGCATCCTGAAGACCGAAGGTACAAACAATATTCCCACGGCGAACAAATAGACCTTGAATGGATCAATGGTCCGATAAAAGCAACTATCATAAAAGATGAGTCTATCGATATGGATTTTGGTACAGGAGTTATGACTATAACACCGTGGCACAGTATGGCAGACTTCGAGATCGCAGCCCGCCACAATTTAGAGAAGGAACAAATAATAGACAAATATGGCAAACTCATGGCAATAGCCGGTGAGTTTGCTGGCATGAAAATAGACGAAGCCCGAGAAAAAATAGTTGAAAAACTTTCTCAAAAAGGCTTGGTCGAAAAGGTAGAAGAAAACTATATACACAATAAAGCAATCTCAGAGCGAACTGGGGCGGTCATCGAACCTCAAATAATGGAACAATGGTTCATAGCGGTAGACAAGCCTTTTGTTATTCCACATTCTGAAATACCTGGCATCCAAAGTGGTGACACGATCACACTAAAACAAATGATGCGAAAGGCGGTTGAGAATGGCGGAGTCGAGATAATGCAGGAAGGTTTTAGGAATGCTTACTTCCATTGGATAGACAACCTTCACGATTGGTGTATTTCAAGACAAATTTGGTTTGGCCACCGTATACCAGTGTGGTATTCGGGCAAAGACATGCTTTGTGACATAAAAGCTCCTGAAGGTAATAATTGGATCCAAGACGAAGATGTTTTGGATACTTGGTTTTCTTCTGCACTATGGACGTTTTCAACACTTGGTTGGCCAGACGATTCAATAGACCTAAGGGAATTTCATCCGACCTCTTTCATGTCGCCTGGTTATGAAATTCTAAATTTGTGGGTATCGCGAATGATACTCATGAGCGGTTTCCACCTAGGGCAAGTGCCTTTCAAAAAGGTACTGCTCCACGGTCTTGTTCGTGCCAAAGATGGTAAAAAGTTTAGCAAATCACTCAATAACGGTGTCGACCCACTTGAAATGATTGAAAAATATGGAGCTGACGCTTTGCGTATGGGACTACTTGTCGGCTCGGCAATAGGCAGTGATGTCAAATTTGATGAACAAAAAATAAAAGGCTACAAACATTTCGCCAACAAACTCTGGAACATCACCCGCTTTGTCCTCGAAAACAACCCTGATCTTTTTTGCGACAAAGAGAAGGCTGTCATCGAATACCGAGACAAAATAGATGAATGGCAAAAAATTATTGAAGACGTAACACAAGACATGGGAGAATACAGACTCTACATGGCCTCCGAAAAACTATATGCTTACACATGGCACATTTTTGCCGACAAAATAATCGAGGAAAGTAAAGCCGATTTGAAAGATGAGAAAAAAAGCGAATCGATAAAAAATATGCTCGGCTTCTTGCTTGTACAACAAATAAAAGCCTTACATCCGTTTATGCCTTTCGTGACCGAAACCATTTGGCAAGCTCTACCAGCTAGTGTTCATACACAGAAATTGCTTATGGTCGAGAAGTGGCCTACGCTATAATGTGAGTAAATGTCAGAGACTTTTAGTACCATTATAATCTCACTCGCAGGTGGAATAGTGCCAGCCATTTTTTGGTTGTGGTTTTGGCTCAAGGAAGACCGTCTTCACCCAGAACCAAAATCAAAGATCACTTCCGTATTTTTGATCGGCATGATGACCGTCTTTATTGTACTACCGATCGAAAAATTCATCTTCAATAAATTTAATTCTGAAATAACATTTTTGACCCTCCTACTTTGGGCAGCAACCGAAGAAATATGGAAGTACATTGCTGCCTACGTTGGTGCGCTTAAAAGTCGCTACATGGATGAGCCGCTCGATGCCGTAATATACCTCATCACCGCCGCTCTTGGATTTTCAGCTCTAGAAAACACTTTGTTTATTAGCAATATCATTGACCAAGGACTTTTTGGTCAAAGCCTTACTCTCGGTAATTCGCGCTTTATAGGAGCAACCCTTTTGCATGTAGCCGCTTCTGCGGTCGTGGGCGTCGCCATTGGGCTCACTTTTTGGAAAAGTCCAAAAATAAAAAGAATTGCTGTTTACCTAGGTATCACACTAGCGATCGCGTTGCATACAGTCTTCAATTTGTTTATAATGGAGCTTGAAAGCGACAAGTTTTTTGTTTTTGCTGGAGTCTGGGTACTTATTATTTCAGTCATATTACTGATCGAAAAGGTCAAAAAAACTTATTCTTAAAGCTAAATCACATGCCAAAAGATAGACGATCATTTTTTGAAAGGCTGACCGGCGCCGTTTCCCTACCGGAAGAGGAAATTGTATACGAAGAGCCTAAAGCAGACACATGGAAGGAACAACCGCCAGAGGAAGGCGAGCTTTCAATCGATGTCTACCAAAATCAAAATGAAATAGTGATAAAAACAATGGTCGCTGGGGTAAGACCTGAAGACTTAGATGTTTCAATTTCACGCGACATGGTCACAATAAAAGGTAAGCGCGAAAGTGAGCGCACTATAGCTGATGACGATTATTTTCATCGCGAGCTATATTGGGGCAGTTTTTCCCGTTCAATCGTACTACCTCAAGAAATAGACGTTGACGCTTCGGAGGCAATCGAAAAGCATGGACTTCTCATTATTAGACTTCCAAAACTCGACAAACATCGCCAAGCAAAACTGAAAGTCCGAGGAAACTAAATCTTAGCACGACTACCGACAGCTTGGGCTATATTTGCATAACCATCCCGCTCCAGAAATTTTTTGATATCGCGGTTTATTTCGCCTATAAGTTGCGGTCCTTCAAAAACCATTCCGGTTATAAGTTCGACCAAAGATGCTCCTCTGCAAATTTTTTCATAAGCATCTTTAGCATTAAAAATACCGCCAACACCGATTATTTTTATTTTGTCACCACAATACTCATAAGTCTTTGCGATAAGCTCGTTTGAAAGCTTTTCGGTTGGCTTACCACTTATTGCGCCCTTAACATACTCTGGTATGTAGTCTTTAACGACCGAACTATCCTCCTTATTTTTATTGAGATTGCCGATAGTAAGAGCATCAACTTTGTAGGACAAAGCAACGTCAACAATTTTTTTGAAATCTGGCCATGGATCATTGATTGGCATTTTTATAAACACCGGCTTCTGTATCGGCAAAGAATATAGGCGACTAAGAAGAGCGTCCAAAGACTTTGGATCAGTGAAAAATTTGCCACCAAAAATATTTGGGCAAGAAATATTTATTTCATAAGCTTCGCCCACCCGAGCTTCAATGCATGATTTTAAGCAGTTGAAATAATCATCAATACTGTTTTCGACCGAAACATTTTGCATCGAATTGGTCCGACCTATCGAGATGACACCTGGTATCGGGTGAGTAGAGCAGATTTTAGAAAGACGTCCCATTACCCTATTTACTCCTTCGTTTTTGAGACCATAGTAGACAACCAAACCTTTGGACTTAGGCAGACGATAAAGACGCGGGGTCGGATTTCCTTCGTATGGCAAATAAGTCATAGTACCGATTTCGGAAAATCCAAAACCAACACTTCCCATAACAGAAAAGAGTTTGCCATCCTTGTCGAAACCAGCTGAAAGACCGATAGGGTTTTTGAAACTTATACCCCACAATATTTGCTCCAAACTATCATTTTCATAAGCAAAAGATTTGTAAATTATTCGCGACAGTAAGGATGATTTGCCAACAAGCTCACCTAAACTGGTGATACGATCGTGGACAAATTCTGGATCAAACTTGAAAAACAAAGGCTTGAAGATATTTTGGTAGACTACGCGACTTATTTTAGCCATCATATTCATCAGTGTGCCTGGGGCCAGATTCGAACTGGCGACTTCTTCCTCTTCAGGGAAGCACTCTGACCAACTGAGTTACCCAGGCATACCCAACCATCTTACTAGAAATAAGATTTTTTGCCAATGTTTTAGGCGCAATTTTAAAACTATTCGAAATTACCTAAACAAATCACCAAAGCTTTGAATGTCACCCTTGACCGAACCATAAGCACCGATCGCCGTATCAAGATATGGTTCGATATAGTAGTATGCCCCGATCGAAGCACCAATAAGCACGATCCAATAAATAGCTCGAGTGACTCGACCCCAAAACATTCCACGACGAATCGCATGAAGCATTTGATTGTTCTCCCTTGAGAGTTCCAAAGCTTTTTTCAGCATGTCGCGTTCTTCTGGTTGCATATGGATTTTAAGATTTTAAAATATCTTCGACTTCAGTCTGATCGAAGCCAACTACTACCTTCTCACGAGGTTCCATTTGACCTTCAACTTTCCAACTAAAAACGATGACCGGCACGCCCATCTGCCCACTCTTCTCCACCATCTCCTGTCTTTTTTCCAAATCAGACAGTACATTATATTCAGTGTAAACCAAATTATTTTCTTTGAAATATTCTTTGGCTAGTTGGCAAAAGTGACAAGTCGGCGTTGAGTATATGGTTATATTTTTCATACCCCTATTATATCACCATCTACCACTTGAGCCACCCCCACCGGAGAAACCACCGCCAAAGCCGCCAAAACCCGAGCTACCGCTACCGCCACCAAAACCGCCTCCGCCAAAACCACCAAATCCACCCCGACCAAACCCACCCCCTTTACCATAAGCTCTAGAAACTAGAAAATCAAAGAGTAAACCAAAACCAACCAGCCCAAAAAAAGTGATAATACTTGCTAGCACGGGGATAGCAAAAAACAGTATCAAAAATACTGCACCACTACCACCAATCACACCACCAAGCCACCACGATTTTGTTTTGGCCAATAAACCAATCAAAATCTGAAATCCAATGAACAAAAATAGTAAGACCACTTGAAAATTATTCAAAAGACCCTGCACAAAAGAATTAGAATAATGACGAGGAAGGGTATTTGGATCAATTTCCTTCGACAAAAGACCCATCATAGTATCAACCGCCTCTTCGACACCCGCGCCATACCTACCCTCCCTAAAAGCCGGAGTAAGCAAATCGCGCTGAATATAAGAAGTGGTAAGATCAGTCAAAACACCTTCGACTCCATAGCCTGTGTGGATACGTGTTTGTCGATCGTTGAGCGCTACCAAAAGCAAGGTTCCGTTGTTGCTCTCCTTTTTGCCTATCCCCCACTTTTCAAAAAATTGTTGAGCAACATCAGCGATTTCCTCTCCTTCAAGCGAGCTAATGGTCACGACCGCTATCTCATAACCACTGCTTTTTTCAAAAGCTTGAAGCTTCGATTCGAGCCCTTGTGCCTCCTCCCTACTCAGCAAGCTCGCATAGTCAGAAACAAAAGCAGTAGGTTTGGTTGGTACTTCAAAAGCTAACACTCCGGATACGGCAAATACCCACAAGCAGATCAAAAAAACCATATAGAATATTTTTTTCATAGCATTTTGGCAGAGATTTGCCTTGCAATACATGAACTCAAGCAAAAACACAAACACTTAGCTAGAAAAATCAACTGTCGGATTTTGCTGTTGTTCAACCGGGACCTCAAAGTACTCTCTTGCTTCAACTCCAAAAAGGCCAGCAATAATTGACGATGGGAAACGTTTTACTTGGACATTGAGCAAGTTTACTTTGTCGTTATAATTTTTGCGTTCAACTGCGATCCTATTTTCGGTACCTTCCAAAGTCACTCTCAAATCCTGAAAAGCCTGGCTGGACTGAAGAGTTGGGTAATTTTCGACGATCACCATAAGTCTCGCGAGAGCACCTTCGACCGCAGAGGCGGCAGATGCTTTTTGGTCGACAGTCGTCGCTCCGGCGTAGCGAGTTCTTGCATCAGCAATGGCAAGCAATACATCTTTCTCCTGCTGTGTTTGCCCCTTCACACTAGCGACAATGTTTGGAATAAGGTCAAAGCGTCGTTTGAGCTGATTTTCTACTTGAGCCCACTGCGTGTCTATTTGTTCATTTAGAGTAACAAACGAGTTGTAGCGCGAAATACCCCAAAGTACGGCAACGACTACAACCGCAAGGACAACGATCCAGGCTAAGTTTCTCTGAAAAAAGCTTTTTTGTGTAGGTTCCATATTATTTAATAAAATCATATTAATAATCAGATTATATCACAAATTGATAGTCTTTTTAACTTCCTTCTTCCGAAGAACCAAAAACCAAAACAAATAAATAAGAGCAAGGACACTATAATTTATAATCATAAAAGTAGGATGCGCCCATGAAATACCATTTGAAAATCTATAAGGAGAAAGTGGGAAAAGAAATGGCGTCTCATAAAAACCTCGGTGGGTAAATATGTCTATTATTATATGAAGCGCCCAACCAAAAATCGGCCAGTATATCAAGGGCTTACCCAAAACCTTTCTGAAAACACAAATCAAACCAAAAACCAAAGCGAACAAGACCATGCTGTGAGTGAAATTGTATGACTCACTTGCATACCTAGCCCAAAAGTTTGACGAAAATGCCAGTTCCAAAAAGCCCTGTCTACTTACAAAACCATAAATAAATATCGGTGCAAAAGAAGCAAGGTCGGGCAAAACCCCAAAGAGTATCGCAATAAACCTATTCTTAATTTCGTTTTTGTATTTTTTATAAAATACGACATTTGTCCAAGCCATGTGTGCAAAAATATCCATGCGACTATTTTAACACAAACAAAAAAGACCTTGAGGTCTTTTTTGTTTGTGATCACGCTTCTTCAGCGGACAGGTTTTGATTCTTAATACTCCGGCTCATGAGGAGCATGAGGTTTTTTAGGTTCTGGTTCGTCAGCGATCGCAGCTTCGGTAGTAAGGAGAATCGCAGCCGCCGAGACTGCATGTTGCAAAGCCGTACGAGTGACCTTGACCGGATCAATGATTCCATCTTTCAAAAGATCATCTGAAAACTTTTCTTCCCGAGCGTTAAAACCAGCATTCTCTTTTTCGGAATTCATTATTTTTTCGACAGCGACCGAGCCGTCAGCGTTTCCTGTGTTTAAAACGATTTGACGAAGAGGTGCTTCAAGCGACTTGAGGACAATGTCATAGCCTAAAGCAACTTCTGGAGTCGCGAAGTCGGTAGCCTTCTGACCTTTCATTTTTTTAGCGACACGTATCAGAGCCGAACCACCACCTGCTACGATACCTTCAGCGATCGCTGCTTTGGTAGCCGAAACAGCATCTTCAATCTTCAATTTCAAATATTTCATTTCGGTCTCGGTCGCTGCACCTACCCGCATTACAGCAACACCACCTACAAGCTTCGCTATTCTTTGATCAAGTTTTTCCTTGTCGTATTTTGAATCGGTCTCTTCGCGCTGTTTTTTGAGTACTTTAACGCGAGCATCGATAGAAGCCTTGCCTCCTTTGCCGCCCACAATAACGGTACTGTCTTTTTTGGAAATAACTTTTGCTGCTCTTCCCAATATCGAGGCAGTCGCATTTTCAAGTTTGAGGCCGGTCTCTTCGGAAACAACTGTACCACCAACCGTTACCGCAATGTCTTCAAGGATCTCTTTCTTAGCATTACCAAAACCAGGCGCCTTGATAGCAAGTACCGAAAAACCACCCCGAAGTTTGTTAACTATGAAGGTTGAGAGAGCTTCACCATCAACATCATCGGCAATTATCACCAGCTCTTTTTTGCCACTCTGAGCAAGCGATTCGAGTAAGGGCAATATTTCTTTGACGCTTGAGATCTTTTTGTCAGTCAAAAGGACCGGCACATCCCTATACTCGGCTTCCATCCGTTCAGCATTGGTGACAAGATAAGGAGAGACATAGCCTTTATCGAATTCCAAACCTTCAACCACCTCCGAGTCAACTCCGAAAGTTTGTGATTCTTCGACAGTGACCACCCCGTCCTTGCCAACCTTATCGATAGTTTCTGCGATAATAGCCCCTATCTCCTCCGACTCAGCAGAAATAGTCGCCACTTGCCTAATTTCTTCTTTATTTTTTATCGGTTTTGATATTTGACCAAGTACCTCTATTGCCTTCCTTGAAGCTTCCTCAATACCGGAGCGGAGCGACATTGCATTCACTCCCATCCTAGTATGTCGCATACCTTCTTGAACAATAGCTTGAGTAAGCACTACTGAAGTAGTAGTACCATCACCCGCCATATCATTTGTCTTGGTTGCCACTTCTTTAATGATCTCCGCACCCATGTTTTCAAATTTATCGGCAAGGGTTATTTCCTTAGCAATAGAAACACCATCGTTTGTTATAGTCGGTGTGCCGTACGACTTGTCGAGTACCACATTTCGACCACGCGGGCCGATCGTCACCTTCACTACATTTGCAACCGCATCTACTCCTCGCTGAAGAGCACGTCGTGCTTCTTCGTTAAAAATTATTTTCTTTGCCATACGTGATTTAGTTTATTACTGCCAAAATATTCTCCTCCTTCAATATATATAGCTCTTCACCATCGACTTTGACTTCATCATAACCATAGCGGGAAAAGACAACTCTCTGCCCCACCTCAACCTCGACCGGCACTAGCTTGCCGTCAATGGTTTTGCCTCGACCAACCGCAAGGACAATCCCTTGCTCTGGTTTTTCTTTGGAAACAGTTTCAGGAATTATAATCCCTGACACAGTTGTATTAACCTCCTCGGCTGATAATGGGCGAAGCAAAACCCGATCACCAAGCGGCACTACCCGGTGGGAGGATTTTGAACTTTTATCTAAACCTTTAGAAATTTTAGGTTTCTTGTTTTGATATTTTTTGGGTATTGGTTTCTTTTTCATTTTGATTAAAGAAAATTAATGATAAAACAAACCTCAAAAGCAGAGGCATTATATTACACAGCAAGACAAATGCAAAGAGTCGTCTAGGCTCTAAATTTGCAATCTCTAAAACCCCATGCTATACTCCCCCACAAGGTAATGTTGTCTTATATTCAAATAGCCCTGAGCATCATATTGGGGACGCTTATAATCATCCAGCAATCCGAAGGCTCGCTCGGTAGTGCTTTTGGTGGTGGAAATTTTGAAGGTAACAACCGCACGCGACGCGGACCAGAACTTTGGCTTTTTCGCTCGACTATCATCGTCGCCTCTTTGTTTGTCGCTTCAACCCTAATCAACCTCGTTTACTAAGTCCAAAAAGAAGACCAGAGAAAAAATAAATGGGCACTTGCCCTCACTCCAATGACATTTAAAGAAAAAATTCTTTCCTTGTGTGTTGCTTTGTTTGGTACACCACGCCACAGCCGCCTCACTCTATTTATCCAAAGCTTGTCCCAAAAGATGCGGCCAACCGAAAAATTTATTTTTTGGCTTCTTGCCACAATCGTAATCGTAACCGGGCTTACTCTTGTCCTTAGAGTAAACTCCCTGTTTTTGGTCGAGGTGCCTGGTCGAGGCGGCGAAATACATGAAGGTTTGGTAGGCAACCCTCGGTTCATAAACCCAATCCTTGCTATTTCAGATACCGACAAAGACCTTGCCTACCTTACTTATTCCGGCCTCCTAAAAAGAGATGTATCAAACAAATTTATACCCGATCTTGCCGAGAGCTATACTGTAAGTGACGATGGTCGAGTCTACACCTTTTTAATACGTCAGACGGCTGTTTTTCATGACAACATACCAGTCACTCCTGATGATATTATTTTCACTGTCCAAAAAACACTTGATCCTCAAATCAAAAGCCCTAAGCAAGCAAGTTGGGAGGGTATAGCAGTCGAAAAAGTTGGTGACCGAGAAATCAGGTTTACCCTGCCCGAACCAAACTCCTCCTTCTTTGAAACCTTGACCTTGGGCATTTTGCCGTCACATCTCTGGCGAGAAGTAACAAACGAAGAATTTCCATTTGTTGAGTTAAATATTCGTCCAATAGGCTCCGGACCTTTCAAGTTTGATTCACTGTCTAAAAATTCAGATGGTGTACCAGAGAGCATTACTCTGTCTTCTTTCAAAAAATATTCCTTGGGCCGCCCATACATAGACAAAATAACCTTCACTTTTTTTGGAAATGAAGTCGGGCTGGTCGAGGCCTACGAAAAAGGCAACATTAAGAGCTTTGTCTTAAGCAGTAGTGCTCTCTTAAACGAAATAAAAAACGAATCAAAAAAAGTAACAGCTGCTCTACCAAGAGTTTTTGGAGTATTTTTCAACCAAAACTCCTCCCGCGCTTTGCTACAAAAAGAAGTTCGTGAGGCACTCCTCCTTGCTACACCCAAAAATGACATAGTCGAAAACGTACTCAATGGTCGTGGGCTTGTGATAGACGGACCTTTGCCATCGCAGAGCACGACAAGTGCTCCGACCACCTCTTCGATCGAACTACTTGCCGCAAGTGGTTGGGTAAAAAACGAACTTGGTATAATGGAAAAAAAGACCAAAAACGAAACTATTACCCTTGAATTTTCGATCACCACTTCTGACAGTCCAGAGCTTAAACAAGCAGCTGATATGCTCGCTGCTTCCTGGCAAGCAATCGGCGCCTCTGTTTCGATAAAGGTATTTGAACCAGCCGATTTGCAGTCAATCATCAAGTCTCGCAAATATGAAAGCCTGCTTTTCGGAGAAGTGGTACGCGACCCTTCAGATCTATACCCTTTTTGGCACTCTTCCGCTAGGACCGACCCGGGTCTAAACATCGCCCTTTACACCAACCTCTCGGCGGATCGAGCTCTGCAAAATATCAAGTCAGCCAAGGTGGATCAGGACTTAAAAGAACTTAGTAAACCTCTGCTCGACGAAATAAAAAACGATTTGCCTAGCATTTTCCTTTTTTCACCACACCTTACCTACATCACACCCAAAAACACCAAAAACCTATCCCTGCCTGAAGTCGCTTATAAATACGAAAGATTTAGTACGGCAAACGATTGGTATACGCATACAGATAAGGTTTGGAAAATTTTTGCACCAAAAGATAGATAATAAATAAAAAAATTATAAATAACATTAAAAAATAAAATGATCGACAGACGTAGAAATAGGATTAGAAGTTTCAAAATAGGAGGATCTTCATCTCCAGTTGGGGCCCCCACCCCAACTGGAGCGGGACCACGAACACCTAGAACAGCCCGGACAAAGAGTAATTTTACCCGACGCAAGTTTACCAATACCAACACCCGCTTTGGCGCACCCGAAAACAAAAGAACTGAAGTTAGAAGCTCAGAAACTCTCTCCATTCCTCCGGTCGGCGAGAACATACGCATCATACCCTTAGGTGGCGTTGAGGAAATAGGCAAAAACATGACCGCCATCGAAATTGGTGACGATATTATAGTTATTGATGCCGGCTTTCAGTTTCGCGACGAAGACACTCCTGGCGTCGACTACATTTTGCCAAACACCAAATACTTGGAGGAGCGCCAAGAAAAGATCCGCGGTGTCATAATCACCCACGGTCACCTCGACCACATAGGTGGAGTGCCCTATATTATGTATCGTATTGGCAACCCAACAATGTACGCACGCGAACTCACGGCTGTTATGATCAAAAAACGCCAAGAAGAATTTCCTCATCTGCCACCACTTGATATCAAAGTAGTCGAAAAAGAAGACACGATCACTCTTGGCAAGACAAAAGTGAAATTTTTCTCCGTGACCCACACTATTCCTGACTCAATGGGTATAATCATCGAAACTCCCTACGGAGCAGTCGTCACTCCGGGCGACATCAAACTTGAGCACGAAAACGGCATACCTTCAGAACGCGAGCAAAATGAATATGCCCGCTTTGATAAAGAGAAGGTTCTCTTGCTTATGATGGACTCGACCAACGTCGACAACCCAGGTTTTTCAACACCTGAAAAACTTGTCCATAAAAATCTAGAAGAAATCATACGAACAACAAAAAGAAGACTAATAATCGGCACTTTTGCCTCTCAACTCGAGCGCATCATCGCGATCATCGAAGCCGCCGAACGCAATGGCAAAAAAGTAGTGGTGGAGGGTAGAAGCATGAAGCAAAATATTGAGATAGTAAAGTCATTGAATAGATTGAAGGTTGGTAAAGAAACGATCGTACCCGTCGAAGAAATCGAAAACTACCCACCCGACAAAGTGATTGTCCTCGCGACAGGAGCACAGGGTGACGAATTCGCCGCTCTCATGCGTATGGCCAATAAGACCCACAAGTATGTAAAACTCTCTAAAAGAGACACGGTTTTGCTATCATCATCAATCATCCCCGGCAATGAGCGTGCCGTCCAAAAATTGAAAGATAACCTCACCAGACAAGGAGCAAAGATAATCCACTACCGTACCTCTGATGTTTACATTCACTCGACTGGTCACGGCAACCGAGGCGAGCTTGAATGGCTCCATCGCCACATCAAACCAAAATTCTTCATCCCTGTTCACGGCAATCACTACATGCTTCGCATTCACGAAGAATTGGCCCAAACCCTTGGCATGCCGGAGGAAAATATCATCGTACCAAACAACGGTATGATCATCGAAATCCAAGATGAGGGCAACAAAATAACGGCTCTCAAGCAAACTGCTCCTTCCTCACCTGTTATGGTTGATGGTTTTGCTGTCGCTGATGTACAGGAAGTCGTGATGCGCGACCGAAAAATGCTTGCGGATGATGGTATGTTTGTTATTGTCGCCATCCTTGACCTCAAGACCGGCAAACTCAGAAAGTCCCCTGACCTTATTTCTCGAGGTTTCGTGTATTTGAGAGAGTCGCAAGAACTTTTACAACAAACACGACTTATCATCAAAAAAAATATCGAGGATAGCACTCGTGGTATGAATCCGATCAATTTCGACTACATCAAAAACAGTGTTACTGAAGCAGTTTCCCAATTCCTCTTCCAAAAAACTGCTAAACATCCGATTGTCATTCCTGTAGTGCTGGGGATTTAAGAGAAGAGCCGGCGCGTCGTAGACGCGCCGGCTCTTTAGAGATTGGTCCCCAGCTCGGAATTCCAGTGGCCCCATCTTGGGTCTTGGTAGACAAACTGTATGGGATCTATCCTTTCTCCCTGATCAAGAGGAGAGAAGTGAAATGTCAATTCTAGAGGGTATATCTCAAACCGGTCGATTTCGTAGTACGAAACCTTGGCCTCGACAGGAACACCCAACCTTAGACATCCATCCACCGCAATAAATAGATCCTTCGGATTTTTGTTACAAGAGACAGTGTCCCGCACTGAAGCTTCGAGCTTTTTCGCCGCGGCATGAGCATGTGTTCCCTCCCTGTAGAGAGTCAGCCAGTAAAAATCCTTACAGAAAGCGATATAGTCACGGTACAGTTTTACAGAAAACTCTGCACCCAGAAAAGTACCGTAAGTATCCCTGAGCTTGAAGACAAGAGTTTCATTATCAAGAAACACATCCTTAACAGCGAGCTGGACCATGGCTGGACGACGGATATTTTCCGTCATAGCCCCAATGATCTTAGCCATCACCTCCACATCCTTTCGGTGTTTGTCATTCACATACACCAAAATGACCAGAAAACTTACACCTCCGAAGATGGTTAGCCCTCTGATCTTGTCTACCGAGTAGCCAACGAGACAGAGAACTAAAACAAGAAAGATCCCAATGAAGAAATCACCTTTAACCGACTTCGACCAACTCTTCATATCCATACCGACGCCTCCTTATTTGCGTCTAGTCAAAAACAATACCATACCCAGACATTTTTGTGTACAATATGAAAATGAAATATAGTGGCAGATTGATAGCAATATTTTTTGGAGGATTTTTGCTTGCTATGCACTATGCACTTGTCGCCTATGTAAACTCCTCTTTACTCGCCGGATACTTGAGCCCAAGTTTGCTCAACATGTTTTATGCCCTAGGCTCGCTACTTAGTGTTCTTGCCCTTTATTTAGGACCAATCCTTTTCAAAAAATATGGCAGTGTGCTCGTCACCCTGTTTTATGTCGCTCTTGAAATTTTTGCTGTTTTTGGAATGGGGAGTGTCACTCTTGGAAGCTTCATTATTTTCCTCTTCCTTCTACATCAATCGGGCGAATCAATGCTTTATTTCGCTCTCGATGTTCACCTCGAACAAGAAACCAAGAAGGAAGGTTTGACCGGCTCGACACGTGGCATCTTTTTGACCGTAGCCAACATTGCTTGGGTCACCTCACCTCTCCTTATTTCTTTTTTGGTCAAAGGCAATGATTTTTCAAATGCTTACCTGCTTTCAGCTGCCACTCTCGTCCCTCTTTTTATACTGACCGCCACCTGTTTCAAGAATACCAGTGAAGTGAGTGCAAAAAATGTCAATGTTTTTAAAATGCTCAAGAGGTTGCTCAACGACGGCGACGAGAAGCGGGTGATCATTGGTCAGTTTATTTTGCAGTTTTTCTTTTCTTGGATGACTATCTACCTCCCCTTACTTTTGAGTATTAATGTTGGGTTTGAATGGAAACAAATCGGCCTTCTTTTCACCATCATGCTCCTACCATTCCTACTTTTCGAACTTCCAGTAGGAAGACTGGCTGATAAAAAGTGGGGCGAAAAAGAATTACTATATTTTGGCTTCGCTATAATGGGAATTTTCACTTTCTTTATCCCCTTCATGCATCACAAAATATTTTGGGCTTGGGCTACCATACTTTTCATGACTCGAGTAGGTGCAAGTATAGTCGAGGTGGCTAGCGAGAGTTACTTTTTCAAGCAAGTAAAAGAGAGCGATACTGCACTCATAAGCTTATTTAGAATGACTCGCCCACTCTCTTCAATTGTAGCGCCGATTATTGCGATCCCTATCCTCACCACCTTCTCCTACTCCGGCTCCTTCGTCTTTCTCGCTCTTTTCACTTTTTTGGGGTTGCTTGTAGTACCAAAAGTTGATACGAGGTAAACAGTAGTTAGTAAATAGTAGTAAGTAGTTTTGTAAATTAATTTTTTACTCAAAAACTACCTGTTTTATGTCGCCAAAAGATTTTAATGTCGCCTCTATTTGAGCCGTGACAGCTTCCTTACGACAGGAATTTTTGAGAGCAGTATCGAAGTTTGAACTTAGAGCAATATAGGCCACACCTTCACGTACTTCAAATGACTCAATCAAAACCTCGCTTGGTATCGAAGTCATGTAGCCTTGCGCCTCTTCCTCTTCTGTCACTCCATACAAGAGAGATTGCAAAGCACCAGGGGCCAACGTTTCTGCATTTATTATTTTTCTCTTTAATGGATAAACAACACCACACTCCTTGTCGGCTCGTTTTGGGAAGTATACTTCTACCTCTTTTTCCCATTCAAAAGCGATAGCAACTCTTTGTTCGGACAAATTTTCATTCAAAACTTCTGGCTTACCTGTTTCGCGGGCAATAATGAAAAAAACAAAAACACAGGCTGCCACATAAACCGATAATTTAAATATTCTTTTCATTTATTTCTTCTTTGCCCTCGTCTTTTTGGCAAACTGGGAAAGAAGCAAAGCAAAGATCGTCCTCACAAAGCCCTGTGCCTCGGCAGAAAGCTCGCTACCAAGCATAGTCGCACCAGCTTGCAAACCACGGGCAATTATTTCAACTTCCTTTTTTGCTATTTGGGAAACACGTTTTATGTCTTGCAAAATTGAAAGTACATAACAAAGACAAAGCAATAAAACGCCGGCAATGATAATAGTTGAAATCGAAGTGATTGCAAAATAAATATCAGAGTAGTTTGTATTCATACTCTAATAATACAACAGCGCGACTTATCGAAGTAAAAATAAACTGTTGATAAGTGTAAATCTAATCTAAAAAATCAAAAAATATCTCGAGAGCGACTCTCGGACCGCGACTTGTCGGGAGAGTGAGGGGATTTTTCAGCAGAAAAATACCCCGGTCTATCGAGAGATTGTTCCGGATATTTTTTGACTATCACAATACTTACTTAATTGCAGAATTAATTACCGCCTTGAATTGCTCGAGAGAATTTGGGTTTTCTATTTTTTGACCATTCACAAAAAATGTCGGTGTACCCTGCAAACCTTCTTTTAGCGAATGTAGTCTAGAAGCTTTAACAATATCTTTAACGCCTTTAGAAACCCAATCAGCTCTAAACTTTTCGGCATCAATGCCAATGAGAGTCGCGTAGGAAATAAAAAGAGGTTCAATATCAGCTACACTTGCCCATTCATTTTGTTTTTCAAAAAGAAGATCATGCATTTCCCAAAACTTACCCTGCAAAGCAGCGGCCTCGGAAGCTCGAGCAGCAAACTCAGCATTACCATGAATACTTATAAGTGGAAAATGGCGATAGACAAAAGTGACTTGAGTTTTATACTCCTCAACCAATTGTCTTACTATTGGATAGTATGAACGACACGCTGGACACTGAAAATCGCTATACTCGACAATAAGAACGCCAGAAGTAGTCGTGCCAACAGGCGCCAAACCTTTAGTGTGATCGGCTTCGTTTATTTGTCCAAGCTCATATTTTGGACCAATTGTCGTACTGCCTCCCAGCAAAAAAAGTAAAGCCACCCCAACCACTATCAAACCAACAATCCATAATATATTTTTCATTTCAAAATATTAGCATAAATGAAAACTGCCCGCGAGAGCTTCTCCCCACAGGGACAGCTTTCGCGAGCAGTTAGTAGTTCTTGATCAAAAAGGACAGCAAAAGCGAGCAAACCCACACGGCACATCCCGTAATGGCAAAGATTACCAGTATCAAGCTATCGCTTCCTTCAGTCCTTATCACTCTTATCGCCCACCACACTACCGCCAACGCAGACGGAATGGCGAGTCCAATAAGTAACCAAATATTCACAGTAGAACCAACGAACGCTCCTACTAACAAGAGCGCCAGACCGATACCGCAAAAAGTCAAAAGCTCTTTCACCTGCACCTCCTGCCGCAACAATATCATAAAATCAAATTTCTTTTCAAATTAAGTGTTGTGGATTTAAAATGTAAGCACGCTTTGTGTCACTACCGAGACTTGGAATCTCACTCGCTTCGCTCTTTAAGAACCCACGGTTCTCAACGTTCGCTTCGCTCACTGCTCTCCTAACGGGGAAAGTCCCTTTTCCCCGACCCCCTTCCCGTTCGAATCCTTCGTCCCGTATCAATACGCTTCGTATTGCTACATTATACGACCAAATCCGAACCTTTTTCAAACAGAATTTGTGATGATGTTCGCCCGCTCCGCGCGCGTGGTGATGTAGATGTTCTCGTACGCTCGGATCACCACTTAACTCTAAAATGAATTCCGCTTGCCTCGCTTCTCTCGGCTCTGCCCCTCGCCCCACCACCAAACATTCCTCACTCAACTTTTTTTAGCGGGGGTTATTAAAATGGATGAGTTGGTGGGGGGCGAGGG
>CAYTTP010000007.1:0-41697 GCA_964440955.1 uncultured Candidatus Saccharibacteria bacterium | reverse complement strand
TAGGACTTCAGTCCTTCTTTAAAGCCCTCGTTCTTTAGACGAGGGTGGTTTACTTCCAAAGTTTGAGGAACGGGAGGAGGTGTTTGTGTTTGCTCGGCTACTGCAGGAGTTGGAGTTTCTTTAGCTACTTCGGATGTAGTCTCTTCTTTTATAGAAACTCCGGCTAGAGTGAGGAGAACTATAAAGACAAGAATTTTCACAAATCTCTTAACATTGAATCCATATTTTTCTCTAACTATTTTTGTTACAGGAGGCAAGGCTACTAATCCAGCTAGGAGAAAGAAAATTCCGGCTAGGGTATCGGAGAAAAGGTTAACTAATCCTGTCAAAAGAAAAATTACTCCTAATATCCAACCTAAAATTGAATATATGGTTATGTTTTTAGTCTTAACCAAAGACTCTTGTGTATTATCCATGCTCGCGTGGGTTTTACTTAATAATTTTGTGTAGCACAAATGGCCACACAAGACCGGCGGCAGAATCCTTTCGGACCTACCCCTCCTCCCTTTCGGGTGAGGACCCACGCGAGTAAGTGTCGGCTTATGTGGCCGTTTCTACTCGCGTGGGATTTCTATATGGACCATGCTCCGCAATGGCGAAGTTTAGGTATTTTGTAATGAACATGATAGCACTTTTTGCTATCGATTGGAATCCTATCGCAGTTAAGTTGTTTTGCTAAGAGCGGTTGTTAGCAACTGATTTTCGTTCTTTTTCTTCGAATTCTATACGTTCATATATAGTGGAAGCCATTCGCTTAAAACCCGCGTGTGTTCGTAAAGTTTCTAGTTCAGTAGGTATGCGATCTAAGACATCAGCAAGAGCATCTCTAGTGAGTTGCATAAGATGTTCTTCGCCAGCAAGCTTATCTACCAAAGTTCCGCAGCCTCTTTTGCACGCATACTTACCATTATCTTCTCCGTAATGTTTTTCCAATTTCCACCAGCCATCAGGATGACTACAACAAACTTCACATGGTTTTATATGATTTTCATCGTACATATAATAACCGGCTCCGTTACATTTTTTACATTTGTTTTTCATATTGTTCTATTCCACCTTAAACTTCATCATCATTCCGTCTGTGAGATGTTCGGCAATATGACAATGTGCCATCCATTCGCCTGGGTTGGTTGGATTAAGAAGTATATCGACTGTTTGCCCTGACGGCACCATAACCGTATCTTTCCAAACTAGATCGGTTTGGGCAGTACCATTCACTGCTAGAACCAAAAACTGCTGACCGTGGAAGTGAATCGGGTGTTGCATGGGGTGCATAGAATTTGGATCGTTGAAAATCCTAATTTTTACCGGCTGATCTTTCTTAAATGTCCAGTCGATATCGTCATTCACTTTACCGGTTGCCTGATCAACCATTTTCCATTTAATCGATTCGGTATCTGACATTTGGTTCATCATTGGATTAGTGTCCTCTTTTTCGATGCCGTCAGGACTTGTTTCCATCGTCATTGATCCACCCATCATTTGACCGTTGGGCATCATGTGGCCGCCATGCCCCATATTTTGCATGTTCATCATGTTGCCGCCCATTTCAAGCGTGAGGTTGATCTGCTTGTCGGGCGCTTTGTCGAAATATTGACGCATTGCTTCGATGCTTTGAACTGTCTGGGTATGGGTTTTAAGCTGATTGAACTCTGGGGCATACGAGATTTCTACGGGATCTGCACTCACGTTTACAGCGCCAAGTGTGTAGGTTTTTTCAGGAATAACATTCTGGATCGCAAATGTTCCGCTGTTCGGGAACAGTACCTCCACGATCGCTCGTTCGGAGGGGCCGATTCTTACCGCATTAACCCATTGGTCTTTTTCTTGCGCGCCTCCATCCCAGCCGACAAGCTTCATTTTCGCTCCCTCGATCAAGAAGTTATAAGGTCTGGTATTTGCCGAATTGGTGATATAGAAACGGATCGTTTCTCCCTTTTTTGCGGAAATAGAATAATTTGTTTCGCCGTTGGTAAGCATGACATTTCCGAAGCGACCCATAAGAGTGCGATCGGTGCTGTCCTTGCTCAACGAAATTCGGCCATCCTCGATCAAAATATCATCGAGGAATAGTGCAACCTCTCGGTTTACCGAAGACCAGTAATTGCTGTCGGTCGGTTCGACAAGATAGTTCCCGTAAAGTCCGAGTTCTTGCTGAAAGTCCTCTTTGACGTGCGGGTGATACCAGTACATACCAGCGTCCGGGAATTTCAGCTTGTATGCGAATGTTTCGCCCGGCTTCATCTCCTTTTGTGTGGATTGCGACCCATCAAAGGCGTTATCCATCCGGACGCCGTGCGAGTGAAGCAGTGTATTCATGTCAGTATCATTTTTGAAGTTAATGGTAACTTCCGCACCCTGCGGTACTTTGATGAGAGGCCCCGGGATCGATCCGTTATAGGCAAGCATTCTGTACTCCGTGCCGTTGATATTCTTTTTAACGTAGCTTGCGGTGAGATTGTAGCTGTCGCCGTTCTTAAGTTCGACTGTTTCTGATGGCTTAGCTTCCTGTAAACCAGCAACATCGATGCTCACGTACGCTCGCGCAGTAAATGGTTGTTTATTCTGTGTGAGCAAAACTGCGCCGATAATGACTACGACTGCAAGACCAATGTAAAGATATTTTTTATTCATAATTATTCGTTAATTATATCCCACAACCTCCTTGCTGTCTTTGTGGAGTTGCAGATGTTCCACCGGAATCAACACCGCATCCACCGCCGCTTCTTTTTTGCTGAGACTGTGGAACCTGTGATGCAATCTTTGCGAAGCCTGAACCGCTCGAGTATTCCGATCCGAGAAGCATCTGCGGAGTCACCGTCTTCATATCAACACCTTTTATCTTCAGATATTGCGCAATCGTTTCGTATTGGTCTGGGAACCAGCTCATATTGGCTGTTATGGCTGCATTCCACATCTGGTCTTCTGTCGCTCCCTGCGCTGCCAGGTATTCAAGAAGTCCTAACATGGCCATGCCGTGGTTACAATCAGGGAAATAGGTGGAGTTATCGCAACAAGGTCTATAGATTTGCTTTGCAATTTTTTCAACAAGTGCCTGCTGGTCAGCTGTAAGTGTCACTAGGGCGTGTTTGTCATAGTGATCCATTACTGCTCCCGTCGTTACAGTCCACCCTCCCACTGATGCCATGTTTGTATGTCCTCCATAGCGAGGGTCCGTAATGGGTCCGCTTTCAAGAACCTTATTTTTGTTTGCTAGGCCATATGCCCAGAGTAGGTTCAGTTCTGACACTTCCGAGAGTTTAGAGGGATCAATTGTGCCGTTAGCAGTTAGAGTCTCAAGCATTTTCTCTTCTACCTCTACTGGCAAGATTTTTCCTCCGTCAACTAAAGTTGCTTGGCCATTTTGAGAGGTTGTGACCGCCTTTTGCTGATTATTTGGAACTGTTACTTTTGTGTTATACATCCATGCTCCAGCGATCATGGCACCAGCAATAATAATGGCTACTGATATCGGTATCTCAAACGATTTTTTAGGTGTGTTATTTTCCATGTTTTTAATTTTTATCTTTGCAACAGTCTGTTAATTTTTCGATAACTTTTTTCAAGTCAACGTCTTTTGTGGAAGTTTGCCCAACCATTCTCAGTCTTCTCGCAGTTTCTTTGAGGCCAACTTTCTGGATTTCATTTAGTATCATTCGGCGCTGTTCGCATTTCTCACAATGCGGTATGCCTAGGGCCTTGGTAAGCTTGGCAATCGCATCTCCTAATTTAAGTTGATTAGACATACAAGTATTAGTTATTTGTTTAATTCTTGTATCTTGTTCCAGAGAAGATCATTGGCAATGGACATCCTTGGGTCATCCCAGACGAATTTAACTACTCCTTCCTTATCAAGAAGAACATATGTGTGGCCAGGCAGAGACCCTCTATGCATTGAGGATGCGGTAGCAAGCATTCCAAGTTTGCTTGAAGCTTTGGCACCATTGTCAAACATGGTGTTAGCATCAGCTAATTTAGGCATCTTCTGTATAGCCTTCTGCCAATCTACAGGCGAATCGACCACAACCGAGACTGCTTGAACACTAGCAGAATCGAACCTCTCATCACCACCAAAGGCCGCTATCTGGTTCCAACAGCCTGGGTAACACATCAGACCTTCGTTGAAGAAGAGCACCGTGTATTTACCTTTGAAGTCGGCATTAGTGTAAGTTTTGCCATTTTTATCTTTCAGCTCTATCTCAGGCATGGCTTTGCCCACTAGAGAATTTAGGAGAGTATCATTCACTCCAGTGCTAACTCCTCCATGGTGGCTAGCCATATCGTTCTGGGCAGCAACATTCGTTGTTCTTGCCACTTGAGAAGTTTGGGGCTTAGGGGCAGTGGTGAAGAGGAAGTATGCCACTCCCAATACTACTGCCACTACTAGCACAATCGTCACAAAAGGCACTTTTTCATTTTGATTTTTAGTCATTGTTTTTTCTTAGCTTTATAAATTTAAGAGACAGAGAAACGATTATCCCGATTAGCAACATGGCCCAGACATACTCAGGTATAAATTTCACATAATCCTGAATAGCACCCAGGAATTTTGCATTGAAGATATTCATCTCTAATTGGTAATTTGAACTTTGCATTGTGAGCTTATCGACATAAGCAAGGTAGGTGATATAACCACCCATGAGCAGGAAGATGATGCTCGAAATCAATTCTGATACGGTTATTCTCCATTTCCAATTTCCTATTCCCATGCTCACCATTTTCTTTGCGTTTTTTATTTTTTCAGTCAGGTTGTATCTATCCAACAAAGCAGCGATGACAAAGAGAGGTAGGGTCATACCTAGCACATAGGCCAGCGTGTAAATGACTCCCCAGACAATCGTTCCGCTTGCGACCGAGAGAGTGAGAACCCCGGCTAATACCGGCGCACAGCAAGTAGTAGCAATCGCAGAGAATATGCCCAACACATAGATCGAGCTGACATGTTTTTTCATCCCATCTCTAACTGAAGTGGGTGCAGCGAATTTTTTGCCAAACAGCATGGAGAGACCAAGAATAATGAGGAAGAGGCCCCCCACAGTAAATATCTGATTGTGGTATTTACTGAATGTTTGAGCCAAGAACGATGCACCTAAGCCGATAGGCAGGAACACAGTAGCCATACCCAAGAAGAACACAAAGGTCATAAAAAACACTTTGTATCTTTCTTTGAAGATGTTAGCTAGATACGAAGGTAACAGGACGGAAACACAGCAAGGGGCAAAGAGCGCAGCCACTCCGGCTACGAATGCCGCTACAAGCGAAGTTCCAACAAGAATTTCCATAATTTTAAGTGAGTTGATAATTTACTTTTAAACAGAAAAACCCTCGTCTTTTAAGGGTTGCAGCATGAATTAAGCTCCTAGAGCCTAGTTCATGCCAAGATTAGAAAGTAGGACTATTTTCCAAAAGAGAGAGCCAGGAAACAAATCTTTTCCTTGCCTTGTGTGCTATAAGGTCGAAGTATTTTAATTCACGGTAAGGAAAACCAAATTTCTGCTCGTTAGTATTGAAAAGAGAAAGTATTGCTACAAAAACAATAGCGAGTAAAGCCAAAACCAAAAGCGGATTAAAGGTTGGGATTATTGCATTAAGAATTGCTTGAGAAGAAGATATATGATGGATGGTTCTAGCGACTAATTCGGTCGGACAAGGTCCCTTATCAGCAAATGAGCTGACACAGTTGGTATCGGTAGCACTATTCATTTTATGATCCATAACCATAGCCCCAGAGAGAGCTATGGCAAGAAAACCTATGAGAATTATGGCTGTGAAGTATTTCATCTTAACTTCTGTATGATACCATTTTTCTACTCCTGAATCTAGGTATGAAAGCAGGCACCTGTTTACAATATTCTCGGTAAGTATCTCCAAATTCTTTCTCCATTTCCTTTTCCTCTCTGTAAGCTAAACGAGTGTACATGAATATTAGTATTGGAAACATTAGAAGTGTGAGTAGGGTAGGCCACTGCAACAAGAAGCCAAACATTACAGCTACGAATCCAATGTATTGCGGATGACGCACCCTAGCATAAGGACCAGTCACAGCCAAAGTGTGTTCTTTCTGAGACTGATAGAGAACCTGCCAAGACCTGGAAAGGAAAGTAAATCCAACTACTATAAAGATGTAGCTCAAAATATGGAACGGTCCAAAGTGTGGATCTCCTCCCCAGCCAATGAAATCCTCCAGCAAATGTCCTGAATTATGGGAGAATAAATCCAGTCCAGGCAATTTTTTAGAAAGCCAGCCGGAGAGTAGATAGATCGTAAGCGGAAATCCATACATTTCAGTAAACAACGCAACCAAGAAAGCAGTAAATGCCCCGAATGATCTCCAGTCTCTTTTTGTTTGGGGATGTGAAAAACTAAAAGCGAATATGGTAAATATCGCCACATTTATAATTACCAAACCCCACTGTCCGTAAGATGACCCCATGTTTATAAAGCTAATTTAGGTTCAACTCTTTTTAGAAGTACTGCATTTGTAGCCACGATTATAGAAGACGCTGACATAAGCAAAGCGGCAAATTCAGGACGAAGTGATATACCAAAACTACTGTAAAATGCTCCGGCTGCAACGGGGATAGCAAGCAAGTTATAGATTGCCGCCCAAAAGAGGTTTTGCTTCATTTTGGTTACTGTAGCTTTAGAAAGTCTCAAAGCGGCTACAATATCGTAAGGGTCGGATTTCATAAGAACGATATTTCCAGTCTCAATCGCCACGTCAGTCCCTGCTCCGATAGCAATTCCAATATCTGACTGGGCTAAAGCTGGAGCATCATTAATACCATCGCCAACCATAGCAACAAACTTGCCTTCATCCTGCAACTTTTTAACGTAGGAAGATTTGTCCTGCGGTAAAACTTCAGCGAACACTCGATCTATCCCCAAATCCTTGCCCACGGCTTCAGCGACTTTTGTATGGTCGCCGGTTATCATGGCAACTTCCAAACCCAATCCTTTGAGCGCGCTGATAGCTTTTTTGGAGCTGGGTTTTACAGTATCTGCCACAGCAATCACACCAGCTAACTTGCCGCCTATGGCCAAGAGACTCAAGGTCTTGCCTTCGCTCGCTAGCCGCTCAATTTCTTTTTGTTCATGTGTAGTATTAATCTGGTATTTATCCATGAGTTTCTGGTTGCCAGCTAATACGGTCTTTCCGTCGATCTCTCCCTTTAATCCAAATCCGGCGATTGATTCAAAATTACTAAGTTTTTTCAGTTCAAGTTTTCTGTTGTTTGCCTCGTCAACAATGGCTTTGGCAATAGGATGGTTTGAGCCAGATTCAATACTGGCCTCATATTGCACAACTTCGTCCGCAGTTAATCCGCCAAAATTTAAAGCGTCTGTTACTTTTGGTTTGCCTTCGGTTAGAGTTCCTGTTTTATCAAGCACAATAGCACTAAGCCTTGAAGTGTTTTCAAGAGTAGCTGCATCTTTAATCAAAATATTATGTTTGGCTCCTATTCCCGTTCCTACAGCGACAGCAGTAGGTGTAGCAAGACCTAAGGCATCAGGACAAGCAATAACCACAGTTGATACGGCAAAGGTAAGAGCGGTGATAAAACCTGCGTTGGCGCCGAAGTACCAGGAAAGAAAGGCGACAAGTCCCGAGCCAATAGCTACGACCACCAGCCAGCCAGCAGCACGATCAGCAATACGTTGGCCAGGTGCTTTGCTGTTTTGGGCGGTTTCCACCATTTTAATGATCTGTGCCAAAACTGTGTCAGCTCCGACCTTGGTAGCTTTAAATTTGACTACTCCAGTGACATTGACCGAGCCGCCGACAACTTTATCTCCTGCATTTTTGGTCACCGGCAGACTTTCTCCGGTTACTAAAGATTCGTCAATGGAAGTGGAGCCTTCTGTAACTTCACCATCTACCGGCACCTTGTCCCCGGGCCTTATGACAACAATATCGTCCTTGATGATCTCTGAACTGGGTATAGAAATTTCCTTACCATCGCGAATGACTGTAGCCTTGGGAGGCACAAGATCAAACAAGGCCCGCAAAGCGTCGGATGTTCCTCTGCGTGATTTCATTTCCATCCAGTGGCCGAAGAGCACGAAAGTCACTAGCAGGGCGGCTGCCTCATAGAAAGTTTCAGCGCTGGGACGGATCAAAGTCAGCAGGACACTGAACAGATATGCGGCCAACACGCCGGTGGCCACCAGTACAGCCATGTTGAGTTTTTTGGCTTTAAGCGAATAATATGTGCCGGTAATAAAGATTGAACCGGTCCAGAATACTATCGGGGTAGTCAAAATAAAAAGTAGCCAGTTTATAGGAATGGGAGTTGGCAGATTCAATCCAAAATAATTAACTCCCACGGGCGAGTAAAGGAAAATGGGAATGGCCAAGATAAATGATACCCAGAAACGATTGCGCATGTCCGCTTCCATTTTTTTAGCCATCTGCGGGTTGGTCATGGCTGCCTCATGATCCATGTGGCTCATCTTGGACATGTCGTGTCCGGCGTGCTCGTCATGTTTTTTGTCGACTTTTTTCTCTATAAGCTCCATGCCACAGGCTGGACAACGGCCTGGTTCGGATTTAACCACCTCGGGATGCATGGGACATGTGTAAATAACTCCTTCTTTAGAATCCTCATGATGAATATGTCCGCTATCATTATGTTTTTCGTGGCTCAATTTTTCGGACATTTTGTATTCGTACTGCTTGGCTTCCATCTCGCAGCCGCAGGTCGCGCTTAATTCCTCCACTTTGCAGGCCAAACACTCCTTGCCGCATTTGCAATTTGGTTTTTGCCCAGCGTCTTTATGATTGTGATGATTATGATTTGTCATATGTAATTATTTAAGATTATCAATAACTCTTATTAATTTTTCTTCAACCTTTTTGGCGATATCAGCCAGAACCGGATTTTCTATCATTCCCATAGCCACAGTCGGTCGAATCGCGGAGATGAACACCTTCCCGTCATTTTCATAAACAATTACATTGCAGGGAAGCAGCAACCCAATTTCTTTTTCCGCTTGAAGCGCCTGGAAAGCGAACGGCGGATTGCAGGCGCCGAGAATCACATAATTGTCCCAGTCGGCATCAAGCTTCTTTTTCAGAGTCGCCTTGACGTCGATTTCTGTTAAAACCCCGAAGTCTTCTTCGGACAATGCGGCTTTAGTTTTTACTACCGCATCGGCAAAGGAATAATTTAATTGTTTATTGATGCCGTAATTCATGTTTTTTGGTTATTATCGCTTTTATCATGGTGGTGTTGACTATTATCACCGTTGTTTTTCTCGTGTCCCCCGTGTCCTCCATGGCCTCTGTGCATAAAAAAATGCATCAGAATAAACAGCGCAAAGAAAATATATGAGGTATTTGCTATCAAATGCGCCCGATGACTGACAATCAGATAAAAAACAACACTGGCAAAAATACCTATTAGCACCCACTTCCACTCAATGTTTATTTTTTTGTTATTGTGTTGATCTATCATGGTAACTAATAGTATATACCCCTCCCCCCTATACTGTCAAGAGTCTTCTTGTTATTAACGCAAACTTTTATAACCGCCCGGAACTCCGCCCTTAGAAAGAACTACCTGCCAAAGCTGGATATGCCGGGCCCTGAAAGCTCCGGCGCATGACAGCAAGTAATATTTCCACATCCTGTAAAATCTTTCGTCATAATTGTCTTTTAAGTCAGGCCATGCTTTTTCAAAATTATTATACCAAGCCATGAGTGTTTTATCATAATCGGCTCCGAAGTTATGCCAGTCTTCCATAACAAAAAGTTTTTCGATGGCGCCCCCTATTTGTTTTATGGAAGGCAAATGCCCGTTAGGAAAAATGTATTTCTCTATCCACGGATCGGTTGTGGTTGTGGTATAATCGCTGCCGATGGTATGCAGCAAAAACAAGCCGTCATCCTTTAAATTTTGATGCGCAACGCGCATATATGTCTTGTAATTTTTATAGCCGACATGCTCGATCATTCCCACTGAAACAATCCGGTCAAATTTTTCATTAATGTCTCGATAATCCTGCAATCTTATTTCAACAGGTAGTCCTTTACACAACTCTCGAGCAAGCTCTGCCTGCTCTTTGGAAACCGTGACGCCGACCACGTGGACACCGTACTTTTGGGTGGCATGCCTCATAAAGGTGCCCCAACCGCAACCGATGTCCAGAATAGTCATGCCAGCTTTTAAGTCCAATTTCCTGCAAATTAAATCAAATTTTGCCTCTTGGGCTTTATCTAAATCATAAGCTGGCGGATTGCCGCTCCAGTAGCCGCAGGAGTAAGCCATTGATTTCCCCAGCATTGGTACAAATAGATCATTGCCGGTATCATAATGTTTTTCGCCTATGATAAAAGCTCTGCGCCGCGATTGCTGATTGAAAATTTTTGATACCGCCGCTCGCCAAAGCAGGGGCCAATTCCTTTTAATTTTTTCATCCAGCCGGGAGCTCAACACTTGATAAAAAAATTCATCAAGCCGCTCGCAGTCCCACCATCCGTCCATATACGCTTCTCCCAAACCCAAAGATCCATCGCGGAATATGCGACTAAACACCCGTTTGTCGTGAATGTGTATATCCCAAGGATTATTGCCGTTTACTTTTATGTTGGCCAATGAAAGTAATTTCTCCATAAATTATTTAATTTTTATGATTTTTATTTATGTGTTAATTTTAATTTTTTCCATGCAAGGTGTTCATAAACGCTAGACCAGATAAAACCGAAACTTAAGGCAAATAATAATTCCTCAATGGGGATACCGATTACCAAAATTCCGCTGATGGCTTTCAAATTCCAGACCTTCTCAACATAGCCGGGTGAGATAGCGATGAGAGTCCAGAAATAAACAAAATACAGAGCTAAAAATAAGAAGGCGCTTATGATCATTTTCTTCTTTAAATCCGGCCGGCAGTACCACGTAGCTATTCCTCCGAGAACCATGGCAACAATCGATGAGTGGAGCGGATTGAGATCAGTTAGCACTAGAAGAATTACTAAAATCGCTGGTGCCGATAAAAGCGCAAATAGATGGAACCTGTGTCGGGAAGCGTTGTGTTCTTTGGCGGTCATTGGCTTATCGCGACGTTCAAAAATTCTCTGATATAAAATTACCGCGATACCGCCGATGCCGAAAGAAAAAATGAGACTTTCAATATCAAATCCTGTTCGCAAGGCCAGATCAAATAAAGACGGTGGAGACCAATATTCCGGGACAAAAAGGGGCTCGGTGAATCCTAAAAGCGAGGTCCACAAGCTAACCACAAGCATTTCTTTTCTCTCTGCACCTGTGCGAAGAGAAAGATAGATCGTGATCCAAATTGCGACTAGTATTAAACTCCAAATTAACCAGATGTATTGCATATTAGTTGTTTAATTGCCAGGTAAATGTCCTGACAACATCGGCTATGCCGGTTATTTTTAATTCGACCGACTTTGGCATCGGTATAATTGGATTGAATACAAGCACACCTTCCCGATGGTGACCTCCAGAGGGCCCGTCCCAGCGTACCGGTCTGTACTCCCGACCCTGATCATCGTACAGAATGGATGATTGCACCATGTCCTGATCGAGTTCGACCGAATGGGTATTCATGACGATATCGAATTTCCACTCTTTTGCATTAGTCGAAATATCGGTCGGTGTTACCGTGACCGTAACACTCGCTTGCTCGTCGATTTTTGACTCCCATTTTTGCCCGACTGCAGCTCCTTGGGAGTTATTTTCGGTCGGATTAGAAATCGGCTTGGGATTATAAAAAATAATAAATCCTCCGATGAAGGCAGCCAGCGATAAAATTGTAATTACGGTCTTTTTCATAAATGTCTTTTGAATTTGATGATTTTATTGCTGATAAAGATTATGCCGAATACATTGAAGGCAAGACCGACCCAGAAAATCTCAGTTTGGTATTGGGCAATGATGGCCAATGCTCCGGCAATGCCAAGTATCGGCACAATGTTTGCCAGATAGTGAGCGCAGCAAGAAACCATCGCCAAGGTGGATGTCGTCCCGGTGACTGCCACCGTCTTATCTTTCATAACCATATTGCTCTGCTTTACCAACTGTTTGAGGTGAGAGTAAAGACCGATCTGAATTCCAAATCCGATTGCCAAGCTGACCAAGAAATACCAATAGTCTTCAAATTGGGACAAGGCGAATGGAAAACCAGATACAAGAGTAACTATCACAAAGAACAATGAGAGAAGCGAGAGTGTCGCCAAGAGTCCATTGCGGAAAATTTTTATTTTCTGCTTAGTATTCATGTTTAATCTGCGTAATTATCAGGGTTAGCTACAAATTGCTCCCTGCAATGGTCTGAACAGAAGTAGTAACTCTTGCCCTTGTGGTTAGCTTTAAACAGGTCTCCGGACGCTTCCATGCCGCATACCGGATCAGTATAACCTTTGTTTTTTGGCTTAACACTGAAGCCAAATCTGCTCAATTTTTTAATCAATGATTTAATCTTATTTTCCATGTCATCTTCAGTTAATGACAACTTCCGCTATGCTTGTGCTCATTGTTCTCACCTTGCTTTTCCTGGGTCGTATCGGAGTTCCT
Organism: uncultured Candidatus Saccharibacteria bacterium; assembly: GCA_964440955.1. Taxonomy (GTDB): domain Bacteria; phylum Patescibacteriota; class Minisyncoccia; order Phycocordibacterales; family WO2-35-19; genus CAYTTP01. Next base: position 29,155 of record CAYTTP010000007.1, on the reverse strand, counting down.
ATGACCATGGCCTTTGAACATCACCCAGACGTGAAGTAATACAAATCCCCCTATGAGAATTGGCCAAAGAGAGCCCGAAGACAATTTGCCGCTTCCGAGAAGCAAAACGCCAACCAAAAGGAGACACGGGATCATCATCCACATCATTCCTTTGCCTCCTTCATCTTTGTTGTGATCGTGCATATATTTTTAAGTTAAGTTATTAAACGATTTCTCCTCTCTTCTCAAGCATCATGTGATGAATCGCGCCGATCTGGATCCAGATTGCGATAAGGAAAAGAGCGATCGAGCCCATGGGCATGGATGCAAACCCCTGTCCGTAACCCATCATGCCAGAGAACCCAAACATCATTCCTCCGCCAAACAGACCGAGAAACGAAAAGACTCCTAGGACTCCCGATATAACGCTGACGACATGCAATATTTTTGACATCTTCATATTTTTTGAATTAATTCATTAATTAACCAAGATACTTTTTAGGATCGTTGACGAAGTGATCCCTGCACGACTTTGAACAGAAGTGATACGCATCACCATCCGTATGCTCTACAGAATGCTTTATCTTATTGGGCGTAAGCTCCATGCCGCAGACAACATCAAAAAAAGTTTGTGGTTCTTTTACCTCATGCAACCCAAATCTTCTTAAAAATGATTTAATCTTGTCACGCATAGTTACTTATTTGATAGAGCATACAAACCTATCAGTTCTTTGATAGCTTTATTTTCCTGTCGTGTATCGCCAAGCATATGTTTAACATGCCCACGGAGATGATTTTCCAAAAGCATTCTGTCCATACTTTTGAGCGAGAGTTGAATTGCTCTGGATTGAGTTATGAGGTCAACACAATACTGCTCTTCTTCTATCGCCCTTATTAAGCCATCCATTTGGCCTCGGATGATTTTGGCTCTATGGGTAGTTCTGTTTTTTAATTTTTTATCTAACATTATGTTTAGGATATTAAGGCTGTTATTTATCGACCTACTTATAGGGTATACCCCTATATCCTATATGTCAAATAGCTCCTCTGTGGATAACCAAATCTGCTACTCAACCGTTATTGAACCCTCCAATGCTGAATTAATGTGATCGTGATATGGCCAGTAGCTTTGGCAAGTATGCTTTTCGCTTCATAACCTATTTTTTATAAATAAAGAAATTCGTGAAATAATAATTAAAAAAATGATTGACTCGAAAGCCGGCATCCTTTAGTAGTGTAGATAACTCTTTTTCTGAATAATATTTCTTCGCGGTTTCAAATATCGAGCCGAAAATGCTTAAAACAACTTTCTGCAGAAGCGTATCGTAAGCTGGATCGACAAGAAATAAAAATCCGTTGTCTTTTACGACTCTCGCTATTTCTTTCAGCGATTCTTCGGGCGAGGAAAAATGATGAAATGCGTCAGAGCAAAGAATGGTGTCAAATATTTTGTCAGGAAACGGTAAGCTTCTCACATTGGCAATAATAATTTTTACATTTTTGAGGTGAGCAGTTTTTTGTCGGGCTATTGCCAGCATGTCTTCCGAAAAATCTGTCCCAACAAATTCCACCGAAGGAAACTCCTGTGCTAAGCGCAAAATCATTTCTCCAGTGCCGCATGCCACATCGAGAAATCTTGAGCCGGGGAGTGGATAGATATGCGCCATCGCTCGTATGGTGTAAAGAATTTTTTGATAGATGCGTTCGAAATAAAAAAGACGAACGGGTTTTGAGTCGTAAAAAGGCGACCATTTTTTGAATTGGTTTTGGGTAAGTTCATCAAATTTATCTTTCTCGCTACTCATATAGATAATTACTCATATCCCGTGAATTCTTCCGTATATATCTGTTCATCGCCAACTTTTAAAAGGGAGAGGGTATTACGCACCGAAGTTACCATCCCAGGTGGGCCTGCAATGTACCAAGTGAAGGGTTGTAAATTATTTGTTCCTATAGTCTGGAGAATAAATTCTCTATCTATGTGTCCAAATACATTTCTTACACTGAAATTCTTGACCCGATCAGCAATACTTAACAACTCTCCTAGGTAAGTAGCGCTTTCTCTGTTCCTATTTCCATACAAGAGTCTCACTGGGAATGAGAGGCCCTTCTTTTCAAAGGTTCGGGCCATGCTCATATACGGAGTTATGCCGATTCCCCCAGCTATTAAGATAAATGGGTTGTCCGATTGTTCCGGCAGTGTATAGAAGCCATGCGGTCCCTCAATGATTACTGGTGAATTTGCAGGCAATTCTTTAAGAGTCCTCTTAAAACCGCTGTCCGATTCCCGAAAGGCTACTGATATCTTCTCTTGATCAAGCGGAGATGAGGCAATGGATAACTGGCGTGATGTTCCGCTATAGTCTGAATATAAAAGCTCAGGGACGCTTAGCTGTATATACTGCCCGGCCTTGAAGAAGAAATCATCAGGTCTCTTAATCAAGACTTCCAATGTGTTTTCGGCCACTTTTTTCTTGCCGATAATTGTTGTGTGGTGCAACTTACTCATGTTACTGTGCTGGTGATGCCGAATTTGTAAAGTTAGGCAGCTTAAAGATCTCATCATTAATAGCTTCATTTACACTAAGAATGCTGACGGACAACATTCTGTTGTTGAAGTTGATCTGATGTTCTCCTTTGCCATATTGCACTGCCCATGCACCTGGACCAGCTGAGATTCCGGAAATGCCGACATTATCAGGTTCCATTTTCTCTGATTTTGACCAAGCCATTTGTCCCGATTCATCTAACTTCGCAGAGTACATTGCGCGCTCATCAAAACGATATATCTGGTGAGAAATTGGCGATCCTCCAGCAATTACCGTTTCTCTAAAGTAAGGTTCACTATCTAGATTGCGGGCCCATAAATTTATTTCTTGGTTGCCATCGCGAACTACCATATAGAAACTCTTAGCATAAGAATTCGGCATCTGTGCTGAAGCTGTTCCAGTCGTATCTACCGACCGGCTTTCGAGATAAATGACCATTCCTCCAGGAAGAGCGATAGAGAGTATGAATAGTAACCCAACGCCCAATACCCCTATTTTTTGAAACATACTCATGCCTTCTTGGCCAATTCCTCTCTGTCTGAAAACAGTTTTAACAAATGCCGCAGCTTGAAGAAAAACAACTAGGAGAGCCATTCCGATAAATGGGTACAAAAACCATACTGATGGGTATTGTGCCATTCGAGGGTATGTAAGCTCGAAGAAAAAGAAAAGATAGAGAATGCCGCGCAATACCAACACGTAGAAAATAACGTGGGTTAGACTACTATGAAGCCATTTCCATGAAGAAATGCCGAGGAAACTGACAGCTCTGTCGGAAGATGTGATGGCAAGCGCGATTATCATCGGGAGTACCATAAGTCCCATCATGTTCATAATGCCCACCTCAGGCCGAAAGAGGACATATCCACTCAACTGCTCAAAGTATTCAAAACCAAAGAGTCGCATTACGTCTCCTACAGCCCAGCGCTTCCAAATCATATAGCCGTGTATAAGAGCAAATACTGCAAACCAAAATCCAAACTCCCGCCTCCAGGAAAGAAGGCGGTTAAACGGGCGCCACAGCTTTGCTAGAGGTCCAAGTATAAGAGAGAGGACGAGGAGAACGAAAGCGGTGTGGGCGAATGATCGCCACACGGCGTGGTCTATGCCCCATTGCGGATATGACTTGTAGAAGATATACGTCAGCAGTGCACCGAAACTTGCTACGAATATATGTCGTGCAAATAATACTTTTTTGCTTTTTATTCCAAGTAACATTTCCTTATGATAGTTGTTATTAATTATTCGACTTTTTACTCGACAGTGATTGTTCCTACTTGGCCATTTTCCCTGTGTCCAGGAATGGCGCAATAGAATTTAAATATACCTTTCTGATTTGGCGTGAATGAGACCGTGGTGGTTTTGCCGCTTGGCGTCTGCGCATTTACTCCTAACTCGTCAATGGTGAAAGTGTGTTGTCCCTGCGCCGTGACATGCACGGTGATAGGTTGACCTACTTTTGCGCGAATCTCCTTTGGTGAAAAGAAAAATCCACCCGAGTTCATCATCACCATTTGTCCGCTTCCGGCGGTTTGGTTCTGGGGAGTTTGGGCTGTCGATGGTTGGTAACTCGAACCACGCAAAAGGAAATATCCTCCGACAAGAACCGCCAATCCGATAAGTATAATTAATACATTTTTATTCATATTCTTTTTAGTTTATAAATTTTAATAATTTCTTGAACCATCTGACTTTGTTTACCCTTTTTTATCTGTTCTATAATATGAGTTGAGAGATGGTTTTCTAGGATAAGGTTCTCGACTGCTGAAAGAGCCTCTTTAACGGCACTTGATTGAGTGATGATATCTACACAATACTTCTCATCCCCAACCATTTTATGGATTCCTCGTATTTGACCCTCGACAAGCTTGAGTCGGCGAAGGACACTTGATTTAATATCTTTGCGCATATCGATATTATACTCCGGAGGGGTATAGAGTCAAATCCATCTGTACAAAAACTCTCTTATTTCAAAAGTTTTTGAAGTTTGTCCATAGCTACATTGAAATCCGATTTTTGTGAAGATTGAATCGATTCTCCTCGAGGAAAGTCAGCGTTAAGCGGGTTAAGAGGATTTCCATTTTCGAATATTGCGTATTGCAAATGAGGTCCAGTTGAGATGCCTGTTGATCCTACATATCCAATAACATCTCCCTGGGTTATGTCAGTTCCATTTTTCAAACCCTTCGCAATACTTGAAAGATGAGCGTATTGAGTCAGGTAACTACCATGTTTTAGCTCGACTGTAATACCAAGCCCACCTTTTGAACCAGCATAGGTAACTTTTCCGCTTGCAGTTGCAATAACCGGCGTACCATTATCAGCGGCATAATCTATCGCGCGGTGTGGGGTAACTTGCTTGGTTACTGGATTGGTTCTTTTATAACTGAACCCCGAACTTATGCGAGCATAATTGAGGGGAGACTTGAGAAATTGCCGAGCTAAAGATTCTCCATTCTCATTATAAAACTTGTCGTTATATCTAAACGCATTATATGTTTTTCCATCATTGGTAAATCTGGCGGCCAAAACCTTTCCGGCACCAACATCTTTTCCATCCAATGACCTTTTTTCGTACACGACAGTGAAAGAATCTCCTTCTCTGATATCAGTTGCGAAATCAATATCGCTCGAGAATGCATCTGCAAGTTCTAGAGTAACTTTATCGGGAATGCCGGCATTTTGTGCGGCAGCAAAGAGGGAGTCTGCAATTATTCCTTTTGCAGTTACGTCTTGTATTTGATATGGAATTGCTTTTGTCGTAGCTTTAAAGGTGTCATCTTGTTTTTCAACTGTGACAACCTCATCACTAGAAAGTGGATACTCCACCGCAGCTAGGACTTTATTTATAAATACCACTTTAAGAATTTTGCCTGCTTGAATTTTTGTAAAATCAAAAACTTCTTTCGAAGAATCAAGGATGGCCAAAGCATCATTGTATGGAATCTGAAGAGCTCCCAAGATATTGGTGAAAGTATCTCCGGATTTTATCTTATACTCAGCAATTTCCTTTTTATCCTCATTTACAACCTGCTCTGAGCTTACTTGTTTTTGATTAGTAACTGAAATCTTGGAACTTAAAAGGGGTAAAACTACCATAAGAACCCCTACTGCACCCACCAAGGTAAATTTCATCATAGGTTGGTAATTTTATCGAAAATTGCCACTATATTCAACCTTGATTTTATATGATTTTATACGGATAATTTGATTGGAAAATATAGATTTTTCTTGTCTATCGGGTTAGCACCTGTTATATTCTCGACAATGAAAGAAGAGTTTAAAGAAATCCTACTGCAAAATGAAATAATCAAAGATATTTTGATTAAAGCTTCTTCTTTAGAGATGAAAGATTGGTATTTGGTTGCCGGCTGTCTTGCTCAAACTGTGTGGAATTATAAACATATTCAGCCATTAAATTATGGTATCAGTGATTATGATCTAGTATATTTCGATGATTCTGATCTTTCTTACGAAGCAGAAGATAAATATATAAAGAAAGGTAAAAAATTGTTTGGAGATTTGCCCGTAGAAATCCGCAATCAAGCTAGAGTACACTTATGGTATGAAAAACATTTTGGTTACCCAATCGATCCGCACCTCTCAACTGAAAATGCGATCACCCATTATCCAACCACTGCAACTTCAGTAGGTGTAAGATTGGAAAATAAGGATTTGAAAATCTTCGCTCCATATGGACTGGAAGATCTCATGTATTTAATTATGAGAGCAAACAAAGCAAAAATCACTGAAGAAATCTATTACAAAAAAGTGGAGAAGTGGACCAAACTCTGGCCAATGCTCAAAGTGGTCCCATGGTAATGCTAGTTGCTATGATTTTTTGATTGAGAAATAAAATATTGCCCTAAGAATACTGCCACTACGGCAACTGCAAAACCTCCTAAAATATCTACAGGGTTATGTACGTCTGCCAAGACTCTAGCAATTCCAACCAGAAACCCTAGCATTCCCAATATGCCTCCCAATTTACGATTATAAACAAAAACGACAGCGGCGATTAATATGGCGGCCAAAGTATGCTCGGATGGAAAACCATTATTGGCCAAATGAGCAAAAGAAGGTGCCGTTCCTTTTACCACAAATGGTCTTGGGCTTAAGATAAAATAATTTAAAATTTTATCTAGCAACAATCCTATTACGGAAGATACTATTAGTAATTTTATTAGAGATTTTCTCTGTAAAATCTCCAACTTCAATACAAAAATAGCAACTATAAAAGCAATTATAAATATAAGATACTGGGCAGAAAAAATTATAGCTAATTCAAACATTTAATTTATATTCTGTTTATACCTACTAAGTTTCGAAATATTTAATATAATTCCAGCCTCAGCCAAGAAAAATATAAGAGCCGTACCTCCTTGGCTCACAAAAGGAAGCGGCATTCCAGAAAGTGGGATCATTCCTGTCATAGCTCCTATATTCATAAAAAATTGAGCAATAATCACAATCATAATTCCAAGTGTTACCATCGCTCCGAAAGTATCAGGAGTATTTATAACAATTTTCAACCCTCTAACAGAAAACAAAACAAAAATAATAAGCAGTAACACGGTCCCCGCAAAACCAAATTCCTCTCCATAAACTGCGAAAATTGAGTCTCCGATTGGTTCTGGTAAATAACCAAACTTCTGAATACTCTGGCCAAACCCGCGACCGAACCATCCTCCAGAACCAATTGCAATCAATGCTTGCTGAATTTGATAGCTAGATCCTTGCTTGTCTATTGTAGGATTAATAAAGGTATTAATCCTAGCTCTCACATAAGGTCTTGTATAAACAAGTGTCCCAACAACAAGTAGACAGGTGATGGTTAATATTCCAATATCTCTCCATTTTAAACCAGAAACAAATAACATGGCTAAACCTGCAAGAAATACAGTGATCAATACATCAGTATCAGATTGCAAAAGTGCGACACCCCCTATAACTGAAATAATGGCCAAAAAAGGTACCAGTCCATATTTTGTCTCTTTAATTTTTTCTTTTACTTTAGAAATCCAAGCGGCGAAATATACTATAAAAGATATTTTAAGAAATTCTGAAGGTTGAAAGGTAAATACCCTTAAATTAATCCAGCGACTCGCTCCGTTATGAGTAAATCCTATTCCTGGTACAAACACTAAAAGATTAACAAAGATAGCGATTAGAAGGATATAAAAAGCATATTTTTTCCATATTTTATAGTCAATGTGAGAGGTTAAAACAGCTGCAATTATACCACCAATTAAACCAATAGATTGATTTAACATTACAGAGGAATACTGAGGACCTTGGCGAGAAAGAAGACTAAGAGAGGCAGAAGCCAGTATCAAAAATCCTGCTGTAACTAACAGAAACAGGGTGAATAAAAATGGCTTATCAATTTGTATGAACTTCCTACTCATTTAATTTATAGTTGAAGTTGCGTCCACTGGAACAGTTGAGTTTTTGACAGCCGTGTTGTTTTAATAATAGCTTGATAGATTTATCCACATCCTGCTCGCTTTTTTATTTGCTCTTGGCTGCCTTTTCCAGCTTTTTCCAAAAAGCTTTATGTATTCTCATTGTGTCATTCAGATGTTTTTTAACAAGGCCTTTTATATCTCCACCAGCCTCACTGAATACTTCTTTGTGAATATTGATTTCCTCTTTTGCATGATCTTTTAACATCTTTAATACAAGTTGAATGTTCATAGATTTAAAATTAACAAATTAATAATTGACGTAGTATTTTATCTTTGCGCTCGCTGTAAGATCAGCCACCCACTTTTGTGCTTCCCCTTGGAATTTCTGCTGTTTAAGCTGATCACTTATCTGTTTTCTGAAATCTTCCATTTTTACTTCCTTAGGAGGAGTAGCTTTTGAAGCTTTAATGTATGTGTCTACCTCTGCTTCTGTAACGGCTACTTTATCTGTTAGCAATTTTTCGAGTTTCTTTTGGATAGTAATCTGCTCTACGAGCTTTTCTTTTGTCATGCCTTGCATGGTAAGCGCCTGATCCAATGTCCCGCCCTGACTTGCTACTTGCTCCTCAATTTTCTTTATTTCTTCGTCGACTTCTTCTTTAGTGACAGTAATGTTTTGCTTGTTTAGTTCAGTCTCGATCAGTTTTTTATTTATAATAGATTCTAGAGCTTGTTTACCACCCTGTTTTTCCAGTTCCTGTATGACAGAAAGACGGCTAATCGGACTGCCGTTTACCGTCGCGGCGACAAAGATACCCTTAGCAAAGAATAAAGCGACGACAACAAAAATCGTGCCGACTCCGATACCAATAACAAGCGGTTTGGGCTTTTTGAATTTCAAACTGACATAGCTCACCTTATTCACTTCCGGGGCATTATTGTTTTCTGATGTTGTATTTTCCATAGGTTTTAATTATTAGTTTTCTTGATTATGATCGATGGGTCTCAACTGAATCGTCTGCGCGGTGATGCTTCCATCCGAATTCGGATTTCCATTCGCTATAATCTGTGTGCCTACCGCCAAATCATTCGGTGAACCTTGGGTTGATTTCATGACAGCGGTTGCGTCAGAAAAGAAAATAATTCTTGAGCCTCCATCTTGAAGTTTGACGGTTATACTTTTGTCATCTTTAGCGATAATTTCTCCGGCAGTAAACCCGCCACCGCGCTGACCACCAAATTGCCTACTCGTGCCCTCTCCTCCATGATCTTGGCCAAATGCACCACTGACATTTGCGCTAAGTCCCTGGCGTGAGAACTGGTCACGCGGGCTTTTACTTTCTACATACTTCATGCCCCCGAAAAAAGCACTTCCTCCGACCACTACCGCGACTACAAGACCTATCATAATTAATTTGTTCATACAACTTATATTTAATTGATTAATTTTATCACTCGACTAAGCGATTGTTTTCTTTATTCATATCTTAATGCTTCGATTGGGTTTAATGATGCCGCTCGCCGCGCCGGGTAATATCCAAAGACAATGCCGATTGCGGCAGATACCCCAAACGCGAGAAGCACTGATGACACAGAAACAGTCGTTGCCAAACCTGCAAAGCGAGAGACAAGAATAGAAAGAGTCCAGCCCAGCATAATACCGACTGCGCCGCCAAGAAAAGTAAGCATGATCGCTTCCGTTAAAAATTGTCTTGAGATATGACGACTTTTTGCCCCGATTGCCTTGCGAAGCCCAATTTCACGGGTACGCTCGGTAACAGTGGTTAGCATCATGTTCATAATTCCAATACCGCCTACGATCAGAGAAATTCCAGCGACAGCGGCAAGAAAAATGGTGAAAGTATCAGTCACTTGCGTGAGTGTTCCCACGATATCCGCTTGCGAAACGATGGAGAAGTCCGGGCTTTGGGGATCAACGCGATGATTTGCTGCAAGCGCGAGCGTCGCTTCTTCCTGCACCTGGGGCATGAGGTCTTTAGATACGACACTGACAGCAATGGTAGAGAGATAATCTGTGCCGGCAAGGATTTTCTGCATAGTAGTGAGCGGCACAAATACCATATCATCGGGGTTAAAAAATCCCGCGCTTCCTTTTGCTTGTAACACGCCGATCACTTTGAAGTTCACTCGATTAATGCGGATTGTTTTACCTACAGGATCATTACCTTCGCCGAAAAGGTCTGTAGCAACCGTAGGACCCAACATCGCTACTCGCCCCATGCTTCGCAGATTCGCCTCGGTGATAAATGAACCGGCGGCTGGTGTTACATTACGGACTTGGGCATAATCGGGCTCGACTCCGATAACAGTAGAGTTGGTGTTATTGGGAGAGGCAACAATTTGAAACCGTCTTTGAAGCTCCGGCGATACATATGCTACCGAAGGAATTTGCCGAAGCACTTCTATGTCTTCGTTTGTAAGCGTTTGCGCTGATCCTCGACCCGCAGACACGAATCCTCTGCCCGGCTGAACAATCCCGGGCACCACGGTCAAAAGATTCGAACCAAGCCCCTCAATGCTTGATGTGATCTGACCGCTGGCTCCTTGACCAATAGAGACCATAGCGATCACTGATCCGATACCAATTACAATGCCAAGAATCGTAAGGCCTGACCTCGCCTTGTTCGCCGAAAGGGCTGTATATGTTTCTTCTAGAGTATCTTGGAATTTCATTTTATGTCGCGGTTACGGTTATTTAAAACGCGCCGATTTTTTACCTTGCTGTCTTCAATAATATTTCCGTCGCGAATATGAATGATGCGCTCGGCGTGTTCTGCAACATACGGCTCGTGGGTAATGAGAACTATAGTCCGGCCATGTTCTCGGTGAAGCCGCTGAAAAGTCTCAAGCACCATCTCGCCTGTCTTTGTGTCTAAATTTCCTGTTGGTTCATCAGCAAGAATCAATGTCGGATTATTAACGAGAGCGCGAGCAATGGCAACCCTCTGCATCATGCCGCCAGAGAGCTGATTGGAATAATGATTCCAAAAATCTTCTGGGAATGCCGCGCCCCGCAAAGCTTCTTTGGCCTGGTTTTCTCGTTCTTCTTTTGAAATGCCGGCATACACCAAAGGAAGCGTCACATTACGAAGCACGGTAGCGCGGGGCAGAAGGTTAAACGCCTGAAATACAAATCCAATTTTTTGCATCCGAACATCAGCAAGTTCGTCATCGGAAAGTTCAGACACATCTTTGTCATCAAGAAAATATTGGCCGTTCGTTGGTGTATCAAGGCACCCGATGATGTGCATCAGCGTTGACTTGCCAGAGCCAGAGGGTCCCATAATCGCCACAAATTCGCCGTCATTTATTTTGAATGAGGCACTTTTGAGCGCATGGGTTTCTATATCTCCGCTCTTGTAAATTTTGGCCATGTTTCTACATTCGATCATAGAATATTAGTGAGCAAATTCTCCGCCACCTCCACCGCCACCTCTAAAGCCGCCTCCACCACCGCCAGGGAGACCGGGGATTCTTAATCCTCCTTGTTGTTGAGTTTGCGGTTGTGTAGAATTCTGCTGAATAGTTCGCGTCACGATTATGTCGCCTTCGTTAAGGCCGCTTGTGATTTCCGTAAATTCGTCATTGGCAGTACCGGCTTCAACCTGTTGACGGCGGGGAGAATTTTTGAGAATTGCTCCGCTTACATTTGCGGTAAGAGCAACATTCATGTCATCACCGTCGACTAGTTCCACATAGCTCAATCCGCCCTGAGATTTCACTGCCGAATTGGGTACAAGAAGCACGTTGGGTTTTGCTTCCGTGACGATTGCGGCCGATACGCTCATTGCTGGTTTTACACGCTCGTCCTGCGTGTCGAAAGCGATTTTTACATTGTAAGTGACTACTCCTTGAGATACCGTTCCCACGGTATCTATTTCTGCAACCTGCCCAGTAATAGTAAGATTGGGGATTGCATCAAAGGTGAGTGTTGCTTTCTGGTCGATTTTTATTTGAGCGACATCAACTTCGTTTAAGGACACTTCGGCAAGTTTTTGCCGCGTGATGAGCATCGCAACAACGCTCGCCGAAGATACGGGATCGCCCTTTTTCACATCCGTTTGTGCGATCACGCCGTCAAAGGGAGCGCGGACATAATAGTCACCAAGATTTTCTTTGGCATTAAGAAATGCGTTCTCTTTTTGCCGAACATTAAGCTCTTTAGATTCCAACGCGATCCCGCCAGTACTGGACTGATTTTCTAATCTCTGGAGATCCCTTTTTGCGTTTTCATAATTTTCCAAATTCGCAATGTAATCGCCAGCATTTTTATTGGGAATGCGAATAACCCAAGTTTTGCCGTTTTGGGTATAATCATTAGTAGCGAATTTAATATATAGGCCAGTATTATCAATAGGTTGTGCAAAAGTATCGTCTACCATTCCACTACCCCCAGCGAGTCCGGACAGGCGATATGAGACTCCTCCTTGAGATGCGTAAGTCTCAATAATAATTTCTCCCTCTTTACCCAAAGTATAATTGCCGCTTATGGCTGGGGGATCGGTGTTCGTATATGTAGCATTAAAATCGTAAGGAACGACCTCAAATGTTGAGTTGAGGAGTTTGGTATAAGCGTTGGCAACTACCACTTTTTGCTTTTCGATATTCTCGCTTTGGCTTGTTTGTGACGATCTAAGATCTAGTCTAGCGCTCTCTAGATCAAGCTCGGCATTCCTGACTGCTCTCTGCGGATCTTTCGTATTAAGTTGGGCGATAAGAGCACCAGCTTTTACTTCTTGTCCATTTTTCACTCCGACATACACCACATCTCCCGATGCTTTTGGTTTAACATCTACCTGATTGGAAACAGAAACCTGTCCTGTTCCAGAAAGCGAAACAATGAGCGTGCCTTTTTGAACCTGTGCTGACGCATAGCGGACAACGCCATCATTACCGAACAAGCTCCCAAAGCCCCAATAGCCAATACCGACAATCAACAAGAATACAATACCTGCAGTGAACTTACGCTTTTTTATTTGTGTGAATAATTTTGTAATCATATAAGTTAATTAAATGGGACGGGGTGAGAAGGTCTATACGGCAATCCTTTTGTTTCTCCCTCAAAAACCCGTATGATTCTTGCCTCGATCTGACCTTGATCATTTGGAGAGCCGATAATGACAATCTCCTCATCTGCCTTAAGATCTGCTAACTTGACCCTTTCTCGGCCTTTCTGAATTATCGTGTCGTCAGAGACAAGAACAGTTTTTTCGACATCATCTTTTGCTTTTGCAATAATCGTATTTCCTTCGATTTTAATGATTGAACCGAATACGCCATGAGCATTAGTAAACTCGTCTTGAGGAAAGTTTTTCAAATCACCAAAAAATCCACCTCGAGGCCCCCCAAAGTTCCTGTGATAGTTTTCCGCCCAGCGATAAGAATGCTTAGCCTTTATGGTTCCGACTTTTACACCAGCCCCGAATACTAAAATAAGTACGACAAATCCTATAAGTCCTATGATGATCCACTTAAGAACATCACGATTCTGAAAGAAGTTTTTTGTAGTTTTTTCTTCATTCATATTCTTAAGTTAAATTTCCTACCTGTAGGAGATAGCCGACCAGCAACCTCTTTTTATAAAGAAACAAACGAAGGGTGAATACCACAAGTATCATGTTAATCATAAAGATGGCGATACCCATAACCGGCAATGATTCGGCGATAGCCAAGCTGAATTCTTGCCAGGACGCAAAGAACGTACCGATATTGCTTAAGGCGACTTGAACAAATTGAATCACACCGGAATCCTGCATTTGACTGGCAACCAGTGTCCACGAGAATGGCACGGTTGTAAGTGATACGAATAAAAGAGCTAGAAATCCAAATACTAATCTCTTGGTATTTCGTAGCTCCTGCTCACGCTTAATGGCAAGGATTATTCGGTCAAAAAGCCCCGCAGGCGGCTCCGGCGGCGTAAGGTGAGTAAATAGTTTTTCGTAATCTTTTCTCATGCTTAAATACTGATACGACAAAGGGATGCATTTTTGTGCATCCCTTTGTTACGTCCCCGAAAAAGGTCGAGACTCGGGACTCTATAAAAATTTGGGGCAGAGGTTTGGTGACCTCTTATATATTACTACGATGATTATCTATATTTTTGTGCATTATGCTCTTCCGGGAGTAATTTCTTGAGCATTACCAGTGCTCTCCGATGACGTGATGCAATGGTATGAAGCGGTTCGCCTAGAGCTTCGGCTATTTCTCGGAAGTTAAAGTGGTCATTGTAGCGCAAGAATAAAACCATGCGGTATTTGGGCGACAGTTTTTCCATGGCGGAATTGAGCAATTGAGCCATATCGGCTCTCTCTAGCAATTCTTGTGGGAGAGGAGATGGATCGGCAAGTGTATCCGTAAGCATATTTTCTCCATCCTCGGTTTCGAATTCTGAAAACGGAATCACCCTTTTCTTTTTGAGAAAATCAATAGCAGTATTTTTGGCAATAGAAAAAATCCAAGTTTTGAAAATTTTGCTCTGGTCAAATTTTTTAAGATTGCGCCACACTTTTACGAATACTTCCTGTGTAATATCTTCTGCATCCTGCGCATTACCTATATACCTATAAGCAAAGCTGTATATTGGCTTCAAGTACTCTCGGATTAAAAGTTCAAGCGATTTTTCATCGCTATCTAAATAACTAAAAATCAGCTGTTCATCAGTTTTTCTCATTTTACCGGAAGTATATCAAAATTCATATTAAATCTCAGTACCCAGAAAATTCTTCGGTCCTGATATTGTCGGAGTCTATTTCCATTTCATCAAGCATTTTTCGCATTGCCGAAACCATGCTTGCCGGGCCAGAGAGATAGTAGATGGAATTTTTAATGTCAGTGACATATTTTTCAACCATACTCTCGTTAATGTAGCCCGTCTCTCCTTTCCAGTCAGGCAGATTTTCAATTTCAGTCATGGTTGGCACAAAAATAAAATTGGGGTTTATATTTTTTAGGTTCTCAAGCTCTGCAAGAAAAGCCGCGTCTTGAGGCTTTCGATTTGAGTATAAGAGAATGAGTTTGTGGGGAAATTTTCTTTCGGTCGCATCCGAAATCATAGAGATGACGGGAGTAATACCAATACCACCTATAAGAAATACTGCTACTTTAGCCGAATCATTATGCAAGCGGAAATTTCCAAAAGGTCCTTCCATTAATACAACACTCCCGGTTGGTAAATCTTTCAGCACTCTTTTAAATGCCGTGTCTCGCATTCTTGTGGCAACGGTTATACCATGCTCATGCGGGGCGTTTAC
This sequence comes from uncultured Candidatus Saccharibacteria bacterium, assembly GCA_964440955.1. Classification (GTDB taxonomy): domain Bacteria; phylum Patescibacteriota; class Minisyncoccia; order Phycocordibacterales; family WO2-35-19; genus CAYTTP01. The sequence continues at coordinate 13,948 of CAYTTP010000007.1, read as the reverse complement.
GATTGAAAATATACGGGTATTGCCCTCGGCATCAGTTTCCGGAGGATCGATGAGGGTAATTTCAATGTGTTGGCCGGCATTGAATTTGAATCCAGTAGGACGATCAAAAGTGAAGGACATTGTCCCTTCGGTAATTTCTTTTTTATCAATGAGCTTTACGGCAAACCCGGGATTTTCCGTATGTTCGTGATCATGTGATTCGTGGTTCATAATTTTATATTTACTCTACATTAATAATTACAAAAGTTAATTTACTTAATCATTCGTATCCCGTAAACTCTTCCGTATATATCTGTTCATCGTTAACTCTTAAAAGTGAAAGAGTATTGCGCACCGAGTTCACCATAGCCGGCGGACCTGCAATGTACCAGGTAAAATCTTGTAAGTTATTTGTCCCAACATTCTTCATTATAAACTCTTGGTCAATTTTTCCAAATACATTCCGGACACTGAAATTCTTAACTCGATCGGTAATACTCAGGAGTTCGCCAAGATAAGCGGCACTTTCTCTATTTCTATTTCCGTACAATAGCTTGACAGGGAAAGGCAATCCTTTTTTCTCTAGTGATCGAGCCATGCTCAGATACGGAGTTATGCCGATTCCTCCAGCGATAAGAATAAATGGATTATCCGACTGCTCCGGTAACGTATAGAATCCGTGTGGTCCTTCAATGAATACGGGCGCATTTATTGGCAATTCTTTAAGAGTCTTCTTAAAACCACTATCAGACTCACGAAATATTACTGAAATCTTCTCTCGATCAAATGGAGATGAGGCAATGGAGAACTGGCGCGATGCTCCTCTATAGTCTGAATATAAAAGCTCTGGGACGCTTAGCTGGATATACTGCCCAGGCTCAAAGGAAAAGTCGTGAGGCCGTTTAACCGAGACTTCCAATGTGTTCTCTGCCACTTTTTTCCTGCCGATAATGGTTGTGTGGTGTACCTTACTCATATTACTGTGCCGGTGATGCCGAATTTGCAAAGTTGGGTAGCTTAAAAATTTTGTCATCAATTGCTTCATCTACACTCAGAATGTTAACGGGCAATACTTTGTTATTGATCTTGATTTGTTTCTCTCCTTTACCGTATTGCGCGGCCCATGCTCCCGGACCATCCATAATTCCTGAAAGGCCAGTATTTTCTGGTTCCAATTTATCTGATTTTGACCAGACTAATTGTTTGGATTCGTCCAACTTGGCAGAGTATAGGGCACGCTCATCATAGCGGTATATCTGGTGCGAAATTGGCGATCCCTCTACAATCACCGTTTCCCTAAAGTAAGGTTCGCTATCGAGATTGCGTGCCCAAAGATGGATTTCTTGGTTGCCGTCTTTAACTACCATATAGAAACTCTTAGCATAAGAATTCGGTATCTGCGCTGAAGCTGTTTCGGGAGCATCTACAGTTCTGCTTTTATAAAGAACCACCCCTCCAGGTACGACAATAGCAAGCATTAATAATATTCCAATACTCCACACGCCCATTTTTTGAATTATATTGTCGCCTTGCCCAACTCCTCTCTGCCGAAGCACTGTTCTGACAAAGGCTGCACTTTGGGCAAGAGAAACCGAGAGAAGTGCCGAGAGATAATAAAAGCGGAGAGGATTGACTGGATAATTCGTCGGCATACCCGCCATAACCCGTTGCGGAGAAGGATCAAAATGTATAAACGCGTAATATATGACATGCAGAGCGCTTAAGTAGAATATGACATACGCTAACATGTGGAGCCATTTCCAGGCTCCAATACCGAGGAAGCCCACTGCTTTGTCTGATGAAGTTGCGGCAAGAGCCAGAGCTAAAAGCAGGACCGTTAGACCCAAGAGGTTAGCCAAGCCAAATCCTGGTTCGGCGCGTAAATATACTCCGAGCTCCGGCATAAACTGATACCCCAGGAATTCCCAGACACCCCAGCGCACCCAGCCATCAAGTACTAAATACCCATGCACTAATCCTACAAGAGCAAACCATATACCGGACTCTCGCCGCCACGTGATGAGACGCCTAAGAGGCCCCCACAAGCGAGCGGCTGGCCCAATAAAAACCGTGAACCAGAGCAGGAAAAATGAACCGCCTCCGAAAGCTTTCCACAAGCGCATATCTGGACTCCAGGTGCTATTAACTTGCCAGACTAAGTACACAAGCAAGGCGGATACAATAGCCATAAGCACATGGCGCCAGAAAATAGTTGTTTTACTTTTTATTCCAAGTAACATGTTTTTATTGTTTGGTTAATTCATTACTTTATTGTAAAACCCATCATCATTCCCGCCTCCATGTGCTCAGGGATGTGGCAGTGCGCGAGCCATGTGCCAGGGTTCGATGTGTCTAGTACGATGTCGACATATTGCCCTGCAGGAACGGTCACAGTATCTTCCCAGGAAAGATTCGATTGCGCTACGCCGTTTTTGTTCACGATAAGAAATCGCTGCCCGTGGAAATGGATCGGGTGCTGCATTGGGTGCATCGATTGTGCGTCATTTGTAATACGGATCTTGACGGGCTCGCCCTTTTTTAATTCCCAATCGATATCCATGTTTTTCTTTCCTGTAGCTTCGTCTAGCATGCTCCATTTCACGTTCTCGGCATTGGACATGCGATTCATCATTTCTGAGTCTCCCTCTTCCCATTCTATGCCATCCTTAGGCAGATTGCCCGCGTCCATATTCATTCCCTCCATTGCATTCATATCCATGCCTTCCATGCCACCCATATTCCCGCCCATCATACTCTGCATCTCGGAAGTCATCTCAACCGATAGGCGTAGCCGTTTGTCGGGAGCCTTCGTGAAGTATTGGCGAAATGGATCGATACTCTTTATAATCTCATCGCGAGATTTAAGCAGGGGAAATGATGTTGCGTTTGAAGACATTACGGTTTCCTCTGATACACTAACCAATCCGAGAGCGGATGTTCCCTCGGGTGTTTTGTTCTGGATATCATAGGTCCCGCTCTTATCAAACAGAACTTCAATAATAGCCCGCTCCGAAGGACCAATGAGAACGCTTTCTATCCATTGGTCCTTTTCGTATGCGCCGCTGTCGCCGCCCACTAGTTTCATCCGCACACCTTCTATCGTAAAGTTGTACGGACGGGTATTTGCAGCATTTGTGACATAAAAGCGGATCACTTCTCCCTTTTTAGCGGAAAGTTGATAGTCAGTTTCGCCATTTATGAGCTGTGTGTTGCCAAACCTCCCCATAAGGGTTCTGTCAACTTCATCCTTGTTGAGAGAAATCCTGCCATTCTCGATCAAGATATCGTCGATAAAAAGAGGAATTTCCCTGTCTACAGGAGACCAATAACTTGAGTTGCGGGGGGTAACCAAGTAGTTCCCATAAAGACCGAGTTCCTGCTGAAAGTCTTCTCTTACATGGGGGTGGTACCAGTACATGCCGACATCAGGGAATTTCAGCTTGTACGCAAAAGTTTCTCCCGGCGATATTTCCTCCTGCGTCTCTTGCGAGCCGTCAAAAGCATTATCCATCCTCACCCCGTGTGAGTGGAGAAGGGTATTAATGTCGGTATCATTTCTGAAATTGATGGTGACTTCAGAACCCTGAGAGACTTTAATGAGAGGTCCCGGAACCGAGCCATTGTAGGCGAGCATTCTATACTCTGTACCGTTAATGCTCTTCTTTACGTAGCTTGCCGTGAGGTCATAAGTGTCGCCATTTTTTAACTCAACCGTTTCAGCGGGCTTAGAGGAAGCCAGTCCAGCAACATCGGTACTTATGTATTCACTGCTTACTGTCGGCACTTTCTTTTGAAACAGTAAGATTGCTGCCGCTATGATTATTACAAACAAAATAATGTATAGATATTTTTTATTCATAAACCTGAATCTATACTATTCTACATTGATAACACCCTCAAACGAAGGACTCAAGTGATCATGATATTTCCACGAACCTTTTTTATCAAACGTGTACATATAGCTTTTGCCCTTTCCAACTCCTTTAAACTGGTCAAACGTGGGTAAAATTGTATGTTCCGGGTGAATATTTGAGGCAACCCACATCTCTTTATCACTTTGGTTTAAGAACTCAACCATTGTTCCTGCTGGAACTGTAATATTTTTGGGCTGAAAACCATTATTTGTATAGCGGACGGTTTCCATTCCCATGCCACCTGAGGCTACTTGTTGTTGCAATACATCAAGGGGAACTGGTTTGCCAGTTTTTACAAAAATAGCAGTATTTCTTGAAGACGGTTCATCTAATTCGGAGAATAATTTATCACCATTGTCATTGTAAATCATTGCGATAAGTTGATCATTTGGATCGTATGTGTAGAAGTCTCCAAGTAGTACATTTATTTTTTCGCGTTTTCCTAGTTCAATGTACTCGCTCATCTCAATTATTTGCCCTAATCTTTTTCCATCACTTCCTCGAATAACCACAAAACCAGGTTTAGTAAGCACAACTTGTTCAATTGTGACATTGGTTTTAGCCTCTTGAGGTAAGGCGACCAATCGTTCATTGTCTTCTATAGAGTTATTTTTAGAATTGATTGGACTGACGTTATTATTTCTACTTAAATAGACAGAACTAGTTATTACCAAGAGGACGATTACCAAAATTAACAATTTCCATTTCATATGATTATTTTTAGTTAATTTATTAATACAGCCTTTTGCTAACTACCAATAAACGAGGTTATGATGGCCTCATCGTATTCTTCTAAGATTTTATATTCACCTAACTTCGTTAGAATTATTTTCCCAGCGTAATTTCCAGGAGCAAGGTAAACATTATCTGGATATTTCTTTACCAATTCTGCAAGTTTAGTTACAAGATTGGGATCACAGGAATATTTCTCACAATTGTACTGAATTATTATTCCTGGCTTACCTCCACCACCAGCATGTTCGAGCACATGCCTTTGGATCGGATCGGGAATTGGATCAGTAGAGATATTAGATTTCGGGCTTTGTTCTATGTGCCCTTGCGCGATTGTCGGAGGAAGTTTTGGTTTTGAAGGAGCTTTGGATATAAGGAAAATAATTCCTCCGATAATTACCGCTGGTAATCCGATTCCGAAAATCCAAAATTTGATCTTGTTTTTTTGTTTTTGTATTTGAGTTAACACTTCGGTCTCACGCCTTTCCTGCCTGCCAAGCTCTCTTTTTTCTTTTTTTGTTAATTTATTTTGTGTTTCTGATTCCATAATAATTTAATTTACTTGTTATTAATGAATGGGGTAAAAAGTGTTCTAAGCGCTTGATTATCCCAACGCGGAAAGAACATCGGCACACGATCTTGATACTCTCTATATTCATTGCCGAATTTTTTGACCATCTGCCGCTCCTCTTTCCGCGCAAGGAATACATACACAATGATAACTATCGGAATGGCCGAGAGCGAAAATACCGTCGGCCAGTGGACGACACCTTCACCAAAGAGCACTATGAAAATTCCTGTATATTGAGGATGGCGCATAGAGGCGTATAAACCCTTAGTGGCTAAGCGTCCCTCTTTATGCGCTCGATACACTTCACGCCAGCCAGAAACAATCAGTAGAACCCCGATAGCGGAAATCAGATAACCGACGGTCATGGAGACATACATTGCCTCTGGCAGGCCTGTGAGATACACCCATAGATTACCGTCCCAGAATGTTCCCGTTACATCGAGTCCAAAAATGCGAGCGAGGAGATAGAACGTAACAGGGAAGCCAAACATCTCGGCATAAAACGAAATAAGAAATGCTTGCACAATCCCTGCCCGCGCCCATTCTCGAGAGCTTCGGGGCACCACGTAACGGTAGAAGAACCACGAAGCGAGCGTGATAGAAGCCAGAGCACCTGTCCAAAAGACATTTGTAATCATGATTAATGGTTTTTAGCAAAATCCGTCATAGATCTTATTTGATTATTTATATTAGGATCATTTGATGGACCATAACTGACGAGCACTTTATCCAATGGTTGGAATACATAATCTCCCAGTCCATCTAATTTTTGTCCGTTAACATAAAACTTTAATGTATTACCATTTTCATTTTTTAGGGTTTGTCCATCAGATAATGTCAAACCTTCTTTCGTTATATTCATTCCCAAGCTCCTAAAGAATATTAACAAGGGCACCTTGGTGGCATGCATATGTAAGACACTATTGGAGTCATCGGCATTTTGGTTGTTGTCAAGATGGATGAGCGAACTCTTCATGTAATTTTCTGTTTTTGCTAAGATTATCCGCTGACCATTATTATAGATATTTAGGTCGGTGTGGATATGCTGAGATCCTGCGATGCCTATTGCCTGCGGATTGCTTTTCCCCATATTGCAATCCATCTGACCTGCATCGATACACTGCTGCACTCCCATACCGCAGGTGTCGCATATTCCATCATTATTCTTATCCATCCGTTCTTTCGCCAACGCCACATCAAAGGGAGTAAATTTCATGGTGGTCTTCGCCATATTTTCCATTCCTACCATATTTTGAGAAGCACCCATCTTTTTTGTCATCTGCCACATTAAATATTGGTTAAACAAAAATACACCTGCAATAAGGATAATAAAAATCTTTTTGATATTTATGGATGGCAGGACTAGGTCAATAATGTTGCTAGTTCCTGACTCATATTTAATTCTTTCAATTTTTCTTTTGAAAATAATCAAGCCAAGAGTGCTTAAAACAAGTAAACCTCCTATAAAACGGAAAAAGTCCATATACCCTGCGAGCTCGGGAATAGGTAGACTGAAAATGAGCAAACCTACATTGATAAGTAATAAGTTCCTATCCCTCTTATTTTTTAAAGTTTGTTTGGAGTAATAGGAGAAAGAAAGAACGGTAAAAAATAACGCTCCCAACCAAAAATAGACTTGATAGGTTTGGAGAAACATCAAAGGCAGGATATTCAGGGTAATTCCAAATCCGGCTAAAATCCCAACGATTGACATACATAATGAATGACATACCTGATAGAGACTGCCAATACCGGCTGACCCGCCCGAAACGACGCCACCGATGTTAGATAAATTATTTTTTGAAAATATTTTTTTCATTATTTCCATTGTATGATAAATTTTGATGTAATAAGCTGGTATAACCCAAAAATCGTAACCGCCAGACCTATCCAATACATTACTATTAATTCATTACGGAAGTAAGGAAACCCTATCATCAAAAGTCCGGCGTTAAGAAATAGAAAAGGTCTATCTGTTTTAGCATGCACGGTTTTCTTCATAAAAAGAATCGCCAACGCTCCAAAAATAACAAAGGAAACCCACCATAATGGCCTTTGATAATCTTCTATAAATGCCAGAGGCGTTGCAGACAGCGTGAACCCTAGAAAGAATGGCAATGTGCTTCCAGTTGAACAGGCAGTCTGGCAAACGGCAGTAGTTGCACTGCCACCAGCTCCCAGCGCAGATAGCACTGACGTTACTATCAAACCTATTTTTGCTCTTATATTATTAAAAATTGAAGACATAATGTAAATTCTTACTCAACGATTAACGTGCCTACCTGGCCGTTTTCACGATGACCGGGTACGGCGCAGTAAAACTGGAAGGTTCCTTTTTTGCTTGCAGTAAAAGTAACTGTTGTATCCTTGCCCCAAGTAAACTGCTGATTAACGCCTAATTCATCAATCGTAAATGTGTGTGGTGAATCATCGCTGACGAGATTGATATTGACCACATCCCCAAGTTTTACCCTGATGGTCTGCGGCGAAAAACCGTAATTAAATCCTTTGATGGTAAGCATTCCCGACATAGCAGACATAGGAGGCCTACCCGATTCTGATTGGACAGCCGAAGAAGGCGCGGAAGGTTTGTTCACAGTGAAGAAACGGCTACCAGCAATAGCTGCTGCAATGAGTAATACTACACTAATGACCCACACGATTTTTTTATTCATAGCTATATTTGTTAAGTATAATTTATTTTAGTCCTAATCCGTGCATACTGTCAGATCCTGCTCCACCATGGGTTTGGTGTCCCATAACATCACCTTTACCGGTCGCTAATAAATAATCTTCGAGCACGCCTTTGGGATACCAGATGCCGGTCCAGCGATAGGCTTCGCCCTTGAGCTGGTCGTCTGTATACGTGTCCCCATAGGTTGCAATCATATACCTAAAGAATCCCTGCCATGCATATGAGTGGGCGCAGCCACAACGAGCAATGGTAGTAACATTATTAGGCCCCCCACAACAATAATTACATGTAAAAGTATTTTTTAAATTATTCCACCTAGCCTCCTGTTCTTTAGTAAGCTGCATACCAAAACCAATTGCCTTCCATTTTTTCTGGGCATTAATCGGATCATCAAAGGAAATGTCATCGGGCGCATAGAAGGGCTTCCCGGTTGGGAACATTACTACCTTCGCATCGACTACCGCGTCTCCTGTGTTTGGATTGGCAGGAACCTCGGTAATAGTTGGCTGTTCTACAAGTGAAGTAGTCTTACCGTCCGGATTAAGCTTTGGAGCAATGACTATGTAGGCCCCCGCGGTCTTAATGCCAAACAGTCTAGCGACACCCCCCCTTGAGATTCCCCCCTTTGGAACTGCTCCTGTTGTAACTAATACTGAACTGATAAAAAATTGGTTAATGATAAATAAAATGATTAAAAGCCAGAGCAGAGCTTTTTCTAATGGAAACACTTTTAAATTTTTTGCGGTAAAGGTATCGGGAACAGTATCGGGGCGATATTCCGCGGATGCCGCAATGTTCTTAGTTGGCAAAGAAACATCGGCGCACTCTGCGCAATCTTGCACTGTGACTACTTTGCGCGCTGCTATCACCGTTGATCCCACAATAAGAGCTAGACTAAGAAACTTGAATTCCAAACCCTGGAGCGGGAAAGCAAACACTCCGCTCGTTACACCAAGGAACGACAAGAGGAATGCCCCGCAAATAGGGCAAGCTGACCCTAGCATTCCCGCCACCATTCCCAAAAAGCCGGAGCCGGATGCTCCCTTGCTTAGCCTAGAGTGGCGCCATAACCATGTCAAAAAAGCTACTGATATGCCAAAAATAATAATCGTGGCGATAGTGGTCAGCCAATATGCTGTAGCATATGCATAACTATAAGGACCGAATTCTCCGGCTCGCGTCATCTGTAAAAAAGCTGGGATAGTAGTAACTTTATAGAGTAGCCAATAAATTACATATGCAAAAACAACCGTTGCAAGGCCTGCAATGGCAATATAATTTTTTTCGCGAAAGACAATTTGAATGGCTTTTGTAATTTCTTTTATCATAGACTTTTATTTTTATTGACCAGGGACGATGTTATTTTGCGCCGGGTTTATAATCTTGCCGGTACCCAAATCTTTATAGGTAATGCCACCAAGAGCTTCCATAGTACGAAAAACATACCGACCATCTTTTTCTATGGTTCCTACTTGCGGCCACTGAGAGGTAAGCGCGGGATAATCGGCCGCCTGGGACGAAATCAGTACCGTGGGAACCCGAGTAATCTTATATTTTTCAATCAAAGCTTGACCTGAAGAACTTTGCGCATCAATAACTTGGGCAGACCCGATCCCAACCCCAAAGCCCTGGGCTAGCACTTGCTTGTGAACCTCTTGTGCTTTATAGCAATCCCTGCAAGAACTATCTTCCAAGTAAATAACATTTACGATACCCACAATTTTATCCTTCTGTACATCGCGATATGGAGGGTTTAATTTTCTCGTCACATAAGTGCCATCGGGCTCAATAGTGCCAATTTGCGGCCAAAAAGATTTCACATTGCCGTAGTAACCTATATCGGAAGATAGTATCATTGCAGGAATTTGTGTAATGTTATACTGACTGATTAATTTTTGCCCGCCCGATGAATACCAAGCCAACTGATTGGTGGAAGAGGTTTTCACACCTAATTTTTCCAATGTCTGTATAATGGGATCTAGCTTGACGCATTGCACACATGACGGATCGGTAAGGTAGGTAACGGCAACGAAGCCTGCTTTTTGTTTGGTGACATGGTCAATAAATATGGGGGTTACGTTGGTAAAAATGAAAGTATCATCTTTAATTTCCCCATTACTTTTCACGAAGTTTTCTAAACTTGGTTTAGTAACTTCCCCGGTAACAACATAAGTTGGCACTTTCTTGATCCCCAGCTTCAAGATAAGCGCCTCCGCTTCTGGAGAATCAAAAGAAAGAGATCGTTCTTCTGCCACCGAAATATTTTGCTGTTTTAACGCATTCACTGCGCCTTCAACCGAAAAACAATCGGCACAAGAAGGTGTCGTAATTTTAGTGACTTTAACGATTGCGGGCCGCGCCGCTTCCTTGGCATCAGTGATTTTTTTATTAATGCTAAAGAGTGTCTTGGAAGAAAGAAGCGCGCCAATAACCGTTGCCCCCAATGCTACTGCCAAAAAATATTTTGGCCAAGGGATAATTCGCAGGGTTTCTGAAGATGATTCACTTGTATTCATAAACTAATTAATCTCAAAATAATTGAGTACGAAGTTTCAGAAATTATTCTGAAATTTAACAGCCCCCTACCATGGATTGTGGAGCATTGGCATTCGCACCGCTGCTTCCAGAAGAAGACTGAGTGGGGCTTACGGAAGAACGGACTTGTGCTGAAGCAGTACCATTGTTAATACGAAACAATTGCACCGTTTGAAAAATGGTAATTAGCGCCACAAGTCCTAATAGGACTGCCTGAAGATTCATTTTGGGAATACGCAGCACAATGCCATTGTCTGTTTTTGGGGTCGTCGGCTCTGTGTTTTTTTCAGTTGAATTTTCCATATGCTTTAATTTATAAATTATACTAAATTGATACTTATTTTAAGTTTACACTATTTTAGAAAAAATTCACAGTTTATATAAGTGGATAATTTTCATCAACTGAGACTAATAAATAACATTGTGATGAAATTTCACCCTTTGATGTGCTCAGGGCAGGCACACAGCCGGATCCTGAATTTTCTTTGCTGTTAGAACTATTGAGACGGTAAGTAAGATTACTCCCAAAATACCGAATTCTCCACCGGCAAGTGGTAGGTGTGAGAGTACCCAAGATGCTCCGAAGATTGGTAAGATGCTTGTGAGAAGAAACGATCCGCACGCGGCGCATCCCATCCCCAAGATACCACTTGTAATACCAAAAAAGCTTGTTCCAATTCCTGCCTGTTTTACTTCTGCGATTCTGCGACGCAAAAAATAGATGATTAAGGAAATATCTATTCCAAACAGGATGGCTATGGCAATTGTGTAAGAAGCAGAAAGTAAGGTGAAATTGGTAGCAATCGAACCCAAGAGGCTTAAAGGTAAGTCAAGTTTTTGCGATAAAGATATTCCTGGATGATCCATTATGCTGACTATAAGAGAGAGATTTGGAAACCATAACGCAAACGCGAAAATGATTATACTTACGCTTAAAGCAGTAAACAAATATGCCGGTTTTCGAAATACTTTTTGTAGAACTTGGATAAACATAACTATTTTTCTTGTAAAGCAATGTCTATAATTAACTTTATGGAACCAAATGGCTGAGCTCCGTGTATGGGATAAGTTTTTCCGTTTGGAGAGATTATTATTGTGTACGGAGTACCGACTGCACCTGATGCTAGGCCATCCTGGTAATCTGCCTCAATATGATCGGCATACTTCCCACCCTTTTCATCACCCATCATGCAGGCTTCGAACTTAGCGCCATCAACCCCGACATCCAGAGCTATTTTAGGTAAAAGCGACAAGTCAAGATTGTTATTTGACGGAGTTATTTCAAAAATTCTGTTTAAATAGGCCCAAAACTTTGAATTACCGCCAATTTCATTTGCACATTCAACTGCCTGTATCTCTTTGCGAGCTTTTGAGTGGATTTCATCCACAGGAAATTGACGATAAATCCAGGCTACCTGACCATTTTGACCATACTCCTGCATCACTTGCATCATGGTTTTGTGAAATAGTTTACAAAATGGACATTCAGGATCAGAGAATTCGATTATTTTCACTGGGGCAGCCGGGTTGCCAAGAATATGATCCGCTGAATTTACAGATTTTACATTTTCGGGCGATCCAGAACCAAACACACCAGCTTTAGACTGTAGCCGAAAAGCTTCGGACTGAAGGCCTCTGTAGTAAAGACCAGCGGCAATCATTAATCCGGCAATAATAATAGAGATTGGAAGAATCCAAGGGCGTTCTCTTTTCTTTACTTCCATTACTCTTACTTCTTTTTGATTATTTTGTTCTATGTACATAATTCTTAATCTCATTTTAGCGAAACACAAACACGTAGCCCATTCTATATTAAACAGAAACAGCTAGTCTCTAGATAGTAGGCTTAATATTAGGGTAATTACTGGTTTTAGTAAAGAATTTCATATCTGGTATTGCCAACAAGTTGCCAACACTCCTCCCTTAGCAAACTAAATGGTTGCGTCATTAATATATATATGGAAACACAACGATTAAGTGCATTGATGAGTAGTCCGGTTATACCAATAACTGTAAAGGTTAAATATGTACTCTATGCTCGTAAATCCACTGAGCAAGACGAAAAACAAGCACTGTCTATCGAATCTCAAGTTAAAGAAATGCTGGCTATTGCAGAACGAGAAAATTTAGAAATTGTAGATATAAGAAGGGAGGCTCATTCAGCAAAAGATTCCGGCCAACGACCTGTTTATCAGGAAATTTTAAGAGATATCAGAGAAGGTAGATATACTGGAATTTTAACTTGGGCACCAGACCGATTAAGTAGAAATGCTGGCGACTTAGGAGCTATAGTGGATTTAATGGATCAAAAGTTACTTTTAGGGATACGCACTTACAGTCAGAATTTTTCAAATAATCCGAATGAAAAATTTTTACTGATGATCCTCTGTTCGCAGGCAAAACTGGAAAATGATTCGAAAAGCCTGAATGTAAAAAGGGGCTTAAAAACTAGGTGTGAAATGGGATTGTGGCCAGCCCCAGCGCCAACCGGATATTTGAAAGAAAAAAGGATGGACAGAAAGTGCCAGACTTTGGTTGATCCACAAAGAGCGCCAGTTATCAAGAAAATGTTTGAGAAAGTGGCATATGAAAAATGGTCTGGCAGAAAGCTATATAACTGGTTAAAATTTGAGCTGAATTTTAAGACAGCTGGAGGTAATAAAAATCTGACGCTTAGTAATATCTATATGATTCTCCAAAATCATTTCTACTACGGGGTCTTCGAATACCCTAAAAATAGCGGTATTTGGTATAAAGGAACTTATGAGCCTTTAATCTCAAAAGAGTTATTTGACCAAGTTCAAGAGCAGATAACTAGATCGGTCATAAGAGTTGAAGGCAAAGAATTTGCTTTCACCAAATTGATGTTTTGTGGAATTTGTGGATCGGGTATCACTCCAGACGAGAAATTTAAAAAGCAGAAAGATGGTAGCGTTCATAGGCATGTATATTATGGGTGTAATAAGTCAAAAGATCCGAATTGCAAGTGTGGGTACATAAACGAAATTGATCTTATAAAGCAGTTTGAAAATTTGATTGATAAAGTGGATCTAAATGAGCTAGAGGTTAAGGGTAAAATTAAAGAAGAGCTGGATAGATTCAAAAAATTCCAGAAAATTATCTTGGGAAACAAAGAGAAATTTGAGATACCTGAAATTGATATCAAAGATTACGCCAAATATGTTCTGAGAGAAGGTAAGGATTACGAAAAAAGAGAATTGATGGGATGTTTTAAAAATAGAATTATATTGAAGAATAAAGTGGTTGAGTTGGTAAATACCTAAAATTTTAAATAATTAAAATGCAAACAAAAAATCACCAGTTGAGGTGATTTTTTGTTCTGGATACTGCTCTCAGCAGGTATGCAATTTTGGAATAGCTCTCGTGCAACTTCTATCTTCCGAGACCAGTCAGCTTTACTTTCTTTAGAAAGTGTTATTCTGACGCGTCTCGTGCGCCGCACGAGCTGGCTGTGTCTCTTGAATCAAATCCGAACTTTTTTCCAACAAAATCCCGATGTGG
>CAYTTP010000006.1:0-45921 GCA_964440955.1 uncultured Candidatus Saccharibacteria bacterium | reverse complement strand
AGGACTTCAGTCCTTCTTTAAAGCCCTCGTTCTTTAGACGAGGGTGGTTTACTTTTTATTACAAAATGATTTATTGGAAGTTTTCAGAATACCCCGATGCTTTGCATCGGGGATGAATGGAAACATAAAATCTCGCAACTTGCTGCGAGGTAGTTTGTTTAGGAATACGTTATAATTGGCCTATTGAATAAAGACGAATTATTTAAAATGAAAAAACTCTTTCTGATTTTAGTTGTTTCTTTTTTGGTGTTAGTACCTTTTGGGTCTTTTGCTCAAGGGGAAGTTTTGGTGGACAAACACGAGACAATTTTGGGGAGAGTGATCGAAATTATTTCCCAGGAAAATAAGGAAATACCGGGGACTGACACAATGATCCTGCATCAAACAGTGAAAGTCGAAATTTTGGAAGGTGAATTTGAGGGGAGAGTAGTTCAAATAGAAAACGATTATCTCAAACTGCAAAAAGGAGAAAAGTTTTATATTTTGCGCACAACGGACTGGGAATCTGGCAAAGATTATTTTTCAGTTCAGGAGAAGTACCGCCTGCCAAACTTGGGGTTCATCATCATTATCTTTATTGGTGTAGTTTTGTATTTTGGTCGAGGGCAGGGAGTCCGAGGTCTTATGAGCTTAATTTTGAGCGTGGTGCTCATAGTTTTTGTTTTGTTGCCGGGTATACTTGCCGGGTACTCGACCATATTTATGACTATTGCTGTCTCCTCGATTATAATCGTCGCTGGTTCATATATAACTCATGGATTTAACAAAATCACTTCGGCGGCGGTGGGCGGCATGATTGCGACTTTGGTAGTGACCGGAGCCTTCGCTTATTTTGCTGTGCACTTTACCTCTCTTAGTGGTTATGAGTCGGAGGAGGCTACTTACCTCACTCTAAATTCAAGAGGTAATATCGACATCCTCGGCCTACTTTTTGGAGGTATTATGATCGGTCTTTTGGGTGTGCTCTATGATGCTGCCATTTCCCAAGCGGTCGCAGTCGAAGAATTGTGGAAAATAGCACCTCATGTTTCCGCGAAAAAAATATACGAAAGAGCGATTCGTATCGGTCGAGAACATATCGGTGCTTTGGTAGACGCTTTGGCTATCGCCTATGTTGGTGCCTCCTTGCCACTTTTGTTGCTCTTTTATCAAACTTCTGCCGAAAACCCACTTGTCACTATAAACCGCGAAATATTTGCGACAGAAATAGTGAGAATTATGATAGGAAGTATCGGACTTATTCTTGCTGTACCCCTCACCACTTTGATAGCAGTGAAAATGCTTAAAGGTCATGTTCACACTACCACTCATAATAATCTTGCCAAAGAGGAAGAAGAGTTGGAAAAAATGACCACTCATTCGCATAAACATTGAGAACAGCGAGGCTGTGATATAATAGACATATGAACGATAGGGTGCGCGCTTATGACAAGTATTTGCTGGGGGCGGTGGTCCTTTTGGCAAGTGGTATCTTCGGTTTTTTGGCCGATCGGTACGTAAGCTTGGCGAGGGAAATCGAAACCAACACTCACGACTTGGAAACCGAGCTTTTGAGGCTCGAAGAAAAAAACCGCATCCTGATCGGCACGCTGACAGCGGAGCAGAAAAAAAATTTGGAGTTTGAGGGAAAGATAAATGAAATAGTGGGTACGGTCGGCACGTTGAATAAGCTTGCAAATACTGATAAAGAAATTTTGCAAAAGTATTCAAAAGTTTATTTTCTAAATGAACATTACGTGCCAAGCTCACTTGCCGAAATACCTGAAGAATACCTGAACGATAAAAAGACCGTCAAAAAAATTCATAGTGAAGTATTGGATGACTTGGTCAATATGATAGATAGAGCTCACGATGAGGGAGTCGAAATAAGGGTTATTTCTTCTTTTCGCTCATTTGATGAACAAACCGGATTGAAAGGCTCTTATAGTGTGGTCTATGGTACGGGAGCCAATCGGTTTTCGGCTGACCAGGGCTATTCGGAGCATCAACTTGGGACCACTCTTGACTTCACTACCGAAAAATTAGGCAGCAACTTCACTCAATTTGAAGATACGCTTGGTTATAAATGGCTTGTCGAGAACGCTTACAAATACGGCTTTGTTTTATCCTACCCGAAAGGCAATGCCTATTACCAGTTTGAGCCGTGGCATTGGCGCTTTGTAGGCAAAAATCTAGCTAAGCGTCTTCATGAGGATGGAAAATACTTTTACGATTTAGACCAAAGGACAATTGATCAATATTTAGTAAGCGTTTTTGATTGAAATTAAAAGTTCTAATCAAAATTAAAATGAACATTCACATCAAAGCGACCAACATTTCACTTACTCCAGCTATATCTGACCATATCGACAAAAAAGTAAAAATGCTCGAAAAGTTTTTCAGTGATTTGCCTGATACGCTAGTAAACATTGAAGTTGGACGAACGACACGGCATCATAAGTCGGGCGACATATTTCGAGCTGAAATGCATGTGAGCGCAAACGGTGAAGAATATTATGCCGAAGTTGAGTCAGATGACTTGTATGCTTCGATCGACCAAGTGAAAGATGAAATCGCTTACAGTCTTACTTCAAAAAGAAAGAAGGCGATACGCATGATCCGTCGTGGTGGCGCTCATATCAAAAATATGATGAAAGGTTTTATCGAGCGTGGAGGAGAGAGGTGGCGCAAATTTCGAAATAAGTAGTTAGGCTGGTTTTAGACCGCGTAGGTAGTCAGCAAAAGACATCTCACTTTTGCCTTCCGGTAGGACACGGATAAGAGAGAGTTTGTCGCCTTCGAGCGCGGCCTCTTTTACTATTACTCTTTTGCCTTCATAAAAAAAGTAGGTCCCGGGCCAACCTTCATAAGCTTTTATTTTTGCAAAATTTGAAAGGGAATTTTTGGACATATCTTTCAAATCGATTTGAAGCTCACCGTCTTCTTTGGTTATTTTTTTGCAGTAAGTCGCTTCATCTTCATTTTGTATTATTGGCTGTATCGCTCCGCTTAGATATTCGGGGAGAGTGTGGGTCAAAATCCTCGCCCCCTCTCTCGCTAAAATTTTTTCAAGCTCGATTCTACCCATTTGCCATGGCTCGCCCTCCGGCCCCCCTCTTAAATTAAGAGGGGCTGGGGGTGATATTTTTTTTACAAGCACTGGCCCTGTGTCCATAGTCTCTTCGATCTGCATAATACTGACCCCAATATTTTTTTCGCGATTTAAAATCTGGGCTTGGATAGGTGAAGCGCCTCTGTATTTTGGCAGAAGGGAAGGGTGGATGTTTAGAGTTTTATATTTTGGAATTTCAAATATATCTTTGGGGATTATTTTGCCGTAGGAAGCAACGAGGAAGAAATCGAATAACGAATTATGAATTATGAATCTCGAATCATCATCAAGATTTTTTAGAGAGGCAGGTGTCAAAAAAGGTACATTGTTTTTTTCAGCCCAAGTTTTGACGATATTGGGAGTCAAAACAAGTTTGCGACCTTTTGGCGCGTCAGGCAAAGTGATTATAAGTGATGGTTTGACTCCATGCAAAAGCAATTCGTCCAAGACGTAAACTGAAAGTTCTGACGAACCAAAAAATGCAAATTTTGAATTATGAATCATGAATTATGAATCATGCTTAGCCATAATTCATAATTCATACCTCTTAATTCATTTATTATCTGGTGGTATGTCTTTTACGTCTCTTGCAGTGTCGATAAAGAGAATGCCGTTTAAATGGTCTATCTCATGTTGAAAGACTTGAGAGAGAAGTCCTGACCCACCCATCGAAAAGCTACGACCATTTTCATCCAAAGCTTTGACCAGAGTTTTTTCATTGCGCTTTACTTTGCCATAAAGCCAGCGGACGGAGAGGCAACCCTCTTCTAACTCAATCTTTTTTTTGGAGACCTTTATTATCTCTGGGTTTATAAAGACCATGTCCTCTCGTTTAGTTGGTCTTTCGGATTCTTCAAATTCATCATTTTTTTGATGCTTTGGTTTTTTTTGCTTTTTTTCTTCGTCCATGATGTCAAAGATTTTTTTGGAGACAACAAAAATGCGTAGACTCTCGCCTATTTGAGGAGCAGCGATAGCGACACCATCGTCCTCTCCTTGAAGAGCTTCTTTCATTCGGCGGATCACCGACTCGATTTTGCGACTTTGTATGTCCTCGGCTGCGACCTCTTTGGCCTTTTGTCGTAGAAGCGGATTATCTTTTTGGATTATCTCGATCATTATAATCACTTTATCATAAGGGTTCTTTACCGGCTATCAAAGCAAACTGTCAGGGTTTATCTTTATTTCAAAATGTGGTGGAAGTGACCGCAACAAGTCTGAAATTGCCTTGTTTGGCCAGAGTTTTTGCGGCACTTTGATAAGGGTGTTTAGGGCTGCCTTCTCGCCCCTTTTTTCGTGACGGGAGGCGAAAAAATTGGTTTTCAAATTGGCTACAGCCGGGCTTTGCAGAAGTAGGGAACGAAGAGTTGTCGTCTCTCTTTCAACAAAGCTTTTTTCGCCACGAACGGTGATTTTTAAAAATACGCTAAAGGGTGGGTAGTCGAGCAGTTTGCGGTCGGATATTTCTTTTTTGTAAAATTCGGAAATATTGCCACTAACCGCATTGATTATCGTCGGGTCAGTAGCATTGCGGGTTTGGATGAGGCAAGTTTCTTTGCTCATTTTTTTTATTTCGGTCACGATGTTGAATATTTTTTCGTGGATACGGAAATCAGGCACTGAAAATAGAGAATCAAACGAAGCAATTGCTGTCGCTTCAACTCGTTTATAAAAATACGGAAGGATAGCTTCTGTACCAACCATGAGTCCTTGTGGGGTGCTAAAAAAGTCTTCTACCATGGTGGCGGCTTTTTTGGCAGTGGGTACCGAGTCAGAATGAGCTTCGAAAATCTGTAAACTTGGAGCCACTGCTTTTGCTTCTTCGACCACTCTTTCTAGGCCAGCTCCAAATGCAGCAAGTCGCCAACTTTTACATTTTTTGCAGACCTCGGCCGAATCGCGAGTTTCTCCACATTGGTGACAACGAAAAGCGCCACCTTCCTTAGTTTTATAAAGGACTACTGGCGATTCACAGTTGTTGCAAATCACTTGTTCACCACAATCGCGACAAAGAGTGACAGAAGCAAGGCCCTTACGAGCAGCGAAGACAAAAAGGTGTCCGCGTCGTCCGGAAAACTCTCGGATCAGGTTTTCAAGTTCGGGCGAGAGGGCGTGCCACTCTTTTTTTGTTTTTGTCATTTCGTGGGTATCGACCACGATTGTCTTGGTGTTTTGTGGGATGCGCCATTTGACACTTTTCCACTCGCTAAGACCACTTTCTTTGAATCGATGTAGGGTTTCTACTCGAAGGACGGTATCGCCCAAGATACATTTTGATTTTTTGGTAGCTGCGTAAGTTTCTATCCAAAAGCGCAAATCGATATATGGCCTTGAAAGTGTGACCCAACCAGACTCGCTCTCCTTTTCGATCACGATAGTGTCGATGTCGCGTCGTGGTATCACAAGCCATTTGGGTGTGCCAATGATTACGACTGGGTGCTTCAAGCTTAGTACTTTTTTACATTTTTCTTTAAGCTCCTTTTCGCTCGTCTCTGCGGAGAAATTGAAGACAAATGATTCGATACCGCGTTTTAGAGCGTGGCTAAGGGCTTCACCATACGCTCGCTGTGGTACACAAATGAAAACGGATTTTTGTTTGGCAAACTCTTCACGGATCAACGATTTGTAGTATACAAATCGTTCTTCATCGGTTGTTTGTAGGACGCTCGGCTGTTCTTTGGGATTGTTTTTTTGTTCCTTATTGATTTTTTTGGTTGGGGTGGCATTTGAAAAGAGCGAAGGGTTTTCGAGTAGGTACTTTGGTAAAAGCTTTTCGAGTACTGCTCCTTCTTCACAAGCATGATGATCGGCGGTTTTTTTGACAGCTTCAAGGTACGCTTCTTCCAAAAATGGTTTGCTTGTGATACTACCGATTTTTTTTAGCTGAAAATGAGCTGTGCGGATTTCAGATTTAAGTTCAGTAGCAGGAGTGCTTTCGGTGACTAAGGCGTACGACTCCTTGCCGCGCAGAGGTGCTTTGACAAGCGACCCACGCTCGATCGGTATAGCCGAAAAGTATGACAAAGATGGCTTTTTGAGTCCTTTTGAAAGTGGAAGGGTGGTCACTATGTACATATTTGTATCTTATCATGTACGTCATTGAAAAATGGAGGTTTCGAGTATATCATTGCGGACACATGGGTATATTTTCTAAAAAACTCGGTATTGATCTTGGTACAGCAAACACTCTGGTTTTTTTGCCGGGCAAGGGAGTGGTACTCTCCGAGCCTTCGGTCGTTGCTATTTCTCTACATGACAATAAAATTCTCGCTGTTGGTGCGGAAGCAAAGACAATGATTGGTCGTACGCCAGAAGCAATCAGTGCTTATCGACCAATGAAAGATGGTGTGATCGCAAATTATAAAGTGACCGAGGTGATGCTTCGCTACTATATGCAAAAAGCTTTGGGCAAATGGAGTTTTGTGAAGCCAGAGGTTTTGATTTCGGTCCCGGCAGGTGTCACTTCGACCGAGCGACGAGCTGTGATCGAAGCGGCGATGAAGGCTGGAGCAAAAAATGCCTATGTGGTCAAGGAGCCGATATTGGCTGCGCTCGGTGCGGGCATTCCGATTTATGAAGCAAAAGGTCACATGATAGTTGATATTGGTGGTGGTACTACTGATGTTGCTATTATCTCGCTTGGTGGCATTGTTTCTTCGACTTCGGTAAAGTGTGCAGGTAATAGGATCGATGAAAGCATCGCCGACTATATCAAAAAGACTTTTAATTTGGCGATTGGTGACAAGACAGCAGAAGATATAAAAATCCAAGTTGGCTCGGCTTTGCCGCTTGAGGAAGAGCTTGCAATGCAAATCAAGGGTCGCGATCTGATTTCTGGGTTGCCACGCTCAGTCGAGATCAAGACCAACGAAATCGTGAAAGCTATCTCTAAAGAATTGAGGGAAATCGTAAAAGCGATCAAAGATGCCTTGCAAGAAACTCCACCAGAGCTTGCTTCCGATATTATGGATACCGGTATTATTATGACAGGAGGTACATCTTCACTCCGCAACCTTTCTGAGCTTATTTTTCGACGAGTCGGTGTTAAGGCTACTCTCGCCGAAGATCCGCTACTATGTGTAGCCAAAGGTACCGGCATCGCACTCGATCGTTTGCCGACTTATAAAAGGCTTGTTATTGCGAAGAGATAATGTCACACATCCATCATGCAAATGTTTTGATTGGGAAGGGCGATAGTCGCACTAGAGTGACTCAAATATTGAAGCAAAATTTTGATTTTGAAATTCGTGCCAACCCTGATTTTTATATTTTTGAAGAGGAGAGTTTTGGTATTGACACTTCTCGAAGCCTAGTTGAATGGATGCAGGGCAAGCCACTATTGGGCGAGGTGAAAGCGGCTCTCATCATTGCGCAATCTCTCACTATAGAGGCGCAAAACGCTTTGCTCAAGGCTTTTGAAGAGCCGCCACTCGGTACTTTTGTATTTTTGCATTTGCCTCAAGCGGGCAATTTGTTGCCGACTTTTTTGTCACGAGTTTCACTTGAAGAACTAAGTGGTGTGGAAACGGAAAAGTCTTATGCAAAAAAATTTTTAGATGGCGATATCGGCGAGAGGCTTCGTATTGTCCGTACTCTCGCTAAAGATGAAGACAAAACTGAAATGAAAAATTTAATCGACGATCTTGCTACACGGAGGTTGGCGCTCGCTCTTAAGGCCAAAATTTTGCTTAGCGCCAAGGGCGCTTCTCCAAAAATGCTTCTCGAATGGCTAGCGAATGTGATATAATACTTGACACGAATATCTAAATGCAAAACTTCAACGAACTAAAAACAAAAATAACAGAGATCGAAGAGTGGCTTCGCAAAGAGCTCTCACTTATCCGCACCGGCAAAGCTGCACCTTCCATTTTGGATTTTGTCCAAGTCGAAGCTTATGGTTCAAGGATGGGTATACGTGAACTTGCCAATATCACGATCGAAGATTCAAAAACTGTCAAAGTTGAACCTTGGGATATGACACTCGGCAAGGCGATCGAAAAAGGCATCGAAGCTTCAAATCTTGGTCTTTCCCTCTCGCCTTATGACAAGGGGATACGGGTTATTTTTCCTGAGCTTACTTCTGAGCGTCGAGAGCAGTTTGTAAAGATAGTCAAAGGGAAGCTTGAAGAAGCGAGAGTTTCCTTGCGCGGCGCTCGCGACAAAGTCAGCAAACAAATAGAAGAAAAAGAAAAGGAGGGTAGTATGGGCGAGGACGACAAATTTCGCGCTAAGGAAGAAATGCAAAAGTATATTGATGCTTGTGGCAAAAATTTGGAAGAAATAGCGACCAAAAAGGAAACCGAAATAAGAGGTTAGTTTATGAGTATTATAATTTTTATTGTTATATTGAGTGTGCTTGTTTTTGTCCACGAACTCGGACATTTTTTGGTGGCTAAAAAGGCGGGTGTCAAAGTGGAAGAGTTTGGTTTTGGTTATCCGCCTAGGGCTCTGACTCTAGGTTATAAGTGGGGGACTCGGTTTTCACTCAACTGGATTCCTTTTGGTGGTTTTGTGAAAATTTTGGGAGAAGACGAGACCCAGCCTCCGAGCCACAAGAGTCCGGATTCAATAAAATTTTTTGAAGTATCAAAATTTTGGCAGGCAGCAATACTTGCCGCTGGTGTTAAGTTCAACATTATCTTTGCTTGGATTTTGCTTTCGGTTGCTTTCATGATTGGTGTGCCGACCCCAATCGACAACGATTTAGCTCTTCCTATTTCGAACCCGACTTTGACAGTGATAGGCGTTTTGCCTGGTTCGCCCGGTGAAAAGGCCAACCTAAAATCTGGCGACAAAGTGCTTGAACTAAAAAATGAAAACAGAACGATTGTTCCAGATGCTCCGGAAGTGATGATGGATTTTATTCAAAATTCAAACGGGATAGTGGACTTTAAAATCCTGCGCAATGGCGAAACGTTAAACATAGAGGTGGTACCGGATTATCATGACATTCTAGGGCAAGATCGAAAGGTCACTGGAGTGTATCTAGATATGGTGGGTATTGCCAAACTTTCCTTTTTTGACTCTTGGTGGGCCGGAGCAAAAGCGACCCTTCTTTTTATTACAAATATCTTTTTTGGACTTGTCGGTCTTGTAAAAAATATTTTTATTGGTAGTGCTGATTTCTCTCAAATATCAGGCCCAATCGGTATAGTCGGTCTTGTTGGGGAGGCGGGAAGGTTTGGTTTGGCTTACTTACTTACTTTCACTGCGGTCATCTCGATCAATCTGGCGATCATCAATTTGGTACCCTTTCCCGCGCTTGATGGTGGCAGGCTTTTGTTTGTCGGGATTGAAGCGGTGACTCGCAAAAAAATCCCATCGAATATTTTTATGATCTTAAACACGGTCGGTTTCTTCCTTCTTATTGCTCTTATGATATTTGTAACCATCCAAGACGCTCTAAAACTTTTTTAAGTATTTTAAGGCTACCTCTTCCTTGATCATCCTAATCCATTTTAATTATTTAAAATTTATTCTAATTATTCCAATTTATTGGAAGTTTCCAGAATACTCCGCAAGCTTGTTGCGAGGTAGTTTATTTCGATTATCTTAAATCTGTTTGTGTTTATGATTGTAGGTTGTAACTGATAACATCTACAAAATGTCCGATCGGACATTTTGTAGATGAAAATAAAAACCGCTATTCATTTCATTATTTTATTGGAAGTTTCCAGAATACCCCGCAAGCTTGCTGCAGGGTAGTTTATTTTGATTTCAATTGTTTATATGGCTTAGATAATTTGAATGTTTTTATTGAATTTTTTAGTCCTATTTCTTTTGTATATTTTAAAAAATCTGTTGGTAAAGGACTTGGCCCCACCCAGACACTTTTTTGTATCATCAAATATCCAAATTTGATCAAGTGGTTTCTAAACCATCTCCGCTCGACTCTCTTTGTTTCTGGTATATCAAAGATGACTATCAAATCTTTGGCTGACTTACTTTTAAAAGGGGATTTGAAGCTTGCTAGATGTCTATTTTCTTTTAAGTATCTTTTGCCCTTAGGAGTTATTACCCACAAATCATCTTTTTTGTATACATAATTTTCTTTATTGAGCCTGTATAAAGTATTTATCAAGGTTGTTGGTATTCCAAACACATTCACCCTCAGGCCTTTGTAGTTAAGCGAGGTGTTAAGCAGACTTTCTAATATTTCCATTGCGATACTCATTGTGGTCGTGATTATTGCAAATTTTACCATATCTACAAAATGTCCGATCGGACAAAGTGTAGATGATTGAATATTTGTTGTTAATTTATTGTTAAATACTGTTAATGGTCGTGTATGTACTTATCCACAATTTTTTATAATTAAAAATTGACGATTTAATTTTACATAGTATATTACTTCCTAAGTAGTTCTTTGGCGTACTTGACACATCCAGAGGGACTTTAAATAGTACCCATTGGCACTGTGGTCGATTATGCTCGGCTAAAACCTCTCAGAACTTCCAGTGTTGCTCTGTGTTGTTTTGCAGAGAACATGAGGAGGCACCCCCAAGGAGGGTACCGGTTCAATGATGCAATATGGCTGTTCGCCTCCGTTGTCAGTTCGTTCGGGTTTCGGCACCGCTGTGCCAACCCTGGCTTTCGTCGGCACCCACACCTAGGCACCATTACCGCCTAAGTGGGTGTTCTTCCCGCCCGCAACCCCCCCGTGGCCGCTACCTTCCGAGGTAGCGGCCATAGCTTTTATATATTTTGACCTTAACCTTTAAAAGGTTTATTATTTGGAGGATGAGACAAAGCAAACTTTTTACCAAAACACGCAAAGAAGCTCCAGCCGACGAAGTGGCCAAAAATGCCGAGCTCCTTATCCGCGCTGGTTTTATCCATAAAGAAATGGCGGGGGTTTATACTTTTTTACCACTTGGTTTGCGAGTACTTGAAAACGTCATCAAAATAATCAGAGAGGAGATGAATGTAATCGGCGGACAAGAGATGTATTTGACCGCGCTTCAAGATAGAGAGATATGGGAAAAGACAGGTAGATGGAGTGACGAGCAAATAGATGTCTGGTTCAAAAGCAGTCTAAAATCAGGCGGAGAGGTTGGTTTCGGCACGACCCATGAGGAGCCGATCACTCGTGCGTTAGCTCAATATGTACAGTCATACAAAGATTTACCTATTTATGCCTATCAATTTCAAAATAAATTTAGAAATGAAGCTAGAGCCAAGAGTGGCATCATGCGGACACGCGAATTTATTATGAAAGATCTATATTCTTTTGATATATCACAGGAAGATCTGGACGCTTTCTATGAAAAAGTGGCTCACGCCTACATGAATATTTTTAATCGAGTTGGTATAGGTTCAAAAACATACAAAACATTTGCTTCTGGTGGTGCTTTTTCTAAATTCAGTCATGAATTTCAGACGGTTTGCGAAGCGGGTGAAGATCTAATTTATATAGATAAGAAAAAAAATATTGCCGTCAATAAAGAGGTGATGGAACCTGAAATTCTCGAATCACTTGGTATAAACAAAGATGATCTGGAGGAAGCAAAGTCAATAGAGGTTGGTAATATATTTAAACTTGGTACCCGATTTTCCGAACCTTTAGGATTGAATTTTGTAGATGAAAATGGTGAATCAAAACCAGTGGTGATGGGTTGTTATGGTATAGGTCCAGCGAGAGTGATGGGCACTATTGTCGAACTTCTGTCTGACGAAAAAGGTATGGTGTGGCCGGAGGCGGTCGCTCCTTTCAAAGTTCATCTTGTTGCGGTGGGTAATAGTGAAGAGGTCAAAAATGCGAGCGATAAGTTGTATGAAAAAATAAATTCGATGGGGGTTGAGGTTTTGTATGACGATCGTGATTTACGTCCGGGCGAAAAGTTTGCTGACTCCGACCTTATTGGTATCCCTTATCGAGTGGTCGTTTCCGAAAAGACTCTTAGTGAAGGAAAGGTTGAAGTAAAAAAACGCACCGAAGAAAAAGCTGAACTCATGAGTGAAGAAGATTTTTTGAAGTTGGTATTATAAAAAGCGAAAGGGCGCGGATACAATATCACGCGCCCTACTCCAAACTGAACGGTCGTCTAGTCCTCGGTGGGACCAGATCTCTTACCCGCTCATCTACTATAAATTGTAGCACATCAAAAAAATCTGTCAAGCATTTTGAACCTTAAATTTTAAAAGTGTCAAAAAATGGCTTAGAAATTGGCTTATTGGGTGAGTTTTGGTATTATTTACCCATGTTTAAAGAAAAGCTGGAAGAATGGAAAAGGTTGCTTAGAAACGACATAGGTATTGACCTAGGGACAGCTAATACTCTTGTATATTTGCGTGGCAAAGGTGTGATCGTAAACGAACCTTCAGTTGTCGCTGTCAATCAAAAGACTGGTCAAGTGGTAGCGGTAGGTTCGGAAGCCAAAAATATGCTCGGTCGGACGCCACCGCATATAGTCGCAGTACGACCAATTGTAGATGGAGTGATTTCGGATTTTGAGGTAACGGAAGAGATGATCCACTACCTGCTCGGCAAAGCGCAAGCAGTATCAAAAAAAATACTCGGCCCGCGAGTCGTTGTTGGCGTGCCTTCTGGTATTACCAATGTAGAGACTCGGGCTGTGCGTGACGCGACATTGAATGCTGGCGCTAGCGAAGTGCATATTGTCGAAGAGCCGATGGCCTCTGCAATTGGTATGCATTTGCCTGTCCATGAGCCGGTTGGCAATATGGTGATTGATATAGGTGGCGGGACTACAGATATTGCAGTCATTTCACTTGGTGGTGTCGTGAGCTCAAAAAATGTGCGGATAGCCGGTGACAAGCTAAACAACGACATTATCTCCTACATTCGTAGTGAATTCAAAATAGTGATTGGCGAAAAGACGGCGGAGGAAATAAAAATATCAACAACTTCGCTTGAAGAGTTAAAGGTACCACTTGAAACCAAAGCGCGCGGTCGTGACCTTATCACCGGTTTGCCAAAAGAGGTGGTAGTGACTGATTCGGATATTCGTGACGCCATATCGCACTCGGTTGAGCGTTTGGTGGAGTCGACCAAAGAGGTGCTCGAAGCGACCCCTCCGGAAATACTTTCTGATATTATGCATCGGGGTATTCATTTGGGTGGCGGTGGGGCACTTATCCGTGGGCTTAAAGAAATTTTTGAACAGGAAATTGGGATGCCGATCTATATTGCTGACGACCCACTTACTTCGGTGGTGCGCGGTACGGGTATCATTATAGAAAGACTCCCTGAATTTGAAGATGTTTTGATAGCTGACGACAATGATATATCTAACGAAGCGCGATAGGCAAACTTTTTGGCCAGCCTTTTTGGGGAAGACACTCTTGGTCGTATTTGGTATCTTTTTGATTTTATTTTTTGGTCCAGTCAAAAAATTGGTATTTGGTGCTGCTTCGCTTGGTTTTGAGGCGGGAGGGGTAATAAAAGATATTGGTCTTTATTTACCAAAACTCTTGACTGATAAGCATACACTTATTGAAAAGAATACTGAGCTTGAGGGCGAGTTAGAAAAACTTAGGTTATCACTCCTTGATGCTGATAGTTTAGAAAGTGAAAATTTGATCTTGAGAAGAGAGCTTGGATTTTCGCGCACTGAACCTGCTATTTCTGCTTTTGTGGTCGCAAGTCCACCCATGATTCCACTCGACACTCTTATGATTGGTTTGGGGGCCGAAGAAGTGTCGATAGGTGATTTGGTGGTTGTAGGTGAGCGGATCGCTCTTGGTAGTGTCGCTCGAATCTTTGGCAAAAAATCTGACGTTGTCCTCAACACTTTCCCAGGCATATTGTCGTACGGTCATAACGCAAGGACTAATGAAAGTGTCGAATTTGTTGGGGTGGGTGGTGGAGTGATGGAGTCAACTATGCCGATCAATTTTGATATAGAGGTTGGTGACCAGATACTTTTGTTGCGAGACCGTACTTACCTATTGGGTGTTGTAAATATGATTGAAGAAGATGCGACAAGTGGCTCAAAAAATATTTTGGTTTCCTTGCCGGTTGGGGTTTCTAAATTGGAAGTGGTTTCGGTAGTTTCTTTTTAATATGAAAAACATTATTTCACTCTTGGTTTTGTTTTTTGTACCAATAGCTTTTGGTTGGTGGCTTTTTTTGCCACTTTTTTTGCTGTATTTGTATTTGGCACATGCGAGGATCGAGGTGCTTGTAGTCGCGGTCGCGCTTGATCGGGTGTATTATTTTGGTAGCGGCTTTTGGAGTTTCAGGCTCTCGATCATTTGCCTTATCTGTCTTTTGATCGCCTTTTTTGTAGAAGGTAGACTCCGCTGGCCGCGCTTTTTTTAAAATGCTCTCAAATTTAAAAAGATTTTGGCGGACTTGGCGCCGTGGCGACGAAGGGGAGATAGACCCTGACTTTGTTTTGATTGATGCTGAAAATTTACCAAAGTTTGACACACACCAATTTGAGGGCCGTCTTGAAAAGCCAATTTCACAGTCTGCGTTTTTGGGGTTGTGGCTCGCTCTTTTGCTTGTGGGGGTTATCTTTGTCGGTCGTTTCGCTTTTTTGCAGGTGGCAAAAGGTGAAGAGTATCGAGAGCAAAGTGAAAACAATAAGCTGAAAAAAAATATCATCTTTGCTCCGCGAGGGACCATTTTTAGTCGTGAAGGCGTAGCTCTTGCTTACAATAGTCGCCCGACCGATGGGGGCGATAGTTTTCCTTCGCGGGCATATGTCAAATTGTCGGGGTTGTCACATGTGGTCGGATTTTTGAAATATCCCGCTAAAGACAAAGCCGGGTTTTATTATGAGGAGGAGTTTGTGCCAAAGGATGGAGCGGAGCTATATTTCAATGAAATACTTTCGGGGCGCAACGGTGAAGAGCTAATCGAAACATCCGTCACTGGTGACATTATTTCAAAGAACACGATCGAACCTTCGGGTTATGGCGAGGACGTTATACTCTCTATTGACTCGCGTCTCAACCATAAAATGTACGAGACAATGCAAAAACTTGCTGCAGATGTTGGCTTTGAGGGCGGAGCGGGCCTTTTGATGGATATCTATTCTGGCGAGCTTTTGGCAATGACCTCATTCCCCGAATACGATTCGGGGGTAATGGCCGAAGGTGTAGATGCTTCTCTTATTAAAAGCTACTCTTCGGACTATCGAAATCCGTTTTTGAATCGATCAATTGCTGGTCTTTATACGCCAGGCTCAATTGTTAAACCATTTTTGGCTTTTGCCGCTCTCGAAGAAGGCATCATAAGTCCAAACAAGCAAATAGTGAGTACGGGCGAGCTTGTAGTACCAAACCCTTACAACCCTGATCAGCCGACTATTTTTAAAGACTGGAAAGCTCACGGCGCGACAGATATGAAAAAAGCAATCGCCGTGTCGAGTGATGTTTACTTTTATCAGATAGGGGGAGGTTTTGGTGACCAAAAGGGTCTGGGTGTGCAAAATATAAAAAAGTATTTGGAGAATTTTGGTTTTACTAAAGCAACAGGCTTTGATAGTTCGGAATCTTTGGGGGTTATTCCTGATCAATCATGGAAGAAAAAAACTTTTGGTGAGGAGTGGCGACTTGGCGACACCTACAATACTTCGATCGGTCAGTATGGTACCCAGGTCACACCGATCCAGGCGCTTGTTGCGACGGCGGCTTTGGCAAATGGAGGTACTCGCGTCACACCATCACTGCTCTTTACAAGTACGAGCACAGTAGTGGGTGGTAAAGCGGTTGAAGGCGATCTTAAAAACTTTGAAATTGCTCGTGAAGGTATGCGTTTGTCGGTCACTGAAGGTACGGCGGCCGGACTCAATATAGGTGGAGTTGAGGTGGCTGGCAAAACCGGTACTGCTGAGCTTGGAGCGCGCAAGCAATTTGTAAATTCGTGGGTGATCGGGTTTTTCCCTTACGAAAAACCAAAATATGCTTTCGTGGTTGTCATGGAGAGAGGGCCAGTACATAATACGATTGGTGCGACTTATGTCATGAGGCAAGTTTTGGATTTTATGAAAGTTCAGACGCCAGAGTATATCTATTTTGAATAAAATGAAAAAATTTTTTAAAAAAATTATCGTAGCAATATTGGGCTTTCAGGTAAGGAGGCTTCAGAGGAGGCACAGTTTTAAAACAATTGCAGTCGTCGGGAGTATTGGTAAGACGACAACCAAACTCATGATCGCCAGACTTCTTGCGAGCGAAAAGCGCGTCCAATATCAAGATGGCAATTATAACGATATTGTAAGTGTGCCACTTGTCATTTTTGGTCACACAATGCCTGCTTTATGGAATATTTTTTCTTGGCTTAAAATTATTTTCTTGAACGAAATTATTATTTGGGGTGATTATCCTTTCGATTTTGTGGTGATTGAGGTTGGTACTGATGGACCATCCCAGATTGAGGAATTCAGGTCTTATTTGCACGCTGACATCGCAGTTATCACAGCGGTCACCAAAGAACATATGGAGTTTTTTGAGGATATAAAAGCGGTGGCTCTCGAAGAATTTTCGATAATGCTCTGGAGCGATATTGTTTTTGTAAACAACGATCTTTGTGAAGTTTGGGATGAAAATATTTTTCATCAAAAAATAAGGACTTATGGCATAAAAAATAATTCTCAATATCATGCGGTGAATATAAAAAAGATGGATGATGGTTATGTTTTTGGTGTTGAGCACGAAGGCAGATTGAAATATTCCTTAAGTCCAAAAAATGTCACTTATGTCCAACTATACTCTGTCTTGGTTGCGAGTACTATCGCTTCAATGTGCGGTATCTCTAAAGACTCGATTGATAAGATACTCTCCCAAAATCATCGAGTGCCTGGCAGGATGCAAATACTCTCTGGAATAAAAAATTCTACCATCATAGACGATAGCTACAATGCAAGTCCTTCGGCAGTGCTTTTGGCTCTTGATGTTTTGTATGATTGGGAGGCTTCTGGTATGCGTATAGCGGTTCTCGGTATGATGAATGAGCTAGGCAAGTATTCTAAAAGTGAGCATGAAAAAATAGGTCTCTATTGTGATGATAAAAAACTCTCCTACGTGGTGACGATAGGTAAGGATGCAAACGCCTACACAGCTTCAATGGCAAGAAAAAAAGGGTGCAAGGTTTATGAGGCTAAAGATACAGATGATGCTGGTCTTTTTATAAAATCAATAATAGAGGAGGGCTCGGTGGTATTGGTTAAGGGGTCTCAAAATGGAGTTTTTGCTGAAGAGTCAATAAAACCTATTTTGTTGAACCCTGATGATGCAAAACTATTGGTAAGACAAGATTCTTCTTGGTTAAAAAGAAAGGGAATAATGGCCAGATAGAGCCAATATTTTCTTCATTGACTTTTGGGTGGGATGCCATACAATGGTGCTCATAATTTTAAATAAAATAATGAGCGAACAAGAATATCTTACAAAAGAAAAGTTCAATCAGTTTAAAGAAGAATTGGAGTATCTAAAAAAGGAGAAACGCAAGGAGGTTGCTGAAAAACTAGAATACGCCAAGTCTCTTGGTGATCTTTCTGAAAATGCTGAATTTCATGAGGCGCGCGACACTCAAGCGATAGTGGAGGATCGTATTCAAAAACTCGAAAACATCTTGAAGATCGCTATTATTGTCGAATCACATTCGACTGATGTGGTCGCGGTCGGTTCAGTAATAACCATAGTCAAAGATGGTGAGAAGGGTGAAAAAGTCTATACCTTGGTGGGTGGTGAAGAGTCAGATATCGCTAATATGAAAATTTCAGTCCATTCGCCTTTGGGTCGCGCCGCACTTGGTAAAAAGAAGGGGGACAAGTTTACTTTCAGTGCTCCGTCAGGCCAAGTGACTTACAAGGTTGTTGCTATTGCCTAGCTTCTTTTGTTTGAGCTTCGCATAATTCATGATTCGTACTTCATAATTCATTGCTACTACTGTATAATGTCTATATATGGCTTCACTTGAAGAATTGAGAGAGGTACGAAAAAAGAAACTAGAGCTTTTGAAAAAAGCGGGCATTGATCCTTATCCAGCTTCCGTTCCTCGTACTTTTTGTTTGAAAGATGCGAGAGCAAATTTTGAGCCTTACGAAAAAGATGGGACCATAGTCTCGCTTGCCGGAAGAGTGATGGCGATACGTGGGCAAGGGGCCATCATGTTTGTTGTCTTGAAAGATGGGGCCGATGATGGTAAGGCACATTTTCAAGCTGTGTTCAAAAAAGACTCTCTTTCAGAAGAAATGTTTTCACTTTTTGTTGAGACGGTAGATGTCGGCGATTTTATTTCGGTGACTGGTACTTTTTTCAAAACCGAACGTGGCGAAGAGAGTTTGCTCGTACAGACTTGGGTGATGGCCTCAAAATCTTTGTTACCTTTACCCGAAAAATGGCAGGGTCTGCAAGACGTGGACGAGAGATACAGAAAGAGGTACCTCGACCTTTTGATGGACGAAGAAGCTCACGAAATACTTATTAAAAAATCAAAGTTTTGGGATGCTACTAGGGGATTTTTAAAAAAGAAAGGCTTTTTGGAAGTGGAGACTCCGACTCTCGAACTTACAACTGGTGGCGCTGAAGCAACACCCTTCAAGACTCATCACAATGATTTGGATTTAGATGTATATCTGCGGATTTCGGTCGGGGAACTTTGGCAAAAGAGACTCATGGCTGGAAACTTCCCAAAAACTTTTGAAATCGGGAGAGTTTATCGCAATGAAGGTACAAGCCCAGAACATGCTCAAGAGTTTACCAATATGGAGTTTTATTGGGCTTTTGCTGATTTTAATGATGGGATGAAGTTGGTACAGGAGATGTATCGTACTATAGCGATGGAGGTTTTTGGGACAACCAAGTTCACTACTCGTGGGCACACTTTTGATTTGGCCGATCCGTGGCAAATAATCGAATATGGCAAGGAAATACAAAAACAGACAGGTATTGATATAGAAAATGCAACTGAGGAAGAAATAAAAGATAAGCTCGGGGAGCTTGGTGTAAATTATGAAGGTGACAATCTAGAACGTCTTACTGACTCGCTTTGGAAGTATTGTCGCAAAAATATTTCTGGGCCAGCTTTTCTTATAAATCACCCTCTTTTGGTTGCCCCTCTCTCAAAAGCAAACTCTGACGGCAGGACAGCCCAAAGATTTCAACCTATTTTGGCTGGTAGTGAATTGGGCAATGGTTATTCGGAGCTCAATGACCCCATAGATCAACTTGAAAGATTTAACAAACAAAAAGAACTTTTGGAAAAAGGTGATCAAGAAGCCATGATGAGCGACTATGAATTTGTAGAGATGTTGGAGCACGGCATGCCACCGACTTGTGGTTTTGGCTTTGGGGAGCGACTTTTTGCCTTTTTGGTAGACAAACCTCTGCGTGAGGTGCAAACATTTCCTCTCATGCGTCCGAAGTAAAATATTTAGGCAAAAATAAACCCAAGAAGAGCAGTGGCATCAACCTGAACTTCTAGAGAAGAAGCAGGGTGCCGATCGGGAGGTGATCACTCTTCTTGGGTCAAGATAATTATAACATAACAAAATACCGAGTTGTATAACTCGGTATTTTGTTGCGTACTGACTTATCCACACTAAAAGTGGGGTCTAGTGGTAGATTTTGGTTTTGCCGTGGTATAAAATGGTATCAAGTGGGAAAGAGTGGTAAACGAATTATACGAGTATAGATAAAGCAAATGCTGATTGGAGAATTTACACATACTATTGACGATAAAAATAGGATTTCGCTCCCCTCGAAATTTCGTCAGACGATGGGTAAGAAAATAGTTATCACTCCAGGCCTTGATCAATGTCTCTTTGTCTTTACTGAAAAGGAGTGGAAGTTAATAGCAGAGAAGCTTGCTCAAAATGCATCGATGCTAAGCAGTGACATGCGAAGCTTTACCCGATACATGTTTGGTGGGGCAAGTGAGGTTGAGGTTGATAATATCGGTCGAGTTTTGGTTCCGGATTTCTTGAAGGATAGGGCCAATCTAAAAAACAAAGTGGTTTGGATTGGTGTACAAAATCGACTTGAAATATGGAACGAAAAGTCGTGGACTGATTATAAGCGACAAGTTGAAAAGCAAGCCGATGGTTTGGCGGAGAAGCTCTCCGGGTTAGGGATAATGTAAGGCGATACGAAAATTATGCGAATGGTAACGAAAAGACGCGAATACTATGGAGCATAAGAGTGTTCTTTTAAATGAAGCGATCGACGGTCTCTTACTTCACGAGGGTGATGTTTACCTTGATGCCACATTGGGCGGGGGCGGACATGCGGTCGAAGTATATCGTAGGTGGAAAAATAGGGTCAGGATACTCGGCATTGATGCCGATCAAACGGCTATCGAAATAGCAAAAGAAAAGCTTGCTTTATCGGGGGCCGAGGTTGAGACAGCTATTTTAAACTTTAGAAATATCGAGAGAGTGCCTCAAATATTTGGAGTGACTCCAAATAAGATACTTTTTGACCTCGGCTGGAATAGTAGGCAGTTTGAGCCCGAAGAAGGCGAGGTTGGTCGAGGCTTTAGTTTCAAGCGCGATGAACCACTCAAGATGACCTTTGCTCAAGAGGTAAGCGAGGAAGACACGACAGCCTATGATGTGGTGAACAGTTGGAGCGAAGAGAGCTTGGCGGACGTGATTTATGGCTACGGCGAGGAGAAATTTGCAAGAAGGATAGCCAAGGCAATCGTCGAAGCAAGAGGCGGTGGCGCAATTGAGACTTCTGGTCGGCTGTCGGAAATAGTCAAAAGTGCTGTGCCGGTTTTTTATCGCTTCGGGCGCATTCACCCAGCCACCAAAACCTTTCAGGCCATCAGGATAGCAGTAAACGACGAACTTCAAGCGCTTCAGGAAGGATTGAAAAAGGCGTTTGAAATTTTGCCGACAAAAGGTGTGGTTGCGGTCATCTCATTTCATAGCTTGGAGGATCGAATCGTCAAAAATTTTGCTCGCGAAATGGCCGACCAGAATTTAGCCGAAAGTTTGACTAAAAAACCAATCACACCAAGCGAAGACGAGCTTGCTTTAAACCCACGTTCACGAAGCGCCAAGCTCAGAATTATAAAAAAAATTTAACTTATTAATAAAATGTACGCGAACATAATGCAAATCGGATTGAATATCGCCCTAAGCCGGCTTATGCGCTTTACTCTCACAGCCTTCATTTTTATGTCGCTATTTGCGTATGTTTATTTTGCTAATGCGGCGGTAAGAACGGTCACCTCCCTTGAAAGGTTGCGCGAGGAGCGTAGTGTCGCCATGATGTCGGTGAGTGAAATGGAGTCAAAAAGAATGGCACTTGAACATTCGCTTACTTCAGCCAAGGCGGCCGAACTCGGTCTTGTCGAAGTTTCAAATACCAGGTTTATTGTTGCTAACCACTTGAACAAACAGCTCTCTTTGAACGATAATTAAAGGCATGAATTCAAGGACCCGGATTTTGGCCGCCCTCATAGTGGTTTGCTCGTTGTTTGTTGGAGTGCGGCTCTATTATTTACAAGTAGTCAAAGGCGATTTTTTTGACGATGAAGCCAAGCATCAATACGTGAATGAAAGCACAGTCGACTACGACCGTGGCGATATTTATTTTGAAACTAAGAATAAGGAAAAAGTTTTGGCTGCCGTCTCTCGTGATGGTTATACTGTTTCTATAAACCCAAAGGCACTCAAAAACCCTTCTCAAATTTTCACTTCTCTTTCGGCTATATTGCCACTTGATCAAAAGACTTTTTTGGATAAAGCTTCACGTACTGATCGAGTTCATGAGGAAATAGCAAAGCATATAAACTCGGAAACAGCTCAAAAAATTTCAAAACTAAACCTTTATGGTGTCACTCTTTCCGAGGATAAGGAGCGTTTTTATCCGGGAGGTTCGCTCGCTGGACAAATTTTGGGTTTTGTAAGTTATAAAGGTGACTCTC
Source organism: uncultured Candidatus Saccharibacteria bacterium (assembly GCA_964440955.1). GTDB lineage: Bacteria > Patescibacteriota > Minisyncoccia > Phycocordibacterales > WO2-35-19 > CAYTTP01. Next base: position 23,980 of record CAYTTP010000006.1, on the reverse strand, counting down.
TTCTCGGTAGTTATGGTCTTGAAAGGTACTACGAAGATATTTTGAAAAAAGACGTAACCGAGGCATACAATAATTTTTTTGCTGAATTTTTCTCCGGAGTGAAAGAGACTTTGAGCGTAAACCCAAAAGAGGAGGGTGATATTTTGACCACGATCGAACCATCGGTCCAGCTTTTTTTGGAGCAAGAGTTGAAAGCGATAAGGGAAAAGTGGGGGAGCGATGAAGCAGGTGGTATTGTGATGGATCCGATGACGGGGGAGATAGTCGCTCTCGGTTCAAGCCCCTCTTTTGATCCGAACAATTTTGAAGATTTTGAAGTGGAAAATTTTGATAACCCGATAGTTGAGGGTGTGTATGAAATGGGTTCAATCATAAAGCCGGTCGCGATGGCCTCTGGTCTTGATGTGGGTGCTGTCACTGCTTCGACTACTTACTATGACGCTGGTTTTTTGGTGCTCGACAAAAAAAGGATCTCAAATTATGACGGTAAGGGGCGTGGAACAGTAAACATGCAAGAAGTTTTGAATCAGTCACTCAATACCGGCATGGCCTTTGTATCAAAACGGATGGGTAATGAAAAATTTTCGAGTTACATGAAGAGTTTTGGTTTTGGTACTGAAACAGGTATTGATTTGCCAAATGAAGCACGCGGACTCATTTCAAACCTGGAAAGTACTCGTGAAGTCGAAATGGCAACTGCCGCCTATGGTCAAGGTATCGCTCTTACTCCGATCGCAACAGTGCGAGCTCTTTCAGTTTTGGCAAACGGTGGCACTCTTGTCACTCCTCATATTGTCAAAAAAATAGAATTCCATACCGGTCTTTCCAAAAAAATGTCATTTGCTCCCGGTAAGCAGGTTATAAAACCCGAAACTTCGAAAGAGATCACTCGTATGCTGGTAAATGTGGTTGACAAGGCGCTCCGCGAGGGCAAAGCGAAGATTCCAGGCTACTCGGTCGCTGCCAAAACCGGTACCGCCCAAATGACTGAAGAGGGTAGAGCGGGCTATGTTGAAGGCAAGTACCTCCACTCATTTTTTGGCTACTTCCCGGCGTCCAAGCCGCGCTTTATTGTCTTCTTATTTCACTTGTATCCCAAAAATGTGAAATACGCTTCGGAAACTTTGACCGACCCATTTTTAGAGATAACCAAATTTTTGATCAATTATTATGAAATTCCACCCGACCGCCCAGAAGTAGGGACAACTACTCCGACGGTGTAAAAATTGAGGGATTTTATGAGTTTTTGATACGAAAAAACCCACCGATACAACTGGTGGATTTCTCCGTGGTTGTGTTGGTGGGTTTATGCAGTCACGAGATGCCGCTCCATTTTCAGCAACTTGTTTTTTAGGTGATGGTTTTCTGGTAGTTCGAACACGAAACGCCAGTGGAATCTTCTCTCGTCACTACCGGCGGTTTGCTTAAAACCATTACCAGTCTTTTGGAATATGGTCATACTCCATTCGTTCCCGATTTCCTGGATCTGAGTTTTGGGATGACCGTAGCCGAATATGAGTTGGGGTGGGTTGTCTTTGCGACCGTGACGGGTGAGTACGTAGAGCCGGTTGAGCCCATTGTATTTGAAGGGGTCGCTCATGAAGACAAAGTTGTCCCAAGGACCCGTCTCAATGCCGATGAGTGACATGGCGATCACGGTAGTGATGGGGCATTTTTTTAGCCCAAACTCTTCTGCTCGTGCATAGAGACTGCTGATGGAGTCTAGCGGGTTCAGTCGAAGATTCTCGAGAGTCAGAGCGACAAAAGTTTTTTCGAACGTGACGCCTTCCGGCTGCATGAGCATCTGCGCGATGCCTCCTTCGATCCCGTCGCATTGGCGAGAGCTGAAGTAAACACGATCAACACCCTGCTTCTCTAATTCTCCTTCTTCGTACGAGTCTTGAGGGTTGTGTCGCAGAGGTAGACTCCAAACGTTTTGAGGATGGATCTTGATCCCTCCTGCGTCCCTGACCATCTGGAGCCCTTCTTGATAGGTGGCTGGGATGTGGTAAGAGATATTAAACCAGATCGAGTTGTCTTGTTGGTACTTGATCACTTGCAATCGTGAATCCATGAAAACTCCTGTGTGTAATTTGAACTACTTTTTTTATTCAAACATTTTTAAATATATTGTCAAATTTTTTGTGACCCTACGCGGAATCGAACCGCGCTTCCTGCCTTGAGAAGGCAGTGTCCTAACCGATAGACGATAGGGCCTTTACATAAAAACCAGAATCTGTAAGTCAGAATCTAGGTAGAAAAATAGTAGCAGATTTTTTATCACTTTTCAAAATTATAACTCTACCTAAATCAGTATCAGTAAATCTATGAGATTACTTAGTCTTGTGGGGGATTTTGTTTGGGATTACAATTAATAATTAATGGAACTAAAGATTGCATACACAATAATCCACGTTTTTGGAGCCATCTTGGGTGCTGGAGCAGCTTTTGTGAGCGATATGATATTTTTCAGTACCATTAAAGATGGCAAAATAAACAGCGACGAATTACGCTTCATGAAATTGGGTGGCAAGGTGGTTTGGTTTGGTCTTTTGATATTAGTCCTTTCCGGCATACTTTTGTTTTCAACTGACCCACAATACTATCTTGCATCCACAAAATTTTTGGCCAAGCTTAGTATTGTCGCAGTTATTATCATAAACGGCATAATTTTTCACTTCATTCACTTCCCTCATATTCACGGGCATTTGGGGTTGCCGTTTAGGGATTCGCCAAGTTTTATAAAAAGGATACCTGTTTTGATGATAAGCGGTGGTGTGTCGGTGACCTCATGGATATTTGCTGTAGTCTTGGGTGTTTTGTCTAAAGTATCTTTTTCTTATAGTGAAATAATGTTGTTTTATCTTTTTATTTTAGTGATTATTGTCACGGGAGCGCTCATGATGAGAAATTATATTTTTCAAATAAAAAAGGATTAACGATTTTTATTTGCTTGTCGTATAATGAATACAAATGGAACACTCTTTGTATCCAAAACAGCCTTTCAAAAACTCGGAAGAGGAAATCAAACATCTGCGTGGAGTGATCGCCGAAAAAGAGCAGGCACTTGAGGCGGCAGGCATAAAAAAGGAAGGCATATCGCTTGCAAGAGAAGTTTTAGCTGAATACAAAAATATCCCGTCCGGAAAGATATTGGCTACTGAACACGAGCTTGCCTCAGCGGAGAGTGAGCAAATTGTTCTCAAGCTCTCGCCCGAAGAGCATGATAAAAAGGTAATGGAGCTTGTGTCGCTTGCTAAGGAAAAAGGGGTAAAAAATGCTCTTGGGGTTGTTGAAAAAATGATGGACTTCCATTTGACCGATGACTTCCATAGGTTTTTGGCGGAGTATTTGAAGGAGGGGTTTACTATCCCTGGTTTTGATGCTAGGGAAAAAGCCAATCGCGGTCTTTTGATGACCTTATACGAAGTTTTGATACCCGAAGAAAAGCACGATTCGGATAGCAAACTTAGCCTAGAGCAAATTATCTCGGGTATGGAGCAGTTTTATGCCGGCATGCTTTCAATAGAAGAGAAGAATGATGAAAATGTAATGTCGCTCGAAATTGCAAACCCAAACTTCTCGCAGGAAATAGTCTTTTATGTTGGAGTGCCGAACTCCAAAAAAAATCTTTTTGAAAAACAAATACTCTCGATATTTCACAATGCCAAAATAGCCGAAAAACCCGATGATTATAATATCTTCAATCAAACTGGGCATACAGTCGGTGCGGTCGCTTCGCTCAAAAAAAATCCTGTTTATCCAATCAAGACATACGAGAGCTTTATGCACGACCCGCTAAACGTTATTCTCTCGGCCTTTTCGAAAGTAAATAGGGATGGTGAGGGGGCGGCTATCCAAATGGTATGGAAACCTTGCGGTGAACGCTATGTCAAAAAGTATAAAGAGGCTATAGAAAAAATCCAAAAAGGTGTTCCTGTTAAAGAGGCGATCAATATACCCGACTCAACCGGTTCGGAAATAATCCATACTATCCAAAAAGCCTTCTTCTCTTCAAAAAAGAAAGAGGAAGAAAAAAAGTCAGAGCCGATTGATCAAAGTGTTGTTGAAGAAATACGCAAAAAAACAAGTAGCCCGATCGTGAAATGCAATTTGCGCCTACTTGCTTCGTCTACAACCGAGCCAGAAGCAAAAGAGATACTCGAGAGCCTCAAATCGAGCTTCAACCAATTTGAAAACACAAGTGGTAACTCCTTTGAATGGAAAAACAAAGAGAAAGGTGAATTGCGTGAGCTTGCCAAAAACTTTTCTTTCAGGACTTTTGACAACGATTCGAGCTTCCCTTTCAACCTTCGTGAAGCGACTTCTTGTATCCATTTTCAAACCAAGGCGCTCTCTGCTGGGGACAGCTTGCGCCAATCGCGCTTTGCAACTGCACCCGCTCCGCTTGATATGCCAAAAGAAGGGATACTTCTTGGTGTTAATACTCATCGCAATGCTTCGATAGAAGCACGAATAAAAGAGGATGATCGTTTGCGGCACTTTTATGCTATCGGTCAGACTGGTACCGGCAAATCAACTTTGCTCAAAGAAATGATAATCCAAGATATCAGGATGGGGCATGGTGTTTGTATGATCGATCCGCACGGCTCTGATATCCAAGATGTACTTGCAAACATACCACCTGAACGCTATCGCGATCTTGTTTATTTTGATCCGGGGTTTGCTGCTCGTCCGATGGCTCTCAACATGCTCGAGTACGACGAACGTTTCCCTGAACAAAAAACTTTTGTCGTAAATGAACTCTTCAGTATCTTCAAAAAGCTTTATGGTGGGTCGCCCGAGGCGATGGGGCCGGCTTTTGAGCAGTACTTTAGAAATTCGACCTTGCTTGTGATGGAGGACCCAGCTTCGGGCAACACCTTGATTGACGTTTCGAGAGTGCTCTCCGACAAGGCTTATCGCGAACTCAAGATATCTCGTTGCAAAAATCCGCTTGTAAAGCAATTTTGGGTAAATGCCGAAAAAACAACAGGTGAGCAGGGCTTGGCAAACTACGTACAATACGTGACCAACAAGTTTGATGTATTTTTGGCCAACGAAATCATGCGTCCAGTTATCGCTCAAGAAAAATCCTCATTCAATTTTCGCGATATCATGGATAACAAAAAGATACTTTTAGTCAATCTATCCAAGGGCAAGCTCGGTGATATAAACGCAAACCTGATCGGACTTATCTTGGTTGGCAAAATACTGATGGCGGCGCTCTCCAGAGTCGATATGTTTGGTAAGGATTTCCCCCCATTTTATTTATACATCGATGAGTTTCAAAATATCACGACCGACTCGATCGCGACCATCCTCTCCGAAGCTCGCAAGTATAAACTCTCACTTACCATTGCCCATCAGTTTATCGCTCAGTTGGAAGAAAAGATAAGGGATGCGGTTTTTGGTAACGTTGGTTCAATGACTTCGTTTCGGGTAGGGGCAGCTGACGCCGAATATCTGGAAAAGCAGTTTGCGCCGACTTTCTCGGCTCATGACCTTATGAATATAGACAATTACAATGCCTATGCTCGCATTTTGGTAAACGGCAAACCAGCCAAACCTTTCAGTATGCAAATACCGACTCCAAAAGCAGTGGGCGATAGGTCACAAATTGAACATTTGAAAGAGCTATCTTATATGACTTATGGCAAATCGCGCGATGAAGTGGAGGAAATGATACGCGATAAATACAATAAAAGGTCGCTTTAGATTGGTTAAATAAGACAGCGCCCAGCCCCCTAGGGGGCTGGGCGCTCAAGTGGCGCTAAGTCTTGTATTGCCGATCCTTGGCACTCTCTCCTGGTGCCACTGAAGTCGGCCTGTGTGTGGATGGTTCCGGAACTTTGATATTTAGTCCGGTTTTTGGCACTTTGGGGGATGCCAGTTGCGGACTTGTCAGTTGAAAGTCTTCCGCCGGCGGGGCGGAGAAATTTAGGGTCATCTGACTCAAAGCTGTTTCTCCCTACCTATATTATACCCCACCTAAAAATAATTACAAATCTGTCTTTTTATACTCGATACTGAAGCGGACAGGGGAGTTTTTGATGATTTCGATTATTTCGTCCTCATCGTCGGTGATGGTGAAGAGAGCAAGGTCTTCTTCGTCAATCAGGTGGCGGGAGAGCATTGACTCGCGGAAAAAGTGTTCCAAATTTTTCCAGTAGGAACGTCCGACCAAGATGATGGGTACGCGAGGTATCTTGTTTGTTTGGACTAGAGTAATGATTTCACCAAACTCATCTAAAGTGCCAAAACCTCCAGGAAAAAAAACATAAGCCTCAGCCGCAAATGAAAGACAGACCTTGCGACTAAAGAAGTGGTGGAAGCTTAATTCGTCGGTCAGATATTTGTTGGAAACCTGTTCTTGTGGAAGTTCGATGGTGAGGCCGGCAGAGTTGCCGCCTGTTTCGTAAGCGCCGCGATTGGCCGCCTCCATGATGCCTGGGCCACCGCCTGTAAGTACGGCATAATGCAAATCCTTGATGATCCGTGAGGCTAATTGACGAGCCTTGCGGTAGTCCTCTTCATTTTCATTTGTTCGGGCTGAACCAAAAAAGCTTACCGATCGCGGATAGTTTTTTATAAATTCGAAGCCTTTTCTAAATTCTTCTCCAATGCCTTGGACGCGCCTTTCGGACGACTCAATGATTTCGCTTATTGAAAGCGGGGCAGGTTTTTCATTTTTCATGGACCCATTTTAATGTTTTCCCATAATTCCTGCAATGTGATATATTCTTAAGAAGTTATAGGCTAATATTTTTCAATGAAAAAACTTTCAAAAAATGAGTGGGTAGCGGTGGGGGCATCATTGGTGCTCGTAGGCTACACTCTTTTCGGTTCACAAGTAGGCTCATTATTCAAAAAAACAACAAACCAAAACATGCAAGAAGAAGCTAAAGAGAGTTTGCAGGCAGAAGTTGATGCGGCGCGTGAGGTGGCGGCAGCGGCTCAATCAAAGCCTCAATCAAACGCGACCATGAACGACATTATTATTTCCGATAGCGTTGTCGGTACTGGGGTAGTGGCTGTTTCGGGTAAGGTGATATCGGTCAATTATTTGCTCGCGCTTTCTGATGGTACGGTTATCCAAAATTCAAAAGACTTTGGTGCTCCTTTCAGCTTCGTGCTTGGCGCTGGGCAAGTGATCCAGGGTTGGGAAAAGGGCTTCACTGGTATGAAAGTAGGCGGTGTCCGCACCATCGTTGTGCCACCAAGCCTTGGTTATGGTGCTCAAGCGGTAGGTCCAATACCAGCAAACTCAACTTTGGTTTTCACTGTTGAACTTTTGGGAGTCTCTGATTTACCTGTTCAATAATTGAGCGATTCTAAAAACTCTCTGAGAAAATGGTCTGGCAAGGACCTTTTCGAAGAGACGTTTTTAGAAGAGTGGTGCAATGAAATTTGAAATCCAAAAAAAGATAAGTGGTGGGCTTGGAAGGGCTACCACGATTGAAACAAAGCACGGAGTCATAGAGACTCCGGCTTTTGTCGCAGTGGGTACTAAGGGTACGGTCAAGTCGCTTTCCCCAGAGCAAGTGAAGGAAGCGGGTTCGCAAGTGGTGCTTGCTAACACCTATCATTTGTATTTGGAGCCAGGGGAGAAGTTGGTCAAAGAGTCGGGTGGTTTGCATGGCTTTATGAACTGGCAAGGGCCGACGATAACCGACTCCGGAGGCTTTCAAGCTTTTTCACTTGGGGTGGCTTATGGCAATAATCTTTCAAAATTTATCGCTTCTGACGCTCCCGAGGCTCATGAAATAAAAGAAGCCTATGATGAAAACAAAGAAAAGAAGGCAAAAATAACCGAGGAAGGGGTTGAGTTTAAGTCAATCATTGACGGCTCGACACACTTTTTTTCTCCAGAAAAATCAGTCCAGATACAACATGACTTAGGGGCAGATATATTTTTTGTACTTGATGAATGCACTTCGCCACATGCTCCAAAAGAATATTTGAGGGAGGCGATGGAACGAACGCATCGGTGGGCGGAGAGGTGTTTGGAAGAACATCAAAGCCCCTCCCTCGCCCTCCCCCAAGGGGAGGGAATAGGAAGCCTCTCCCCCAACCCCTCCCCAAAAGGGAGGGGAGAACCCTTCGGTTGGAATACTGCGAATGTTAAATCTTTCAAAGAATTACAAGAGCAAGCGGTTGCTTTTAGAAAAAATCCAACCAAAGCAGAGGAAATTTTATGGCAAGTACTTCGAAGAGATTCAATTAAATTACATTTTAGGAGACAGCATGTTATCGGTCATTTTATTGTTGATTTTGTGTGTTTAGAAAAATCACTTATTGTTGAAGTTGATGGAGATATTCACGGTACTCAAGTGGAGAGGGATGAGGAGAGAACAAACTTTTTAGAATCAAATGGTTTTAAAGTTTTACGATTTTCGAATGAACAAATATTTAATGATCTTAAATCAGTGATAGGGAAGATTGCAGATGTTTTGACCCTCTCCTTGGGGGAGGGCGAGCGTAGCGAGGGAGGGGCTTCTTATCAAAATTTGTTTGGCATCGTGCAAGGTGGGCGGTACGAAGATTTGAGAGTGGAGAGCGCGAAGGCGGTAGGTGCAATGGATTTTGATGGTTTCGGCATTGGAGGCTCCTTTGTGAAGGAAGACATGACGACTGCAGTCGCTTGGGTCAATCGTACCTTACCAGAAGAAAAGCCTCGTCATTTGCTTGGAGTAGGCGAGCCGATTGATTTGGTTTTGGGTGTCGAAAATGGTTGTGATACTTTTGATTGCGTCGCACCAACACGGATCGCGAGGAATGGCACTCTGTATACAAGGCAAGGGAAGGTGAATATTCTCAATGCCAAATATCGCAATTCGCTTTTGCCAATCGAAGAAGGTTGTGGTTGTTATACTTGCAAAAATTACACGCTTGCCTACTTGTCGCACCTCTTTCGTGCCAAAGAAATGTTTGCCGCTTCGCTTGCTTCCATTCACAATATTTACTTTTTAAATAAACTTTGCTCTGATATGCGCTTTGCTATTTTAAACAACACTTTTGCCGAATTTAAAGAAAATTTTTTGAGTGTGTACAAATTGTCAAACATGTGAGATATTTTTGATAGAGGAGAATTTCATGCTTGAAAAAGCTGGCCACATTGTCGCTTTGGCACTCTACTATCTGTGGAGTGGGATGGTGATCGGACGACTGATGGATCTCTTTGTAGATAAAATAGTAAAGCCAGATGATCCAAAAATCGGACAGTATATTCCATTCTCCCTGCTTTTGGTGGTGTTCTTGTTCGGTTTTAGACAACTATTGTCGCGCAAGAACGACGACGAAACTTGGCTGACTAGTCTATTTGCCAAATCAGTCATTGCATTTCTCGTTATAACCATTGGAGGTTTCTCTGTAGTAACGGCGTATGCGGTACTTTACCCGTTACTTTTCAGACGCTGATGTTTAAGGCCGGACGCGCATGCGCGTCCGGCCTTCTCGATTTGCCAAATGCCATTTCGATCATTTTATTGTATAATAGGCTGTTTAATGAATAAATTTGTTTTAAAAAGTAAGTTTGCACCAGCGGGGGACCAACCAAAGGCTATCAAAGCTTTGGTCGATGGTTTGCGCAAGGGTGAAAGGCACGAGACCTTGCCCGGAGTGACAGGTTCGGGCAAAACCTTCACGATCGCAAATGTTATCGAACAAATCCAAAAGCCGACTCTGGTGATCGCTCACAATAAAACCCTCGCTGCGCAACTCGCTCAAGAATACAAAGAATTTTTCCCTGACAATGCCGTACACTATTTTGTCTCCTATTATGACTTCTATCAGCCGGAAGCTTATATCCCTACTTCTGATACATATATTGAAAAAGAGGCGATGATCAATGAAGAGATCGAACGTTTGCGTCACGCCTCAACCCAAGCTCTCCTTACAAGGAAAGATGTGATCATTGTCGCCTCGGTGTCTTGTATTTATGGTCTTGGTTCCCCAGCCGAATATGAAAAAGTAAATATGAAAATCTCAGTCGGTGATCCTATTTCTCGGACTGACTTTTTGCGAAAACTGATAGAGATACATTATGAACGTACGAACGCCGACCTCTCTCCGGGGACATTTCGCGCACTTGGTACGATGATAGAAATAATGCCGGTATCCGAGCGCGACATTTATCGGATCGAGATAGGTGCACATACGATATCAAAAATAGAAAAGATAGATGCGATAACAAGGAGTATTATTTCCTCGCCCGAAACTTTTTTCTTGTTTCCGGCTAAGCACTTTATCACTGGTGAAGAAGACCAAAAGCGAGCACTCACTTCGATCAAGTCAGAACTCGCCTCTCAACTAAAGAAATTTGAAAAAGATGGTAAGTTGTTGGAGGCGGACAGGTTAAAAAGGCGCACAAGCTATGACCTTGCCATGATCCGCGAAGTCGGTTATTGCAATGGTATTGAAAATTACTCTCGACATTTTGATGGGAGGAAGGCCGGCGAACCGCCATTTACCCTATTGTCATACTTCGGTGATGATTTTTTGACTGTGATTGATGAGTCTCATGTCACCGTACCTCAAATAGGGGGGATGTTTGCTGGTGATCGTTCACGCAAGGATACTCTTGTTGAACACGGCTTTCGCTTGCCTAGCGCTAAAGACAATCGCCCTCTCACCTTTCCTGAGTTTAGTGAACGAGTAGGTCAAACTATATATACCTCTGCTACTCCGGGGAAATATGAAATTGAAAATTCAAAAATAGTGGCTGAGCAAGTTATTCGCCCGACTGGCTTGCTTGATCCAGAAGTTTCGATACGGCCGATTACGGAGAGAGGGGCTTATGGCGGCCAAATCAAAGACTTTATTGCCGAAGCGGAAAAAGATGTGAAAAAGGGTGGTCGAGTGATAGCTACTACCTTGACCAAAAAAATGGCCGAAGACTTGTCGGAATATCTCAAAGAACGAAAAATCAAGGCTGAATATTTGCATAGCGATATCAAAACTATCGAACGAATCGAAATTTTGACCAAATTTAGGAAGGGTGAGTTTGATGTGTTGGTCGGAGTGAACTTGCTTAGAGAAGGCCTCGACCTGCCCGAAGTCTCCTTTATTGGTATTTTAGATGCTGATAAGGAAGGGTTTTTGCGTAGTGAGACTTCTCTTATCCAAACTATCGGTCGAGCTGCCAGAAATGTTGATGGTCGAGTTATTTTGTATGCTGACCATCTGACTGGTTCGATGGAGCGAGCAATAGGCGAGACAAACCGCCGTCGAACCCTCCAAATTGAATACAACAAAAAACATGGCATCACTCCGCAAACTATCAAAAAAGAAATAAAAGATATAACCGAACAATTGCAAAAGACCCATCACAAAGCGGTAGGGGCCTTACTTTCGATCGATACCAAAAATATTGCTTCGGGTGATCTGAAAAAAATAGATAAGTTGATAAAGCAAAAAGAAAAACAAATGAACGGAGCCGTCAAAGTACTCGACTTTGAAACCGCTGCTATCCTGCGTGACGAGATCAAAGAGTTGGAAAATCTAAAATCAAAATAGGTGATATCATGACATCTTAGGTAATATTTGACACCTTAGGTAATATTATCAAAATTTTAAAAAATATTTTTATTCACATATCAGCTATAGCTGATATGTGAATTGAGGGATACAATTATTCTTGTGAGAAAGATCATTAGATATAAAGGGGTTAAAACTAATATGTTTGGTGTTCCTCTTATTTTTGAAAAAAACAATAAAGATCGTTTAGATATTTTAAAAAAGAAAAGATCTTCTTATTATTTGTCTTTTGAATCTAAGCTTTCTAAAAGATCTCCAAAAAACTTGATTGTTATATATGATATTCCTGATAATAAAAAGATAGAAAGAGATTGGTTTAGAAGACAATTGGTGAGATTTCACTATGTCATGATCCAAAGAAGTGTTTGGGTGGGACCATCACCGTTGCCAAAAGATTTTTTGAATTATCTGAATGAAATAAAAATGAAAGAAAATATAAAAACTTTCAAACTCCAAAAAGACTATAAGTTATAAATATCAGCTATAGCTGATATTCGAATAATTTACAAAGGAGAACAGGAGGGGTTTTGTTTTTTTTATTAATTTAATTTCTAATTTAATTTGTTGATTTTTTAAAATAGTAGTTTGATAAATGTGATGATATTCGGTGGTTTTTTAAGACGACAAAAGGCGCCTAACTTTCGCTTGGCGCCTTTTCAACTTCCATACTGGAGGCTGGGAATGCTAGAGTTTTACCATCGAAACCGCCACCGATCATCGATGCTTCGATGATCAGGACTCCGCCGGCGTATATTTCATTACCAAATCGGTCCTTATCAGGACCAACGAAGCGATATCTCTTCGTGTCTAGTTGGTAGTTATCCGTTTGGATTGTCTTTATTACTGTCCCTGGCTCAAGAGCCAGGGCTTCTTGGTTCGTCATGAACCCTCCTAGGCTCTAGGTTAATATTTTTGAAAGGTTTTGGCAATATATTAGAAATAATGTATAATGTGTCATTTACTATGGCGAAAAAGGAAGAAAAAAATAAATTGGAAGTGGGCGAAAAGATAGTGGTGAAGGGGGCACGAACACACAACCTCAAAAACATCACTGTTGAGATGCCACGCAACAAGATGGTGGTTTTCACTGGCCTTTCAGGCAGTGGCAAATCGTCGCTCGCTTTTGATACTATTTTTGCTGAAGGACAGCGAAGGTATGTTGAATCGCTTTCAAGCTATGCTCGCCAGTTTTTGCGCCAAATGCAAAAGCCAGATGTCGACGAGATAGCCGGACTTTCTCCTGCTATTTCGATTGATCAAAAGTCGCGTTCCAACAATCCACGTTCGACCGTGGCGACCATTACTGAGATATACGACTACTTGCGTGTACTCTATTCGCGTATCGGTCGGCCTCACTGTTTGGTTTGTGGTGACGAAATAAAAAAGCTTTCAAATGATGAGATCAAGAATTTTATATTGGAAAGGGTCAAACAGACAACCCCACCCAACCCTCCCCTTGGTCAGGGGAGGGCTTCCGGAAAAAAAGTTGATTTTCCGACCTATCTCGAACTGTTTTCTCCGATTGTTCGAGGGAGGAAAGGTGAATATTACCAGCTTCTCTACGACATGCTTGGCAAGGGCTATGCGGAAGCAGTGATAGACGGCAAACGCCAAAGTTTGCGTGAACGGATTGAGCTTTCAAAAACAAAACGTCACGATATTTCTGTTTTGGTTGACTCGATCAATGTCCAAGACTTTGTCTCGGACAAAAAGAATGCTGAAGAAAGACTTTCCGAATCATTGGAAAGAGCTCTCGTTGAATCTGATGGTTTGGTTGAAATTTCTTTTAGAGATTTGGATAAGGAAAACAAAAACCAACCCCAAACAAAGGGTGTGGGCGAGGAGGAGAGGATTGTTATGTCGAACAAATTTGCCTGTCCTAAGGATGGTTTTTCGTATCCGGAAATAGAGCCAAGACTCTTCTCCTTCAACTCCCCTTATGGGGCTTGTCCGGAATGCAATGGTTTGGGTACCAAACATCTTTTTGGTGATGAACCTTGTCCGGTTTGTAATGGTGCACGACTACGCCCAGAAGCCTTGCATGTAAAGTTGGGATCGCCTTCTTCAAAGACCTCGACTTATCAAGGGAAGAATATTGTTGATTTTACCAACATGTCGATCGCTGAAGCCTTCGAATTTTTGGACACGATCGAACTTACCGAGCGAGAAAAAAATATTTCAAAAGTAGTGGTGCGAGAAATCGAGTCTCGACTTCGCTTCATGCTAAATGTTGGTATCGAATATCTTTCACTCAATCGTCGGGCTCATACTCTTTCGGGTGGTGAGGCTCAGCGTATACGTCTTGCTAGTCAACTTGGGAGTGGGCTTGTTGGCGCTTTGTATGTGCTTGATGAGCCGACTATTGGTTTGCATAGTCGGGACAATGATAGATTGATAAAAACTCTTGTCGAACTTCGCGATTTGGGCAACACCATACTAGTGGTCGAGCATGATGAAGACACTATTTTTGCATCGGATTATATTGTCGATATTGGCCCTGGGGCGGGAGTACATGGAGGCAATGTGGTGGTGTCAGGTTTCCTTGATGATTTACTGACAGCCAAGAAAAACGAGAGTGGCTCGAGTACTCTTGCGTATTTAAGAGGTGAAGATGTTATCGAGATCCCCGAAGAAAGGCGGGATCAAGACAAAGGTTCGCTCAAAATACGTGGTGGCAAGGTTTTCAATATAAAAAATATGGATGTCGATGTCCCGCTTGGCCGGCTTGTTTGTGTCACTGGTGTGTCGGGCTCGGGCAAGTCGTCGTTTGTTTATGAAATTTTGTACAAAAACTTGCAGGCTCGTTTTGAGCGCAAATATCGCAGTGCCCAAACTTTCAATTGCGCCTCTTTCGCTGGTACCGAGTATTTGGGTAGAAGCATTTTGATCGATCAATCACCGATTGGGCGGACACCTCGCTCTAACCCAGCGACTTACACTGGTGCATGGGGTTTTGTGCGAGAGCTTTTTGCCGAGACTTCTGAAGCTAGAGTGCGCGGTTGGGGAGCGGGAAGGTTTAGTTTCAACCGCCCAGGGGGTAGATGTGAGACCTGCGAAGGCAACGGGGAGATCGCGGTTGAGATGCATTTTTTGCCGACGGTTTATGTACCGTGTGATGTTTGTGGAGGCAAGCGCTTCATGAAGGAAACATTGGAGGTGAAATATAAAAAGAAAAATATTTATGAAATATTGAAAATGACAGTCGAGGAAGGTTTGGATTTTTTTATCGACATACCTGCTATCTATGACCGGCTAAAAACATTGAATGATGTAGGCCTTGGCTACCTAGAGCTTGGTCAGTCAGCGACGACTCTCTCGGGTGGTGAGGCACAACGTGTCAAAATTTCTTCTGAATTGTATCGACCCCACATTCAAAAAACAATTTATATTTTTGATGAACCAACTATCGGTTTGCACTACGAAGACGTGAAAAGGTTTATTGGTATTTTGCAAAAGCTAGTGGACAAGGGCAACACTGTACTTGTGATTGAACACAATATGGACATTATAAAGAGTGCCGACTATATCATTGATATTGGCCCTGAAGGTGGTATTGGAGGCGGGCAAGTGGTGGCGAAGGGTACACCTGAACAGGTGGCAAACAATAAAAACTCACACACAGGGAAGTATTTGAAGAAGGTTTTGAAGTGACACGACACCAATACACGAATGTAGGCGAATGACACGAATAAAAAATGAACCCCTCCGTACTTAGCGTGCGCACGCTGTTCGGGAGGGGGTGGCCTTTTGGGCCTGGTCTGCAAGGTCTTGTCGCTGGGGAGCATGGCTCCCCAGCGAACTACGGACATAACGTCAAACGGGCTGCAAGCCCCTACTTCTCCGATACGGATTTTCGGGGCGAAGCAAGGTATCGAGGTATTCGAGGAATGGGTGGCCACGGATTTGAACCGCACGCTACCCCACAACAATTCGCAACGATATTTCACTGCAGTGCTTGGCGAAGCCAAGCTTTTTTGACCGGTCAAGGTACCTGTATGTCAGACAGTGTAGCATACCTACAAAATCTGTCAAGTGTTTTTTCATTTTCTTTTTTATATTTCCAAAATAGCCTTATTTTTCAAGGTTTTAGACCTCACCCCTTCTTGATTCCCATATCTCTGTCTGTTTGCCTGCCCCTCTCCTAGATCTAGGAGAGGGCGAGGGTGAGGTCTGTTTTGAAGAAGGGTAATAAGGTACAGTATTGGTATGATCTTCAATGTCTACAAACAAAAAGGGGAAACTCCACTTGAATGTTTACAAAGGTTTAGGGAAGCCTTCCCCGAACACGACCAAAAGAAACCTCTCGACAAAGAGAGGGTCAAATGGACTTATGCTGGCCGGCTTGACCCACTAGCTGACGGGGTTTTGTTGCTTTTAAATAAGGAAGATACAAAGAGGAAGGAGGATTTCATTGGCCTAGATAAAGAATACGATTTTACCGTTGTTTTTGGCTTTGCGACTGATACTTATGATGTGCTGGGGAAAATAACAACTTCGAATTTTGAAAACGTCTCTTCAGAAAAGTCCTCGGGTCTCCTTCGCCCTGACGAAGATGAAATAAGGACAGGGCTCGGCCAGACTATTTCTTCAGAGAGTTTTCAAAATTCTAAAAGAGACGATTTTGAATTAAACGAAATGGATTTGATAAAAATAGCGAAGTTGTTTGAGGGTACTTATATGCAAAAGTATCCGCCTTTTTCTTCAAAAACTGTTGGAGGAAAAGCTTTGCATGAGCTTGCTCGCAACGATTTGATAATGGAGGAGGATTTGCCAGAAAGGGAAGTGACCATACACTCTTTGTTATTCAAAAATATTCAAAGACTAAAAGCTAAAGAGTTTTTTGGTCGGTTGCTTATGGATATTGGGAGAGTGAAAGGCGACTTTCGTCAAAACCAAATACTTATCCTGTGGCGCAAGGCGTTGTTTGGTGATACAAATAACTCCCCTAACTCCTCTTACTCTAAGAGGGGAATCGAAACATCGATCACCCTAGCCAACTTCCACGCTCACGTCTCAAGTGGTACTTATATTCGTGCTCTTGCTAAACGTATGGGCGAAACACTCGGCATTCCTGCTTGTATATTGTCGATCACTCGCACCCGCGTCGGTGATTATCGTTTGGAAGATTCGATAAGGTTTTAAAATTACGATACAAAATTTCACGGTCGTGAAATTTTGTATCATTTGCAGAAGTAGCTATATATAAGTAGGATAAGAATTATGAACGAACCTATTACTATCGTTATTTTTGGGATCACGGGGGATTTGGCCCGAAAAAAGCTCTTACCAGCCTGCTTTTATTTGTGGTCTAAAGGCATAGTCAAAGACCTCTCGATCGTCGGCTTTTCGAGGCGTGACCTTTCTAATAGACAGCTTCGAGAAGAAGTCGCCGATGTATTGCCGGAGAGCGCAAGCGAAAAAGAAAAGAAAAAGTTTCTCTCTCTTATTTCCTACAAGCAGGGCATTTTTGATGATGATAAGTCGTATCAAGATTTGCACGCTTACTTGTCGCTTCTTGATAAGGAAATCGGTGAATGTGCACGCAAACTCTTTTATCTTGCTGTACCACCTTCATTGTATGAAAATATTTTGACGAAGCTCTACCATTCTGGTCTTCATATTCACTGTGGCACTAAGGAGAGAGAGACAAAAATCCTAATTGAAAAACCTTTTGGGGCGGACACAAGAACCGCCGAGCATCTTGATAACTTGCTTGGCAAATGGTTTGGAGAATCTCAAGTTTTTCGCATTGACCATTACTTGAGCAAGGAGAGTTTGCAAAATATTTTGGCTTTTCGGTTTTCGAATACTCTTTTTGAGCCAATTTGGAATTCTAAAAATATCGAGAAGGTTGAAATAAATTTGTATGAAAAAAATACCGTTGGTTCAAGGGGTGCCTTTTATGACAAGATTGGCGCCCTCAAAGATGTGGGACAAAACCATTTGCTTGCCATGCTCTCTCTTGTCGCGATGGAAAAACCAAAAACATATACCGCGAAAGATATCAGGATCGAACGCGAAAACGTCATCAAAAAAACAAGGGTGAGCAAGGAGGGTCGTCATGCTCGCGCCCAATACGAAGGGTACCTCTCCGAAGAAGGGGTTGAGAAGAAGTCAAAAACTGAAACTTATTTTGAACTTTGGCTTGAGGTGGCAAATAAGCGCTGGAAAGGAGTACCTTTTGTTTTAAAGAGCGGTAAGGCAATGAGTGAATCCAAAACAGAAATCGTAGTTTATTTCAAAGACCCTGATCCAAAGTCTTTTTTGCAGAAATCGTTTGAAGGTCAGGAGACCAATACTTTGACTTTTCGTATTCAACCAAACGAGGGGATAGATGTGCTCTTTTGGATAAAGGTGCCGGGCTTTGCAAACAAAATCGAGCCCCGCAAACTCTCTTTCAACTACAAGGATGTTGACCAAAACATTCCCGACGCTTATGCCCGAGTGCTCTTTGATTGTATTGTGGGCGACCAAACTCTTTTTCCTACCACAGCTGAAATAATGGGTGGGTGGAGAGTGATTGAAGAAGCATTCGTTATTTTTGAAAAGATTCCTCTTAAAAAATACAGACAAGGAGAGTTTATAAAATAAAACATTTTAAAACGTCTCTTCGAAAATGTCCTCGCCCGCCCACCTCGACAGCGAGAGCGTTTCGGGCAGGGTTCTCCTTCGCCCTGTCTTAAAATAAATCAATGACAGGGCTCGGCCAGACCGTTTTCTCAGAGAGTTTTAAAATGTTTTAAGGAAGTGTAGTCTTCTACTCGATTCGTCAATCTATGCAAGTCTCGCTCGGGGAAGTTTCTTTAAATTAGGTTAAAATCAGAAGTTCATCAACAATCTTTTTGACCAAAGCACTGTCGGCGTTGCCTTGAGTTTCTTTGAGTACAGCGCCGATCACAATACCTGTTTTTTCTTTGGTGGCCTGCAAATTTTCAATTTTTAATTTTGCAATTTCTCTAATCTTGTCCTCTGATAGTTGAGCGGGCAAAAATTCTTCCAAGATCGTGAGTTCGGCTCGTTCATTGTCGGCCAAGTCAGTACGACCACCTTTTTCAAATTGCTCAATCGAATCTTTTCGTTGTTTGACCAGACGACGGATCACAATGAGGGCTTCGCTGTCAGAAAGTTTGTCTTGAGGAGTGCGTTTTAAAGCAACTGATTCGTTGGTAAAGGCTGATAATGCTCCGCGTAGGGTCGTGAGGCGGACGCTATCTTTAGCTCGCATCGCCTCTTTGATTTGGTTTTGAATTTGTTCGGTTATCATTTTTTTATTGTACCAAAAAATACAGTTTTTGCTATGATCATTACTAGAAAGGGTATTTATCGAATGGTTCATCTATTTTTGAGGCATCGCGTCATGTTGTGGCGTCATGATCTCAAACGTTATGTCAAAGGTGCGGGAATACATCATGGTAGGGCAAGGGGTTGTAGAAGGTGTATTTCCGATAGTAAGCCACATATCCCCTGTAAAGATCGGGATCATGGAGATGAGTTAACTCTGACCGCAAAAGTTTTATGTATTTGGGTCTTCGTCGTATTGATCTTGGGTGTGATCCACATATATTTCCACTACTAACCGCCGATGCGACCAGCCTCGGCGGTCGCTCCTTTATACTCTTTTCAATCCTAATCTCAAGCTCACCCTCTTTATATTAAAGAGGGGAACCAGACAACTAACTCTAGAGTTCAGTCACCCCTTCTTTAATTTAAAGAAGGGGCAGGGGGAAGATTGTGTTATAATTTTAAAATGCAAAACATTTTGATAATAATCTTGGCGGTAGGTTTGTTGCTCGCTATTGTTGCACTTTTTCGTAAAAATAATTCCCCAAAACAAGACGAAACAGGCCTGAAGCTTTTGCTCGAGCAGATGAATGAGCTTCACCGGACGGTCGACCGCAAGATAGGCGAGACCAATAAACAAATGGGCGAAGCAATGAAAGATCAATTTAGCGAGTCACAGCGTTTGGTGCGCGATTTTATGAAAGAAGTGACCGACATGACCGATAAGGTGGCGCGGGTAGAGGAAACAGGCAAGCAAATGGTCACCTTTGCCGACCAGCTTCAAAGCTTGCAGGATATTTTGAAAAATCCAAAACAGAGAGGTATTTTGGGCGAATATTATTTGGAAACTCTTTTGAAAAATGTCTTACCGACTGGAAGCTATCAAATACAGTATCCGTTTAAAGATGGCACAATCGTTGATGCGGTGGTTTTTGTCAAAGACAAGGTCATCCCAATTGACTCGAAGTTTTCTCTCGAAAATTATAATAGGCTAGTTGAAGAAAAGGACCCGACTGAAAAAGAGAGATTAGAAAAAGCTTTTCGAAGTGACTTGAAAAATCGTATCGACGAGACGAGCAAATATGTGAAGCCTTCGGAAGACACAATGGATTTTGCTTTTATGTTTATCCCCCATGAAGCGATTTATTATGACTTACTTATTTCCCAAGTTGGAGCGGTCAAGGTGAATACGCGTGACCTTATCGAATATGCTTTTAAAGAAAAAAAGGTGATTATCGTCTCCCCGACTTCTTTCCTCGCTTACTTGCAAACCGTGCTTCAGGGGCTCAAGGCACTTCAAATAGAAGAGTCGGCAAAAACAATCAGGACCAATGTCGAAAATTTGCAAAAGCATTTGAAGTCCTATGAGGACTATCACAACAAGCTAGGCAATGCACTTGGGACGGTGGTTAACCACTACAATGCATCGGGCAAGGAGTTTAAAAAGGTAGATAAAGATATGCTCAAAATAACAGGCGAGTCGCTTGTCGACGAATTGCCAGTGATCGAAAAGCCAGATGTCGAATAAGTAGCGGAATCGCAAAAAAGTCCTTCGCTTAGCACGCATAAAAGCCTGGCTTCGCTTTTTGCTCTGCTCGCTCCGTCGAGTCTGCGCAAGGCACGCTCAGGACTTTTTTGCGATTCCTTCCTGTGCTTGCGGAAAAATAAAAACTGTGTAAAATAAGGCTTAATATGGCAGAGGTAAAGAAAACAGTAAAAAAGGCTTCAAAACCAAAGGTTTCTAAGGAGGAAGCCTCTCAACTTGCACCAAAACGTCGGGCCGATCGTGATGACAACAGTTTTGCTGTTATCGAGACTGGAGGCAAACAATACCGTGTGCAAGTAGGTGACACAGTGACTATCGAAAAATTGATCGACAAAGAATATAAGGTGGGCGATGTGATTGCTTTCGATAAGGTGCTACTCGTGGACAACGGTAGTGACGTCACCGACATTGGTACTCCCTATCTTGCAGGCGCTAAGGTGATGGGTACAATAGCAGCCATCGGTCGCAATGCTAAAATCACCGTTATTAAATACAAACAGAAGAGCCGATATTTCAAGAAAAACGGTCACCGCCAACCTCACTTCAAGGTGACTATTGATAAGATAGCATAATACATAACCAAACCCATTTGTTTGTGCGGGCAACAAAATGGCACTCAACGGTGTCATTTTTGTTTGATTTTATTTTCAAATGTGATATAATGCGGACCATGAGTTCTTTGAAGTTTGGCGGTCATGAACCGCCGGAACACATTGTTGGCTTTGGAGTTGGAAATGAGCATCAAGATCGGGGAGCTGACGAGGCGATAAGCTTTTTCATCTCAGATCACCCGTTTTTGGTGCTTATCGTTGTCTGCCTTCTGATTGCCGCGGCATTTTTTGTGGCCAACAGGCATGAGAGCCTTCGGCCACAGGAAAGTGTGGCAGTCGAGGGGGTTCGCATTTAACATTCGCTCTCTTCAGGCGCGGGACAAATCCGCGCTAGGAGGAGCGGATTTTGTCGTTTTAGGGTCTAATTTCTGTTTAGAGCCTTGTGAACAAGATGAGATAGAAATTCTTTGACATTACTACCAAGAGCTTCAAGTGATTTAACAAATGATGAACGGTGGGTTATTTCAGGCAAAGTATTGACCTCGAGTACAAAGATGCCTCGACGTGGGTGGATGATCATGTCAGTGCGAGAATAGTCGCGCAGGTGGAGTAGCTCATGGACCTGTCGCGCTACTGCTTCGACTTGCATTTTTTGGATATTGGAAATCTTGCTTTGGCTTGACGAAGCCTCAGCAAAGCCGGTCGTGGTGCTGTACTTGCTTTCGTAGTCGTGGATCGGGTTTGTTTTTGGGATGGAGATTGGCATAAGAGTATAAAATGGTGATCCGCGAAAATCTTCGATAACACCGGAAGTGACTTCGATGCCATTTATAAATTCTTCAACTAAGACTTCGGAAGAGTATTGAAAGGCGGTTTTGAGTGCTGGGGATAGCCCTTCTTTTTGTTTTACAAATGACACCCCGATTGATGAGCCTAGGTTTACCGGCTTTATGACTACCGGGAAAGGAAGCGACTCATAAATTTTTTGTTCAAAGTCCCGAAGCTCGGCTATGGTTGGTTCGCCGTTATGCTTTATAACAGTGATCGAGTGTGGAGTCTTCAAACCAAACTTTGAGAAAGATTGCTTGGCGAGTTTTTTGTTCATTGCGATTGATGAGGCAATGGCTCCGGAGCCGGTGTAGGGTACGCCATGATGATCGAGAATTTTTTGGATTTGACCATCCTCGCCAAAAGTACCGTGAAGAGCGTTTATCACAATATCAACACCACGGAGTATGCGCTCTGGGGACTTTTCAAAGCCATCCATGTGCCAAACTCCGTCTTTGGAAATCCAAATATCAAGAACTTCACAATCATCGGGTAAGTTGGACGCGATGACGCTTCCGGTTTTGAGTGACACTTCGTACTCGGGCGAAGGGCCGCCACGCAAAACTCCGACTCGGGTTGATTTTCCAAATGACATGTTTAAATAATATCAAACCGTTTTGAATATTTCTATTTTTTTGGTAGGATTTGATAAATGGAAATCGCACTATATCGAAAATATCGCCCCAAAAATTGGGGTGAGGTCATAGGGCAGGATCATATAGTCAAAGTGCTTGAACACGAAGCAAAAACCGGCAAGGTATCGCATGCTTACCTATTTTCGGGCAGTCGTGGTACAGGCAAAACCTCGCTCGCAAGGATATTTGCCAAATCTCTCAATGTCTCCGAGGAAGACACTTATGAAATCGACGCTGCTTCAAACCGCGGTATCGACGAGATCAGGGCTATACGCGACGCTGTCCACACTTACCCATACTCGTCCAAATACAAAGTATACATAGTCGACGAAGCCCACATGCTCACCAAGGATGCTTGGAATGCTTTTTTGAAGACACTCGAAGAGCCGCCTTCGCATGTCATCTTTATATTGGCGACGACCGAGGAACACAAACTACTTGACACTGTCGTTTCGCGCTGTGAATGTTTTGCTTTCAAAAAGCCAACTCATGCCGCGCTTGCTGCTGCGGTCGCTAAGGTGGCTGAAAGAGAGGGTTATAAACTTGAAAAAAAATCAGCAGCTCTTGTCGCCACTTTGGCTGACGGTTCATTTCGTGATGCACTTTCTATTGTCCAAAAAGCAATACATTCATCAGACGACAAAAACCTTTCGCATAAGGAGATCGAGGAAGTATTGGGCGCACCAAGCTCGGACATAGTCGTCGGTATCCTGGAGGGTATCCAAAAAAATGACGCAAACGAAGCTCTTCTAATGATCAAAAAAGCTCGCGAGGAAAATGTTGATATGGGCGTTCTTTTAAACCTTATCATTCGCAGTTTGCGTTTTGTTTTGCTTTTGCGCTTTGGCAAGGACATGAAGCTTGAGGTGGTGGATGCGACAGGTGAGGAGGAGTTTGTGAGACTTGAAGCACTTGCTAAAACTGCGAAAAATATAAATTCAAAAACCTTACTCTTGTTTTTGGAAGCGCTTTCCCGTCAGCCGTTCTCAAGTTTGCCAGAGCTACCTATCGAACTTGCGGTTATCGATAGTGTTGGCGAACATACTTCAGTTTGATACAAATTGAAAACACTTGCGGATTGAAATTAAAAAATATCGGAGTATTATAAGATAGTCGCCTCAAAAGCGACTATCTTAAAGAAAGGAACTTTGGACCCCCTATCGGCATAAAATAGGTACTTCAATTCTGACCGGACGGCCCCCTAAACACCGTCCGGTTATATTTTTGCCAAAAAACTCGACTGGACTAAAGAGTTTTATAAAAAAGAAAGCATTTTCTCAGGCAGTTTTTTGTGTTATAATGGAAAACATCGGATTGAATAATATTGGGGTGTCGTCTAATGGCCCGCCCGCACGCCTTGCTTGCATGGCGGGCGAGTAGGACATCAGTGTCGATCCTGCGAGACTTTAATAAGCGGTCCTGACTCAGGACCAAAACTTGAGAAGATTTAGTTTTAGGGTAGTATAATTGAATAATATTGGGGTGTCGTCTAATGGTAGGACATCAGGTTTTGGTCCTGAGTATCGAGGTTCGAATCCTTGCACCCCAGCCAAAAAATAGAATCGCCGTTTTCGCCAAAATGCGGAGCGTCGCAAAGCGAC
>CAYTTP010000005.1:0-50711 GCA_964440955.1 uncultured Candidatus Saccharibacteria bacterium | reverse complement strand
CTCAACTGCCCGCACTATCGGTTTGAACTTAGCGAATGCGAATGTGTGGACGGCTAAACAAGATTTCTTTGGTAGCGCTTCATCAACTCTCTTCTCAGCTAACACTGGATACTTCAACAATCTCTTCGCTACCTCAACTACTCTATTCTCAGGATTTGGAGCAACAACAACACCATTTGCTCTACTTTCAGTGAACTCAGTTGCTGGATCACCAGCGTTTGTGGTGGGGTCATCGACGGCAACAAGCTTTATTGTTGATGCAAATGGTAATGTGGGAGTGGGGACAGCAAGTCCTAGTTTTAAATTCACTTTAATTGCTTCCTCTAGTATGAGTGTCCCAATGATTATTCAAAACAATTCATACGATGGTTATTCTGGATTAGCTAATTTTGATTATACTGGCAATACTGCATTCGGTCTCAGTTACGGAAACCCAGGGGCATTATTAGGAGCAGATAAAGTATTTATATCTACAAATGCAAAAGATTTTATAATTAATAATTCTTTGGTTGCTTTAAATAATAACTTGGTAATGAATGGCACGAGTGGATTTATTGGTATTAGTACTAGCACTCCGTCACATAACCTTACGATCGCTTCAACTACTGGTTCCCAACTCTCCCTCTCCGCCGGAGCAGGTATCGCCCAATTCGCCTTCAGAAACGCCGGAGGCAATCTATATATCTCAACTACAACCGTAGCTGGAACAGCTACCACTTCAATATCAGCTCTCGAAATATCAGGCTCTGGCTTTGGTACAACAACAGTCCGAGGTCTAAACATTGCTGGTCAGGCAACTACTACCTCCAATGTTGGTATGAATATCACAAGCGGTTGTTATGCGATAAATGGTACATGTATAAGTGGCGGTGGCCCTGGAGGAAGTGGGGACATTACGGCTGTCGGCTCGATGACTTCAGGCGATGCTTTTGCAGATTCAAGTGCTGATGATGATTGGCTAGGCCTTGGATCTGGAGCAGGTCGGATTGAGTTTGATGATCAAACAATCGACGAGGTAAATATTTTGAACGCTCGCATGGGTATCGCGACTTCCACACCAAATGCAACTCTTGCTATCCAAGGTACTGCAAGCGCCAATATATTTACTATCGCTTCGTCAACTGGCGCACCAATCATAACCATAAGCGAATGGGGTGGATTTACCCAGACTCTTTCTTCGAGTACTGCTTTTTCAATACAAATGGCTTCCGGTACTCCAGTCTTTACAGTTGACACAACTGCCGGAAATACCGCAGCTGGAGTCGACATAACAGCAGCGACCGGCCAGAGTGCAAACCTTCTCAATTTCTACTCTTCAGGCAATACTTTCTTGTCAGGGTTTACGGCAGCTGGAGGTTTGTTTATGAATATATCGAGTACAACCGCGATCAACCTCTATGACGGTTCGGGTAATGCGGCGTTTGTGGTTGACTCGACAAATAGTGCGGTTGGTATCGGTACAAGCACACTTACTTACGACCTTACAGTCGATGGTACCCAAGCCTCAAGCTATATAATGAGGATCAATAACGCTTCAACCAATACAGCGGCTGACGGTTTGCTTATATCTCTCGGAGTGGCAAACGCCTCACGTACTACAAGCAACTACTTTGTTGGATTTTCTGATGGCGCTCAAACTGTTGCCGGAAAGATACAGGGAGGTACAAGCGTCGTTGCTTACACTACTTCAGCTGCCGACCTTGCCGAATACTTTAGGGCAAGTGAACCAAATGATTTGCCAATTGCTGGAGAGATCGTCGCCCTTGAAAAGAGCAAGGAGCGCACAGTAAAGAGAGCCTCGAACACCTCGGGAGAAGAGCCATTTGGTGTTGTTTCGACCAACCCAGGCTTTATCGGAAACGGACCAATTTGTTATGTTGATGATCCGGATTGTGATTTGGAATATGCAAAATACAATGTGCTTGTTGCAATTGCCGGACAGGTGCCGGTCAAGGTATCGCTCGAAAATGGCCCAATAAAAGTGGGGGATTACCTTACTCTTTCAAGTACGACTCCCGGTACTGCCGTTAAGCTTGTAGAAAGTGGCTACATAGTTGGACGTGTTATCAGTAATGTCTCTCAAATATCACATGCTTCAAGCACATACACTGGCGCTTATATATATGTACAAAACGGTTGGAGAGAAGTCGCTTCAGAAGACTTGAATGCAGATGGTACCGTAGGAGCAAAATGGAAGCCGTTGGTAGAATTCCTAAAGAAGGTTGGTATTGAGATAGGTCAAAACTTTGTAAAATTTGCAAACGTGATCGTAAATAGTATCAGTGCCGATAAGGTAGAGACAAAAGAATTGTGTATCGACGGAGTTTGTGTAGACAAGACGACCCTGCAAGCTCTTCTTATAAACGCCGGTACTGTGCCTTCAAATACTTCTTCCTCGATTTCTCCTACGATTCCAGACACGGCTTCTTCAACACCGGTCGTAGATGGTGGTAGCGCTTCAACAACTGAACCGGTTATTGTAGACGAGACAGATACAACTATAGATACAGAAGAGCAAACACCTACCGAGACGACACCTCCAAACGAAAATACAAACACCGAAACAGAAACTAACCCAGCTTCAAGCGAGCAACCGCAAGAAGTGGTAACAGAGCCTGCACCAGCAATAACTGAAACACCATGATGAAATACTTATTTGTATCTATAATCATAATCATTGTCGGAATTGTTTTGTGGTTTTTGCCTACAAACAAAAATGAACAATTTATACCCGTAATCCGACCCGATGCGCCGATAGAAAAGAAAGAGAGTGGTGACCCAAATACAATATTGATTGATTCGGGTGGTAAAAAGAAAGAGATGGTTCAAATAAAATTTTCTTGGGTGATTGATGGGCTTACTTACAACGATGCGATCGTTTTGACCAAAGAACAGTATGAAAAGCTTTCACCAGAGGAGATAGAAAAGATGAAGGAGGATCGAGTCAACAAATGGGTTGAGACAGTCAATAAAGGATCAAGTGAATAAAATGAAATATTCAAAGCATATTTTTTTAATAATTATTTTCTTTCTTTTTCCAAAAGACTCTTTTGCTTTTACCTGTACCGCTGTCGCGGGTGGTGGAAACTGGAATTCGGCTTCGACTTGGAGTGGTTGTAATTCAACTATTCCTCAAACCGGTGATGATGTGGTGTTAGATGCTACAAGCGGTAATGTGGCTGTGAATGCTAACACCAACAACCTAAAGTCTTTCGACATGACAGGTTATACAAATACGTTGTCTGGGGCGAGTACGATAAATATAATAGGTTCGGCTGGTGTTACAAACAATATTATCTTTGCTGGGACTATTACATGGACTGGGCTTCTGCAAACGAACCCAGGCTCTGCCACATCAAACTTAAATATAACAACAAACGGAAAAGTGTTTAGAAACTGGGCTATTAGTGGCTCAAACGCAACAGTTCAGCTTCAAGACAACTTCACCTTTGATGCGGTGAAAACATCAGTTTTAACCATCGGTACAAGCGGAGCGACCTTAGATATGAATGGATTTACAATTTCTGGTGATTCAACAGTAAACAGGTTGTTAGTTTCTTCTAATGTGGTTGGTACCCAATCAAGACCAATAAACCGAAATGGCGGGGCATTTGCCAACGCTGATTTTATGGATATTGATCTTACGGCTTCCTACGATTGTTCGGCTATTACAGGACTTTGCGGAGATGCAGGTGGTAATAGTGCTGATTTTACTTTTACTACCGCCGCAACTCAAACTTATTCTGGTTCTGCTTCTTTTGATTGGGATGTGGTAGGAAACTGGACTTCCCGCATACCGCTTCCACAGGATGATGTTGTTATAAATGGCACATTTACTTCAGGAAGGACAATAGTTGCTGATATGCCAAGGCTTGGTAAGAATGTTGATATAAGTGGGGCAACTTGGTCTGGTACTGCCTTAACATTCTCCAATAGTGCACAAAATTCAGTGTACGGGTCTTTTCTTTTACCGAATGGTATTGTTTGGAGTGCTAACAATGGTCTCAGTTTTCGAGGCCGTGATTCCTATTCATTTATGTCTGGCGGGACGACAATTATAACTGGTATTATTGTGAATGCTCCAGATGGCACAGTGACACTACTAGATGCTCTAAATCAGGCAACTAATAGTAATATCACTATAATCAATGGGACATTTGATGCGAATGACTACAATGTGACTGCTATTGGTCTTGTTATTACCAACTTTTCAACTTTAATACTTGGTAATGGGACAATTACTTTAACAGGAACAGGTAACGTTTTCAGTACTAATTCCGGTAATGTAGTGACGCCAGAAAATTCAACGATTGTAGTAAGTAATACTACTGCAACCGCTAAGACATTTGTCGGAGCTACCAAGATTTATAACAACCTGACCATAACGGGGAACAATGTGACTATCAGTGGTTCAAATACATTCAATGGTCTTGCGCTCAATACGGCTGGCTTGGGTATATCAACCAAGTTTACCGCTGGTACCACACAAAGAATTGCCAGTTTTGAGGCTAACGGCTCTGCCGGTAACCTTGCTTCGGCCTCTTCAACTTCCGCCTCGCTTGCTTATATACACAAGTATACACCGGGGCGGATTTGTGAGGATTATGTAAACTTCCAATCGCTATCGCTTTCTTTCAATAACACTTGGTATGTGGGGGCAAACAGTACTGACAGTGGAGGCAATGAACAGGCCTATTTCACTGCTTGTCCGACTGATCCAACTTACAACACTGAATCTCGTAATTTGACTCCAGCTAACGAAAATATACGCGGTGGCTTCAAGGTAAGGGGTGGGGTAAAAATGCGATGATCAACATATTAACGTTGAATATTAATAATTTTCTAATACAATCATATATATGAACGAAATAAGATTTAGCCAACCTACGACACCAGCCCAGCCGGGAGCACCGGTTGAGCAAAAAACTCCAAAAAGTGGATTTATTAAGAATTTTTTCCGCTGGTTTTTTATGGGCGTAGTTTTTTTAAGCATATTTGGAGGTGTTCTTTGGGGTAGTGTTTTGGCTTATAAAAAACTGACTTATAAGAGCGATAGTGGCTATATTGCAGTTTTTCTTCTAAACGGGCAGGTCTATTTTGGGACTTTGGACAAACAAACTGATGAGGAAATAGTGCTAGGCGATGTGTATTATCTCAAAAATTCTGATGGTACTGAAGCAACAGCCACAAATTTAAATCGACAATTTAGCATGATCAAGCTCGGCAATGAAATCCACGGTCCTACGGACGATTTGTTCATCACACGCTCGAGCATCCTCTTTTATGAAAGACTCAGAAGTGATAGTAAGGTAGTGGAGACTATAAAAGCTCAAGGTAAATAATCTAAAATTAAAAAATGGAAGAAACACAAGTAATTGAAAATAATATTTTGCGGTTTGAATCTAAAATGAAGAAGGTTTTGGAATGGGGGATATACTTACTAGCTTTTTTGACCCCTATAGTATTTGTCCCCTCGGGTAATGTTGCTTTTTATGTCGGTAAGGTGACATTTTTTGCTACCTTGGCGTTTGTTGTTTTGATTGTCTTTTTGGCACTATCTATTTCAAAAAAGATTCTGGTGCTACCACCACTTAAGTCTATATTATTGCCCCTGCTTGTTTTCTTGGGTAGTGCTTTGTTGTCATCATTTTTCTCGCCTAATATTGGACGTTCTTTTTTTGGGGATGTATTGGATTTGGGTTCAACAGTCATGTTTTTTGCTCTTAGTATGATATTTGTTATATCTTTTTTTGTTACCTCAGAAGGATCCAATAAAATACAAAATCGTTTTGTTTTGGGAATGATTTTTTTGGACAGCGTCATTATTTTGCATTTATTACTAAGAATATTTTCTGGTTTGATAATGCCTGATTGGCTCACTAGTGTTGTCCCAAATTTTTTGGTTGGCGGGCCACTTGATACGGCGGTCATGTTGGGAGTTTTGATCCTGACGATTATACCAATCCTCTCGGCTGGCTTGATCAAAAGTAAAAAGATTTCCTACCTCCTTTATGGTGTCTTTATCGTCGCGTTGTTATTTTTGGGGGCTGTTAATTTTATTGAAGGCCTTGTGGTGATAGGAGTGTTTGCGCTTGGCTATACGATTTACTGCTTTTCTTGGAATACAAGGCCGGGTGGCGAGTCAAAGCCAGTGAATTATCTACCAATGGCTATTTCTTTGCCTCTTATTGCTATTTTTATCTTTGTTGGTGGATTTTCCTCTTCTCAACTTAGCAAAGTTTTTAGAATAAATGTGGTTGATATCAGACCAAATTTTAATTCTACTCTTGAAGTGTTCCGAGGAAGCGTTGCCGATAATTATTTTTTGGGGGTTGGTCCGACCAATTTTTCCTCTGCTTGGAACCTTTATTATCCAACCGAAGTAAATTTGAGCCAATTTTGGGCAACTGATTTTGATTTTGGTAGCGGCTTTATTCCAACTCTTTTTGTGACTATAGGCCCAATAGGGGGTATCGCATTCATTGTCTTTATCGCGATGTCTTTAACTATTTGCTTTAAAGCTGTTTTCTCAAGTGAGATGGAGGAGAGGGTGAGGGTGGTATTTTCTGCCATTTTTATTCCGTCACTGTTTTTGTGGATGTTGATGTTTGTTTATTCTCCAAGTCTACCGATCGTTGTTTTAACCTTTGTCCTAAGCGGTGCTTGTCTAGGACTATCTGCGAAGCATGGTGGTTTAAAAAAATACTCGATTGACATGTCTTCAAGTCAGAGGACTAGCTTTATAACCACTTCGATAATTGCCACTCTGTCCCTTGCTTCTATTTTTGCAATCTATCTGGTTTTTGAAAAAGCCACTTCATCTTTTTATTTTTTGAAAGGGGTGAGGAGTTATTATGCTGGCAATGTTGTCTTATCAAGAGAGTCGATTGCTAAAGCAATTGGCTTGAATCCGTTGGATACATATTGGAGAGGTTATGCAGGCATTTCTCTTGCAGAACTATCAAAATCATTTCGCTCGTTTGCCTCGGCCTCCTCTTTAAATGAGAGTGAAAAAAACTCTTTACAGCTAGCTATCACCGAATCAGTTGGTAGTGCTCAAAATACAGTAATTATTAACAGAAATGACCACTTAAACTGGATGACTGTTGGTAATATTTATGAATTGTTGGCTGAAAATGGTTTGGAGGGGGCACTTGAGAGTGCTGAAAACGCTTATCGCGAAGCTTTGGTACGTTCACCAAAAAACCCTTCCATAGAACTTTCCCTCGCAAGATTGAGTGCGATAAAAGGGGATTTGGTCGCCTCTCGCGAACATATCGAAAGGTCAATTGTTCTCAAACAGAATTACACTGAAGGTTATTTTGCTTTAGCTCAACTTGAAGTAGCTAGGAATAATATACCGGGAGCGATTCGTTCAGTTGAGTCTGCTGTTACGATTGATCCTCAAAATCCAAATCTTTTTTTCCAACTTGGCGTCCTCAAGTATAATAGCAAGGACTATGAAGGCAGTATAAAAGCTTTTGAATCAGCCATCGCTTTAGTACCTGATTATGCTAATGTCAAATATTTCCTTGGGTTGTCATATGACTTTGTTGGTAGAAAAAGTGATGCGATCAATCAGTTTGAATATTTGGCAGCGTCAAATCCAGACAATGAAGAGGTGGCAATGATCCTCGAAAACTTAAAAGCTGGGAGAGCGCCTTTTTCAAGTTCAAAATTGCCGGTCGATGATAAGCCTGAAAAGAGAAAGACTTTGCCGATTGAAGAAGAATAACCGAAATGGTAAGGAAGGTTATACAGCGTTTGGCCGAGAAAATAGAAGGGGTGAGACGGGCGGCTTTTTGGCTCTCGATCTTTTCTCTATTTTCCCAAATGTTTGCTGTTTTGCGTGACCGACTTCTTGCCAACAAGTTTGGTGCGGACTCCTCGCTCGATGTATATTATGCTGCTTTTAAGGTGCCAGATTTATTGTTTGTAACGATCGCTTCGGTTGTCTCTATTTCTGCTTTGGTGCCATTATTTGCCAAAAAAGAAACGGAAGGTGAAAAGTTTTTGAAATCAGCCACGGACTCAATATTTAGTGTTTTTGCCATCTCCATTGGTTTATCGTCAATACTGGCTTATATTCTTATGCCGGTTTTGATTGGAGTTGCTTTTGCAAGCTTTGATGTGATGGTGAGGCAGGAAATAATATTTTTATCGCGAATTTTGCTTCTCTCACCACTCCTACTTGGTTTTTCAAATTTCTTTGGGAGTATTGTGCAGTATGAGAAGAGGTTTATCCTTTATTCGATATCGCCACTTTTGTATAATTTAGGAATTATCTTTGGTCTAGTTTTTCTTACTGACTCTTTTGGAGTGATTGGGGTTGGTTTGGGAGTGGTAGTGGGTGCCGCTTTGCATTTGCTTCTTCAATTTGGGTTTGTTGCAACCTCATCACTTTGTCCGAAATTTTCTTTTAATATTGATTGGTCAGTAGTAAAAGAGACAGCGCTCGTGTCGGTGCCGCGTACTTTGGCCCTTTCGGTTTCAAGTATGCTCGGATTTTTCTTAGCTTCGGTTGCTTCCGGCTTGGGTAAAGGTTCGGTAGCTATACTTAACTTGGCTTCAAATTTGCAGTCAGTACCATTGTCGCTTATCGGAGTGAGTTTTTCGTTAGCAGCCTTTCCTTCGCTCTCGGTATCGGCGGCGACTCGTAACAAGGAGGAGGTAGTGCTTAAAATGAGCGACGGGTTGAGACATATTATATTTTGGTCTCTTTCGGTCACCTTCGTTATCGTTGCTTTGCGGGCTCACATTGTCCGTGCTGTCTTGGGGTCGGGAGTGTTTGATTGGCAATCAACTAGGCTCACCGCTGCTTGTCTTGCGATTTTTGTGATCTCTACTGTTTTTCAAAGTATCTCTCTTTTTCTTTCTCGCTCGCACTATGCTCTTGGTAAAACCAAAGCCCCCCTTTTGGGCAATATATTTGGTGGAGTCGTATCGGTCATTGCAGTTTTTATTTTCATGTCATTTTATGTGGATTTGGCTTCGATGTTTAATTTGCTTGCTGATTTTTTGGATATACCCGATCTGGATGCTAAGATACTTCTTTTGCCAATTTCGTTTTCACTCGGAAGTATAGTTACTGCGGTCGTTTTGTTTTTGGCTCTTTCAAAGGAAATAGTAATGGAGATCTGGTACTTAATATGGAAGACTATCCTAAATTCTTTGATAGCTGGACTTGTTTTTGCTCTTACGGTTTATTTTATTCTTTCGATTTCTGATTCTTTTTTCAATTTGGAAACTTTTATTGGGGTTGTGAGTCATGCCGCTTTGGCCTTTTTTGCTGGTGTCATTGTATGGCTACTTACTCTTTTTGCCATCAAAAGCGAAGAGCTAAAAGAGGTAATACACCGCTTGGTTTGATTAGCATACCTTGGATTTTTGTGTTTAAATGGGTTTGCTAAATATAATGAAAAATATAAGGAATTTTTGCATAATTGCTCACATCGACCATGGCAAATCGACCCTTGCCGACCGGATGCTTGAAGTGACTGGCACTATTGAAGAAAGGAAAATGAAAGCCCAGGTGCTTGATAACATGGAGCTTGAGCGCGAGCGGGGGATTACGATCAAAATGCAACCGGTCAGGATGGTGTATAAGATTAAAGATAAAGAGGAGGCAGGAGAATACATTTTAAACCTCATCGACACACCGGGGCATATCGACTTTTCGTATGAAGTGTCACGGGCGCTTACGGCGGTCGAGGGTGCGGTTTTGCTCGTTGATTCGACCCAAGGAGTACAAGCCCAGACTCTTACCGTACTTGAAATGGCTCGTGCCCAAGGACTCTGCATTATACCGGCTTTAAGTAAGGTTGACTCACCGCTTTCGATGGCTCTCGAAGTCAAAAAGGAAATTTGCTCAGTTTTGGGTTGTAAAGAGGAGGAGATAATAGAGACATCAGGCAAGACCGGGGAGGGAGTTAGAGAACTTTTAGATAGAGTGGTTGAAAAGGTACCGGCTCCCCAAGGCGACTCAAACGCTCCACTCCAGGCACTTGTCTTCGATTTCAAATATTCCACTCATAAAGGAATCGTGGTCTTCGCTCGAATAAAAAATGGAAATGTACGATCCAGGGATAATTTGATTTTCAGAGGATCGGGCCAAAAATTTGTCTCTCTGCAGACGGGAATATTTCACCCAGAAGAAGTGGAAAAGGAGGTTTTGTCGAGTGGGGAAATAGGCTATATTGTGACTGGTATTAAGGACGCCGGGATCGTGTCGGTGGGGGATACGATCGGCAAGGAAAAAGAACAAGGAGTCGCTCTCTCCGGTTTTGAAAGACCAAATCCAGTAGTTTGGGCCTCGGTCTTTCCGGAGGATCAGGGTGATTTGGTGTCTCTGCGCCAAGCACTCTCAAAATTGAAGCTTACCGACTCATCGCTACATTTTGAGGAAGAGTCGTCTGGAGTTTTGGGTAAAGGTTTTCGGTGTGGATTTTTGGGGATGCTTCATTTAGAAATTATTTCGGAGAGATTGAAGCGAGAGTTTGATCTTAACCTTATTTTGACTCAGCCGTCTATTACCTACAGTATTGAATACCGTGATCACAAAAAAGAAAAAATATTTTCCCCGGCGTTTTTTCCGGAGGATGGTTTGATATTGAGCGTCAAGGAACCTTGGGTGTCAGTGTCGATCATTGTGCCGATGCAGTATTCGGGAAATATCATGCCACTTTTATACGAGCATGAAGCTGAGGTTTTGGCTACTGAAAATTTTGGTTCGACTAACCCAAGTCCTTCAGTCGAGGCGGTAGACAGTCGGGCCAGGGTGAGGTGCAAGATGCCGCTTCGTGAGTTGATGCGCGGATTTTTTGATAAGCTCAAAAGTGTTTCCCAAGGATATGCATCGTTATCATACGAAGAAGCTGAAGACAGGGAAGCACAAGTAACAAAACTTACAATACTTATAGGTAATGAAGAGGAACCGTCACTTTCAAAAGTGGTTTCCAAGCGGATAGTTGAGAAGGAAGCCGAAAGTACGGTGGAAAAGCTCAAAAACTTATTGCCACGGCAAATGTTTGAGATCAAGATCCAAGGCAAGGCCGGTGGACGGATTATTGCTTCGCGTACTCTCTCGGCTTTTCGCAAGGATGTTACTCAACATATGTATGGTGGCGACATTACCCGCAAGATGAAATTGCGCGAAAAACAAAAGAAGGGCAAGAAAAAAATGAAAGAACGTGGCAAGCTTTCAATACCTCACGATGTCTTTATAAAAATAATGAAGCCGGAGTAATGAAAGGCTAGTACCTCAATCGAGAGGTGATAAAATGAATACATGAGAACTGGTCGTTTCAAAGATAAATACAATCTTAAGGCTTTGGGTGTATTTTTTGTCTTGTTTTTGGTTTGTGTGGTTTCGGTGCGTTCGGTTTGGCGAGTCTATCAAAAATATCACGGTGCACGGGAGACTTTTGGGCGTATGCAAAATGAAATAGTTACTTTAGAAAATAGAAAAGAAGAATTGAGTGAAGAAATAAGCGAACTTTATACCAATGAAGGGTTGAGTTTTGAGCTTAGGAAAAAATTGAATGTCTCTTTGCGGGACGAGCAGGTGGCGATAATTGTGCAAAGCGAAAATGAGACGGTCGAACCTGGTGGCGATGATTCTTGGTGGGAGAAGTTTAAAAATTGGTTTAGATAAATTTAAATATATTAAATAAAAGAAAGCCCCGGATATCAGCTTCAAGTGCTTTGCACTTTGGCTTCTTCCGGGGCTCAAATGAGACTGGCTTCAACAAATGGACTAGTGGGACACCCCACAATGTCTCCCTAGTCCTTTGCAAACCAATAAACCAACAACAAAGAACTTGTATGGTTATATTGTACACCCATACAACTATTTTGTCAAGGACAAAATGAGTTTTTAGAAAAATATGGCCTAAAATAAGGTTTATTTTAAATTATCAGCTAAAATTTTGAGAGTCTTGCGGACTATTGTTTCAGTAGGCCCGTCCTCGATGACAAAACCGCTATCTTCGATGTCTTTGCGCAAGATATCACTCTTTTCCCATTGTTTTTCAGCGCGAGCGAGATCGCGCTCTTTTTTTAGATCCAGTATTTCTTCTGGTATTTCTTCAAAGATTGATGTGGAGAGGTCGCGGATCGAGAGGTTTAAAATACTGTCTATTTTATCGATGGCTTTTTTGGAACTAGCCTCTTGGAGGGTGGCAATTCCAATTGCGGTATTAAGGTCATCATAAATTGCTGCTTCGAATTTTTCGATTGTTTTTTTATCGTTATCGGATTTGTCATCAAAAGATCGGTATTTTACTAAAATACTTTCAAGAGCATTTTGAGCCGCTTCAACTGCCTCCCAAGTGAAGTTTGCTGGGGTGCGATAATGCGACATAAGCAAAAAATAGCGGAAGGAAATTGGGTGGATACGGTGTGAGGCGAGGTCTGATAGATAGATCGCATTTCCGTTTGATTTGCCGATTTTGGCATCATCCACTTTGAGGTGTGCTCGGTGCAACCAAAATTTAGAAAAAGGTTTTTTGCCGGTCGCGGCTTCTGCCTGGGCTATTTCGTTATTGTGATGGATCGCGATATGTTCGATGCCGCCGGTGTGGATGTCGATTTGTTCGCCCAATATTTTTACGATCATGGCTGAACATTCGATGTGCCAGCCCGGAAAGCCAAAACCCCACG
This sequence comes from uncultured Candidatus Saccharibacteria bacterium, assembly GCA_964440955.1. Classification (GTDB taxonomy): domain Bacteria; phylum Patescibacteriota; class Minisyncoccia; order Phycocordibacterales; family WO2-35-19; genus CAYTTP01. The sequence continues at coordinate 38,051 of CAYTTP010000005.1, read as the reverse complement.
GCGACTCCCAGCCCATTTTAGGGTCACTTTTCCAGAGTACAAAATCGGTTGGGTTTTTCTTTTCGCCGATTTCGACACGAGCCCCGCTTTCAAGACCGTCAAGATTGATTTGACCTAGCTTGCCATATTCTTTGAATTTGGAAGTATCAAAATAAACGCCTCGGGAAGTGGGGTAGGCAAAACCTTTGGCGACCAACATCTCGATCATTTTGATTTGCTCTTTTATATAATCGGAAGCAAATGGAAAAGTGATTTTTGTAATATCAATGTTTAGCTTCGCTATATCTTCCCAAAAAAATTCCGCGTATTTTTGGGCCATAGAGCGCATATTTTCGAGAGTAGGAGCAAGTCCTTCGCGAGCAAGTCCTTTGCTCATTTTGTCCTCGCCCTCATCGGGCTTGCCTTCGTTGTCGCCTGAGAGGTGGCCAAAATCGGTGATATTTATAACTTGATTTACTTTGAAACCGCTGTATTCGAGAGTTTTTCGCAAAATATCCGTAAAGACAAACATTGAGAGGTTGCCGATGTGTTGGCGGTCGTAGGCGGTAGGTCCACAGTTGTACATGCGTACTTTACCTTCTTCGAGACTTTTGAAAACATCTTTGTTCCCGGTCAGGGTATTGTGTAATGTTAAATTCATTGAATTATGAATCAAGAATTATGAATTATGCATAATACATAATTCATTCCCCATATTTCGTGTCTTATATCCATCTTTTATACTTGAAATAAAAGAACATAGCAAGGCTAACTGCAAACATTAGACCTAGTATTATCCAAAAATCGTTAGCAATGCCGATAAGGGGGGTGCTGACCGCATTCATACCAAAAACCGAAGCGATGACCGATAGCGGAAAAGTGAGAAAGGCGAGGATGGTAAATATTTTCATTGTTTCGTTTTGTTTGGAGGAGAGGATCGAATTGTTGGTGTCGCGGAGCTCGTCGACCATATTTGAAACATGCTCGATTTCAAGGTTGAGACGTTCCCATTCCTCGAGCAAGGCTTCAGCTTCGTGAGCAAAATCAGCGCCAAATATTTCGCCACCCGCTTCTTTTAGGTTGGTCCAGACTAGTTTGTGTGGATAAGCTATTCGCTTGAAGTTTAAAACATTGCGCGAGGCGAGCGAAATACCAAAAACCATCTCTTTTTCTTTACCGTTGAAAACATTTTGTTCAATGCGCTTGGTTGAGTCGTGTAGGTAGTCTATTTCGTCGAAGAGAAATTTGTATATTTCTTTGACCATCGCGAAAAAAATATGGCCTTTTTCTTCTTTTTCTTTATTTAAGATTTCGTCAGTTTCTATTTGTTTGCCAAAAAAATGCAGGGAGTCGATACTGTCATAGCGCGCAGTGACCAACTCTTTTTTGCTGATAACAAAATCGATTTCTTGGTCAGAGCTCATACCGTATTTGTCCCGAAAGGATGGTATATGGATAACTGCATAAATGCTATCGTCCGAATGTCTTAGAAGTTGTTTGGGTGTTGGGGCAATGAGGTCTTTGGCAAATTTCACGTCTACCTGCTTGGTTTCGACCAATGAATTTATTTCTTGCTTGGTCGGCAAATGAAGATCTACCCAGGTATATTTGCCATATGTGCGGTTAGTGATCATGTATTTTGATGAGGTTATAGGCTATGGTATATTATAGCAAAATGAAGGATCAAACATACAAATATTTGGGTATTTCTGTCGCAATGATAATCGGGATATTTTGGATTGGTTTTTATTTTGGTGAAAACAATGCCTACAAAACTCCATTTGTCATAAATGCTACGTCGAGCGAAGTGGCTTCTGTTGATCTTGCTCCGTTTTGGAAAGCCTGGGCCATTTTGGACGAGCGTTTTGCTCCAGCTTCAACTTCAACCGAACCAACTCAAGATGAAGACAAAGTTTGGGGTGCAATCGAAGGTCTCGCTCGTTCATACGATGATCCTTACACTACCTTTTTTCCGCCGGCCGAATCAAAATCTTTCAACGAGGAAATTGCCGGAAGTTTTGGCGGTATTGGAGTTGAGATAGGTATTCAGGACGGAGTACTTACTGTGATTTCACCAATCAAAGGTACTCCCTCCTACGAAGCGGGGATTGAACCTGGAGATAAAATAATTGCTATAGACGATATTTCGATCATGGACAAAAACATGGATGAGGCGATCCGTATGATCCGTGGTGAAGTGGGTACTAAGGTTACTTTGACTTTGGTGCGTAAAGGCGAGGGGGAGCCACTGAAGAAGACTCTGACTCGAGCGACGATCGATATTCCAACTGTGGCGACAAAATTTTTAGAAGCGGACAATGTTTTTGTCATAGAGCTTTACAATTTTTCAGCAAATTCAGCCAATCTTTTCAGAAATGGGTTAAGGGAATTTGTTGAATCAGGTTCGCCCAATTTGGTAATTGATTTGAGGAATAATCCTGGCGGGTATTTGGAAGCAGCTCTCGATATGGCAAGTTGGTTTTTGCCGACAGGCAAGTTGGTCGCTACTGAGGATTTTGGAGGCAAAAAAGAGAATATCGAATATAAAAGCAAGGGTTATGATGTATTCAATGAAAATTTGAAAATGGTCATCTTGCTCAACGACGGATCGGCGTCGGCTTCGGAAATTTTGGCTGGCGCTCTACGTGAACACGGCAAAGCTACACTTATTGGCCAGAAGACTTTTGGTAAAGGTTCGGTCCAGGAACTTATTCCCATTACCGATGAGACATCGCTCAAGGTCACGGTGGCGCACTGGCTCACACCACTTGGTAATTCTATTTCCGAGAAGGGGATAGTGCCGGATATTGAAGTTGTAATCACGGCTGAAAATACCAAAAATGGCAATGATCCGGTTTTGAATCGAGCAGTAGAGTTTTTCAATTCCCCCTCTTAGGATAAGAGGGGGAACACCCCACCCTAGCCCTCCCCTTGGTCAGGGGAGGGAACCGAGCAAAGACAAAAATATGAAAATAATATTAAAACAAGATATAAAAGGAGTAGGTAGAAAGTTTGAAGTCAAAGAAATTTCAGACGGTTACGCAAACAACTTTTTGTTGCCTAAGAAGCTTGCCGAGCATGCCTCACCAGAGACCGTCAAAAAATACGAAGCGCTCAAAAAGGAGGCTTTGGCACAGGAGGAGCGCGATAACTCTCTTGCTCATGAGCACTTGAAAACTCTCAAGGATGTCACTATAACTTTAAAAAAGAAAACAAATGATAAGGGCCACTTGTTTGAAAAAGTGCACGTCGAGGAGTTGATACTTGCTATCAAAGAGTCTACTGGTATTTCGCTTTCCGAGTCCGCTATTTCTTTTTCGAAGCCGATCAAGGAAGTAGGTTTGCATGTGGCAAACATCACTCTTGGCCGTCATTCCGGCACGACACAGATTGAAGTAGTGAGAGAATAAATTAATCTCTCTAAAGTGAATAGCTCAATACAAAAATTCGCGGTCGCGAAAAAGTGTATCGGGAGTATTAAAAAATAAACCTCTCAAATAGGCTTAAATAAATATAAAGGAAAAAGGGATGGGGAATTATTAAATGACGTGAGCGACTTTTTTGACGAGAGTAGATCCGTCAAAATGAACTTTTCGCTTGGTGCCCATTTTAACCTTTCCTTCTTTGAGGGCATAGAGAGTGTGGTCAGACCCCATGCCGACATTGTTGCCGGGGAGGATTTTGGAGCCTCGTTGACGCACTAAAATAGAGCCGATTTTTGCGACTTCTCCTTCGTAGAGCTTAACGCCCAAGTATTTTGCGTTTGAGTCTCTACCGTTTTTTGTTGTACCGGCGGCTTTTTTATGTGCCATAACGTTTCGTAGTATAATGGAAAGTGTCTTAAAATGCAAGACTCAAAAGAAACAGAGGAATATGTGGGGACGGAAGAGGGTGTTTGGGGTGAAGCGGGGACTGGTTTCTTTGCCAAATCCAAGCAAAGGATGCTTGGTTTTTTGGAAAGCAAATATTTTTGGCTATCAGCTTGCCTCCTGCTTATGATTGTTTCTTTCGTTTTAGGTAGGCTTTCTTACCTTACTTCAAACAAAACTCCGGTCAGGTTGATAGTGCCAAAAGGTCAAGGTGGTCAATTTGTCACTGCTCAATCCCAGGGTTTGGATATTAAAAATAATAATGAGATGGCCGCCACGGCGGTTTCTGGGGAGGGGAGTGTACCTTTAAACACTGCTCCAGATAAAAAAGAAGAGGTGGTCGCTTCCAAAAACGGCACAAAATATCACTACCCATGGTGTGCCGGAGCGAAACAGATTTCGGAGAAAAATAAAATCACTTTCAGCTCGATCGAAGAAGCCAAAAAAGCTGGCTATACTCCGGCTTCAAATTGTAAAGGGTTAAAATAGTTGGTGATCAATAGAGAATATTAAAAAGTAAGGGAAAAATGTTTAAATAGTGTGCTAATATAGCAAGTATGGGAAGGCCTAAGAAGAGATTGAATGATTTTTTGATTGCCGTAAATTTGGGCTTTTTTTTGGCACTCCGACAAGTGAAGCGATCGAACAAAGCGACAACTGCTCTTATTATATTTGTGATGGCTCTTACATTTTTGAATTTGGTGGTGGTGCGTGGAGTCTTGGTTGGTCTTATTGAAGGTTCGGTCCAGGTCTACCAAGAATTTTCAACTGGCGAAATATTTATTTCCAAATTACCTAAAAAGAACTTCATTGAAGATAGCCCATTCATAATAGAAACCCTAAGGTCCTTGCCTTGGGTCAAGTCGTTTTCGCCACGGTATTTGGAAGCTGGCCAGATCGAGGCTGATTATAAAACAAAAATTCGTCAGAGTGATGTATCCAACCAGGCAGGAGGGGTGATAGCTGGAATCAATCCAAAAATAGAAAATGCGACCACCAATCTTTCTTCAAAAATAGTGGAGGGAGAATTTTTGGGGCCAGAGGACACGGAGTACATAGTATTGGGTTCGAGTTTGCTAAAAAAGTATGTACCGGTCGAGTCGGCCAGTTTTTCCTTTTTGGAAAATGTTGAGCCAGGTACCAAGGTAAGGGTGACAGTCGCTAACAACACCAAAGAGTTTATTGTAAAAGGAATATTGAAGAGTAAGGCCGATGAAGTCGATATGCGGGCCTATATTTTGGACACTACCCTGCGCAATATGCTTGGCCGTACCGACTATAGTATAGACGAAATCGCGGTCCGACTAAATGAAGGTGTAGACCCAAAGCTTGTCAAAGAGTCTCTTTTGCGTTCGGGGGCAGGGAAGACAGCCCGAGTTCAAACCTCCGAAGATGCTCTGCCAAAATTTTTGATCGATATCAAAAATACTTTTGCTCTTTTGGGTAATGTGGTTGGCTCGATCGGGCTTGTAGTCGCTTCGATCACTATCTTCATTGTTATTTTCGTAAATGCGATTACGAGGAGAAAGTTTATCGGTATCTTAAAGGGTATTGGTATTAGTGCTAGGGCGATCGAGTTTGCTTACATGTTTCAATCGTTTTTTTATGCTGCGCTTGGTATAGGAGTAGGGATGCTTATTTTGTACGGCTTTTTGGTCCCGTTCATCGCAGCGCATCCGATTCGCTTCCCGTTTAGCGATGGTATTTTGGTTGCCGAAATATCAGCAACATTGATCAGGGCGGCCTTGCTATTTATTGCAACAATGGTCGCTGGTTTTGTACCGGCTCGTATCGTGGTAAAAAGAAATACGCTTGATTCGATATTGGGAAGATGACCCACAAATTACGAATATACACTAATCTTGCGAATATAGAATAAAAAATAAATGAATATTATAGAAGTAAAAAAATTAAGAAAGTCTTTCAAGAGTGGCGACGATGAGCTAGTGGTCTTGAAAGATTTGTCTCTCATTGTGCCTCGTGGGCAATTTTTTTCCATTACCGGTCGGTCGGGGAGTGGAAAGTCAACTTTGCTCTATCAGCTTGGTCTGCTCGATCATCCAAATTCGGGCAGTATAATAATCGATGGGGTCGATGTTTCTGACCTTTCTCACGATGAGCGAACAAATTTTCGTTTGCGAGAACTTGGTTATGTTTTTCAGGATTATGCTTTGGTGCCTGAACTTACTGCTCTTGAAAATACCGTAGCCCCACTTCTAATGCAGGGCTTTCAAAAGGAAGCAGCTTACAAAAAAGCGACGATGGCACTCGAACGGATTGGTCTTGGTGAGCGACTCGATAACTTACCAAACCAAATGTCGGGAGGTGAACAGCAACGTGTCTCGATTGCTCGAGCGATCGCTCACGATCCCAAAATAATATTTGCTGATGAGCCGACGGCAAATCTTGATGCTGAGACGGCGGAGAGGGTTATGGATACTTTTCTTGAACTACATAAGGATGGTCAAACTATTGTAATGGTCACTCACGAGCCAGAATATGCGCGACTGACTGAGCGGGCGATCCGACTTTCAGATGGTACAGTAGCTGAAGATGGTGATCCGAAAGACATTATAAAGGTATAAATTTAAAACTAAAATTTGATATAATAATGAACATAAAAGATATGTGGAGCAAAATAAAGCTTGGAATAACCAAAAAAAGACTTATTTGGGGTGGTGTAGCCTTTGTTTTGATTGTCCTTGTTTTGCTCAAGGTCACCGGGGAAAATAAACAAGAATTTGCCACGGTTGCTATAGGGAATGTGGCTCAAGAGGTGGCCTCTACCGGCTCGATCAAGGCTTTGGAAAGTGTTGATCTTGGTTTTGATGTCGGTGGTCGGGTAGGGGGAGTATATGCAAAGGTTGGCGATCGTGTGGTACGTGGTCAGACTATCGCTTTTATCGAGGCGGGCGACAAGCAAGCTGATGTCGCTAGAGCACTTGCTGTTTTAGATGAAGAGTTGGTCCGACTTGATGAACTGAAACGCAGTGCGCCGGTTTCTCAACTTGATTCGTACCGCAACCTTGATGCGGCAGTGCGGGAGAGTTTTGCTGTTGCAGACAATGCTGTCTATAACAAGGCTGATCAATTTTTTAAGAACACTTCTTCTAACCCTTATTTCGAACTTTCCTTTACTGACGGTAATACCGTGCATTATTTCAAGGTACCGACTGAAGTGTCGGTCAGTATAAATGCTTCGCGCAAAAAAGTGGGGGAGATACTAGAGAATTGGAAGGCGCGAAATACCAAAATGTCCGAATCTTCAATTGTTGCGGATTCGAGCGTGGCTCTTTCGGATTTAAATCAGGTGAACATATTTCTCGATGCGATGGCTTCGATAGTAAACTCTTTTACACCGGCTGAATTTCAGTATCAAAGTACAGTTAATACTTACAAGACGACGATTTCTGGCGCAAGAAGTGAGGTCTCGGCTGCCGTTTCGAGCTTGGTTAGTGCGAAAGACAAGTTGAATAACGCTCCTTCCTTTGGGTCTACTGGCAAGCTTGATACGATCGCTATCCAAGAGTCCAAAGTTGAACAGGCAAGAGCAGAGGTGGTGAGGTCCGAATCTGCCCTAAACAAAAGTGTCATTCGGGCGCCCTTTGATGGTGTGATCACTAAACAGGATGCAAAAGTTGGAGCGAGCGTTTTGTCCGGGACGGTGCTTGTTTCTTTGATCAGTGATAGCGAGTCGTATATCGAAGCTAATATTTCTGAAATCCATATCGCAAAAATAAAAGAAGGTAATCCGGTGCGAATCGAGCTTGATGCTTTCCCGTCTCAAATTTTTGAAGGTTATGTTTCGGTTATCGAACCTGGAGAGGTACTAATTGATGGAGTGGTAAACTATAAAATAAATGTAAGTCTTGGAACCTCGACCCCCCGCAACCTTTTGAAGAGTGGACTTACGGCTAATTTGAAAATAGAAACGGCACGAAAGGATGGGGTAGTGACTTTGCCTTTGTATGCGATCTATGAAAGAGATGGTGCTTCATATGCAAAGGTTATACGAGGCGAAACAGTGGTGGAAGTACCAGTAGTTTTGGGTACTTCAGGCAATAATGGGGTAGTCGAGGTAATAAGTGGTCTCGAGGTAGGGGAGAGAGTCGAAATATAGCCTTATTTAACAACGTATCTTGGTAAAAACATAATTATACCACTTGACATAAATTGTCAAGTGTGCTACACTGTATCCAAGTCCGGTCAAGGGTATCCTAGACTGGATTTTGCATTTTAAGGGTGCCCGTCGGCTCAAACCATAAATCTTAAAGGGTTCGCGTTTGAGGTTTTCTGACTGGCATACCTTCCTTCTTCACTCAAAAAGATAATATTGTCCGAAAAACGGAACAGGGAGTGATAGATAGGATTACCATTAAACAATAGGCTTATTTTGCAGATGACAGCTTTAGGGTTCGCACTTGTAGCAGCAAATTCTTCGGGATTGATGCCTGCTACGGTAAATCCGATAGTCGCTTCGAAACCTGAAATACAGGTAGTTGAAATGAAAGACTTGAAAGCCGCCAGACAATTGACGGCAGAAGAGTATGTTCGAAGCTACTTCTCAGATATCCCAGTCATGATCGAAGTCAGTCGTTGTGAGTCTCGTTTTCGTCAGTACGACAAAAACGGTAACGTGCTCCGTGGTGAGCAAAACGATGCCGACCTCGGTGTGATGCAGATCAACGAGTATTATCATGATTATGACTCCGACAAATTGGGGTACGACATCATGACGATCGAAGGCAATGTCTCGTATGCTCGCTACCTCTTTGAGAAGAGCGGGTTACAGCCTTGGAAATCTTCTTCTCCTTGTTGGAAAAAAACTCTCGCATATCAGGAATATCAAGAAAGTTTAACTTCTGAACTTGCGATCAATAAGTAAGAAATAAAAAATCAAAACCCAGTCGGCATGCCGACTGGGTTTTGATTTTGGGGGAGGGGAGGAGCCCCCTATTCTCATACATAATAAATAATATTTAATATTAAATTCTAAATTATTTTTTTATAACAAATTTTCTTCATAGGAAACTGGAGAGGAAAGTATCTAGGGGAGAATAAAAACCTGCCTGTGGATAACTCGGAGGGACTGCCTTATTAACGTCGTACAATGTATGTTTTGTGACATTACTTTTATATAAAATAAAGCAATATAACGAATTTGGTCTTGATCGGCTTTTTTAAGTCTCCTCTCCTTCCCTGCTAAAAATAATTTTTTTTGGATACTATTTTTAGTTTTGGCTCCCCTTCGGACTTGACCATGACTTTTTTGGTATAATTTAAATATGAAAAAATACCAAAATAAAAATCGCGGCTTTATAACCAGAGTCGTTGTGATCGTCTTGGCGCTTGTTTTGCTAAAATACATTTACGACTTTGATCTTATCGACAAACTGACAAGTGGTAAGTTTAGAGTAGTACTCGATACTGCCTATGAGTGGTGCGAGAAGCTTTGGACCAAGTACAAGGACATCATAGTCGTTACCTGGAAGTATTTGATTGGTTTGATCAAATAACGCCAGAATTTAAAAGTAAAGCATCGGATCAAGATAAGCATTTTGAGCTGACACGGGTATGAAAGTATTTTTGCAGTTTTTGGATGAAGTGTATTGCTGGACGCTCACTCCTTGGCTTGCAAGTAAGGTGAAGTGGAGGTGAGGTCCTGTCGCGTAGCCAGTTGCACCGCTGTAGCCTATCACTTCACCGGTCGAGACTTGTTGCCCGCTGGTTACTTTAATGAGGTCAAGGTGGGCGTAGAGGCTTGTGAGGCCATTTGGGTGCTCGATCAGGATCCATTTACCATAAGAGTAACAACCCTTTTGAGCGTCGGTATTGCCGGTGCCTTTGACTGTACCATCAAGGACACTCATTACCTTGGTGCCTCTTGCAGCGCGAAAATCAACACCATTGTGGGTACCAGAAGTGTAGAGTCGCCTTGCGTCTACTGTGCGACCAAAAGCTTGAGTCACAAATATGTTTTCGAGGGGTGGCGCCAAGATACCTTTTTTACCGGAGGGAAAGCTGTTTGGGTCGATAACCTTTTTGAGAGCAGCTTCAAAGGCGAATAGGTCTTTTTCAAATTGTTCTTTTTGGGCCTGTTTTTCGGCCAAGATGCTCTTGTAGACTGCTTCCTTGTTTTTGGTTTCAGTAAGCAGGGTGTTTTTTTCTTTTTTATTGTTTGAGAGGATCTGGTTTTGGTCGCCAAGCTCACTTTTGAATGAGACCAATTCGCTCTTCTTTTTTTCAGTCTCTAGTCTTTTTTCATTTAATTCATTTTGATTTTGCAAAAGAGCGATTGATTGTGCGCGCACGTTTGATTGGAGTTGGGAAAGGATTTGGTATTCATCTATTATTTCTGAAAAGCTTTTATTAACTAGGAAGTTCTCGATAAGCGAAGTATCGTCCTGGATACGTATTTCGTTTAGAGTCTTACTAATTGCCTTTTGATTGTCAGTGAGCTTTACTTCAATTTTTTTAATTTGTTCACTTAGAGAACTGATCTTGGAATTAGTGTTGCTTATATTGAGTTCGGTTTTTTTAATTTCGGTGGTTATCTTTTTTTGGTCTATATCGAGAATCTTGATAGCGTTTTGGAGGTTTGTTGCTTCTGACCCAACCTGCTCGATTTGTTTGGAATAGGTTTTTATTTCTTCATCGAGTTTTTTTATTTTTTCGGTATGGTTATCGATATTTTGCCGTAGCTCTTGGGCCGAGGTTTGGGCACGGACCGACTTATCGCCAGGGGCGATTGATACAGCGATCAATATAAAAAAAACGACATATAAAAAACGCTTGTCCATGTACCCTATTATTTTATCAGATTTTAGACTTTTAGGGCTGACTCAAGCCGAATTAGGGTCTCCTCTACTCCTAAAATGTCTATAAGAGAGAATGGGTCGGGAGATTTTTCTTTACCAGAGAGAGAGTAGCGAATTGGCCAAAGAACCTCTCCTTTCCCTGTTTTTGTGGCGTAGGCCTCAAGGTAAACAGAAAGCTCTTCTGAACTTGGGGAGTTTGCCTTTATCCACTCTGTGATGTGGGAGATTTTTTCTTTGGCGTCTTCCGGGGTCGATTTTTTCCAAGCTAGAAGCGAGGGGCTAAGCGTAGGGCTATCAAAAAGATAATCCCACTCCCCTGCTTCTAACATTTCAGATACTTCACCCCAGCGATGAATACGGTCCATGGTAAGTTTCAAAAATTTTTCGACAAAATCGCTATTCCCCCACTTCTCGCTATCTTTAAATTTTGTCTTTTCTTTTTCGATTTTTAATCTTTCGATTTTTAATTCTTTTGGTTGTCTCAAAATATGTTCGCGATTGATCCAGTCTAGCTTTTCAATATTGAAAATACCGCCCTTCTTTTGCACCTTTGAAAGGTCGAATGATTCTACAAGTTCTGGCAAAGAAAATATTTCTTGCTCGGTGCCTGGATTCCAACCGATTAGAGCCATGAAATTAAGTATTGCTTCAGGCTCATATCCTTTTTCGCGGTAATATTTTAGTGATACTGCTTCTCCGTGTTTTCGTTTTGAAAGTTTCGATTTATCTTCCGCAAGTATCATTGGAAGATGAGCGTATGTTGGGATCCTTAGTTCAATATTTGAGGTTTCAGCAATTGCTCTCCAAATAAGAATTTGTCGGGGTGTATTTGAAATATGATCTTCGCCACGAATTATGTGAGTGATTTCACTTTCCAAATCATCAATGACTACTGCCAAATGGTAAAGAGGTTCATTCACATTTCGTGCAATAATAAAATCTCCTAGGTCTGTTACATCGATTTCAACTTCTCCCCTGATAAGATCTTCAAACTTTATTTTTCCACCTGGATTTTTGAATCGTACAACTTCCTTGTTTTGTCCCTCAGTTTCTTCTGATATGTATGCTGCCCCTGATGTGAGAAGTTTATCTAAGTATTTTTTGTAGACGTCTGTTCTTTCTGTTTGTCTCCATTCTGATCCAACATTGTCATGTTCTAAATTGAGCCACTTCATGCTATCAAACATATCTTCCTCGTATTCCTTTTTTGATCTTGTTCTATCCGTATCCTCTACACGTATCAAAAACTTCCCGCCATTTTTTCGAGTAAATAGATAATTATAAAGGGCGGTTCTTACATTGCCCATATGCAAAAGACCGGTCGGAGACGGTGGAAAACGTACGATTATTTCGTCTTTTCTTTCCATATTGCCATTATAACACAATAAAATGGCGTCATAAGGACCGATTAGACAGCTACTCGGTATTTTCGTGGCTCAGGCCAATGCGCAAAATTTCCTCGGCGATCTCTTCGGAGGCACCAGGTTTCCAAAATGATTTAGCTGACTGAGACATCTGAGAATATAGGTTTTTATCTTCAATGAGACGTTTGATTTCAGAAATAAAAATATGAGGTTTTAAATTTTTTTCTTCCATGACTGAGGCTGCTCCGCTCCTTGCATATGCATAGGCATTTTTGGTTTGGTCGTGGCTTATTTCTTCAGGAAGCGGGATTATAATCGAAGGTCTGCCCCAGGAGGCTATTTCAAAGATCGTAGAACCACCTCGACTCACTACCAAAGTGGCTGCTCCGGAGGCCATCTTCATTTCCAGGCTGTTTAGGTAGCCAAAGAGCTTGTAGCGTCCTTTATTTTTGTTTTCGAGTAATACCGCTTCGGCAGATTTTTGCATTACCTCGGCATTTGTCGTACCGACCTGATGGATGATTTGAAAATTTTTCAAAAGTTCGGGCAGGCAGTCCAAGATTATATTATTTATGGTCTCCGAACCTTGAGAGCCCCCCATAATAAAGATAGTCGGCAAGCTTTCGTCAAAGCCAAAAAATTCAAAAGCGCCAGATACAATAGGCTCCTCTCTTTCTTTCAAGATTGGTTGACCGGTATAGGCAACCCTGTCTTTGGGGAAAAATTTGGCAGCGTCATTGTAGGATACAGCTATACGGGTGGCAAATTTGCCAGCCCAGGCGTTTACTCTGCCGGGCTTTGAGTCGGACTCGTGGATGAATACCGGTATACCAAGCACCCTTGCAGCAAAGACTGCTGGGAAGCTACCATAACCTCCTTTGCTAAATACAACATCGGGGAAAATACCAAACAATTCGTAAGTGGCCCCTATAACTCCCCATAGTATTTTCCATAGATCAAAAAAATTCATCACCGAGAAGTAACGGCGTATTTTGCCAGCCTGCACTTTTTTGTAAGTAATGTTGTGATCGTAGAGAAGCCCTTGATTGTAGGGTGTAGGCGCAAAAAAATACATCTCCGGAGTGATCAGTTTGTTTTCTTTTGAGAGTTTGACGATAGCTTCAGCGACCGAAAGTATCGGATAAAAGTGACCACCTGTGCCTCCGCCTGTAAATACTATTTTCATAAATTTTTATTTTCCTTGCCGTGAAATATTCATTACAATTCCTGCTTCAAATAGGGTGATGAAGAGCGCGGTGCCTCCATGGCTTACAAACGGAAGCGGGATGCCGGTAAGTGGCAAAATACCCACCATTCCCCCTATATTGACCAATGCTTGCGACATGATAAGTATAACAATGCCGAGCGAGAGTAGTCTACCAAAGTCGTCTTTGGCTCCACTTGAGATCCGCAGGCCTTCAAGCGTAAAGAGCACGAAAACAATAAGGATTGTGCTTGCGCCTATAAAACCAAATTCTTCAGCAGCAACAGCAAAAACAGAGTCTCCGATTGGTTCTGGTAGGTAACTAAATTTTTGAACACTTTGTCCAAAGCCACGTCCGGCAATACCACCCGAACCGACAGCGATCAGTGACTGCTGAAGTTGGTACCCAGTTGTCTTGCTATTTGCGCCAGGGTTTAAAAGTACGGTTATACGTTGCATGACATACGGCCTAGTGAAAGCTAATACTGCTAAGATACAGGCTCCACCAATTATGATCGTGAGTACGTGCCGCCACTTTGCTCCGGCGGAAAGATACATGCCAAGTGCGCCAAAAATCATGACCGCATAAGTGTCGGTGTCTGGTTGAGCCAGAAGGACGGCTCCTAAGATGGCGCTCAAAATAATAAATGGTAAAAGGCCCCAATTGAAAGAGGCAACTTGTTTTTTGATATTGGCTAGCCAGGCGGCAAAATAAATAATAAAGGAGATTTTAAGAAGTTCGGATGGTTGGAAAGAAATAAAGCCGAGATCAATCCACCGCTTTGCCCCTCCGTATTCAAGGCCAAGTCCGGGGATAAATACACACAAAGTGAGGAGTAAAGAGCCGATGAAAAAAAAGAAAGCGTATTTTTTCCAGACGTGGTAGTCGATGCGGGCTGCAAGGACGCAAAATATTGAGCCCAAAAAGAGTCCATAAAAAACTTGATTGAAAGCGACACTTGAAAATTTGAGTTCACTCTTTGCCAAGATACCGAGTGAGGCGGAGCTAAAGATAAAAAACCCACCGATCGTGAGTAGGATCGTCAAAAACAAAAAAGTGCGGTTCACCTTACCTATCTTGATAGCCATTCAAATATTTTAACACAACACTGAAGACCTCACCCCGTCGCCTCATCGGCGACTGCCCCTCTCCTGGATGCAGGAGAGGGGCGTTATGCAAAAAATTCAGAAAAACAAACTCTCCAAGAGCCTAAACCCGCGTTGACCTAACGCAGGAGAGTTTCCGTTTTTTTGAATTTTTTGCTTATCCGATGAGGGCTAGAGTAATACCCAAAATCGCGCAAATGGTGGAGATGATCCAATAGCGCATCGTCACCTTGTAACTTGGCCAACCTACTGCTTCAAAGTGGTGGTGGAGTGGTGCAACCCGGAAAAACTTTTTGCCACGAAATTTTTTAGAGAGGATTTGAACAATGTTTGAAAAGACTGTCGCGACGAGTGGGAGAGCGATTATAGGTAAGACTAAAAGCCCATACCCCTCCCCTAACCTATCGGTCATAAAAGCGACGATTGTGAGCGTTATGGTAAGCCCCATTGTTCCTGTTTCTGACATATAAAAGCGTGCGGGTGGTATGTTGAACCACAAGAAAGCAAGGATACCACCGACAACGGTAGCACAAAAAGCTGCTAAGTCTATTTGTTGTTGATAAAAAGCTATACCAGCATAGGAAGCAAACATTGTTGCAAAAACTCCACCTGCCAGACCGTCGATCCCGTCGATTACTCCGCCGGCATAAATAAAAAGAGCGACAATTAAAAATAAAACAATAAACAGTGGACCTAAAAATAGTTCTCCACCAAATGGTAGTCCAATACTTACAACATCAAGTTTTTCATAAAACCACCAAGCACAAAGTAAAGCTATCACTGACACGATCGCTAGGCGTTTTGAAAGTGACAAACCACCCTTCCCTTTTTCTTTCCTCGAACCCATTATCTCAAGATAATCATCTATAAGGCCTACTAGAGCACCGACAATAAGTGCTGCAAGCGGTACCCAAGTTTGGTTGCGGGAGATGAGGTCAAGCTTCACACTCACCGTGTTTGGTAGCAAAATAGAAATTGCCCAAAAAGCGAGCATTACTAGAGCAGTGCTCGACCACACGATCACTCCACCCATGCGTGGTGTGTTTACCTCCTTCTCTTTATGAAGTTCGTTGAATACTTTTGCTTCACTGCCGTCGAGCGCTGTCTTGCCCGCTTTGTGTTTCCACATTTTTCTTGAATACAAAAAGTAGGTTAGCAGAGGGGTGCTCGCTATCCCGACGATAAACGCCCCCACCGCCGGCAAAAATACTTTTACAATGTCTGTGATCATCCCGTTAGAGTTTTAAATTTATTAAGTAGTGATAAAAATATTGAGTAACTTCCACTCTACATGAATTTGTTAGGTATTATAACAAAAACTCTAACAGGATCACAGTGGGTCTAAAAACATTGACTTTTTTATAATGTTGGCTTATCATTTTAGGTAGAGTATTTTTTGATATAATTTCCTTATCCTTACATCTGGCCTAGGTACGTCTCCGGACGCGCCTAGGCTGATTTTTTTCTACAAAATATTTACAGGTTATTTACCTACCGGATTTTATGAATTCGCGGCTGGCCTCGATAAGCTTTAGAGTATCAGTGAAGCGACCTTCTTTGGTTGAACCTAGGACAGAAATTATAATTGGTTGGTTTACTCCGGCATCATATGCAATGACTAGATTGCCACCGGCAAGGTCGGTATAACCAGTCTTTGAAGCTATAAGGTTTGGTATATTGTCGATTATTGTATTTGTATTTGTGGCGGAGTAAGTTTTTTCGCTACTTGCGAAGGTGAGTTGTTTATAGCGAGTTGCTTCAAGGACTTCAGGGTGGTTTTGCAGAGTGTATGAAAAGAGCGAAGCCATGTCGCGCGCCGAGCCATAAGCGCCACCTAGATGATCTTGTTGGTCAAGACCATGCTCATTGAAAAAAGCGCTATGCTCGAGACCGATCTTTTTGGCGAGAGCATTCATCGCCTTGATGAAGAGAGTGTGGTTTGGGTTGCTTGTTGCCGCGACTGCTGCCGCACCGTCATTTGAGGAAGTGACTAGGGTAAAATCGCGCAAATCTTTTGCGTTCCAAGTGTCACCTACTATAAGCGACGAGTCCCCTTCTGGGATCAAGTGCTCTGGTTTTATTTGGACTTCCTTGGACTTTTGGTTATAAGCAGTCTCCTCTTCAGCGGTCACGGCAGTCATCACTTTGGTAAGCGAGGCTAGTGGTAGTGGCATGTCGGCATTTTTGGAAAAGAGGACTCGGTTGTTGACTACGTCGAGTACGAGTGCGCCTTTGGCTTCAAGTGTTATTTTTTCAAAAGGGTCTTCTTGAGTTTTGGAATCTTTAGGAGTGTTCCCCAGTTTAGCCTCAGAGGCGTTTAGAGCGACCGTCATGGAAAAGGCTGCTATTGCGAGTAAGGCCAAAAGTATCAGACAATGAAAAAAATACTTGCTACGCATTTCTTTGCTCCAAAATTTTTGATTCGTCTCTTCCATTATTATTTTTCGTCTTCTGTTTCGGCTGCTTTTGATATTTCGCTTTTTATTTTTTCAAAATCAGGTAGCTCGCTCTTGTCTCTAAGCCCCAAGTGAGCAAGGAGTTCGATTGATGAACTGTATTTTGGTCCTCGACCGTCACCCTCTTTTTGGATGAGTCCTCTGATGCTCAGGTGGCGGATCACGTACGAACAATTGACACCACGTATATGCTCAATTTCTCGCCTAGAGATTGGTCCATTATAAAGGATTATAGCCAAGGTTTCGAGCCCAGCCTTACCGATTTCTGCACTCATTTCCTCTTTGCTTATTTCGGCCATCATCTCTTTAAGCTCTGGGTTGGTAGCAAGAGCAACTTCATTGTCGTTTTCAATGATAGCAAGACCTCTATCAGTAAGGCTATTTTTTAGCACAACAATACCACTCCGCACTTCTGCTTCAGTGACTTTCAAGATCTTGGCTAATTCTGAAAACTTCTGCGGTTCGTTTTTGTAGAAAAGTATAGCTTCAAGTTTTTGGTAAATGTTCATAAAATTATTCTAATTGCTCTAAGTATTCTAATTATTCTAAAAAATAGCCAAATATCAAATATCCGAATTAGGTTGATTTAATAATGTGGTGTATCAATTTCTTCAGCTTCAATTTCGATATCATCGAAATGCGAACTCTGGTTAATGCGTATTAATCCTTGTTTGCAAAGTTCAAGCATGGCAAGGAAACTCACGATCACGTTTATTTTTACTTGTCCTGAGCTTGTCGAAGAGCCGGCTTTGCTTCCTGCTCCACTAAACTCTCTGAAGGTCGTTTTAATACTACTTTGCATTCGCTCACGAAGATTTTCGATCATCTCTTCCAAGCTGATGACTTTTTTGACTGTTACTTTTGGTAGCTCTTGTTTTTTGGGCATGTTGCCCAAGGCTTCTAAACATGACCTTTTTAGATTTGATATTGTTATTTCACCTGTCGGCGCAAAAATTGGTTTTCTCTTTTTGTTTTCCAAACCAAAATACATGAAGTCGCCGAACATTTTGCCTATTTCACCTGCAAGCTCTTTGTACTTTTGGTAAGTGACAAGGCGTGCTTCAAGATCTTCGATACTCTCTTCCTCTTCTGTCGTAAGCGGCAGAGTCGGTAGGAGCGACTTTGATTTGATAAGGAGTAGGGTTGAGGCGATCAAAATAAAGTCGGCCGAGTCGGCGATCGGAAATTCCTCGAAATTTTTGATATATTCCAAAAAGTCATCGGCTACTTCCGAGAGAGAAACTTGGCTCACGTGCAGTTTGCGCTTTTCGATGAGCTCAAGCAAAAGCTCGAGCGGTCCTTCAAACTCGCCCGCTTTAACGACGAAGCTTCTCTGTACACTAGTTTCCATGCAACTATTGTACTATAAAACGCTACTTCGGTTTCTTTATAAGAGAAATGTTTAGCTCTTTGAGCTGAGCGTCAGAAACAGGAGCAGGAGATTGCATCATAGGGTCCCGACCCTCACCGGTTTTTGCAAAAGCAATAACTTCACGAATGTTTGGTTCGTTTTGAAGGAGCATGATAAAGCGATCAAGACCCCAAGCGATACCACCATGAGGAGGAGTGCCAAGTGAAAAAGCTTTCATCATGTGACCAAAGTTTTTTTCGATATCATCGAGTTTGTGACCCATGATCTCAAAAACTTTTTTAAGTGCTTCAGGGTTGTGGTTGCGAATGCTACCTCCTCCGATTTCAAAACCATTGAGTGCTACGTCGTATTGAGTAGTCAAGATGTCACCAATATTTTCTTTATTCATTAACGCCTCCATATATTCAGGCTTAGGTCGTGAAAATGGATTGTGTGTGAATGTCCATCCTCCTTCTTCAGTTTTTTCGAAAAATGGAAAATCAATGATCCAACAAAATGCTAACAGGTTTGGATCATTTTTGTCTTCACGAAGGTCAGGCTTATCAGAATTATATTTTTCCATTGCTTCCTTGTAAGTGAGACGAGGAAATGGGATTTGTTGGATCTTCTTTTCTGGATACAGAATAGTCACGATATCGATAAGGAGTTTTTCGTTGAGGGTAATCACATCTTCCTGTTCGACAAAGCTCATCTCAAGGTCGAGCTGGGTGAATTCGGGTTGGCGGTCACCGCGAGTGTCTTCATCACGCATGCATCGTGCAATTTGAAAATACTTCTCGACACCTCCGGTCATGAGGAGCTGTTTGTATTGTTGAGGCGATTGAGGAAGTGCATAAAAGGTGCCTGGGTAGAGTCGTGCAGGTACGATATAGTCGCGTGAACCTTCAGGAGTTGATTTGGTGAGTATTGGTGTTTCAACCTCAATAAAGTTTTCTTTATCCAAAAAGTCACGAATATGTTTAATGACCCTGTGTCGCATGCGCAAGTTTTTTTGCATGCGGTTTGAACGAAGGTCGACATAGCGGTGAGTAAGGCGAATTTCCTCCCCCACTCCCCGAGTATCATCATTAATTTCAAATGGAAGTGTTTCAGTTTTGTTGAGTACGGTAACCTTCGTGATCTCCATTTCGATGTCACCGTTTACAACACCTTCCTTAACGTTTTTTTCTGGTCGCTTATTTATGATACCAGTGAGTGAGAGAACCCATTCAGTACGCACTTCTTTGACTGCTTCCATTGCTTCCGTATGGTTTGGCAAAACGACACACTGTACTTGGCCTGTCATATCGCGCAAATCAATAAAGACCAATTTGCCTTGGTCGCGTCGTACTGACACCCAGCCAGAAATGGAGACTTCTTGCCCCACCCTCTCCTTCAAATCTTTTATATATGTTCTTTTCATTTGATTTTAGCGAAATTTTATAGTCTCACTCTAACAAAAATAACCCATTTTTTCAATAATATTGTTTCTGTATTCGCTTATATTATATTTTCCTAAAATATGTTATAAATTTTTTAGGATGTCACTAGCACTACCGTTCATTTTTTTCGCTGTCTTCCTTGTGTTGACGGCGTTTGCTCTATACAATCCTCTGGATTTTTCAGGATGGGTTCGGGGGATATCTGGCGCAATCTCAGCGGTCATGGTTATAATTTTCATCATTGTGGTGGTGAATAAACCGATAATACCTTCTGGAGAGGAGGAGTGAAAGCGAAGAAGGTCTGACGGGTGTACGCGAGTACACCCGTTTTACGTATCTAAATTTTATACTTGAGGCTCATGTCTAAAATCTGCATACAAATCGCATAAACCACAATCCAAATATCAGCTATGGCTGATATTTGTTAAGTTAGTTATTTATATTTTTTAAGACCTTTTCTATATCTGGAAAGAATTCTGTAAAAGCTTTATCTACTTTTGATACATCTTCTTTTATATCTTGTGCTTTTCTAAAATTTGGAAAATATTTCAATCCAACAAGATCAACTAGCCTTTCTTTTTTCCAATGATCAATGTTGTATTTTTTTATGAATGGTTCAACTGCAATATGTATTATTTCGTGTAATATTGTCCCAAAAATTGAATCAATATTTCTTTCGGTAAATCTCAAATCTATCGTTCCTAGATCAGAGTTGTAACTTCCCCCCGTACCATATCTTGTCAATAATACTGTGTAAGAGTCTAGGAAATTTAATTTTGAATCCTCTTTAATTTTTATAAAATTCGGGAAAAATTCTCTCCATAATTGTTGGAGTCTATCTTTATAAAATCTATATTCATTTTCGTATTCAGTAAAATCCTTTGTAACTGCTATCTCAATGTCTTTTGTTGTTGTGTTAGTGTCAATGTCTGGTATTTTTATTTTGTAACCTTTTTCTTTATACCAATCTAGTTTAGACAGAGTGTATTTTACTCGATCTATTTCTGAATCTATCGAGTAATCTATAATAAGTCTTGTCTCGTTCATCTAAATATTTTATCTTACCCCGATTGCCTTTCGCACTTCTTCCATTTTGGCTTTAGCTATGGCGCTCGCTTTTTCTTTGCCTTCAGCAAGTACGCAGTTTATTAATTCGTCGTTGCCTTCAATTTGTTTTCGCTTTTCGCGGAGAGGAGCTATAAAAGTTTTGATGTCCTCGATCAAGAGTTCTTTCAGTTTTTTGTATTGACCCTTGTTTTCGGTATAAATTTGGTCGAGTTCGGCATCAGTTCTAAATAGTCGATGGATGTAAAAAACATTTTCAGGATGTTCGGCATTTGAGTCGGTGACTATCGCCATTACCTTTTTCTCTATCTCACTGTCTTCGGCAAAAAGCGAGATATAGTTGTCGTAACTCTTGCTCATTTTCCTGCCATCGATGCCGGGGACTATTGCTAGATTTTCGATAATCTGCTCTTTTGGAATTTTGAAAGTATCACCAAAAATGCGATTAAACTTTTCGACCGTATCGCGAGCAAACTCGATATGTTGTTTTTGGTCCTGCCCTACTGGCACCATATCAGTATCGTAAAGCAAAATGTCGGCAGCCATTAGCATTGGGTAGTTGAAGGTGCCGGCACTCACCTCCTCCTCCTTACCTTTTTCGACAGCGTCCTTGTAAGCATGGGCACGTTTCAAATACGGTACAGTGGTGATGGTTTCAAAAATCCAAGCAAGCTCGGTGTGCTCGGGTACGTCGGATTGTTTGAAAAGGATGTTTTTTTCGGTATCAAAGCCAAGGGCTAAGTAGTCGATCGCTACTTCTCTTGTAAGGTTTCTCATCTCTTCCTTATTTTGGATGAAGTTGAGTGCGTGATAGTCGACGATCATTGCGATCACTTTGCCATCACTCTGCATGTCTATAAGTTGCCTCATCATGCCGAAATAATTGCCGATGTGTGGCCGTCCGGTTGGCTTAATGCCTGAAAGTATGGTTTTCATTTCATTATATTAACAGATCTATCTGCATTTATCACTTTACTACACTTAGGTTTATATAAATAAGAAATCTGTTACTGGTACGTCTTAATTTAGTAGAATTAACCGGAACATAGATTATTAACATGCGGTAGTTGTTAGGATCCGGATAAA
The DNA here is from genome assembly GCA_964440955.1 of uncultured Candidatus Saccharibacteria bacterium. Taxonomy (GTDB): domain Bacteria; phylum Patescibacteriota; class Minisyncoccia; order Phycocordibacterales; family WO2-35-19; genus CAYTTP01. Next base: position 16,310 of record CAYTTP010000005.1, on the reverse strand, counting down.
GAATTAGAATACTAGTAATTAAGTAAGTAGTCGCCTTACATATTTACAAATAATGGAAACCATGTTATTATATAACTAGTAACGACTCTATACGTCTTTTAGCGTGTGAAGGTTTTTTGTTCCTTAAGAATTGAATAGCGGGAAGAGAAAGTAATTGTGGACCCGACCAGATTCGAACTGGCACCGCAACGATTAGAAGGCGTGCGTGCTACCTTTGAACACTACGGGCCCTGTATGGACTTTTACTTTACTTTCTCTTCTCACGATTTAATTAAAAGTCGTGAGAAAAAATCATTTAGATTTTTCTTTTTACAGGAACGCTTTTCTTCTTTGCCGGAGAAAGCGTTTTCTGTTTATCTGTATTTGTCATGGGAAATGGTGGTGCCCAAGAGCCATTATGAAATTGACACCAGATTACCATTTTCTCATAATCAGGAATACAGATTGCAAATTTACTCATGTTTATGGGTATTATTTCTCGCTTGGCGTTAGCTTTTTGCCTATTTAATACCGAGAAACAAAACACCACTTGGGACAGCGTTAGATGAGATTACGGATTTTATCCCGTCATCCCATCTTAGTGGGTGCTAAGAGGGATGATATTCACCCCCATCTTAACACTGTCCTAAATGGTGTTTACAGGTTTGGCTGTCCTCCCTTTTTTCTGGCTTCCCAACCAGAGGGACTATATTCTTTTTTGTAATTTACATCTTATAATTATACCTTTACATGTTTTTTCTGCAATAAAAAATAAATGAATTGGGCCCTGAGTATGTGGATAACCCCTACTTTTCCCAAATTGCAAAAATAGAGAGAGGGAGGAGGCGGGTACTTCCCTCTTCTTTGAGGGCAAGCTCGCCTATGGTGGTTTGGCCTTTCAAATCTTTCGTTACTTCTCCCAAGATATTTTCTAGAGAAATGGCAGAGAGGTCGGTTGCGTACATGTTGAAGATGATAAAGAGTGGCTCGTCGCTCAAAATTTTTTTGCAGAGCTTTAGGAGTTCAGGCAGTTTTTCTTCTATTTTCCACTTTTCACCTTTTGGCCCATGACCAAAGCTTGGTGGGTCCATGATAATGGCGTCGTAGTAGTTACCCTTGCTTATTTCGCGCGAAAGAAATTTGAGGCAGTCATCCAAAATAAAGCGAATCGGTTTGTCTGTGAGTCCTGAAATTTTTTGATTTTCTTTTGCCCACTCGATTGAAGCCTTTGACGCGTCAACGTGAGTGACTTCTGCTCCAGCTTCAGCACAGACCAAACTCGCGATACCTGTGTACCCAAACAAATTCAATACTTTTATCTTACTCCCCTCCTCCCCCTTAATTCTTGATTCATGATTCATAATTCTATCCCTAAGCCATTTCCACTCACTTGCTTGTTCAGGAAAGATGCCAATATGCTTTGAATTAACCCCAAACTTTATTTTTGCTTTTATGCTCCCCACCCCTATCGGTATTTCAAAATCCCTGCCCGCCTCGACACTGGCTTCGTGTTGAGCGGGTTTGAATTTCCACTTGCTTCCTTTTTCTTTTCCAAAAGAAGCACTCGCTTCCTGCCATTCTTTTTCAGGCAAGTTTTCCTTCCAAAGAGCGCGTGGCTCGCTCCTTACTATCCTTACTCCCCCTACTTCCTCCAGTTTAAAACCATTACCACTGTCGAGTAATTTGTATCCACCTACCTCTGCTGTCCATATTTCTATTTTTCTTTCCATTTTATATAGGATAGCAGATTGTTTGAATTTTATCGTTATCCCTTGAAATTTTGCTGTTTTTCAATAATATCATTTTTAGATTTTGTTCTTTATTTACAAATTATCATTAAATAAATGGCTAGTCACAAAATTTCTGTTTTCTGTTTTTTCATAATATCTTTATTTCTATTACCCTCGGTTACTTCTGCTGAAAATACTATTCATATAAGCGGTGAACCCTCAGAAGTGGTTTCAATAACGAACGGTGCGGCAGTCACCCCTACTGTTGGCCCTCTAGGGACGCTAGTCATAAAAAACAACGGGACAACCACCTTTGCTGGTGGTTACTTGGGTCAGGCAGTTGCTTTTGGGTTGGGGGGTCAGCAAAACGTTAACACTTCCTACTATCAGTTCACTGGTTCAAATATCGGTAATCTTTTTTATGCTGAAGATGGAGAAATATCTTTTCGCATGAAATCGTCTCTATCGTTTGCCGAGCGAAAAAATTTGCCACAGCAAAATTTCAAATATGCTTTTGATGTCAGGGATGGGTCAAACCAAAGAGTCTTCACTTTTTTTGTTCAAACTATCAACACTTCTGGTGGCCGATTATTATTTCATTATTCGGCGAAAACTTCCCAAACTAGCTACTACTATGTACCGATAGGTCAGGAAGATCAGGTGTTTGGCAAGGATGTGATAATGAATGTCCGAATAACTTGGGATGAGTCGCAAAGCAAATTGTTTATAAACGACAGTTTGGTCAAGACTTTCAACTATACTCAAGCCGTTTCGCCAAATTGGAATTCTTCTTCTAAGTTTATTTTTGGTGCTGATCATTCAGGCAACTATTCTTCAACTGATTTTCTCGATGAATTTTTGGTGAATATCGAAGGAGGCGCTTCGACTACCCCACCTACCAATCCGGTGTTGCCAACGATTACCAATTTTTCTGCAAACCCAATTTCGATCGTCCAATCAGGTACCAGTACTCTAAGTTGGAGTACTGCGAGCGCGACCAGTGTTCAGATACAAGGGTTTGGTTTGCAAGCAATTAATGGTTCGATTATTGTTTCTCCCGCTACCACGACGGTATATACTCTATCGGCTTCAAATCAGTATGGTACTACGACGGCTACCACAACCGTCACTGTGACACCTGTCACTGTGCCTCCCGACAATGGTATTCCTTATATATCCAATATGTCGGTCTTACATCAAAACGGTCAAACTTTCATAACTTGGCAAGATGTTGCCCAAGGTACTTCTGGTCAAAATTATCGCTACGATATTTATAGGTCGTCTTCGCCCATAACAAATGAAAATATATCGAGTGCGACTTTAGTCCACAAAGGTATATTCAATAATTCTGGACAGCGTTTTGGTTTTGCTCCTTTTTTACCGGCGACTAGAGTAAATGCGAGTAATGCCATGTCCTCCCTTACGCCTATGGGGGCAACTCTTCCATTGTGGTCGGGTCTTGCTGTCTATACTCCGACTGCCACTTCAAGCAGTTATTATGCAGTTGTAACGAGAGATATCTCTAAATCAACCAACAACACTTCGCTTGTAGCAAGCGGAATAAATAGCAGTCCCTCCGCTGTTTCGGAGTTTGTATCTTCAATTGAACCGATAAAGTATCAGGACTCGAATCAAACATCTACGTATAAAATAACTGGCGCTCAAGGTTTGCCACTTATGCTCAAGTTGCACGCAAGCAGTGCTGGTGCAACAGGCGTGACGACTTATGGTGATATTTATCAGTATTTTGGTGACTCGACTATGGGTTATCAAGATGGTATTCCTAGTATATTTTCTGTTTATGAAGTTTCCGGAGCTAATAGAAGGATAGAGCTATATCCTCGCGATACTGTTTGGACAATGGACGCTTTAGCGCCACTTGAGACTTATTGGTTTGGTTACAATGTCGTACCATTAAATGCGTCCGATGGTGTCGCGCGAGTATACCCATTTACCGAAAACCGTCTTTTGCATTTGATCGATTGGGTTGCAGAAAAGTATGGTGTAGACACAAATCGTATATATTCGACCGGTCAATCTATGGGTGGCTGGGGCACAACTTCTTTTGCCTTTAGGCGTCCAGATATTTTTGCAGCAGTCTATCCAATTTTACCAAGATTTGAATCGACGACCTTCCCTAACATGGTTTTAAAAACCTATTCGGCGGCGACTTTGTCGTCACCTACTTTGCCCGACCAAACCACTTCTTATGTTGACCACATGAATAGCGTTGATTTTGCTTCAAGGACCCATACTGATCTTCCTTTTATTGGTTGGGCTATTGGTCGCAATGATGGCTATGCGTCATGGTATAGTCAGGTAAATATGGCACGGGTTTTGGATCGCAATAGGCACGGTTATGCTTTCTCTTGGAATAATGGTGATCATAGTGGCGGGGCGGCAGCGATGAGCCTTATTTACTCTTATTATGAAGGTAAGTTTGCTAAAAACAAAAGTTACCCAGCCTTTAGTGAAAGTTCGATAAATTCAAAAATGGGAGATGGTAATCCAGCGGTCGGCGATTTGGTTGGTGGCGTAAACCTTGGTTTTTATTGGTCGCCAATCGTTGAGACAGCAAATACTTGGAGTACTTCCTTCTCGAATAATCTTATACCAAACAATGGCCCAATGACGGTTTCGGTCACTCCTCGGAGGACTCAAAATTTTGACCCAGGACCGGGGGATGTTATAAATTGGACCACTTCAACTGGCCACTCCGGTAGCGTGGTTACTGACAAGTATGGATTGGTAACAATAAAAAATGTGCAGATCAACAAAAATGCAACTACAACCCTGTCGCTTGTAAACACTTATGAGTCAGGTTCGATGCCAGACGTTGATTCGCCGACCAGACCTGTCGTTACCGCTTCCGTGACCAGTCCATACGCAGTAGAGCTCTCGTGGGGTCAAGCTACGGATGATGTTGCGGTTTTGGATTATGTGATTTATAGGAATGGAGTCGAGGTTGGTTCGACTACCAGCACCAATTTCACAGATACTGGTGTCGCTCCGGCCACAAATTATTCCTATGTTGTTGCTTCAAGAGACACTTCGTATAACTTGTCGGACTACTCGACTCTCAAGTACGTGACTACTTGGAGTGATTCGTCGGGGATATCCGGACTTATTTCCCGCTGGAGTTTTGACAATGGCTCTGTCTCGTCGAGCACCGTCTTTGATGCGACAAATACTCACCCAATGAGTATCGCTGGCTCTTTGCCGACTACTTCAGGTAAGATCGGCGAAGCTGGCGTGTTTGGTTCGGGCAATTTTTTAGCCGCGTCGAGCACTGTTTTGTTGAAGCCTCTAAACGCTATGACCATATCTTCGTGGGTAAATTTTGTAGCGGGTACAACGACTGATTATGTGGTTTCAAAAAGCAAGAGTAGTTGGTCGTACTCTATGCATGTCGCTAAAGGCTCAAACACTTTTAGTTGTCGTTTTACGGTAACCAACCCTTCAAACTATGTTGATGTTTCTTGGCAGACGACTTCGCCTGTATTTCAGACTTACCTGAACAGGTGGACTCTGCTTACCTGTTCGTATGATGGTTCGGTGGCAAAACTCTATGTTGACGGTGTGCTCAAGTCAACCAAAACGTTTGTCGCTAGCCTCTTACACAACAATGACGAGCTTTTGATTGGCAACAGACAGCCAACCAACAATTTGTTCAATGGTCTTATTGATGATGTGCGTATATACAACCGCGCTTTGTCGGATAACGATGTTCTAAACATATTCAATTTGCAAAACTAGTTGCTATAAGAAAAGGCGCACTAGTCGAATGTCGTCGTATGAGTATTTGGGGCCTAGGGTCTCGCGGACTGGCGCAAGGCGGTAAACACCGCCTTCGCTTATGCCGATCTTTTTGATCGCGCCATAAATTGTCTTGAATTTTTGTTTTGGCAGAGCGTTTTGCAAGTGATAAATATTGAATGATGGATCTTCGGCTTTGATTTCCTCCAAATGATCTAAGATCGTGCCAGGTTTCAACCCTCGCTCTTTGGCGATTTCTTTGATGCTCTTGCCTTCTTCAAGCATGATTTTGGTTTGCTCGACAGTGTCTATTTTCTTTTCCTTTTTTTTGCTTTGGCTGATTTTTGATTCAAATTCATCATGCATTTCTTGGAGTTTCTTTTTGTCCATTGAGCGTATATGGAAGGAGCTTGTTTCGGAGAGTTTTTTGAATTTTTTGTCTTTCTCTAGTACCTCGTCATTCACTAGGAGCGATATTTCATTCCACCCCTTCAAAAAAAGACCATCAAGCGAACGTACTCTGGATAGAGCTACGTACCCCATCCCCCTCTCAAATGATTGAGAGAGGTCTATTTCGGCACAATCAAGGGACATTCCTTGGCTTTTGTGTATGGTTATCGCCCAAGCAAGACGAAGCGGGTATTGGGTTACTTCGGCTTTGGTTTTGCCATCTTCTTCAATGCGCCAACTTTCGGGCTCTACGTTTATTGTCTCTCCGGCATTTGTTTTTACTCTTATTTCGCTTGGCGAACAGTAGACTACGACACCAAGTGTCCCGTTTGCATAGCCTTCATCAAAATTGTTTTTAACAAACATTACCTTCGCCCCCTCCTTTAGTTTTAGTGTTTGGGGTGCAAGACAGCTTTTTTTTAATATTTCTACCAAGGGGCCTCTACCTCGTGTCACCATTTCATATTCATATTGTCGATTGTTTATTTTTTTTAATTCGGCTTCATTTTCGGCGTCGACATTTATATTATGCGAGTATAATTTTGTAGTTATTATTTTTGGCTCCGCTTTTTTCCTGCTCTCTAGTAGGTCGATCATTTCTTTGTTGATTGCATTTTCCCTTATCGCATTTAAAAGTGATAAGTAGGAATCGTCGTTTTGTCGATGTTGTTCATGTAGGTAACATATTTTTAGACCAAGTTTTTCCCATACTGGCGAGTGATAGGCAAAATGTGATTCTTTTTCGCCGTATTTTTGTACGGGAGGCAACTGAAAAAAATCGCCACAAAAGACAACTTGCATACCGCCAAACGGTTCTTCTGATTGTTTGATCTCCTTTATCACTCTATCGATCATTTCCAATCGGAAGTGATGCAACATTGATATCTCGTCTATGATGAGTATGGATGTGTTTTTAATTTTATTTTTTACATGCGACTTTTCAGCGATAGCTTGGATGTCGCTTTTTGTTAAATCATCATTTATGCCAATACCGCTCCAAGAGTGGATAGTTACTCCGCCCATGTGGGTTGCAGCGATGCCGGTTGAAGCGGTGATACCTATCGAAGCACCAAGCTCATTGAGGTACTTTATATACTCTCGCAGGACATAGGTTTTGCCACTACCGGCTGGACCAGTCAAAAACACGTTTCGACCGGTTTTCAATATAGTGAGTGCCTCTTGTTGAGTCATGGGGCAATTTTACCAAAACATCCGGCAAGATAAAACTTCAAAATTTGATGTATAATATTAAAATGACAAAAATAAATATCCAGCACGGGAAGCTACTAGAGCCAATTTTTCAGTTTTATCACAAAGAATCAGATGATCCTGGCTTGGTAAAAGGTGGCTGGAACTCATGGGTCCCACCTACAGAAGATAAAATCATAGAGAGAATAATAAAATTTAAGGAAATTTGGAGTAAGTATGAAGAAAATATAATAAGTATTATTTGTTCATCTTTGGGCCTAAGATTCAACGGAGATATCGATGTTTATGTTGTCTCCGGACTTTCTCGTTCTATGTCAAATCCATTAATTATTGGATCTCAACATTCTCCTGATAATTTTGTGGTTCAACTTGCTCACGAGCTTGTCCATAGGATTTTATCTAGCAATAAAGAGCAGTACAAAATAAATAATGAATTTTTGATGTTAAGGGGAGATAGTGATGCTGTAAACAGCCACATCATAGTTTACTCCATGCTTCGTAAAGTTTTTGAGGGTGATGAAGAAATGATGAAGCTTGTCGAACCTACTAAAAATGAGGCTTATAAGAAAGCTTACGAACTCTCGGCCTCCTATGAGGAAATCCTAAATTATTTTCGAGGAAAAATAGAACGGCCTAACCCTTAGGGAAGGCCGTTGTCGGTACGACGAGAGTTTAGTTGCTCTGCTCGCCGCTATCTGCATCGCTGTCTTCGCCGTAGTCGTCTGAAGCGACTGAAATGATATATCAAAATTTTCTTGAATCGTAAGCCCAATGCAGGAGTGCTTGGCGTTGTTTGGTGTGGCAGGAAAAGTCGCCAACTCGGCAATTTTTGGCTATTTGAGCGATATGTCTTCGCATTGCTTTAAAGCGTTTGATTTGTCTCTGGTCTTCTTTGGGTATACGTCTACCAAGATAGTATCTGCAATACCATTCGAACCATCCATGTGGATCGTCCTTGTATATCCACCCTTTCTTTTGCCAAACAGAGAGAGGTTGGCTTGCTTCGACTCCAAAAAAGTTTAGCTCACCATGTTTTTCATGGTCTTTGGAGAGCTTCACTCCAGCGAACCACTCTTTTGGTAAGTCTTTGGGTATTAGGTTTTTGACACCGATAAAATAGGCTCCGCCAAAAACACCAAGTTTTAGCATTTGCTTTGGTGAAAGGTCAGGTTTAAATTCGGGATCAAAGTCTTTGCCAACAGGACTACTCAAAACATACTTATAGTTTTTTTGAAAATCATTTGTCGAAACCCGCTCTCTTTTGGCCATAAGCATTTTAATTTATGATAACAACAAAAAGTGATATTTTTTAGATAATTTTCGCTATAGCTTTTATATATTTATTCGTAAGTTTGTGTCCGGTGTTTGGAATGAGTATATCGAATTTCTCACCATCAAGCTCTTTTTCTCCATATAAGATGGTTTGTTTGATAGCTTTATGATTACTTTTTATATTACTAGCTATATCCTCAGTTAATTTATTACCTATTAGGCTACTTAGTTCTTTTTTTTGCTCTACATTTTTGAAAATTGCAAGAGGTGTCATCGAAGCTAATATCAGATGAGAGGTTTGAGAATTTTGAGCTAAAAGCCAAGCAAAGATTGCACCAAGAGAAAATCCAAAGATGGTGGAATTTTGTTGTAAATCAAACAATTGTTTCGAAAGAGGTAAACCCCAATCGACCTTGATGCACTCAACGTCGTAGTCTTTTTTCAAGGCAATATTTTTTATAGTTTGATATGATTTTCGTCTACAGGTTTCTTTCCAACCAGAAATTATATATAACTTTTTTCTCATATTATTGATTATAGCTAAAGGCAGACTCGCTGGGAATATTTTGATTATGCGTGTGGCGTATTGATATTTTCTCAACCACATGATTTAATTTTGGTAGAGGAGGTTGTGGATCTTGTTTAATCCATGGATCGATATTTACATGAGATCAGGACACATTACGACTGGTCGGTATTCAGTGTCGAGTCTTACGTGGCCTTTTGCAAGGTGGTTCAAGGGGGGCTAGGCCTCCCTCCCTTATTTCATATCCAAGGTTTTTTAGTGGCTCATGATTTTAGTAATAGATTTTATGTATCTTTTATTTAGTTCGTGTCCAGTACGCTTTATTTCAGTAGCTTTATTTTTTGAGAGTTTTTTCACTCTCTTTATAAGTAGAATATGCTCTTCTTCTCCATATAGAAAAAATATTTCTTTAGCTATTGATTTTGTATACTTTATATTTTTAATGCTATTTATGAAAATTTCTCCAAACTGCCTGTCAAATGCTATTGGGTAAGGTTTCCTTATAATAAGATAATCTTTGTCTAAATAAGGAGAGATCGAAGCGATGACAGCTTTTTTAACAGGTACCTTTGATACAGCACAATATGCGATGAGTGCTCCCATGGAGAACCCAAATACCGTATCATTGGGGGTCAAAATTTTTACCGCCTTGTTGACTAGGTCAGAAAATTTAACCCCCTTCTTTACCTGCAGGTTTAGTACCTTATACTTGGGAGCTACTTGGTAATGTTTTTCTTTTCCTGTATCGCCAAATGCTGGAATAACATAAATCATTTTCTTATTATATAATATTTGTATTAAAATACAAGGGCCAGGGTTGAACCTGGCCTTAGAGGTCTTTCTCATATCGGTGAAGCTCCCCTGTTTCTACTAGGATGTAACCACATTTCTTAAGACAAGACAAGGATCGGGTATTTAGAGGCTTGACTTCAGCGATAAGCTTACTTATGCCTCTCTGTGTAGCTTCTTTGAAAAGAAGCTTGTTTGCTTGTGTTCCGTACCCATGACCCCAGCATTCTCGTATTATGAAAAATCCTACCGTTGCTTGCTCACCACAGATAGAATGCATTCCGATCTGGCCTACAAATTTGCCGTGGTTGCAGATAGCGAATACAACATTTTCTGATTGGTTAAGGTTGCCAAGCTCCTCTAGTGCAGACTCGATAGAGGTGGGGTTCTTCAGGTTTAGAAGAACTATTATTTCCGGATCATTAAGGGCGGAGACTATATCCTTTAGAAAAGGCATGGGTTCAACTAGACATATTTCCATTATTTACTTTTCCTCTTGAAATGAAAGAGGAGGACAGACTGTCCTCCTCTTGGTTAGTGCTCGACTCGCCGTCAGACCTCAAATTCCTTGAGTTTGACGCCGTCAATGAAGGCTTGCCATTCGGTCTTGTTGAAGAACAGAGTGGTACGGCCCGGGTCCTTGCTGTCTCGGATGGCGACACCTTCCGGCTTGATCGCTACTTGAACGCAGTTGATGAAGGGTGAGGTCTTTGTTGAAACCTTGAAATCCTTCTCTTCTACGTCGAAGCGTTTGTTCTGTTGATCTTCCATTTCTTTTCCTTTCCGGGAGTAGAAGCTACGTAGTACTTCACTCCCCAGAGTTACTATCTAATTATGATGTTACATTTTTCCAGATTTATAGTCAAATGTTGATACTATACCTAAAACTCCCTATAGTTTGGATCAACAGCGAAGTTTGCAGTTACTTGTTCAGCGCCGTTTACGGTGAAGGCGCAAGTTAGGTTGCGGGCAATAGCTGGACTACAAGTGAGCGTATTGCTTGACCAGCCGGTAAATATTCTTCCAGTAGCTGGAGTTGCGGTGAGGGTGACAGTACTGCTTTGGTTAAATTGGGCTGTTTGGCTACTGCAACCACTACCACAGTTTATACCTGCAGGAGAGCTAGTGACTGTGCCTTGTCCTGTTTTTATTATTGTTACACTCTCGGTGTTTGGGGTGACAGTTACAGTGACTGAGTCGGTAGCTGTACCACACTGGAGGGTGTAGGTGGTTGTGGTTGTTATGTTACCTCCAGACACATTTGTACCGCTTGATGACTTGCTTCCAGCCCAACCCGGACCTCCGCCAGTTGCAGTACATGAACCACCACCAGAGCTAGTCCAAGAAAGTGTTGGTGTGCATGAACCAACACAGGTGGTGTTGTTTACGTTTAAGTCTACATTGTTTACGGTTACTGATCTGTTAGCTGTTGGTCCGTTTCCGCCTGCGTTGCTACAGTACATATTGAAAGTTGTATTTGAAGTAAGACCGGTTATCTGTTGGCTTCCGGAAACTGATTTACTACCTGCCCAACCCCCTGCTCCGCCAGTTGCAGTACAACTTGTTGGGTTATTGGTTGCTGACCAAGTTAGAGTGGTAGTAAGTGGACTGTTTCCTGAAGTTGGATTTGCGTTCAGCGTGGTGACAGGGACTGAAGTGGTTACATTTATATTAACTGTTCTCGTGATTGGATCAGAAACTCTAGGTATTGCATCTGAATCAATAGCTTCAAATGTCAAAGTCCTTGTACCGTTGTTTGCCGATGTTGGTGTCCAACTATATGTCCAGCCAATATTTGGACAACCTGGACGTCCTGGCCAAATATCACAAACAGCTTGTCTGTTTGTGCCGTAAGTAGCATTCCCAATGAATGAACCATCAAGATATATTTTTACACTAGAAATAGCACTTTCACTTGCCGTGGTATTGTCCATAGCCCAACCTGAAAAAGTAGTCGCTCCGGTTATTGTTTGACCATTTGATGGTGCGTCAACCGCTAAGCTTGGTTTAAGTGTCCCGCCAGAAGAAACTGCAAGTTGGGCATTTGCTGAAGGACCAAAAACAGTACCACCTTTTTTAGTTTTGACATTCAAACCATAAGTGCTGACAGGGGTGTTTGATGTATTTGTTATTATCAAAGATGTAGTTTTTGTTGTCGGATTAGAAGTTTCAAAAAGAAAATCTCTTTGCGGTGTACCTGAATATGTGTATCCATCAGAATTTTCATAACTACTACTATATCCGTCGCTAAAACTACATGTAGAATTTGTTGGGCATGTGCCAGGACTTAAGGCAAGGTTTATGGATTGTCCTGCCATACCAGGGTCTGGTGTGATTGATACTGTATATGTTGTTGTCTCCCCTCTTGTTATAGAGCGAATTCCTGGAGATATCGTTATAAGATAGTTCCCTTGACCTGCTGATGAAGGCACCCCAGTGCCTTCTGGAGCTCCACTTCCGCAAAATATAGCACTACCACCACTCAATGTTTGTTCACATGCAGGTCCATTAAACGATGGCCTGCAAGAACCGCCAACATTATCAACACTACTCAAGGAGTTGCCCTGTATTGTTCTTGTTGCGCAGTTACAAACATAACAGCCCGGGCTCGCATTGGACGGTCTACAATTTGTTGGATTTCCACAGGAATATGAAGACGAACCTCCTCCACACGAATATGTAGAGAAGAAACTCTGTGTTGTTGAATCGCCGCACCCTTGTGCATAAGTTTGAGCACTCGCACCGGTGTTAATTGATAGAAAGGTAATTATTAGAAATGATGATAAGAAAAAGTGCTTCATATTTTATTGAATTATTGTGATTTCGACAGATACATTATTTTGATCACTTGAATCTATGAGTATGTCCAGAGCCTTACCTCCTTTTGTCAATCCATTTATCAGAGTCAATGTGGTCGAAACTTCAGTTACTACTGGCTTGTTTCCATTGTTTGTCAGTAAACCAATAAAATAGTTCCTTGTATCCGATAGATTTTTGATTGATATGTATTTGAAGGTGTGTTGAGTTGGAGAAGCGTTTGGAGTTTGGTTGTAGGTGTAAGACTCTTGTATTACTTTTATATCCTCTTCCAAGATAATACCAGTAGGAAAAGCGCTTGGTATTGTTTGGGAAGTGTCGCGGACCATGCCGGTTGGCGTAGTGAGGACTTGCTCCTCACCTTTTGGATTTTTATAAATATTAAAAACTTGGAAACCGCCTATTAAAACTGCAACAACAATGAGAGTGATAAAAAACTTTTTGTGCATCATATGAAAATTATAGCACAGCAAGGCAAAAATTGACTTTATAATAAAAAAACTGTGGACAATTTTTGGGTAGCAAAAAGGGACCGATCACCCACACTGGCTTTTGAAAGCAGAAGCGTGGATGAGTCGGTCCCTTGGGAGGCTAGTTGCAATCCATCTTCTGGACTACCACTAGCCTCGAGAGAGCGTTTTGGCTTACTCCTTTCAGGAGTTCGCCACTGTTGGTGACGGCGCTGAGCCGGAACACCGGTACGGCCATGACACATCCGTAAACGGATGCGGGTGACATTGCCACCGGTGGCGCCAGAGTCTCGTTGAACTCTGGCAAGGCGAGCACTTGCCCGTCGATTGCGTTTACCACGCTTTCGACTGGACGCTCGCTGTTTGCTCGGGCTCCATATGGCACGAATGCCGTTGAAACCGTTGAGGCGAGCTGGGCATTCGGCGGGATGACCCGTTCGATAGCGTTACTCTCCATCGACTTAATGTAGCCGTTTCGTTCGTTCACATACCGTGACCCCTTTTGAGGGTCGTAGTGCGTAAAGAAGTTTTCGACCACGTTGATCGATTGGAACTTGCCAGCAATCAACTGTCCGGCCCGAATGGGGTTGCCGTCGGCAAGCCACTCGGCGAACAGTGCTCGGATCGAACTAGTAGTTGGAGAAAGGTATACTCCTCCAACATTGTCTACGCCTTGTTGGTCGCGTGCCAGGACGTATAGTTCGCTAGATCCGAGTTCAAGGCGAACTACATATGGTCTCTGACTGGTCGCAACCTGCAAGATGAGCCCGTTCCCGTCAGGAGTGGGGTTTGCAACCCCAACCCGTCGAATGATTTGTGGCTGACCTGCGCCATCATTGAGATGGCTACGCTCTGGGATGATTCTGCCGGTCACCAATCCGTTGCGGACGGTGTAAACACCTCCACATTGTGTTTGGTTGACGCAGTAATCCCAACCCTTCAACATCACGTCGCCGTTAGGCGAGACACGGTTGAGTGAGAGCGGGTTCCATCCCGAGGGGCGCGTTGAGAAAAATCTCTCCCCTGCCGGGAGCTCGATTTTTTTCCAGCAATTTTGCCCGACGCACCCAAGGGGTGCGGAAAACAGATGCTGTTCGCGCTCGGTTGCCCGGTCACTGAAAATGAGAAAGATCTCCCTCTCCGTGACCAAGGGCGCCTCAACCAGACGCAGGTTTTCCGTCCCGATGGGAGGATTGATTGCGAAACGATGGTATTGGGCGTTCGCGAGAACCCCCAAAAAGAGAAGCGAGAAAATAATGCGTGCCATGGTGAGGCACCTCCTTGTTAAGGTACTCCCCTTTCTGGGGTTACTGACATACATAATACACGAATGGTGGATTTTGTCAAGTGTCAAGGGAAATGTGGGGATAAGAGAATAGGACTGAATCTTGAAGCTAGAATTATGAATTATGGGTACAAAAAACCGCCGGCGCTCATCAAGGGAGTCGTCCTGGCGGTGGACCAAAGTTGCTTAAGGTGCGACTTGACCTTGGCGGGAGCCTGTTCTAGACCAGGCTCCCGTTAGGCGTCTCGCTGTTTGGTGTGGGCACTCCCCATGAATGTCCACAGGCATCCCACTAAATTTGGGACAGGGCAACAGTGAGTCTTGTTGTATATTGTATCATATTTTATATAAAAAACAACCACCGACCTCTAATTGAGATAGTGGAAGTGTGTGCGAGCTGTAAAGCCCTGTCCAGGAGAGGAGGCTAGTTTGAAGTCTCAAGAGGCGGGACCTCCTCCCCTGAACTTATTGAAAGAACATATACACAATATACACCCAGCACAAATATTGTCAACTGGGCAAGTTAAAAATGTGGATAAGATAAGTCGCCTCTTCGGCGACTTGGCTATAAAAAGCTTTGTTTTATTAGAAGTTTGAGCTAAAATAATATTAAATGAAAACTATTATATTCATAGATGCATCAAACCTATTCTACGGAGGAGAGAAGAGTTTGGGTTGGAAGATTGATTATAGGAAATTATTGGATTACCTAAAAGAGAAATACGAAGCAGGTAAAACTTTGTATTTTGGAGGAGTGGAGATACATGATTTTAAGTATGACTATTTGACCCAAGATACAGTTCCTATCGATAAATTAGACAAACATCTTGTAGACTTACTTAAAAACAAAGGAGATAATATGGATGAAGCTACCATTCTTCTTATCGGTAGGCATTTAAAAAGGGTTGGATTTTATAGAAAGCTTAATGATTTCGGATACTCTCTATTTCTCAAACCGGTAAAACTATATGAGCAAGAAGATGGACTAACTAGAAGAAAGGCTAACTGCGATGTGGACATGGCTTTTCACTTGATGAAAGAGAAAGACAATTTTGACAGAGCCCTAATACTTTCAGGAGATGGGGACTTTCTGCCTGTCCTCAAATACCTCAAAGAGATTGGAAAAGAAGTTCTTATTCTCTCCAGAGGTCCAAGGACTGCTAAAGAAATACGCCAATTTGCAGGGAGCGATTTTAGAGATTTTGAATACTTACGAGAGCTTATAAAGATGGAGTAAAACTCGGTAAAACGCGAACGGCACCCATTTAGGATGCCGTTCAAGTTTAGTACCAAAATTATACACCCATCACAAATATTGTCAACTGGGCAAGTTAAAAATGTGGATAAGTCGCCTCTTCGGCGACTACAAACTACAACCCATCACTTTTGAGTTTTTGGACTGTTTCTTTTAGAAACAGTTGGACAGTTTCAAAAGAAACTTGTTTGTCATGTTTAAAAACTATCTTCTCTCTTTCTACATCATCAAAATAAACAAGGCTTTTGAGTATAAGATTTTCATCCAAATCTGGCATTTTTTGTTTTGTTTGATCGAGCATGGTTTGAAGCGAAATATTTTGGAGCAAGAAATAAATATCCACATAATCTTTCTCGACTGCCCTACTTACTACGGCAGATAATTTCATGCAGGCAATATCGGCGACTGAAGTTAATTTAAAATATTCTCCGCCACTAGTCTTTTTCGTTCAAATTTAATACACCTATTTTTATTTTCTATAGGAATATTAAAAAGCAAAGCCCAGTAGTTTAGTGATTTTTTGTTCCATTCTCCTGGTAGTGGGTTTTCTATTAGTTCGCCTATTTCTCTTTTTGAATAGTTAAGAAAAAGCCAAGAAGTCGCTTCTTTATTACCAAGATTTAAGATATTTGTGATTATGCGCTTCTTATCTCTTTCTTTGTCGAGTGTATTTATATCGTATGACCAAAAATAAGGTTTTAGAAAAATTGGCAAGGTTGAAAATTCTTGTTTGAAATGCAACTGGCTGTAATATGAATTTGTATGAAAAAAT
>CAYTTP010000004.1:0-52736 GCA_964440955.1 uncultured Candidatus Saccharibacteria bacterium | reverse complement strand
CCAAGTCTGTATAATTTAGAAACTAATTTGTCCTAATTCAGGGGTTGGGGGAGGGCTATCTGCTGGATAGTAAAGTATACCAGAGTGATCAATAAGTCAATTTTTTACTTCGCAACAGAAACTGCTTCGTCGAATTCGATAGAGAGGACTCGAGAGACACTGTCTTTGCCCATTGTGACGCCATAAATCACACCAGCACGGGACATGGTTTCCCTGTTGTGGGTGATGAGGATGAGTTGGGAGTGTTCAGAAAGTTTTTGAATAGCGTCGCCGTATTTTTTGGAGTTAGCTTCGTCTAGAGCGGCGTCGGTCTCGTCGAGGATGATAAAAGGAGGCGGATTGACAGAGGCGATAGCAAAAAGGAGGGCGATCGAGGTGAGAGCTCGCTCACCACCTGAGAGCATGTCGAGACTGCGAAGCTTTTTATGTGGCAAAGATATGGCAATATCTATCCCTTCTTCACTTTTCTCTTCTTTCTCTTCTTCTTCCTGCATCAAATTTTCTTCTGTTTTTTTGGTTTTCAACTTGACCGCCGGAGAGGTGGTTTTTAATTCTGCTTGCCCCCCTCCAAACATGAGTTCAAAATACTTTTGAAAATTTTTGTTGATATGCGAGACTCCGGATTTGAATTCATCATTCAATTTTTCGGCTAATTCTTCTATTAGTTTTTGGAGCGACTTTGATGAATCGTATAGGTCTTGAAGTTCTTTTTCCAAGTAGGCATCGCGTTCTAGGGTTTCCTTATATTCCTTCATCACTTCCGTTCCGCCTTGGCCACCCAGCTCCTCGAGTCGTATCTTCATTTTTTCCAGTTCGCGTCTGCGTTCTTCTTGAATGTTACGCTCTTCTTTCAAAACCTCGTCTTCGTATAGGGGTAAAAGTTCAAAGCCAGTGATAGCGCTCCCGAGCAGGACCCCGCCTTCCTTTATTTCCCTCTTCCAGTCTTCGTTGATCAGGCGCACTCTCTCCCTTTCCCTTTCGAGGATTGCAAGCTTGCCTCGCACCTCACTCTCTTCACTCGCAATTTTGAAAATTGCCTTTTCCGCATCGCGTTCGGAGTCTTTTTCTTTTTCAATCGAAATCTTTATTCCCTGATACTTATCATTTAGTTTGAGGAGGTTTGCGTCCACTTCGGTTGCCTCTCTCTCAATATTAGTTTTGGTTTTTTCCAACCTTTCGATTGTGGAGGTGAGCTCGCGCTCTTCTCGGTCATCTTTTGTTTCTTTATACGTGTCGATAAATGCTCTGATCTTATTGAAAACAGACTTCAAGTCGGATAATACTGAGATTTCCCTTTCTAGATTTTCGATATCGCGGAGAAGTACGGTTTTGTTTTCTTGTTTTGTATTTTCGAGGCGAATAGTTTGGAGGCGTCTTTCGGTTGCCACTATTTCCCCTTCGATCTTTCCGATTTCTCTACCCAGTGAATCTTTTTGGTGTCGGGCTGCTTGAATATCAGTTTCGATTTGAAGTAGTTCGGTGCTTTTTTTGTCTTTTGAGAGGGAGGTTTCGAGGATGTGCTTTGCTTCATTCATCGCCTTTTCTAGTCGATTGAGCTCGTGTTCGAGCGGTTTTCGAGTAGTCGCAATGATTTGTTCTTGGTTTTCAATATATATTTTTTCACGCTTTAAATATTCACGATACAGGTTGATGAGGAGGACGCGCACTTCCTCGGCCTTTTCAATTTTTTCTACTTGTTTTTTTAAAAATCTCAAATGAGGGGCGATTTCTCTACGCAATGACTCCACTTGTCTTGCGTTTTCTTCTGTTTTTTCAAGCTTACGTTCACTTTCTTCGCGCTTGTATTGATATATTTTGAGACCAAGCGCGTCCTCTATCATCTCCCGCCTCTCTTTGGTGCTTGCGCGCAAAATCCGGTCCGCTTCGCCTTGCGAAATAATATGATGTCCAGAAGCACCAATATGCGCTTCAGTCAAAAGCTCAAAAATATCTTTGAGTCGTACTTGAGTACCGTTTACAAGATATTCATTGCCGCCGTCGCGATGGACTACCCGCTCGATCGTGACTTCGTCAAAATCAATGTTTAGTTTTTTGTCTTGATTGTCAAAAACGAGTTTGACACTTCCTCGGTTTGTGCGTGGTGTTTCGGTTGAACCATTCCAAATAAGGTCTTCACCACGTTTGCCGCGCATTGATTTGATCGATTGCTCGCCAAGCACAAATCGAAAGGCTTCAGCGACATTTGATTTGCCGCTTCCATTGGGGCCGACGATCGCTGTCACTTTTGACTTGAATTGAAGATCTGTCTTTTTGGCAAAACTTTTAAACCCGCCTATTTCGAGCGACTTTAGCATTGAAATATTTTAACATAAAAATCTAGTTCCACCCTTTTTCTTTGAGGGCATTGCGTGCCGCCGCCTGTTCGGCGTCTTGTTTTGAGTCGCCCTCACCTTCAGCCGTCATTTCATTTCCCAAAAATACTCCGACGGTAAACTTTTTTTCGTGATCGGGACCAATTTCTTTGAGTGTTTTATATGAGGGTGTGATGCCGGTCACGTCTTGGGCTTTTTCTTGAAATTTACTCTTGGCGTCTATCCAAAGCTCCTCTTGGATAATCTTTTCGGAGAGTGGAGTGATGTATTTCCCGATAAATCCGTCGGCCACTTCAAAACCTTGGTCTACATAGATAGCCCCAATAATGGCTTCAAGGGCGTTTGCCAAAATATAATTGCGGGCTCGACCTATGTCTTTGCTCTCACCCTTCGAGAGAAGTAAAAATCCGTTTACTCCAATTTCTTGGGCGATTTTGGCGCAAGTTGTTGCGTTTACCAAAGCGCTTCTTATGGAAGTGAGGTCACCTTCATTTTTTTCGGGATATTGATCAAAGAGAAATTTGGTCACAGCAAGCTCCAAAACAGCATCACCCAAAAACTCAAGACGTTCGTTGTGTTCGGCTTTTGAACCTCGATGTTCGTTCAAAAAAGAGCGGTGAGTTAAGGCTTGCCGCAAGATGTCTTTATTTTTAAAATCAACACCTATAGTTTTTTCAAATTCAGATAGATCCTTCATAGTAATGCGACACTAATCCACAAATTCACACGAATCTACGAATCCAAACATTCGTGTTATTCGCATCCATTTGTACATTGGCGTCGAGTTATTGAACTAATAAGTTAATTGCTTTGGTAACGATAGGGAGGATATCATCATAAAAATTAAGGTCAAGTATATCGGCCATACGAAACCATTTTACATCGTCGAGGCCACCAGTCTTTTTTAGTTCTACATCGCCGTATTCGGTTTCTGCCAGATAATATTCGACCCGTTTTTTTATTTTGCCTTTTTCGGGGTCATAAGTGCCGTATTCTGTATGGCCCAAATGATCTTTGACTTCGATTGATAGGCCGACTTCTTCGACAATCGCCTTTTTTAGTTCATCAGCGATATTATTATTTGCGTCAATATGTCCCTTTGACAAAGTCCAGTGGCCAAAAACGTCGTGCACTAGACAGAGAAAAATATCATCGCCCCTTTTTGCATAAATGACGGCTCCGGCGAGTGCTTCGAGAGGGACTGGTTTTTGCGGAGCTTTTTTGTCATCTTTGCCGGGCTCGCCCATCTCTTTATAGACCGCACCAAGCACTCCGTTTACAAATTTGCTACTTGTTTCTCCACCAAATTTTTTCGCAAGTTCAATCGCTTCGTTGATGGCGACTTTTGGCGGTACCTGCTCCCTATCAGAAAAGATAAGTTCGTAAAGACCGATACGTAGGATGTTGCGGTCCATCACGCTTATTTTTTCGATTGGCCAATCAGGAGCGGCTTTCACGATAATGTCATCCAAGTCTTTTTGCTTACCAATGACTCCCTTAAGTAGGTTTTGCATGAAGTGGTCGCTATTAAATCCGGGCGCAAATTCGGCTCGGTCTCGCGTAAGGACCTCTTCGGGGTTGCTTTTTTTGCCACCAAAATCCCACTCGTAGAGGGCTTGGAGAACTGTTTGTCTTGCAAGGTGCCTGTTGGCCATAAAGAACTAAAATGAATTATGAATCAAGAATCATGAGTTATGGTAAGAATTGTATCAAACACACATGTGCGTGTCCATAATTCTTAATTCATAACTCATACTTCTTACTTCCCAGCTTTCGCCTTCTTCTCTTTCTTAGTTATTTTTGAGTGAACATTCAATACTTGTTTGCCTTTGTATTTACCGCAAACACTACAAACTACGTGTGCTGCCTTTGGGCTACCACACTCTTTGCAAAGCAAAACCGGAGCCACCTTTAGAGCATGGTGACTTCTTGTATTTCCCCTTTGACTTCTTGTGTGACGCATCCTGACTACCATAAGGGAGATATTAATATACTTTGAAAATAAAATCAATACAGGCTTCTCCCAAACAATCCCCAAAGGAGAGTGCTTTTTGGACTCCTGCCTTGGGGAGGGATTATTTGCAAAATGTTTTTCGGTGTAAATTTGAAACCCCAAACTTCTTAATCAATGCTAGGTGTTGCTTGGTGCCATAGCCTTTGTGCCCTTCAAAGTGGTATTGGGGGTATTTTTTAGCAAGACTTGCCATTAGTCGGTCGCGAGCCACTTTGGCGACAATGGAAGCACAAGCAATAAATACATCTTTTTCGTCACCCTTAATTATTGTTTTTTGATTTTTAAATTGTGAAGGGGCTTTGAGTAGACCATCGAGTCTGACTTCCCCCCTTAATATAAGGGGGGCTAGGGGGGATATACTTTTTTTAATCCCTGCCTCTACTGCTTTCGAAATCCCTTTTGAATCAATTATTTTATTTGAAATGTGGACGACTTTAAAATCAACCTTTCCTTCCTTTTTTAAATTTAACAATTTTTTATAAATCTCTTCCCTTTTCTTTTCACTTAGTTTTTTGGAGTCACGGAGTTTGTTATCAAAAATATTTTTTATTATCCATTTGCCTACTTTTTCATTCCCTGTGAAAGCTCCGACAGTGACAGGTCCAGCAAGTGGCCCCCTACCCGCTTCGTCGATGCCAATAATTGTTTTCATTTTCGAAGTATATAAAATATCAAGGCCCGGCGCACACTTGTGCGTCGGGCCTGGGTGCCGGGCGGGGTTCATATCCGCCGCCGGCGAACTAAAAACAACTGTCTTGGGCGCGCCCCATCTTGCGATGGAGGCGCGTCCGCCGGTTAGCCGGTCGCCGTATGGCGCCCGGTGTGCGAGCGTTCGCACATGCCGGCAACAAATTCCGCGGACACGCCCGGCTGACGACCGGCGCCGCTTGCGGACAACATATGGGATTCAACTTCAATGTGGACCTTACAATGACCCTTGTTGGGTGGCATGCTTGGTTCCTCCTTCTGATAGAGAAGTATAGCACATCCGCAAAATATGTCAAGCAATTTTTAATTTTGTTTGTCAATATCCTAAAGTATGCTTTAGTAGAGCCATTTTACAGCACTACTTTTTCATTTTGTTGTTTTTGTTTGGTTCCCCCTCTCCTAATTCTAGGAGAGGGGGTTAGGGGGTGAGGTCTTTCTTAATATGCTATCATTCCTTCTATGAAATTTGCCCACCTCCATACCCACTCGCATTACTCTCTTCTCCAAGCCCTACCCAAGATTTCAGAATTGGTCGAAAAAGCAAAAAGTTGTGGTATGGAAGCACTCGCTCTTACTGACAACGGTAATATGTATGGCGCGATTGAGTTTTATAAGGAGTGTAAGGGGGCGGGGTTGAAGCCAATTATTGGTGTTGATGCTTATCTTGCTTCGCGTACTCGGCACGACAAACAGGCCGGTGTCGACAAGGATAGGTTTCGACTAGTTTTGCTCGCCAAAAATGAAATTGGTTATAAAAACTTGTTGAAGATGGTGACCGACTCTCATCTCGAAGGTTTTTATTACAAACCGCGTGTTGATTTTGAATTGCTCGAAAAATATTCGGAGGGGTTGGTGTGTATCGCTTCTTCTTATACCAGCGATATTTCTTTTTCGGTGCGCAATCGCAATTTGGAACGAGCGATCGAGCTTGTATCTCGATACAAAAAAATATTTGGTGCAGAAAATTTCTTTTTGGAGATCACCAAACATCCAGAAATCGACGGTCACAACGAACACATGAAGATGATGTTTGATTTTGCCCAAGAGCAAGGTGTACCTGTGGTCGCCGGTGCCGATATTTATTATCTGGAAAAGGGCGACCGAGAAGCGAAAGAGACTTTGCAGGCTGTGATGCAGGGTGCCGAGCCAAAAGAAAGAAGCTTCAATGACTACGAGGAGGATTTTTCCTTTCCTTCATCGGAGGAGATGCAGGAAAGGTTTGCTGATATGCCGGAAGCGCTAGCTAATGTCGAAAAAATAGTCGAGATGTGCAATCTAGAGCTTGTGCTTGGCAAGTGGGTTTTCCCTGACATCAAAGTCGAATCTGGTCGGAGTTACGACGATGAGCTTCGAGAGCTTGCTTACCAAGGTCTCGAAAAACGCAAAATTGAAAAAAGCGAAGAAGTGCTAACAAGGCTTGACTACGAGCTCGGAGTGATCAAGACCAAGGGTTATTCGCCATACTTTTTGGTGGTTGCTGACCTGCTTCACTATGCTCATTCGCACGGGATACTTACTACCATTCGAGGTTCAGTCGCGGGCTCTTTGACTACATACTGTGTGGGTATTACCAATGTAAACCCGATCGAATACAAACTTCCCTTCGAACGTTTCCTAAACCCCGAACGTCCTTCAGCGCCTGATATTGATATGGACTATGCCGACGATAGACGCGATGAAATGATCGCTTATGCTAAAAGTAAGTACGGCGAAAATAAGGTCGCTCAAATTGGTACTTTCGGTACGATGATGGCGCGCGGTAGTGTGCGTGACACAGCTCGAGCACTCGGCTTCCCCTATGGTTTGGGGGATACGATTGCAAAACTTATCCCGATGGGGGCACAAGGCTTCCCCATGACGATCGATCGAGCGATGAATGAAGTACCCGAACTTTTGGAACTCTACAAAAAAGATGACGATGTCAAAAAGATAATCGACATGGCAAAGAAGATCGAAGGCTGTGCGCGACACATTTCAGTCCACGCAGCCGGAGTGGTGATTGCCCCTACCGCTTTGACCGACTTTGTCCCTCTCCAGCGCGATACCAAAGAAGGCGATCAGCTTATCACTCAATACGACATGCATGCTGTCGAAGATGCTGGCCTTTTGAAATTTGACTTTTTGGGTATTAAAAACTTGGCGATACTGGCCGACGCAGTGAAAAGAGTGAAGGCAATCGACAATATTGATGTTGATATTGAGCACATCCCCCTTGATGATAAAAAGACTTTTGAAATGTTGGCGCGCGGTGAGACGATCGGCCTCTTCCAATTGAACGGCTCAGGTATGACTCGCTTCCTCAAAGACCTTCAACCTTCGACTATTCACGACATCAATGCGATGGTGGCACTTTATCGCCCGGGCCCGATGGAAACAATACCTCAATATATTGAACGTAAACACAACCCAGAACTTGTGACTTATGCTGATCCACGCATGAAAGAGTATTTGGAATTTAGTAATGGCTTGCTTGTGTACCAAGACGACGTGCTTTTGACCGCGATCAAGATTGGTGGCTACTCTTGGCTTGATGCCGATAAGCTTCGCAAAGCGATGGGTAAAAAGATTCCGGAGGTAATGAAAGCAGAAAAAGATAAATTGTTAAAAGGTTTTATAGAATACGGTAAAGTTTCCAAAAAATTGGCCGAAGAATTGTGGCGTCTCATCGAGCCTTTTGCTGCGTATGGGTTCAACAAAGCGCACGCCGCAAGCTACGGTCGGGTCGCCTACCAAACTGCATACATGAAGGCAAATTTCCCTGAAATATACATGTCGGCCGTACTCACCGCCGACTCGGGTGATGTCGAAAAGGTGGCAGAGACGATAGTCGAATGTAAACGCATGGGTATACCGGTTTTGCCACCGGATATCAATGAAAGTTTTGCCGGCTTTAGTGTGGTAAAAAGTCCCACTTCGCATCTCCCTACGGTCGAGCTACGGGGGATAAACAAAATTCGCTTCGGGCTTACAACGATCAAAAATTTTGG
The DNA here is from genome assembly GCA_964440955.1 of uncultured Candidatus Saccharibacteria bacterium. Classification (GTDB taxonomy): domain Bacteria; phylum Patescibacteriota; class Minisyncoccia; order Phycocordibacterales; family WO2-35-19; genus CAYTTP01. Next base: position 44,694 of record CAYTTP010000004.1, on the reverse strand, counting down.
CGAAGGTATCGCCGAGTCGATCATCAAAGAGCGCAAGCAAAATGGACCATACACTTCGATGGAAAATTTTTTGACTCGAGTGCAAGACCGCAATCTGAATAAAAAGTCACTTGAAGCCCTCATCAAATCAGGGGCAATGGACGCTTTTGGTGAGCGCGGACTTTTGCTTGCCAATATGGACCGCTTGCTCGAATACAACAAGGAAATCGCTTCAAACAAAAGTCAGGATTCTCTCTTCTCCCTCGTTTCTTCGACTGGCCACACCCCCCTCACTCTCTCCCCTTCAACCCCAGTAAGTGCTCAAGATAGGCTGGCTTGGGAAAAGGAGCTTTTGGGCTTGTATGTTTCCGGTCATCCGCTTGATCGGTTTAGGGAAAAGCTCGAATCGAGAGAAACCAATATCCATAAGATAAAAGAAAATTCGAAAGAAGGTGAAGTGGTGGTCCTTGGCGGTATCCTCACTGACATCCGTGAAATTTTGACTAAAAACGGAGAAAAGATGCTCTTTGTAAAGTTTGCCGATATGACTGACGAGGTTGAAGTGGTCGTCTTCCCCCGAATCCTCGAAGAATTTAAAAACGTCTTTACTCCAGATCAGTGCGTTGTGATCAAAGCCAAAGTGTCTCTCCGTAATGGCGAAAAATCCCTGATTGCCGAGAAGGCAAAACAACTCTAATCCTGTTATTATTAACTTGGGAGATATTAGATGAAAAAAAGGTTCAAGAAACTTGACCGAAAACAGAAGTCTAGACTCGATGATGCCTTAGTTAAATGGGAAGAGAGGACGAGGTCATTAATCAAGGCAACGAAGAGATCTCAACAATTAACTGCTGAGGATTATACTTTCCCTTTCAGTAAGGGTCTCCGGTGGGTAGATAAGTAAGGTGGGGGCAGAATATGCCCCCTCTTTGTTCGATTCTAATCATATTGTCAATTTTAAAATACAGAATTTCACGACCGTGAAATTCTGTATCGGTTAGTATTGCCTTGCTTATAAGTCAAAATTTTTCCTAAGCCATTTATCGTTTTCAATCGAGTCTACAGTCATGTAGATTATCTCTCTATCAAGTTTCAAATATTCTTTTAATAAGACAATTATTTCATTACAATCATAAGGGTAAATCCACACACTCCCCTGAAGGCATAAAAATCCAAAGCCTCGAAGAATGTTTCTTAACCTATCTCTCACCTTCCTTTTGTATTCAGCAATATCAAAAATCACTACTCGATATCTTTTATCCCATTTTGAATTTTTGCTATTCTTCAGTCCTTCAATTTGGTGTTTTATTATTGCAAATCTACCTTTCTCAGTTATCTCCAAAAATTCATGAGTCCCGTCCTGAACTTTCCTAATTAGTTTTTTGTCGAGTAATCTCCGCGTATTAAGATTAAGTTCATATAATTTAATTTTCCGTTTGCTTGGATCTAAATATTTTAAAAGTTGTACTGCATTTGGAGCCATAGATGCTATGCTCAACAAGCCAACAGCCCCCACTGCCAGTAAAATACTCTCACTGACCGATCTTATTTTTTCTTTTGTTCTTTCCTGCACATTTTGTAGCTAATTAGTAAAAAAATCGAAATCTATTCTCTGTTTATATGATACAATTTTTCACGGCCGTGAAAAGTTGTATGTTATAATCGTGTAATTTTGAAGAGGTTTGAAAAGATCAGACGATTTCTGGGGTTACCGGAGTCCCTGGGGTTACTTTTTTATAGAGTTATAAATAAAAAACAAACCTCTCGGCTAGGCAATGTTAGACGTAAGTGTGTGGCCGATAGATCTGCAGGATCCATTCCATTTTTATTATTTTTTGCTACTATACAGAAATGAAAGAAACAACAAACCTAGACAAAAAGAGGCATTCTCTGGCTCATCTTTTAGCGGCTGCAGTTAAAGAGTTTTACCCTGACGCAAAGGCAACTATTGGCCCCGCTGTCGAAAATGGTTTTTATTATGATTTTGAATTCTCTTCCCCTATTTCCGAATCTGATCTAAATAAAATAGAAAATAAAATGAAGGAACTCCTTCCTTCATGGACTACCTTTCATGGTAAAGAAGTGTCTATAGAAGAAGCAAAAGAATATTGGAAGGATAATCCATACAAACTTGAGCTCATTCATGATCTAGCTGAAAAAGGAGAGAAAATTACTTTTTACACGAGTGGTGATTTTGTAGATCTTTGTCGTGGAGGGCATAGCGAAAACCCTGCAAAAGAAATTAATGCAGATTCCTTTAAGTTAGAAAGAATTGCGGGCGCATATTGGCGTGGTGATGAAAAAAATAAAATGCTTACTCGTATTTATGGGCTGGCTTTTGATACTAAAGAAGAGCTTGAAAAATATGAATGGCAAATAGAAGAAGCTAAGAAGAGAGACCATAGAATCATAGGGAAAGAGATGAAATTATTTAGTGTATCTGAATTGATTGGTTCTGGTCTTCCTCTTATGCAACCGAACGGGATGATTATTAGAAAAGAAATCGAAGATTATCTATGGAACCTTCATAAAGATAAGGGTTATTATCGAGTTTGGACACCTCATATTGCAAAAGAGGCGCTTTATGAGACATCCGGTCACGCATCAAAATTTGGAGATGAACTTTTTAGAGTGCAAGGTAAAGAAGAAAAGTTTTTTATGAAGCCGATGAATTGTCCTCATCATATGCAGATATTCGCAGATAACCAATTTTCTTATCGTGATATGCCTGTTAGATATTTTGAACCAGCAACGATATATAGAGATGAAAAGAAAGGTCAACTTTCTGGACTTACTCGCGTTCGCGCTATTACTCAAGACGATGGACACCTGTTTTGTAGAATGTCTCAAATTAAAGATGAAGCTACAATTATTGTTGAAATTATAAAAGAATTTTATCAAACAATGGGAATGTTTGATGGATACTGGGTTAGATTATCAACTCGAGGTGATGATAAAAGTATGTATATTGGTACCGAAGAAAATTGGGCTACCGCAGAAAAAATATTGGAAGAAGTTGCTATCCAAAATAATTTAAATTATAAAGCCGGACCCGGTGAAGCTGCTTTTTATGGACCAAAATTAGATTTTATGTTTGAAGATGCGATTGGTCGTGAGTGGCAACTAGCGACAATACAATGTGATTTTAATTTGCCAGAACGATTTGATCTATCATTTACAAATGAAAAGGGTGAAAAAGAAAGACCGGTAGTTATTCACAGAGCAATTTCAGGTTCTTTAGAGCGTTTTATGGGAGTTATGATTGAACATTTCGCGGGCAACTTCCCTCTTTGGCTCTCGCCTGTACAGGTGCGAGTGATACCGGTGCGTGATAGCCACAACGAGTATGCAAAAGAAGTTTGTGATGCATTAAAATCATTTGGTATAAGAGCTGATATCGATTTGGCAGATGATAACCTTGGTAAAAAGGTGCGGAATGCAAAAGTTGAGAAGGTACCTTATTGGATTGTTCTAGGTGACAAGGAAGTTGAAGCTAAAGAGGTAGCGGTTGAAAGCCGAAATGAAAAAGTTGGCTCGCTCTCTCTCGAAAAATTTGTCGAGCTTTTGCAAAAGGAAATTAAAGATCGTTCTTAGTTTTTTATAATATAAACGTGAAAGCCCGCGCTTTCACGCGGGACTCCTTTCTTTTTCTTTGTCAGGTTCTCCGAGATCGTAACCATTTGCTCGGAGTTCGACTAGACTCACCATTTGGGTAGCTCTTTCGAGAGCTTTCCTGTATTTTAGTCCGTTGCGCAGACCTTGCTCAAAGAATCCGGTCTGGACTTCATCGAGTGTTGCCTGAAGTTCTCGATACTGCTCCTCCTCTTTGTCGAGGACCAAGTCGAGCCACCTGAAAAGCCTTGAGCGGAGCCGTGTCTGCCTTGATCTGGTGTGGTTGTTTACTACCACATCCATTCGGTAGGTGGTTTTGCCATCCTTTTCCGAAGTGGATGGTGTGATTTGAAATCGTACGATTGGTCGCATTTATTTTGAACCTCCCGAGATAACCTATCCAATCTACAGCTAAAAGTCAATGCGAAAGCCCGCGCTTTCACGCGGGCTTATCTGTTGATTATGTAGTTGACGATCAGCAATATAGCTGATGCGCCATAGACGATACCGAAAAGAATCTTCAGGTCCTTCGGTAGCGGATGCTTCTTGGTTGGGGGTCTTAAGAAAGACCTATTCATTGGCATTTTTTCTTACCACCACTATTCCTTTCTGTAAAAAATATACCTCAAATATGACTAAGCGTCTATGTTTGCCATCTTGGCGTTGGATTGGATGAAGGATTTGCGAGATGGGACATCAGTACCCATCAAGACATCAAAAATTTTGTCAGCTTCTTGGGCGTCTTCGATCGTCACCTGCTTTAAGATGCGACGTTTTGGATCCATGGTTGTCTCCCATAGTTCTTCGGCATTCATTTCACCCAGACCTTTGTAACGTTGAGCAGGGGGCGCTTTCTTTTGGCCTTGGCCCGTCGTAGTTTTAGAAGAAGCAGAAGTAGCCTCATCGCCTTCTTCATTTTGTTCGTCGGCCTCGGTTGTTTCTTCGACTGTCACTTTGTTTAAGTCAAATCCAAGTTTTTTGTAGACTTCGTTCTTCTCTTCATCAGAGTAGGCATAAAATATTTCCTTGCCGTATTTTATTTTAAAGAGGGGTGGTTGGGCGATATAGACGAAGCCTCCATCAATGAGTGGACGGAAATAGCGATACATGAGAGTGAGGATGAGGGTGCGGATGTGAGCACCGTCTACGTCGGCATCGGTTGCGATAATCATTTTGTGGTAGCGAAGCTTTTCGATATCAAAGGTGTCACCTATTGCTGTACCAAGAGCAACGACTAGATTTTTGATTTGCTCGGAGGCGAGCATGCGGTCAAGGCGGGCACGCTCAATGTTCAATATTTTGCCTCGAAGTGGAAGTATCGCTTGAGTACGTCGATCACGACCAGTCTTTGCGGTACCACCCGCCGAATCTCCCTCTACGATAAATAGCTCGGACTCTTCGGCTGATTTGCTTTGACAGTCGGCAAGTTTGCCGGGCAAGGTCATTCCTTCGAGGGCGCCTTTGCGGAGGATCGAGTCCTTAGCCGCCTTCGCTGCCTTGCGAGCACGGAGAGCGAGGATCACTTTGTTAATCATTGCCCGAGCATCGTCAGGATTTTCTTCCAAATATGAGGAGAAGGCGTCGCCAAAAGCACTCTCTACCATACCTTTTGCCTCGACGCTCCCAAGTTTACCTTTGGTTTGACCTTCAAATTGGATTTCACGTAGTTTGACCGAAACCACAGCCGTGAGTCCTTCAAGGACGTCCTCTCCAGTGAAGCTTTCGTCACTCTCTTTGATTAAATTGTTTTTCTTGCCGTAGGTGTTGAGGGTTCTTGTGAGTGCGGTTTTGAAGCCGGTGATATGAGTACCCCCTTCACCGTTGTAGATATTGTTGGCGAAGGGCATGATACGAGCTGAAATGTCATCGACATATTGGAGAGCGATTTCAACACCTTCAAAATTTTCGTTGTATTTTTCAACGTAGAAAATATTTTTATGGATCGGTTTTTGGTTGTGATTATAAAAGCTAATTAGAGAGACGAGGCCTCCTTCAAAATAGAAGCCCATAGAAGGAGCGTTTAGAGATAGCGGGCGGAGCATAAATTCTTCTGAAAAGTCGACTTTTCCTTGGTATTCGCGCAAGTCAAGTACGGTTATGCGGAGACCTTTGACAAGGTAGGCTTGTTGTCGGAGATGGTTGACTATGCGGTTGAAGTCAAAGTCAGTTGAAGGGAAAATCGCTTTATCCGGTTCAAACATGACCACCGTTCCCTTTTCTTTGGTTTTGCCCACCTGTTTGACTGGTGCCTTTTTTTTGCCTTGGGAGTATTCTTGCGCCCACATAGCACCGTCCTTATGGACGATCACTTTACAAAAAATGGAAAGCGCATTTACGACCGATGCTCCAACACCGTGCAATCCTCCAGAAACTTTGTAGCCATCACCGCCAAACTTGCCTCCGGCATGCAACGTTGTCATGATAGTTTCAAGAGCCGAAACTTTTGTTTGTTTGTGGATATCAACCGGGATACCGCGACCATTGTCGACGACTCGGATACGGTTGCCTGGAAGTAGTGCTACTTCGATTTCGTTTGCGTGGCCACCCATCGCTTCATCACGAGAGTTGTCAAAAATTTCCCAAATGAGGTGGTGGAGGCCGTCAGGACCGGTTGTACCGATGTACATACCTGGGCGTTTGCGCACTGGCTCGAGTCCTTCAAGGACGGTGATCGAGTCCGCTCCGTACGAGTCTTTCTTTTTTTCTTCGCCTTTAGCCATCGGTATATAGATAAATGTAATAAGTTGTAGATTATAGTATAGCAAATTTTGAGGCAAATAGGAAGCCGTATTTTGTAGATTTTTTGCATTTTTGGGAGAAATTTGAGACCATAAAAGGATGGAATACGTCATTTCTAAGGAAGAAGAAAATCAATTAAAGAATGAACTCGAAGCGCGCTCTGACGCTGAAGCTCTTCGTATGAAGCGCTACTTATCAATGCCTGACCTCTCTCGGACAGAAGGTAGCCCTATTTTTGAGCTAGTCCAACGTATTATTGCTATACCTGATTTTAAGATATTTGATGTTATACATGTACCGGAGATAATGTCTACCAAGATCGCTTTTGATCTGTTCGATTTTCCCGCCAATCATCCAGCTAGAAATAAATCTGACACCTATTATATAGGCGAAGATCACATATTGCGTACTCAAACTACTGTGATGTGGTATTACTATTTCAATCAACCAGAAGTTAGGGAGAAACTTGCTAGGAAGGAACCTTTGGGAGTCTTTTGTTATGGTAAGGTCTATCGAAAAGATGAAATAGATAGTCGCCACATGAATGTATTCCATCAGATCGACGCACTTTATATAGCACCAAAAGATATAGAGAAGATAGATTTAGATACACTAAAAGATATAGAGCTAAAGATTGTAAAGGCAATATTTGGCAATGTAGAATCACGTTTTGCAGAAGAAACTTTCCCCTACACTCACCCATCAACAGAGATTGAGATTAAACGTGACAATGACTGGCTTGAAATTCTAGGAAGTGGTGTAGTGAAGCCTTCCGTTTTAGAAATGTTGGGAGTTGATCCAAATATCTATAACGGATGGGCATTTGGATCGGGTATAGAGCGCTGGGCGATGATTAGTATGACTTTGCCTGACATCCGTCTTCTCTGGTCAGAAGATGAGCGTGTTCGGAGACAACTCAAGCTCGGTACTGTTTATAAGGAAGTGAGCAAGTTTCCACCGGTTGTACGCGATATTTCTTTCATTGTTTCAAAAAAGTTTGTACCCAATGACTATTTTGATGTGATAAGGGAGACAGTGGGTGAAGACATGATCGAGGAAGTGAAGCTCCTCGACGAATACGAAAATGACGCCAAATTTGGTAATGATAAAAAATCATACGCTTACCGTATTACCTATCGCTCCCTCGAAAAAACATTGACCGGTGAAGAGGTTGATGCCTTACACCGGTCTTTGGAAATGAAGACAACCGAGCTATACGGCGCTACTGTTAGATAAAAGTTTTTGTGATATAGTAAAATAATGCAAGCCATAAACGAGGCCATTACTTATATTTTTCTATTTATCGCTCTATATTTCGAGGTTTTTTTGCTTATAAACTACTTTGAGGCCCTAGTAAAGGAGAAAAATCTTGAGCTTATGGCTTTTGGTCGTGGCGAGAAGACTCAAAAAAAATTGCCGAGCGTTTCAGTCATTGTGCCGGTTTGGAATGAAGAGGCGACTGTGCTCAAAACCATTTTTTCCCTTCTCAAACTAAATTATCCAAAGGATAAATTATCTATTTTTATTGTCGATGACGGAAGTACCGACAATACCTGGAAAGTTATTCAACGTTTTGCCAAAAACAAGCAGGTTACCTTGCTTCGCAAGGAAAATGGAGGCAAGCATACCGCTTTAAACTATGCTCTCACCTTTATAGACAGCGATTTGGTTGGTTGTTTGGATGCTGACTCTTTTGTCCATACTGAAGCTTTGATGCGTATCGTCAAACATTTTGAAGATCCGGAAATAATGGCGATCACTCCTTCGGTTAAGATTTTTGAACCAAAAGGTATACTACCTCTTCTCCAAAAAGGTGAATATATTTTTGGTATTTTCCTAAGGAAAGTTTTTGCCCATTTGAATGCTATTTATATCACCCCTGGTCCGTTTTCTATTTTTAGGCGAAGCGTTTTTAGGCAAATTGGTGATTATCGAAAAGCGCACAACACCGAAGATATGGAGATAGGTATGCGTATGCAAAAAAACAAAATGAGGATCGGCAATGCCCCAGATGCTTTCGTTTATACGGTTGGTCCAAAAACTCTCTACAAGCTCTACAAACAGCGCTTGCGCTGGGTATACGGCTTTTTGAAAAATGCTATCGACTATCGGGACATGTTTTTCAAGCCGGCCTATGGCAACCTTGGCGTTGTCGTATTACCCGCTGCTTCATTTTCGATCGTCTCTTCTCTGTACTTTTTTAGCAACTGGCTTCTCACTTTTTTTGGTGATCTGTATGATCGGGTCAACCAAATTTATATGGTTGGTCTTTCCTTTCCAAAATTTCAATTTGATTTGTTTTATATAAATACAGATATCATCATGTTTGTATCGCTTGCCGGCCTTTCAGGACTTTTGTTTATGATTATTACTTCGCGCCGGATGGGCAAGGAAGAGAGGGTTATTGGTTTCGACAGCTTGCTCTTCCTCTTTCTATACACGATCATTTCGCCGTTTTGGATAATGCGGGCCGTTTACAATGTTCTTTTTGCTAGAAAGACCACTTGGAGGTAGTTTTAGGGCTTAGCTTGCCTTTCTGCTGTCTATAGTCTATTATCTTTGACTACATTATGGATTGGAAAAAATACGCTTATAGCTTTTTGATTACCGCCGTTATCTTTACTACGGCTATTTTTGCTAGCAATTATTTCAGTCAAAAAAGGATGAATGAAATAAAAAATATCGAAAGCCGGATCGCGGTTGATATTTTGGCTTCTGAAACCCAATTTTCACTCCTTTCTGAGCTTTCTTGCCGCGATATTACAAGCTCTTTCCTTTCAAAAGAGCTTGCAACTTTGGGCGATAAACTTTCTTATACCGAGGAGAGTCGTGGTAGTGATGACGCTGAGGTGCTCAATCTGAAGCGTTATTATTCCCTACTCCAAATCAAGGATTTTTTGCTTATGCAAAAGGTCAATGAGCGTTGCGGAGGCAAGACTTTGTCACTCATCTATTTCTATTCCAATACTGGTGATTGTGCTGATTGTGAGCGTGAAGGCTATGTTTTGACTCGACTTCGCGAAGATTATCCGGAGCTACGCGTATACTCGTTTGATTACAATCTGGACCTTTCGGCTATCAAAACTCTCACCAGTATTTACAATATTGAAAACAAGCAACCAGCACTTCTCATCAATGATCGGGTTTACTATGGTTTAAAAACAGTTGAAGACATAAAGGAGGTACTCCCCGCTCTAAAAGAAATAGACAAACAAAAAGCACTTGAGGAATCAAAGAAGCCTAGCACTTCTACAAAAAATTCAAACTAAATTTCTGATTGATCTAGAGATTTGTATTGGTCTTCAATCTTTTTTTCTGGAGCCGCCTGTCAGACTTGAACTGACGACCTTCGCTTTACAAAAGCGTTGCTCTACCAACTGAGCTAAGGCGGCATTATTAAACTATCAATCAATTGGCAAACTATCGTCCTGTATCTTGCCCTTACCTGTATTTTCTCTTTCTTCCGCTATCTTTTTCAGATAGAAAGAAGCAGAGCCTCTGTGTGACAGGTAACGCTTGCCCATGATCGCACCTCGACGAGCCTCGTACTCTTTTTTAGAGTATTCAAGGCCTCTTCTAGCATTATCTTTCAGAATGTTCAAAAGCCGGACGAGCACAATGTAGCGAATGCTTTGGGTAACCTGTTTGTACAGATAAGATACTCTTTCAAATATTCGTGAAGTGCTCTGATCAAGACGCCCGACCTGTTTCAATATACTATTTTCGCCCCCTTTCTTCAACTCAAAACTTTTTATCAAGACAAGCAAAATGAGCAAAAAGAGAGCTAGGCCAAATACTGTAATGGTAACCATTTTAATTTATCGAAAACCTGACAAAGCGCCCCATCTCGGTACGTTCGCCAAATTTTTGAGCACCCTGTTCGAGAAGGGTCGAGATTTTGACTTCAGGATTTTTGATGAAGGACTGTTCAAGGAGGACTTTTTCACCAAAGTAGGCAGCAAGCTTACCTTCGATAATCTTCTCCATCATTTCAGCTGGTTTACCAGCTTCCTTGGCCTCTTGCTCAAAAAGCTCACGAGCTTTAGCCTTGTCCTCCTCTTTGACATCACTCATTTTGCTAAATTCGGGAGCGAGAGCGGCTACATGCATTGCTATGTCCCGTGCTAGATTTTTAAAATCCTCATTTCTTGCTACGAAGTCAGTTTCGCAGAGGAGTTCGACTAGTGCACCCACTGTACCATTTGAGTGGATATAGGAGACAACAGCACCAGCGCCTAGAGTCCGGTCGGCTTTTTTGTCGGAAGCCTGTTTACTTACTTTGCGGAGGATTATTTTTGCTTTTTCAATATCGCCCCCTGCTTCCTCAAGTGCTTTTTTACATTGCATTACCGAAACCCCTGTTTCGTCACGAAGGGTTTTGATCTCTTCTGTGGTGACCATTTTATTTTTTTCTTAGGCTTATTTATTAGGCTTGGATTCGAGGTAGGCGGCTGCTATTTTGTCAGCAAAAAATGAAATGCTGTTTACGCTCGAATCGTTTGCCACTATCGGATATGATACCAAATTTATGTTGTTGTCGGAACTGCAAAGTGCGATAACTGGGATGTTGAGATTGCGGGCTTCGCGGACTGCGGTCTCTTCGTATCGTGGGTCGACTACAAAAATTGCTTTTGGTAAGTTTGTCATATCTTTTACACCCCAAAACATCTTTTGAAGTTTTTCGATATCACGATCGATTAACAATCGCTCTTTTTTGGTGTATTTGTCGAGTTCGCCTTTTGTTTTTTGGGAAATGAGGGAGAGCATTGTTTCGACACGTTTTTTGATTTCAGAAAAATTGGTCAATGTGCCACCGATCCACCTGCCTGATACGTAAGGCAAATTTGCGGTTTCGGCCGCTTTTTTGACCGCTGCTTGGGCCTCGTGTTTGCCACCAACAAAAAGGATAACGCTATTATTAGCCGCAAGGGTTTTTACATATTCTAAAGCTTTTTGGAGGGAAGCCTCAGTTTTTTCGAGGTCAAAAATATCAACTTTGTTTTTGGATCCAAAAATGAAAGGTGAGGTGCTTGGGTGCCTGCGAGACTTACCAAAGCCAAAATGCGCCCCTACCTTGAAGAGCTCGTCCAAGATGCCTGTTTCTTTTGTTTTTGTCATACAGGGTTATAGGATACCAAAACTATCTATATTGTGCAAGCTATATAAGAAATAACGAATACACTGTAATAGCCTCGAATATTCATAATTCATCCGTTATTTCGTATCAGCGAAGGCTTCGACTATGGCCCCGATTTCCCCTTTTAGGATACGCTCAATACCGTGCCAGTTGCGGTTTAGTCTATGGTCGGTGATCCGGTCTTGGAGGATGTTGTAAGTGCGGATTTTTTCGGAACGGTCAACATTGCCTACCTGGTCCTTGCGCTCAGCAGAATACTTTTTGTCTTCCTCTTCCCTCTTCAATATCTCAAGTTTGGAAGCCAAAATTTCAAGAGCCTTTTCACGGTTGGCGTTTTGGCTACGCTCAGCTCGACAGGAAATGACGATACCGCTTGGTTTGTGCAATAGTCGTACCGCTGTTTCTACTTTGTTGACATTTTGGCCACCCTTACCGCCAGCACGGGAAAAAGTCACTTCCAAATCGGCTGGATTTATTTCAAATTTGGTTTTTTTGCGGATCGGTAGGATGGCAACTGAAGCAGTCGAGGTGTGCACTCGTCCATTTTTTTCGGTTGCTGGTACTCGCTGGACTCGGTGGACGCCTGTTTCGTATTTGAGTTCCTTATAAACTCCCTTGCCCCTCATCTCAAAAGAAGCTTCCTTGTAACCACCTTGAGGTGACTCTGACTCATCGATTATACTACAGCTCCAACCTTTGATTTCGGCGTATTTGCGATACATGGTAGCAAGCTCTTCGGCAAATAAAGCTGCCTCTTCTCCACCTACTCCGGCACGCACTTCAAGCACGATTTCGTTTGGTGATTCTTCTTCTTTTTCCTCTTCTTTCAATATTTCTTCCATTTGCGCCAAAATCGCTCGCTTTTGTTCTTCGAGATTATTTAAATCGTTTTTAGCAAGCTCGAGGAGCTCGGGGTCATCCAATTTTTTTAGTTCACTTTCTTCCCTTTCCAATCGTTCGTATTCGCTTGCCAGATATTGGGTCTTGTTATTTTTTTTGTATTTTTCGAGGTCCATTGTCTTCTGCTTGGTTTCTACTCCCTCCCTTAAAATAAGGGAGGGAGGGGGTGGGATATTATTTGAAGATATATCACCCCTAACCCCTCTTATTTTAAGAGGGGAATAAAGAAGGAAGTTATTTTTTGGCCTTTGCTGAGCGAGCTTTGAATTTTTCTACACGTCCGGCTGAGTCGATAACCTTTTCGTTACCAGTGAAAAATGGGTGGCAAGCACTACAAATTTCAATTGTGATTTCTTTTTTAGTGCTACCAACGTTAAAAGTATTGCCACATGAGCAGGTGACTTTGGCGTCTGTAAAATATTCTGGATGGATTTCTGTTTTCATATATGTGTTTGTAGTATAACACAGTTTAAATTTTAGACAAATGGAAAGGCCGCTACACAAATGTCGGTGAGTGTAAGCGGCCTGTATTCCCTATTTTGGGCAGTGATGCAGCCCAGGATCGCTCTAGGCGATCCTAAAAAATGAACGATGGGAGAGACAGATGACTATTCTACCACATTGGACCGCTGACGAGAAAGCTTGCAAGCTCTTCCCCGGCCAGCTAAACCTCCTTTCTTCAGTTGTGTTTGAGGCTTTCGAGCTTCACGCTCATTGAGGGCTGGCGTAATGCCAAATTTGTTCTCGCGTTTCGCCCTAACACTTCCGATTTCGGGTTTATTCAGTGAATGTTCCCTCTTACACCGTATCATAATACAAAAACCTGTCAATGGGGGTGGGGAAAACTAAAAGCCTTCGAGTGGGTCGATCATTGTAAGTTGGATATTGTTTGCTTTAGCGACTACCGACTTGCCGTAGCTTATGATTTCGCGCTCTCTTGCAGTATTTCCTGCTGGGCATTTGCTGCCCGAGTAGTATCGGCAAGCGGCATTGTATTCGGCCGTATAGCCTCCGCCAGCTGCACCGTTGTCGGCGAGTAAGAAAGCGGAAGCAATGAAAGCGTGCTCGGGGTTCCAAGGGTCAGGATGACTGCCTACTGTTTGGGTCAGTCTATTTATGTAGAGTTTCCATGTCGAAGGGATAAATTGGGCTGGCCCCATCGCTCCACCATAGCCAGAGCCGTAAGGGCAAGATACGCGAGTAGTGAGAGGGTCCCTACCCAAATCGTCAAGTACTTCTTGTAGAGCTGGTAGGTCCCTTGTTGGGTGGATGCCATTGTCATAAACCCGGCCGCTCGTCACATGTTGGGTCGAACCGCTTGTAAGGTCGGTAATAATGCAGGATCCAAGGTTTTGACCGATATTGCTTTCCTGCTGGATCACGCCTAATATGTAGGCCGCTCTTACACCGGTCATTTGTGAAGCTTTGTTGGCGTATTTGAGCGCTTCCCCAAAGGAGATACTGGTTGAGTCGCGTAGCTTGAAGAGTTCAGCTCGAATTTGAGCAGCCTTCCTTTCTTTTTCAGCAATCACCTGTTCATAGGTCTTTTCTTGGTTTTTGTTTATGTTGATGAGGCGTTGTTTTTCTTGTTCATTTATTTCGACCTTCTTTTTTTCTTCCTCTATTCTTGCTTTGGTGTCGGCTTCTGCTTCGCGCTTTTCATCCAATATTTTGCGCTCTTCATCGGTTTTGTTTTGGAGCTCACGGATTTCGGCAAATTGCTTGGCGAGTGACTCTTTGATCGAACCATAGGAGTCAATGTCTTCAAAAAATTCGGAAAAGTTTTTGTTGGAAAGTATGGCTTCTGGCAAAGAGTACGAGTCAAGCTCATTGGTTGAGCGGATGATTGAGGAGAGCGACTCTTTGCCGCGCGCTATTTTAGCCTCCAACTCGTCTATTGTTTTGGTTTTTAAGTTGATGTCTCTGGTCAATCTTTCAATCTGTATTTGTCGGTTGCGTATGAAAGCTTTGGCTTCGTTTATTTTAGCCTTTAGTATGTCAGCGTCGCGTTGTAAGGAAGCCGTGCCCTGTTTGGTGGTATTTAAAATCGCTTCCCACTGATCAATCTCTTTTTGAGTGGCTTCAAGTTCACTTCGCCATTTTGCCTCTTGAGCCTGGATTTCCGCTTCTGACATTTGAGCCGAAGCATGATTGAAAATTGAAACCTGTTCGCCGAAGAGCAGGGATTGAAAATTGAAAATCAATACAAAAACAAGTAAAAAACGAAAAATCTTGGTATAAAAAATCATGTTCTAAATTATACCAAATCTTCTGCCCTAAATCCTAATTACTTGCTACTAACTACTTTCTACTTCTGTTCCTTCTTCATCCTTCTTACCTTTCTTTTCTACTTCAATTTGAGAGAGGTCGATTGGTGCTGTTTCCTCTTTTTCTTCCTGAGCGATTGAGATCGAAGCTACTACCTCTTCAGGGTTTTCAACAAGGGAAACACCGTGAGGGAGATTTATGTCCTTGGCCAATATTTGACTATTGAGCTCTGCAAGTGAGGAAACATCGACAACAATTTCGTGTGGCAAGTGAGTAGGTTCGCCGGAAATCTTTATTTCTCGCAATACCTTCACCAAAATACCACCCAAATCTTTGACTGCAGGAGCGACTCCTTCGAAAGTAAGAGGTATAGCGATTTCAACTTTATGGCCTTTTTCGAATACATAAAAGTCGGCATGGCGAGGTTCATTTTTGAGAGGGTCCATGTCTACAATATGAATGAGGGCGTCCATTTTGCCATCAGCAAATTCGAGAGTGACGACGGTTGATTCGCCAGCTTGTTTCCAAGCTTTTATAAAGTCGTTTTTCTTTATTTGGATAGGAGTAGACTCTTTTTTGTGACCATAAAAAACAGCAGGAAAAAGGCCACTCTTTCTTAAAGAGTCCAGTTTGCCCAATTTTTCTCGTTTTTCAGCTTTGATGGCTATTGTCATGTGTGTAGGCTATGTTAGCAAAATGGCTTAAAAAATACAACCTTATAGATGCTAGTCCTTCGCCAAATGCCCTACCATGTATTCGATGCTCATATCTACTTTTTTGCCTGGGTTGAAAAGATTGTGCGGGTCGAAAATTTGTTTGGTTTCTTTAAATAGGCTTAAAATTTGAGGTGAAAACATAAGCTTGAGGTAGGGTGTGCGGATAATACCATCGTTGTGTTCAGCGGTGATAGTGCCTTCATATTTTTTGACCAAGGTGTAGACCTGGTTTGAAATAAGCGGTATGAGCGCACGATTGTGCGGATCTTTCATGTCCATAAGTGGGATAATGTGGAAGTTGCCATTCCCTGCATGGCCGGCGATTGTATATAGTAGTCCAGCCTGGTCGAGTATTTTTCGAAGTTGAGGCAAAAATTCGGGCAAAAATACCGGATTTACGCAAATATCGTCAACAAATGGCGCCGTTCGCTTACCCTTCACATGTTTTCGTAGAAGATTGAAGCTCTCACGGCGTATTGTCCAATATTTTTCGGCTTCGTTTGATTTTGTAGTGCCTCGCATTTTATATCCAAACGGTTGGAGTGCGCTTTTTAAATTTTCAATTTTTTTAGAAAGTTCCTCTTCATCACTGCCAGAAAACTCAACCAAGAGAACCAGTTTTGGAATACCGCCAGAGAGCGCCATCCAAGCTTCCGGCAAAAAACTCCACATTATTTTGAGCAATCCAGATTTCATTATTTTTAGCATTTCTGGGAAAAATCGAACGGCGAGTTTCAAAGTGGCATCGTCGTATGATTCGATACTCTCCGGCGAATGAGGCAATATGGCATTTACCAACTCACCCAATTTTTCAGTTTTGTTCATGAAGATGACGAGGAGGCGAGACTTTGGTTTTACTTCGACTAGTTTTATTTTTGCTTTGGTCACAATACCGAGTGTTCCCTGAGAGCCGACTATCACCCTAGTAAGGTCGATCATCCCCGCATGCTCGATATTCCACAAATAGTAACCAGCCGAATTTTTGGATACTCTGGGTTTCCCAGCATTTATGACCTCCCTGTTTTGGTCGATAAGACGCATTATTCGTTCATAGACAGCTCCTTCAAAATGATGTTCGTGTGATTTTTTTAGAGCATCTACTCTTGAAAGCGGTTTGAACACGTATTCATTGCCGTCAGCAAGTACAATGCTTAGCTCCTCGATAAAATTTTCCATTTTGCCATAGCGAAGTGTTTTTTCACCGGCGGAATTATTGCCGATCATTCCACCGAGAGCACACAAATTTTTTGAGGCAGTATAGCAGGGTAGGATAAGGCCATGCTTCAACGTTTCCTTTTCAAAATCACGATAAAACAACCCTGGTTCAACTGTGGCAGTTTTAGAAACGGGATCGACTTCACAAAAATTCATATACTTGGAAACATCCAAAATTATTGACTCCGAGAGTGAACCGCCTGACATACAGCTCCCGGCAGCACGGACCGTTATTGAGAGTTCTCTAAATCGCTCTTTGTTTTCTTGTTTTTTATTTTCAACAAAACGTACCAACTTTTTAATGTCATTGCTACTTTTTGGCCAGACGACAAGCTTGGGCCAAACTTCAAACAATGAAGCGTCACGGCTATAGAGTTTTAGAGTTGCTTGATCGTCAAAAATTTCGCCCTCTAGTACTTGTCCGAGTTCTTTTTTGATAAGCGAGTAGTCGATCATGGTTTTATTGAGTGCTTAGATGCTCCCATTCGACGATTTTTTCATAGAGGTTTTTGAGGTTTGGGTTTTTGATTGCCTGTTGTTTTATTTTTTCGGCCAAAAATGATATACCACTAGTTTTTAAACCTCCTTTTTCTTTCACTAGATAGCCCAACCCTTCGTATTTGGAGACAAAATTATCGAGGTCTTTTTGAGAGAGATGTGTCGGAAAGTTTGGCGACTGTATGGCTACACTCTGATTTTGTGGACCATAATAAAACAAAAATTCATACAAATAAATTTCGTTATCAGTGAAATCAAGAGCACGGAGAGCAGAAACAAGTAAAGTCTCGTTTGGGTCAAACTGGCTTATGGGCTCCGGTCCACCTTGTTTTTTGTTTAAATTAAATATACCCATGATTACTAAGACGACGACTGTTAAAATTATAAAAATAATCTTTTTTGGCATTTTATAAACCAGCAAAGAGAGAAAGTCTTGATTCGATTTGTTTTTGCATCGCGGCTTTGCCGGCGGCTAAGTACTTATATGGGGCTATTTCGTCTTCATGTTCGGAAAGGTAGTCCTGCAAACCTTCTTTATAGGCAACCCGCAATTCGGTATTGATGTGGATTATTGAAATACCAGCATTTATAGCATTTCTAAACTCCTCGTCAGTAATACCAGAGCCACCATGGAGGACGAGTGGTACTCCGACCGCCTCCTTTATTTCACGGATGCGTCCAATATTGAGTTTGGGGTTGCCGCTTTTTACCATGCCATGGATGTTGCCGACTGCCGGAGCAAAAAGGTCGACTCGGGTCGCTTCGACAAATTCTTTTGCCTGCTCCGGCTTGGTGAGTATGGTTTCTGAGGTGAGGGCGCCTTGCGGCACTTCATCGAGTATTTTTGATGACTTACCAATGAATCCAAGTTCAGCTTCGACTAGCATTCTACGGTTTGCGTGTCTTACATGAGCAACCACTTCCTTCGTTATTGCTACATTTTCTTCGAAAGATTTTTCGGCAGCATCTATGATGACGGCATCAAAATCAGCTTCCACCACCTCTTTGACGCGTTCAAGACTGAAGGTGTGGTCGGCATTCAAAAAAATAGGTAAGCCTTCTTGCTGTACACTCTCGACCAACTTTTTGACCTGCTTTACACCAATAAAATCGCGCTCACCCTCAGAGACTCCAATTATGACTGGTACGTCTAGATTTTTGGAAGCGTTGACTGTTGCCCAAAATCCATCAATATTTGAAATATTAAAATGTCCAATCGCCACTTTCCTCTCCTCTGCTTCTTGGATGTATTCTCGCAAGGTTTTCATATCCACATTGTAGCATGTTTTCTTGAGCGAAAAATCGGATGAAGTGTATAATATTTTATAAGTTATGTTTCTTCATCATGATAAAGATTTCGACTTTTTAGCTATTGGCGATGTCGTCAATGATGCTTTTATTCGTATTAAAGACGCTAAGGTACATTGCGATGTTGACGGCAAAAAATGCGAACTCGCGCTCCGCTTTGGTGACAAAGTGCCTTATGAATTTGTTGAGGAGGTGAAAGCGGTTGGCAACAGTGCAAATGCCGCCACTTCGGCCGCACGCTTGGGTCTCTCTACGGCTTTGGTTTCAAATGTTGGCGACGACCATCAAGGCCACGAAGTCATTGCTACTTTGCGGAAAAACGGCATTGATTCGCGTTTTGTTACAATGGAAAAAGACAAGACGACAAATTACCATTATGTTTTATGGTTTGAAGAAGAGCGTACTATTTTGATCAAGCATGAAAACTTTACTTACAACCTACCTGATATTGGCAATCCAAAGTGGTTATACCTATCTTCTCTTTCTGAAAATTCGATTGAGTATCATAAGCAGATTGCTGAATATTTAAAAACGCATCCGGATATAAAAATGGCTTTTCAACCTGGTACTTTTCAAATGCGAATGGGTTCAGAATTGCTTGGTGATTTGTATGCTCGCTCCGATATATTTTTTTGCAATGTAGATGAGGCACGCAAGATTTTGAACAAGCCTGACGAGCAAGATGTTAAAAATCTTCTTCGAGCGATGCGTGGTGAAGGTCCAAATGTGATCGTGATTACCGATGGGCCCAGAGGAGCCTATGCTTTTGATGGTCATGAAGGTTTTTTCATGCCACCCTATCCTGATGTTAAGCCTCCTTATGAACGCACCGGTGCGGGTGACGCTTTTGCCTCAACCTTTACTTCCGCTGTCGCTCTCGGTCGCTCACTCTTTGATGCGTTTTTGTGGGCACCGGTAAACTCAATGTCGGTCGTTCAACAAGTTGGTGCTCAAAAAGGTTTGCTTACTCAGTCTGAGATTCTTGCTTATTTGGCCAAAGCTCCGGAGAGTTATAAACCAGAGAAGATAATGTAATAAAATGCGAACGGCCGTGGAGAAACTCTCAACACGGCCGTTATAGCTGGATCACCCCTCTTTCTGCTTAAACAAGCATACTGCTAAATTTAATTTAGCATTTTTGGGTATTTTATGGGAAGTAGAAATTGTGGATTAAAGCTCTATCTTTCTAATACTCTTTCAACTGCACTTTCAATATGTGACACACCCATTTCATAATGCTCAATAAGTTCTTCAGGTGTGCCTGACTGGCCAAAGCGATTTTTGACACCGATAAACTCAATTGGCACTGGGTGATTTTGAGCTAAAACTTCAGCAACAGCACTTCCTAGACCACCAGCTATTTGATGTTCTTCGACAGTGACTATTTTACCTGCTTCTTTAGCAAGTGCGATTATTGCTTCCGAGTCAATAGGCTTGATAGTTGAAATATTTAAAACTTTCACTGGTACCCCTTTTTCAGCAAAATTTTGAGCAGCGACAATCGCCTTGTGCACAAGTGCACCGGTTGCAACGATACCCACTTTTGCATTCATAGGTGGTGCAAAAAATATTTGAGCCTTACCTATTTCAAAAGGAGTTTCTTCGGTAGTTATAATAGGAGTTTTTTCGCGGATGAGGCGAAGGTATGTTGGCTTGCTGTTATTTGCGGACGCTAAAGTCGCCTTTTTAGCTTCAATCGCATCACACGGCGAGAGTACTACCATATTGGGAAGGACACGCATAAGAGCAATGTCCTCGATCGCTTGGTGAGTACCACCGTCAGGGCCTACTGAAATACCAGCGTGAGAACCAACTATCTTGACCGGTACGTCATTGTAGCAAATTGTGGTGCGTATTTGTTCCCAGTTTCGACCTGGGCTAAACATAGCGTAGGAGGAAGTAAATGGTATTTTCCCCATTGAGGCCAAGCCTGAAGCTACCGTCACAAGGTTTTGTTCAGCTACTCCCACTTGGATAAATCGTTCTGGAAATTTTTTGGCAAAGAGATGCATTTGGGTTGATTCGGTAAGGTCAGCACATAACCCGACTACGTTTTTATCTGCCTCTCCGGCTAGGAGTAAGCCTTCACCAAAACCTTTACGAATTGGCACTTGTTCGACATCTGTATCGAAGAGTTTTGTATTAAGTTTTAGTTTGTTATTTAACATTATTTTTTATTCTTGAATCATGACATGAATAATGAATTATGTCTTAAAACCATAATCCTTGATCCATGCTTCATTTTATTCATGTTCACTTTTTATTTTACCAGCTAGGGTACGCAACTCTTTAAGTGCCGCGACACCCTCCTCTCCCTTTGGTGGTTTGCCATGCCATTCGAATTTTCGTTCCATAAAGGAAACTCCTTTGCCTGGTATTGTGTTCGCAATAATGACTGATGGTCGGTCAAATACGGCCTGGGCTTCGCCAACCGCTTCGATTATTTGGTCGAAGCTATTTCCGTTTATCACTTGGGTGTGCCAGTTAAATGCTTCCCATTTTTGGCGAAGTGGCTCAAGAGGGAGTACGTCTTCGGTGTATCCTTCGATCTGGATGTTGTTGCGGTCAATTATGACAGTCAAATTTTGTAGCTTTTCTTTTGCACCAAGCATCACTCCTTCCCAAGTATTACCTTCACCAAGTTCACCGTCGCTTATAAGACAATAAAATTGTTTACCGGAAGATTGACCATTATCCATTCTATCAGCGAGCGCCATTCCTACTGCTTGTGATAGCCCGCTACCCAATGGACCCGAACTTGTTTCGAGCGATTTCAAAAATTCGCGGTGAGGATGTCCCTGCAATCGTGAGCCAAATTTTCGAAGGGTTTTTAATTCATCAATCGGTAGGTAGCCTGCATGTGCCATTGTAGCGTAGAGCACTGGTGCTACATGACCGTTTGAGAGGATCAGTCGGTCACGCTCTGCCCACTGTGGGTTTGTTGGGTCATGCCTTAAAATATGAAAATAGAGGGAAGTAAAGATCTCGGTCATACCAAGAGGTCCTGCCGAGTGACCACTCCCCGCTTCAATGAGCATCTCGATTATTGACTGACGAATTTCGTTAGCCTTTATTTCAAGACGTATAACTTTTTCATCAGTAAGTTCAAACATGGCAAATTAAATATTGAAGTTTGTCCGCCAAGGAGGCGGGATTAGAAAATTATGACTTCTGTAACTTCATTATAACTTCTTTTGGATCTTTAGAGTTAAAAATTGTGGAATTGGAAATAAGAGCAGTCGCGCCCGCATGAGCAAGTAGTGGTGCGGTTTCAAAATTGACGCCGATGTCAATCTGAATATCGAACGAGGGGTGATGTTTTTTAAATTCGGCAATTTTGTCTGCAACATTTTGATCAAGCTCAATCCCACTTCGGCCAACTTGGTCGTTACCCATAAACTGCACAAAATCAATTTCTGTGATGTAGGGTTCAAGTTCGGTTGTGGGTATTTTTGGTTTGATACCAAGACCAACTTTGCACCCTGCATTTTTGATCGTTTTGATACATTCTTTTACATGATCAGTCGAGTCGATATGGATGACAAAACTCTTGAAGCCGACTGAGAGAAAGTCGGGTATGTATTCGATAGGGTGAAGGATGAGCATATCGAGCTCCATCAAAAAAGAATTGATATGGGGAAACGAAGCTTCACCGCGCACCATATTCAAAATATCGTCATTGTCTTTGACATTGAATGGCCAGGTTTTGTTTGGAGCATACTCGCCATCCACGATGTCAACTTGTACTTTTTTGACCAAGCCAAGTATTCGCCCAAATTGCTCTTCGACATGGTGGAGATTTTGTGGAAGGAGTGATGGGATGATTTCGATCATGTTTGATCTAATTATTCTATTTCGTTAATTCTTCTTTCATGTCTTTCTTCGCCAGAGAAATCGGTCTTTAACCAAAGCTCTACCGCTTCCTTTGCTTCTGCTTCATTCAAAAAACGAGCGCCGATCGAAAGGATATTTGCATCGTTGTGTTCGCGTGACAGTTTTATTATTTCCAAATTACCGCCATAGTATTCGGCACTCCGGACATGAGGAAATTTGTCAGCAACCATGTCTTCACCCTGTCCCGAGCCCCCCAAGATTATTGCTTTTGAATTTTTGGGATCTTCCGAAACAGCTTTGGCAGCTTTTTTAATAAACTCTGGGTAGTCGTCGGTAGGGTCGTAGGAAAATGCACCACAATCAACCACCTCAAAACCCATTTCACTCACAAACTGCAAAAGAGTGTTCTTTAGTTCAAATCCGGCATGATCTGAGGCAAAATAGATAGTCATAAAATATTCTAATTTTGAACACCTCCCATTTTAAGGACGTGTTTTAACAATGTGCTTGTATACCCCATTTCGTTGTCGTACCAAGCACAAACCTTGACCAAATTGCCTGCGATCACGCGGGTAAGCCCCAAGTCAGCGATTGAACCAAAATTTGAACCTATAATATCGGAGGAAACTATAGGATCGTTTGTCACTGTGAAGATCCCCGCCCAACGCTCTTCGCTTGCTGCTTTGATGAGTAGGGTATTTATTTCTTCTACACTGGTGTCGCGTTTGGCGATAAAGGTGACGTCAACAATGGAGCCGGCAACGATAGGTACGCGCATCGAAATTCCGTCAAACTTATTTTCGAGCGAGGGAATAACTTTGGTCACCGCGATTGCCGCACCAGTCGTCGTTGGGACAATATTTTGAGCCGCCGCCCGCCCCTCCTTCCAATCTTTTTTGTTTGGTCCATCGACAATACTCTGGCTTGCGGTATAACCATGCACAGTATTTAAAACTGCTTTTTCGATACCTATGCTTTCGTTCAATATTTGGATGAGTGGCGCGCCAGCATTGGTCGTACAAGAAGCGTTTGAAGAAATTTGGCAGGTTGAAAGCTTGTCGTCATTTATACCCATCAAAATAGTTGCTTGAGTCTCGTCTATTGGCGCATCTTTTGCTGGAGCGGTTATTACTACCTTTTTTGCACCTGCGGTAATGTGAGCTTTTGCTTTTTCAAAGCTTGTAAACGCTCCGCTCGATTCGACTACCACATCAATATTTAAATCTTTCCATGGCAAAAGTGCCGGATCTTTCTCACTCAAAAATTTTATTTCCTTGCCATTTACCACGATTGCATTCTTCGCTTCATTTACTGAAATAGGAACCTGTGCTCCACCATAAGCGGTGTCGTATTTCAAAAGGTAAGCGATATTTTCGATATCGCCCAAATCATTTATTGCGACAACCTCTATATTGGGGTGCGCTTGTGACAACTTCAAAAATGCTCTGCCTATCCTCCCTGCTCCATTGATTGCTACTTTGATTTTATTTTCCATTTCTCAATTATAGCAAAGTAAAAATGTTGAGGTGTTTATAAGTTGCTACGATCGTAGCGGTTCTGTGTATGTCCAAAGCTAGAGTCGGTTAATGTTGAAATTTTGGGTATGAAATAGTAATACTATAAATAGGAGGATCCTGAAGTGAAGAAAGTGAGTTCTTTGGTCAAAACCGCGGTAAAGACTTTTAAGGCCAATCCGATCAAGTCCTTGGTCTTCATGTTCCCGTGGGGCGTAGTTTGTGGTGTTTTTTATGGAGAAATAAAAAATACCTTGCCGTGGTATTTAAGTTTTCTCATAATTATCCTGGCGATCATTGTGGCTAGCCTGTACTTTTTTAAGGTGGCCAAGCGCTATCTTCGGTATAAATGAGACCAAGATCAAAAGTTGGTTTGGCGAATACCAACAAAAATGACTCTCGCTCCCCCCATATCACCCCGCACTCACACTGCGGGGTTTCGCTTTTTAAAAATTTTTATAAACGAAAAACCCGCCTGTCGCCAGACGGGTTTCCTCGTTGGCAGCAAGTGGGTGTTAAGCAATGCGGGCGAGGACTAGTGCATCAACACCGAAACCGGCATCGCGAAACGCGGCTAACAAGGTCTTGTTTGCTTGTGCGGGCGGAAGCAGAAATCCGAGTTCGATGTAGCCCTTTTTGTAGATGCGCTGTATTTTCTTGTCTGCTGGTATTCGGCCGTCCTTTCGGCGAATCCCAGCATATTGGTACAATTCCCCATCACCCCCTTCCTGCACGAAGCGCTTGATCCAGACCTCCATCTTCATTTTTGGGTCAGAGAGAAGGTATGCGATATGCTTCACTTCTGCCTCTGTGAATGGGGTATCGGATGGACTACCATCATTGAGTGTCCCGAGTATGACTCCCCTGATGATTGGTAGAATCTCTACGTTGGTTTTGGTCAAAATTACTATCCTTTCTATCCTATTTTTTATATAAAATTACAACTTTTGTCAATAGGTAGGCAAAATTAATCTCTCAAAGTAATTACCTTATTTAAGACCTAGTATCTTATTAAAAAACTCGTACTTTTTTCTCATATAATTCTTATAATCTATCTCGCCATAAGGCAATTTTATTTGTTCGTATTCTTTTTTCAAATCTTCATTTTGTGACAAGATCTCAAAAACTTTTAACTGTTCTTGCAGGTTTGGAGAATTTTTATCAGTCAAATACATATCTACATCAAAACCATCTTGTATAAATTCCCACTTTATCGAGCTTCCTTTTTTGCTTGGTTCACCAAATAACGCCTGAATGATTGGAAAATATTTATCGTATTCTTCCGGAGTTGAAAGAATGTTTATGTCTATATCGTTTTGCCCTGCAATACCCAATGCGGAAGCGCCCCCAAAGTGTATTTGGAGATCAGGCAAATCTTCCCTTAATGTTTTTAAAATATTTTGAGCAACTTCTTGAACTTTTGGATCAAAGGGTTTTATGATAACAACTTTTCCATCAGGACGACTAGCCAAATATTTTTCTTGCGATTCTTTGATCATATATTTATTAACTATATCAAAAATTCATATTAAATAGTTAGATTCTTATAAACGAAAAACCCACCTGTCGCCAGACGGGTTTTTCCGTCGGCACCAGGCGAGTGTTAATTTTTGAAAGTGAGTACTCCCTCCTGATCGTCGAAGGTGACCTCTTTCCATCCGACCGCTGTGTAACGGCCGATCACCTCCATTACCAACCTCAACTTGTAGCGACCAATACGGATTTTTATTGTTGATTCTCCGCGTGGTGGGGGGAGTTCGGAGAGCTTTCCGTCAATCTCCTTCTCCAACTTGTTTGCTTCATACAGTTCGGTTGTGCTCAGCTCCATATCTTTTGGTGATAAAGCCATCTTTCAGGGGGTTCCTTTCTGACTAATATTTTATAAAATATATATAAAAAAGTCAATAGCACAAAAAAGCCCTGAAAAATGGGCTTTTTTGGTAGTCTAACTACTTTCTACTTACTACTTACTACTTCCCTCACCTTGTTGGCGAGCAGGCTACTCCCCCTTTGGTTCCTCAGGTATTTTTGGTTCTTCTTTTTTGGTTGAAGCGGAGTGGGAGTCGACTTCGTATGAAGTGTTTTGAGCTTCAAAAAAGTTTACAAGTTCAAACACATCGGTCGCAGTACCCATCCACTTGGCTGGGTTGGTTGAGCCATAATATTTTGGCAAGCCCAACTCTTCAAGCCTGCGGTCGGCGACATACTCGACATACTGGTTTACATAGTCGGTGTTTAACCCCAAGATACCGTTTGGAAAGAGGTCGCGGTTGTAGGCGACTTCGTAGTTGACTCCCTCAACCACAATATCGCGGATCTCGGCGGCAAAGTCTTCGGTCAAGAGTTCTGGATTTTCTTCCAAAATGTTTTGGATAAGATTCATACCAAATTTGAGATGCAGTGATTCATCACGGAGTACCCAGTTGATCATACTGCCGAAGTTGCGGAGTTGGTTGCGCTGACGGAAGGAGAGAGCGACCATAAAGCCAGAGTAAAACCAAATACCCTCCATCACAATATTGGTTGCAACTAAGTTGCGCACAAAATCTTTTTTGCCCTCTGTTGTCGTAATGTCGAGAGTGTCCTCGGTCATGCGCTTCATGTATTTGTTGATATAGGCCTCTTTGGCGACCATTGAAGGCACTTGGAGATGCAGGTCAAAAATCTTTTCTCGATCAAAAGGAAATGTTTCAAGTACGTACTCAAAAGCAACACAATGGTTTGCCTCTTCCCACATTTGTTTAGCGAGGTAGATGTGGCACTCTGGCGACTTGAGGTAAGGGTAAATACCAAGAGCGATCGAACGGTTGACGATAAGCTCGGCTGGGTTGAAAAAGGCCATCAAAAATTTGACTGCATGGCGCTCATCTTCGGTCATTTTTGAGAAATCCTCCAAATCTTCTTTAAGGGCGATTTCGTGGGGGAACCAAGTGTTGCGCACTGCTTGGTTGTAAAGGTCGTACGCCCACTTATATCGAAGTGGGTGAAGGCTCATATCTTCCGGACTGGCTTTTCCTAGCAACATAGAGATTAAAAATTAAAGATTAAAAATTGAAAATTTACTGACAACTATCACACTGGGCGCGTTCGGCTGGGTCGATTGGACAGACTTTTGCTTGTTGTGTTACTGGTACCACTTCTTTTGGTTTTATACCAAAAGGAGTCGGGGTTGGCGAGTTACTCTCTTTCACTATTTGAGAAACTTGCACCGCGATTGGGTCTTTTGGTACAGCATAGTCTTGCGCAGGTTCGATTTTCGGTTCGACGTAGCTCTCTGCGAAGTCGGTATCTTTAAATATTTCAGGTTGGGCTGGCATTGTCTCAACCAAAGCTACTTTTTCTTCAATCGTTGCCGGCTCCGGCACTACAACCTCCAAAGTTTTTTGGAGTGGCAAAGCAAAGCCTTGACCTATTGGCGTATTGAGCGGTCTTGCGCTGTCTTTGTTGCCCAAAGATTTGGACACCGCTCCGAAACCAGTTTTGCCCAAAGCTTCGGCTTTATTGACTCTTACTGTCGATTGCTCGGCAGTATGGCGAGGCTTCATGTGGAGGTAGTAGGTTGTTTTCACTCCTTTTTCCCAAGCGGTTGAATAAATCTTCATTGTTTCGTCAATATCGCGTGTTTCCAAATACATGTTGCGCGACAATCCTTGGTCGACCCACTTTTGAGCTCTCGCTGCTACTTCGATAAAAGCATATGGAGAGGTGGTAAAGGAAGTCTTGTAAATATTTTTGATGTGTTGTGGTATTTCGTCGATGTCAGAAATATCACCTTGGTGTTCGATGATTTTATCTTTGACAATATCCCACAAGCCCATATTTTTGAGGTCTTTGACGAGGTTGTGATTTATGTCGACATACTTACCAGAGATTTTATTGCGAGAAAATATTTGAGCGAAGCGTGGGTCAATGCCTGGGGTAGTCCCCGCTACAAGACCAATGTTTGCATTTGGAGCAACAGCAAGAAGGGTCGCATTACGCATACCTTTTCTTACTTTTTCACGTAGAATATCCCAATTCAAACCTTTGTGCTTACTTTCTTTTTGTACAGTTACATTCATACCACGATCTTTTTCTAGCTCGACGATGGTGTCTATTGGTACCATACCTTTTGACCATCGAGAACCTTGGTAATTTTTATAAGAGCCTCGAGTTTGAGCTAGGTTCGCACTTTCATCTATCGCCATATAACTTACAAATTCAAATATACGATCAACAAAATCAGCAACATATTCAGAATCGTAAGCCATCCCCAACTGTTCGATAGTGTCAGCAAGACCCATCACTCCCAAACCTATTGCCCTGTTCTCTTTGTCTGACTTTTCGGCTTCAGGTATTGGAAGTTTGTTTATGTCTATCAGATTGTCCAACTGTCTTACTGCAAGTCTGACCGACTCCTCAAGTTTACCCCACTTGATTTCTTTGTTTTGGACATGTCCAGCCAAGTTTATAGAAGCCAAATTACAAACCGCAACATTGTCCTTATCTTGTGGTAGACAAATCTCGGTGCAGAGGTTGCTCATGTGGATGGTACCGGTATTGTTGTTTAGAGCGCGGAGGTTGATGGTGTCTTTCCAAGTGAGCCATGGGTGAGAGGTTGTTTGTAGGGCGACTATTATCTGTCTAAATTGTTCGCGTGCTGGCACTTTTTTGAAAGCGCGCATTTCCCCAGCCTCTGCCTTTTCTATATATTCGTTGTATCTTTTTGAAAATTGGCTTCCATAAAGCTCGTTTAAGTCTGGTGTTTCAATTGGGTCAAACATGTACCAGCTATCACCTTTTTGGACCCGCTTCATAAATTCGTCGGAAATGAAGACGGCGGTATTTGCGGTACGCATTCGCAAGTAATCATCGCCCGCGTTGTGTTTCCAGTC
Organism: uncultured Candidatus Saccharibacteria bacterium; assembly: GCA_964440955.1. Classification (GTDB taxonomy): domain Bacteria; phylum Patescibacteriota; class Minisyncoccia; order Phycocordibacterales; family WO2-35-19; genus CAYTTP01. Next base: position 16,100 of record CAYTTP010000004.1, on the reverse strand, counting down.
GACAAATTCTGGAAAATCGAGGTGCCAGTTTTCCATATAGAAACAGAGGGCCCCCTTTTTCTTCCCACCTCTTTGGATAGCTCGGATAGCAGTGTCGATGATCTTTGCAAAGGTGGTTGGGCCGGTTGAAACACCGCCAAAGTTTGAACGAAGAGGTGAACCGGCAGCGCGTAGTTTTGTCACTGAAGCGCCAAGTCCCCCCGAGCCTTTAGACAAAAGCATGACATCCGAAACAGACTTTGCGATATGCTCCATATTGTCGTGAATTTCGAGCAAAAAGCAATTTGAAAGGGCGGGCCTTGTCGTACCGGCGCCAAGATTGGTCGAGCCTCCAGCAATATAGTCGTGCTCGGACATTTTGTTATAAAACTTTATAGCCCAAAGAGTGGGTTCGCTTTCATTGTAGGAGAGCCCCATAGCGACCCGCATAAAGAGGAACTGGGGCGTTTCGAGAGGTTCTTGTTTTGTGTCTTTGATGCCATAACGGTTTAATAGTCCATCAAGACCGGAGTACAAAAACTTTTCATCGCGCTCAACCATGAGAGCGTCAGCCAATTTTTCTAAATCAAATTTGGCTTGCATGTCAGGATGGAGTCTGTTTTCAGCAATGCCATTTTTGATGTAGGTGATAAAGGCATCACGATGCTTCTTTTTTAAATCAGCATCATTGTCGACATCGTATTTGCCTAAAATCCTTTTGTAGAGAGTTTTGAGGAGGAGACGTACGGCGACTTTGTCGTACTCGACATCTTCTTTGATATTTTGTACGGCGGCATTGATTGTCGCTTTATCCATTTCTTCACTTGTGATGCCGTCGTATAGAGTAAGCCTGGTGTCGTTTGCGATTTGGACAACCATACCGACAGGGTCGGAAAGGTCGCGGCAGGCGCGCTCGATCGAGCGGTTGATCTTGTCGGCATTGAAAATTTCTTTGGTGCCGTCACGTTTTGTGATAAAAATGTTCATTTTTTGTAAAATTTTGCTAAAAATTGATAAAAATTCCTCAAAATCGTCAACATATTCTACAATTTTATACCCAAGCCGGTCTTGTGGATAAATCAAAAAAACACTATTAGAAAATGCATTAGGTGGGAGTGTGAAATGCATGGTCTAATCATCCTTTGTTTGGAAGCCTCTTACCTGATTTGAAATCAAAATTGGACTTGGTCGCCTATTTTGATCTTTTTTGCTTCAAAAAAACCAGCAGTTGTTTCAAGTACATAAAGAGCTGGTGTTGAAGTTTTGGGTGGAGCAAATACTCTAGGGAAGCTAGTTGGAGATACATTTGCTTCTATGTGCACAATAGTTTTATCTTTTGAAATCCAGGCGATATCGATAGGAAAGTTCATATCTTTCATCCAAAAACTATAATTTCCTTCTCTCTCAAAAATAAACAACATTCCCTCATCTTCTCCCAAACCTTTTTTGCCTGACAGGCCCTGTTCGCGCTCTGCTTCACTGTCGGCAACCTCGACCTTCAAAACTTCATTACCAATGATAATTGTTTTAGAGGGATTGAAGATTGAAAATTCAAAATTGAAAATTAGAAAAATGAAAACAGAAGCAAAGATTAAAAATATAATTTTTCGAGGCATATGAAATTAAGTATAACAAAACCCCGCCGGCATGCCAGCGGGGTTTTGTTATTCTCTATCCAGAGAGATTATCTTTGGAAAGAGTCACGGCGAGGACGAGCCTCTTGAGGACGAGCCTCATTTACGGTGAGAGCGCGGCCTTCCATGTCTTTACCGTTCCAAGCGCTGATCGCTGCATCAGCTTCGCTGTCATTTGTCATTTCAACGAAACCAAAGCCTCGCGATCGGCCGGTCATACGGTCCATGACAATTTCGGCCTTCGAAACTTCTCCGTTTTGGGAGAACATGTCGCGAAGATCGTTGTCAGTGGTTTTCCAAGGCAAGTTGCCTACGAAAATTTTCTTCATTGCGTACTTTGCATTATCTTTTTATAAACGACCAAGCCCAATTCAGCTTCTTGTTTAGCGAGATAAAGCTACGCAAAACAAACTGGAGAACTTGACTTACCCCCTTATTGTATCACCTTTGTAGCCAATAAGTCAATAGTCAAAAGTATGTTGTCTTTTATTGCTTTATCGCCAAGATCGTTGAAAAATGATGGCGAACCATATCGCACCTGCCAATCGGCGCGGTTTATTTCCAAAGCTCCAGTTGCGCGAACGTTATTGCCATCGACTAAGATATTTGCCGGGAAGGAAATATTTTTTGTGATGCCTTTTATGGTCAGGAGACCTGTCACGTTGTATTTATTAGCTTCAGAAGCGGTAGTAATCGAAGAGAGTTCAAAAACAGCAGTCGGATATTTTTCAACCGAAAAGAAGTCATCACTCTTCAAGTGCTTTACCAACATTTCTATGTGAGGCTCGCTTGCTATTGAGTTCATGTCAATAACAAACTTACCACTAGTCGTCGAACCAAAAGTGAAAGAACCCGACGAGAGTTTGACGGTTCCCTTTTCGCTTGAGCCGATTATCTTTTCTCCGTACCAACCTATTTTGCTTGAAGATGTGTCGAGAGTATAAGACCCATGAGCAAGTGAAGTAGTCGAGGTGGTAGGAGGTGTTTTTGTAAATTCCTCAATACTCGGAGCATCCGATTTGCGAACAAAAAATAAGTATGCGGCAATGGCCAAAAGTACGACCAGGACGGTGAGCATGATAGAATTTTTCATTATTTTTTAAGTTATTGATTCTTATAAGAATGGTGTTATTATACCAAAAGCTTTAAAAAGCTCTAGGTTATAAGTTTCAGGCGGCCTAACCCTCAAAGTCATTCAGTGATTCCAAAGACTTTGAAAAACCGTCTGATTTCCAAAATAACAAAATGAAAAAGACTGATGAAAGTTTGGTTGCAAGCGAAGCGACGGTGATGAGTGGTTTTATGGATAGTGCGGTTTTGGGGACGGAGAAGGATACGATAATAGAAGGCACAGTCCTTTCGATAGCCAAAAACGCGGTGTATGTCGATTTGCCTCCTTGGGGTACTGGCATTATTTTTGGACGTGAGTATATAAACGCCCGCGATCTTATAAAAAAGATCAATGTTGGTGACAAGATCACTGGCAAGATCATCGGTACAGATAACAAAGAAGGCTATATTGAAATCTCGCTTAAGGAAGCGAAGCAGGCTTTGATTTGGAGTGATGCGGAGGAAGCAATTCGCGACAAGAAAGTCTTTGACCTTACCGTGACCGAAGCAAACAAAGGTGGGCTTATGCTTATGTGGCAAGGTATTACTGGTTTCTTGCCGGCTTCCCAACTCAAAACAGAGCACTATCCTCGTATTTCTGACGGTGACAAAGACAAAATATTGGATGAACTTCGAAAATTGGTTGGTGAAAAGCTCTCGGTTGCGATCATTGGTGCAAATTCAAAGGAAGGTAAACTGATTTTCTCTGAGAAGGATCCTGACAACACCGAAAAAGAAAAGATAATCGACAAGTATGCTCTTGGCGATGAGATTTTGGGTGAAGTGACCGGTATTGTTGATTTTGGTATCTTCATCAAGATTGAAGAAGGTTTGGAAGGTTTGGTTCACATTTCTGAAATAGACTGGGGCTTGGTCGAAAATCCTCACAAATTTGCCAAAGTTGGCGACAAGGTGCGGGTGAAGGTGATAGAGGTGAAGGACGGCAAAATATCGCTCTCCATCAAGGCGCTCAAAGAAAACCCATGGAGCTCTGCTTCGAAAAAATACAAAAAAGACGACATTGTGAGTGGTGTTATCATCAAATTCAACAAACACGGCGCGCTTGCTTCAATTGAAGAAGGAGTGGCTGGCCTTGTGCATATTTCAGAGTTTGGTAGTGAAGAGAAATTGCGCGAAAAACTCGAACTCGGCAAAAGCTACAACTTCAAGATCAATATCTTTGATCCAAAAGAACAAAAGATGGCTTTGAGTTTTGTAGAGGGGAAGTAAAAGCTAAACAAAAAATTCCGAAAGGAGTTTTTTGTTTAATTAAACACATTCATCGCCCTTTCCTTCCCTTCTTCTACGATCATTAGGATTGCCTCGGTTGTTTTTTTGAAAACTTTTTTCAAAGTCTCGATTTCCTTTGGTGAAAAGTTTGAGAGTAGAAAGTCGAGCACCTTTTGCTCGCCTGCTGGCTTTTTAATTTTGCCAGTTGGAGTTGTAGGTGCAATGCCAATGCGTAGGCGAATAAATTCGCGAGTCTTGAGAGCTTTGATCACTGACTCAAGGCCGTTGTGGCCACCCGAACTCTTGTTGAACGAGATTTTGATGGAGCCAAGAGCAAGGTCAATGTCGTCATAAACGACTATGAGGTTTAGAGCGGCTTTCTTTGACTTTATATGCTTTGCGACAAAGCTACCCGAGCGATTCATGAAGGTGTCCGGAGTGAGTATCTCTACTCCCCGAACCTTTAGTTTTTCGCTTGCGTGATAAACAGCCATCCTCCCTGCATTGTGACGACTTTTTTCGTATTCCTCACCTGGGTTACCGAGACCAACTAGATAGAACATGAATAATGAATAATGAATAATGAATTAAGTATAGGATATAATATTTTTTGCATAATTCATACTTCTTGATTCATGACTCATACCTGCTAAAATACCCTCATGAACGTAGAGTCAAAGCAAGAATCTTCTTTTGATTTGATAAGGTATTGTATTCTTGCTGGTATCATCGTATTTGTTTTTCGTATTTTTGTCGCCCAACCTTATTTAGTCGAAGGCGCCTCCTCCTACCCAACTTTCAAAAATGGTGACTACCTTATTGTAGAGCAAATAAGTAAACGTTTTGAAGAACCAAAACGTCAAGATTTTTTGATCATTCGCTATCCTAAGGACAGGACAAAATATTTCATCAAAAGGCTTATCGGCTTTCCAGGTGAGAAAATTTCAATCGTTGGTGGTGAAGTTTTTGTTCAAAAAAAAGAGAGCGGGGGTTGGGGTGAACCTCAAAAACTAAATGAACCGTATGTGGTTTACTCAAAGATCGAAAACCTCGATTTCGAGCTCGGTAACGATGAATTTTTTGTCATGGGTGATAACAGGGCCGGTAGCTCTGATTCGCGTGTGTGGGGACCGATTTTAAAAAGTGACATCGTCGGCCGGCCATTTGTCCGTCTTTGGCCGCTCGATAAAATTGGCGTTTGGCCCGGATTTGTGAGAGAATAGCCGCGACATGGATTTTACATCAATTGATAAGCGTGGCTTAAAACAAGTCACCGAAATAGACAAAATAGCCAGATTTTTCGGCTTCCAACCCATTGAGGCTCCAGTCGTGAAGTCTCATGACTTTGAGCTTACCCGTCAGTTTGGATCGACTCCAAATTCGATTGAGGACTCGGCCCTTCTGCGGATGTATTTTGATGAAAAGATGATGTCCGGAGTCCAGCCATGCATGCTTTTTTGTGAGCGTCCTTTCAAAGGTTCCAAAGAGAGGAAAAAGCCAATGCGACTTGAAGCTTCACTCATCTCGATTGGATCTTTGAAAAGTGTTTGCGAGTGTGTCTCGATTCAGGCGGCACTTTCTATCTTCAAAGATTTGGGCTTCAAAAATTTGGAAGTAAAGGTGAACTCAATAGGCGATAAAGAATCGCTTGCCGAATTTTCCCGCCAAATGAATTCTTTCGTCAAGAAAAACTATAATAATTTTGATACTGATCTACGTCAGGCGACCAAAAAAGATCCTCTAGCCATTCTTCTAAACCAAAAACCAGAATGGGAAAGATGGCTCAAGGAATGTCCAAAACCTCTTGACTTTCTTTCTGAGAGCTCACGTCTACACTTCAAAGAAGTGCTCGAATTTTTGGAAGTTTTGGAAATACCCTACTCTATCCAAAACACTCTGATTGACGATCTTTCTTATGGTGCTGAAACTGTCTACTCTATTTCAACCGGTGATGAAGAGCTAGCTTTTGGGGAACGCTTCAACCGTTTGGCAAAAAAGATCGGCTTCAAAAAAGATGTAGGTGGCACTGTTTTGCGTCTTTCGGTCAAACTCAAAAAAGCTTTGAAAAAAGTTCAGGCGCGACCAGCTAAACCTGACGCATATCTCATCCAATTTGGTCCGGAGGCCAAACTCAAAAGTTTTTTGATACTCGAACAACTTTATAAAAACAATATTCAAGTTTTGCACTCAATAGCCAAAGACAAGCTAAGCTCTCAAATAGGAGTGGCTGAAAATTCTGGCATACCCTATATATTGCTCATTGGCCAAAAAGAAGCGATTGAAAACTCGGTCGTTGTGCGCAATGCAGTGAACCGCGCTCAAGAGTCGGTACTCATATCCCAAATCGGCGAACACATGAAAAAGCTGTTGAAGTAAAAATGGCAGTGTGTTAGTATATACCCCACATATGGCAACAAATGTAGAAGTCGTAAAATCGGGCAATGACAATAACCTAGGCCTTTTGCGCAAGTTTACCAAGCGCATGCAGGGCTCGGGCGTGCTTTCACGCCTCCGAGGTATCCGCTACAGCTCTCGCAAACCTTCAGACTATGTCAAGAAAAAGAAGACCTTGAAAAAAATTGCCAAGCGCACTCATATTCGCGAACTTATCAAGATGGGCAAAATGGCAGGGACTTTGGAATAATTTATATTTAAAATTGAAGATTAAAAATTCGAAGGGAATATTGTTTGAAGGCGAAAAAACCTCTGTTTTTTCCAGTCTAAAATCCCCAAAAATCACCCCTCAGAGCTTTTTAAAATTGCCATTTGAAAAGATAAAAGATGATATTTTGGGCAAAAAGTATGAGCTTTCAATTGTTCTTATTGGTCCCACTCTTTCAAAAAAACTAAACAGTCAATATCGCAACAAAAATTACGCGACCGATGTCCTCTCCTTCGAAGTCTCAAAAGAGGCAGGCGAGATTTTTATAACTCCAAATGTGGCATCAAAAAAAGCAAAAGATTTTGACGAAACTTTCGAAAATTACTTGCTCTTACTTCTTATCCACGGTTGTCTTCATTTGAAAGGAATGGATCATGGTAGTAAAATGGAACGATATGAGCGCACGTATTACAGTCGGTATAGACGTAGGTACTTATGAAGTACGTGTAGTGATCGCTGAAAAGCAAAACGAAAACTCACTTCCGATTATTTTGGGTACTGGTCGGGCCGAATCGAAAGGTTTGCGTCACGGTTATATTTTAAATATTGCCGACGTCACCAAATGTGTCAGTATTGCCCTGCGCCAAGCCGAAAAGACTTCTGGTGTCAATGTCAAAAGGGCTTATGTCTCGATAGGTGGTGTCGGCCTTTCAAGTGTCAATTCCCAAGGTTCTACCATTGTTGCTCGGGCTGACCAAGAGGTAACCGAGGCCGACATGGACCAAGCTCTACAAAACGCCGAAGAGTCAATACCGCCACCCCTTATCCAAAACCGCAAAATAATAAACTCTATCCCCACTCTCTGGAAGGTTGACGGCAAAGTTTCCCTTGGGAGGGTGCTTGGTACACGTGGAGTAAAGCTCGAAGTGAAGGCGCTTTTTATAAGCTGTATTGAACCTCATTTGGATGATCTCATTGAAGCAATTGAGGAGAGCGGGGTCGAAGTGATTGATGTCGTCGCCTCACCTATCGCCGCCTCCTTTGTCACTCTTTCCAAAAGCCAAAAAATTGCTGGTTGTGTACTTGCGAATATCGGTGCAGAAACCTGTTCAATTGTTGTTTTTGAAAACAATATCCCTGTTTCGCTTGAGGTTTTCCCGATCGGTGGAAGTGATATAACAAATGACATCGCTCTTGGTCTCAAAATCTCGCTTGAAGAGGCCGAGTCGATCAAACTGGGAAGTGTCACTTCGCTCAATGTTTCAAAAAAGAAGTTGGAGGAAATAGTTTCCGCAAGACTCAATGATATTTTTGAACTTGTCGAACTACATCTCAAAAAAATTGGCCGCTCTGGTCTTTTGCCGGCTGGTATCATTATCACCGGTGGTTCGTCATCTATCACCTCTGTCGAAGAGCTTGCTCGTACCTATTTGCGACTGCCGTCGCGTATTGCTTCGCTCAATATTTCAAACGGCAAATTTCAAATCAAAGACTCCTCATGGTCGGTCGCCTACGGGCTTTGCATTATGGGCAATTCGCCCGAAGATGAAGAAATCCTTGGTCTCAAAAAACACGGCAAAAACCTCCTTCTTACCATCTCCAAATTCGTGAAGCAATTCCTGCCTTGACATTTAGATATATTGTCTGTATTCTACAGAAGAGCAGGGAAACCTGTGTTCATTTCACTTCAATTTAAGGAGTCAGTGTATGACTGGAGTTAGTGTGCAGTCTGATCGGCCCACGTTTGACGTGGTCCAAGGAATCTGGAAGTTTGCAGACACGATCCATGTGGGAGATCTTCTGACAGTTGCCCGCGAGTTGGTCGCTGAGGATCCCTACAGGTATACGAGTGTCACCGTACGCCGGTGTTCCAGAGACCAGATGGGGATCTGCTTCACCTGCGAAATAACAGGCGGGAAGGAGGCTTACAATGCCTTCCACGATCGTTATTGCGACAAATTTTACAAGAAGTTTGGCATCAACTTCAAAGGGTGGGATATAACCGATTCGGTTTGGGTTATCCCCACTACCCCGTGGGAGTTTTCTGTTGACACGTTTCTGATCAAGAATCTCCCTCGCGCAAGATTCAGGACGAGCTTCTCTGATCAGAGCGGAAAGATGGATCGCGTAGCGAACCTCGAATTTATGCTCCATCAGGGCAATCTCAAGGTCCGCTTACTTGGGGGGACGGCCGTAAGAACCGTTTTGGGAGATAAGTACCTAATGCCGAATGATTGGACGACAATCCCCTATCTTCCGGATGAGTCCGTCGATCAGTTATTCAGGCGATCCCTCTACTTCTGATCCCCCACCGCCAACAAGAGCCTCAACACTCCTGTTGGCGGCTTTTGTTTATGCAGTATAGTGACGAGTTTTATGACATATTTTGTTTATAAAACAAGCTTTGTTTTTTGGTTTTGGCTCTGGTACGATTAAGGTAATTGACCAATTAACCATTATTTAAACCATGCCTCAAATCAAGCCAGAAGTGGAAGCATTTGCAAGAATCAAGGTAGTCGGAGTGGGCGGCTCGGGCAAAAACGCCGTCAACCATATGATCAACTCGAAAGTTCGAGGCGTTGATTTTATTGCCGTCAATACCGACGCTCAAGATTTGCATCATTCCGAGGCAAAAAAGAAAATCCATATCGGCAAAAACCTCACGCGCGGTCTTGGTGCTGGTATGAACCCAGAGCTTGGCAAACGCGCAGTCGAAGAAACCAAAGAGGAAGTGCAAGAGGCGCTTAAAGGAGCTGACATGGTTTTCATTGCTTGTGGTTTGGGGGGTGGCACTGGTACTGGCGCGGCCCCGGTCATTGCTCGCACCGCCAAAGAGCTTGGAGCGCTTACAGTCGCTGTAGTTACCAAACCATTCTCTTTTGAAGGTCAACAGCGTATGCGACTCGCGGAGGCAGGACTTGAAGAGCTTCGCCAATCAGTTGATGCTCTCATCGTGATCCCAAACAACCGTATCCTCGCATCAATCAATAAGGATACTTTAGCCGACAACGCTTTTGCTATGTGTGACGATATATTGAAGCAGGCGGTTGAGGGTATTTCCGACCTTATCACTATGCCAGGTACTATCAATATCGACTTTGCTGATATTCGTGCAGTCATGGAAGGCGCAGGCGGTGCTCTTATGGGTATAGGTAGAGCTAGTGGCGAAAAGCGAGCTGAAGAAGCAGCGAAACTCGCTATTAATTCCCCACTTTTGGAAGTATCAATAAACGGTGCGCGCGGTGTACTCTTCTCTATTGCTGGCGGTAGCGACCTTACTATGTTTGAAATACATGACGCCGCAAAATTTATCACTGACTCGGTTGACCCAAATGCCAAAATCATTTTTGGTACCGTCAAAGACGAAAAGCTCAAAAAAGGCGAAATCAAGATCACTGTTATCGCTTCTGGATTCCCAGAGTCGGCAGTTACCAAAGCTTTTTTTGGTGACAAGTTTGGTGGCCTAGACAATTCAAAAGAGGACGAGACCCCAAAAGGAAAGATTTTTAATACTGTTTTTGGTCGCGAAGAGCGCAAGGAAGTCCCTCCACCTACACCAACTCCTGTTCAACCTGAAGTAGTCGAGGAAAAAGAAGAAGCTAAAAAACAAAATATTATTGATGACGATGACGAATGGGGTGCCGTACCAGCCTTTTTGCGCCGTAGTAAGCTGAAATAGGCCTACATTCTCTTTAATTCCAAATAAATATCCTCCAGAGCTTTGACAGCATCACCCGAGGCGATATTGTTTTGGTGATACAAAACGTCAGTACAATCCCCCGCCGCCCAAATACCATTTAGGCTTGTGCGCTGATTTTTGTGATTAATGACAATATTTTTAGCTCCGTTCATTTCAACAAGACCTTCAACAAATGAGGTAGCGGGGAAGTGCCCTATCTCTACAAAAATGCCGTTAGTTGCTATTTCCCCCATCTCCCCTGCTTTGGTTTTGTATACAAGGACGTTTGCTGTTTTATCACCTTTTATTTCCACTGGTTCTGCGTGCTCGATACCTCTAAATTTGGAGTTTTGTTTTGTCTTTTCGATAGTCACTGGGTCAGCTTTAAATTCGTTGCGAGCAATAAGGGTAACGCTCTTACAATAGGCCAAAAGTTGTAAGGCTGACTCAAAGCCAGCGTTGCCTCCACCAACCACTACTACATCCTGTCCTTCAAAAAACGGCCCATCACACGAAGCACAGTAGGTTATACCCCTACCCTCAAACTCCTTTGCTCCGGGCACGTCGAGCTTGCGGCGACTACTGCCAGTCGCTATCAATACTGTTTTTGTTTGATAAGAGCCCTTGCTAGTTTCTACCAAAAAACTATTTTCACTTTTTGAAATTTTAGAAACTCGCTCACCTTCTTTTACATCTACAAAACTTCCGGCATAATGCTTGACGTGATTTTTCAAATTTTTAGCAAGCTCCATACCAGAAATTGCAACTGTTCCGACCCAGTTTTGGATTTCCTCTGACTCAATACTCTGTCCACCAAAACTTTCGGTTATTAAGGCAGTCTTTATTTGTTTGCGTGCCGCATACACTCCGGCCGCTGAAGCGGCTGGTCCACCCCCTATGATTATAAGTTCATACATGTGGGGTATTATAACATATCACCGTTTGGACAGGTTATTTTAAGAGGGGTTAGAGAGGTGTACCAAACATCTGAACGACAAAAACCGCTGGCCGGCCTTTGTAAATACCAGTTGAGGTGGCAATGCCAACTTCAGTATATTTTGGGTTCATTATATTGAGGCGATGAGTCTCCGAATTCATCCAGGCTCTTTCTACATCCTCACTGTTTTCAAAGTTGACTGCCAAATTTTCACCGGCATAGAGGTAGGTGTAGCCTGCTTTCAAAACCCAATACCAAGGACTCTTTCCATCAGGAGTCGTGTGTGAAAAATAACCTTTAGCTGCCATATCATCGGCTTTCATTTGAGCAGCCTTTTCGAGCAGAGGGTTTACTGTGAGTTCACTTATATTTTTGGCTACCCTGTCTTCGTTGGTCAATTTTACAAGTACTGAAGCATAAATAGCTGAAAGGGTATCGATAACTTTGCCACCAACCAGAGGGAAGCATAGTATAAAGACAACAACCCCGACGATCAGGGCTGTTTTGTATTTTTGAAAAAAGTTTTTCATACTAGACCCGGTCTTGTTTTTTCTTTCGGCTTCGCCAAATGATGTAGAGTATGAGGATTATTAGCAGTAGCCACCAGAGGTATCCCGGGAAGGTACCCCAACCGTCAGATTTTAACACATTTGCCAAATCATTCAAAGCGTTGTCATTTTTGGTAGTGGTCGCGGTAGTTGTGCTGATACCCGAGCTAGTTTTGGTTGATGCACCAAGGACAGACCCTGTACCCCCCAAATCATTTTGAGCTGCAACTGCCAAAGTCCCCGGCACAGTAAACTTGCCTTCAAAGCTTACTGATGGTGGTGATGCACGAGAAACTACTCGATAAACATAAGTTTGACCGGGAGTGAGATCGTTTAAAATGATCAAGTGGTCGGTCGTTTTCGACATTATTTCCTCTGTCGCAAACGGATAACCCATTCCCGGCAATATATTTATATCAAGAGTATATGTTTGGTCTGCTGGGCCATAAATAACCTGTGTAGTTGCTGGAATATTGGTATCCCAAGTGACTATTGCATTACCAGAAGCAGGTGTTCCCGTTAAATACATCTCCCCGATCCCTTCGTTTGAAATTATAAGGTGACGCCCGCCTGATAGGCCACTACCTCCCCCTCCTCCACCACCACTCCCAGAAGTACTCTGCTCTTCACCCACTTCAGCACTTGTACATCGTATTTCTCCACCCCAAAAAGCGACGCAAAGGTCAAAACCTAGAGTCTTCGATTCGAATTCATTGCTGGCAGTAGAGAGAAAAGTTATTTCTAGGTCGTATTTTTTTGAAGAGTCAGGAGCGATCGAGGAGAGTGATACTGGTCCAGCATTCAAAAATGTCTGGAAGTTTTCGTCGTACAGTTCAATTTCGTTTTCAAAAATTCTAAAACGCATTTGGCTGGCGAGATTGTCCGGATTGGTTACATTATAAGCTTCAATATAAGCGCTCTTTTCGCTCTCCGAATTGTTGTTTATGTTGACCCACGCCTCACTTTTGGCTCCCGGTACAAAGTTTTCAATTGTAAAAAGAGGGGTCGCGCTAAATGTAGCCGTGAGCGACGGAGTTTGTGCTGTAGCCACACCAAAAGATGAAGCCCAAGCAAGTGCAAGCAAAATTGTTTTTATTTTTATGTTTTTCATGGTTTATTCTTGAGGAGGTGTTACTTCAACTTCAGGAGTGGACACTTCAACTGGTGGTTGTTCTGTTTGGGTTTCGACTACCTCGCTCGCTTCATTGTTATCATCTACTTGAGTCTGAGTCTCCTCTGGTTCGTTTTGGTTTTCGCTTTGTTCACCTATGTCATCATTGGTTTGGTTTGTATCTGTGACATCTTGTTCATCAATTTGGTCGACCTCTTCACTATCATTTGGTTCCTCATTTTGTTCAGTTTGAGTACTATCATTATTTTCTTCTTCTGGAACAGTCTCTTGGGAGTCTGTTTCCTCATCAGAGTCAGTCTGACTGCTTTTGTCCTCGACACTACCCCCACCTTTATAATCAGGAGCGGTTGGGTCGTTGTAGGAGAGGTTTGGAGCCATTGGTGTACCGCAATTGTAGTTTTGAGCATTTGATTTCCAATATGTTTTCATGAGAGTCAAATCGGTAGGGCTCATATTGTCTCTATCGCAAGTATGCCAACTTGTAGCCAAACTACCATCACCTGGTACCAAGTTTCTTTCCATTGACCACTTTCTGTATGGTGATGAATCATTTATACCGACTGTCCAAGCACTTCCGGTTGGGGTTGGTGTAGAGTCTACTACTGTATCTGATAGGTCTTTAAGTATTATTGCCCCATTGGTTAAGTAGCTGTCGACTATTGATAGGCTGCTCTCAAACAAGTTTGGTATAGGTAAAGTAAGTGAACTGCTGTGCGTATTTTCATATCTTGATATCATGAAATAACCGCCCGCTGGGATTATCGAACCATTTGGAATGATGAGTATACTATTCGTAGTCATTATGTTTTCAATTTTCCAGCCACTTATATCGACTGGTTGGGAGCTTGGGTTGTAGAGCTCGATCCATTCATCACCACCATTTGCAACTCCAGTATCAAAACGGCTTCCCATCCACATTATTTCATTTATCACCACGTTTGGTTCGACTACTGGAGGAGCTGATGGTAACACTACCCAAGAACCAGTATTTATCGTATATGTAGTTGAAGTTTCGTAAGTAAAACCACCACTATCTTCCGCAAATCCTTCCTGCCAAGCCTTGATATTAGCCAAATAATCACAAGACTTGTTTTGATCTTGAGGGTCATTGTCAGCAAGACCTATTTCGATATCGATAATATCAGTGTCTCCTGCATCAAGTTCGCGAGGAGTGTTTATTGTTTCAATATCATCTTCGCTGTCATACTCGATTACTCCATTTACTTTGACGACCGCGGCAAGCCACATATCGCAAGATACAGGGTCTAGATTTTCACCAAATAACCTATATTTAACATTGCCTGTACCGGTATTTTTGATCGTAAGAGTACGAGTCGTTGAAGCACCTTGAGTCAAGATTGATGGCGAGAATACCCCCCAATCCACATCAAGTGTTAGGTTTCCGGTCGATATTTGATTGTTGGGTACAGTGACCGTGTCAGAAAATCGCGCCGCTGTGTCATTAACCAAAAAGAAACTTGGGTAAAGAATGATTGAAAGCAAACAGATTATAGAGGTTATTTTTCTCATTGGATTGTTTCTTCTGTTTTATTTGGGTTATCAGTCAAATCCTTACCTTTTTTTAGTTTTGAAATCTCTCGCCCGATCTTTTTTATCTCTTCATATACGAAGATTATAGACGGCACTAGTACCAAAACCCCAAACCCAATAGGTGTTTTGGCGAAGCCGACGATTTTCCCAATGAAGGGGATCGTGAATATCACTTTGCCGATGATCACATTTTGCCTGATGGGTGTCAAATCTTGACTTTGGTTGGCATCACCTTTTGTAATAAAGACACTCTCTCCGCTCTCAAGCTTCATCTCTACGATACGATGAGTAGTCGGTGGGGTTGATTTGTCTCCACCAAAAGTCACTATGTCGTTTATTTTATAACTATCCTCTTTACTTACGACGACCATACTGCCCGCTTTGATGGCGGGTTCCATCGAACCAGTAAGAACATTGAAAACTTTAAAATCACCAGGGAGAGAAACAAAGGAGACGATAATCAAAACTACGAGCAAGATAAGCAGAGTAACGAGAGTAGCACCCAAAATTTTAAATATTTTTTTCATATAATTATCCTAATTGATCGCCCAACCAATTGGACGATCGGTAGAACAACTAGCTTTCTACTTCAGTTTCTCCTATAAATACTTCATTCCATGTGCATGATGAATTTTGTAATTCATTGCCAGCACTTGGACTCAACTGGGCTTGTTGCCAAATGACTTGTGTCCAGTTTGCTTGAACTGTTTGAAATGGAACAGTTCCAGTCAATTCAACGGCAGGATCGGTTGACCAGTCAAGTACTGATTTTGTGACTACTTCCCTTTGGGCTTCGTCAAATGCACCACTCACAATCTTTCCATTGCTATCAGTAGTTGGGGTTACACCAGCATTGCCTGTGTATACAGATAATAAAGTATTGGCACAGATACCTGTAGGAGAGGTATCAGATAGAGATTCGGTTTTCATATACAACTTCAACGGTATTGAACTTGTATTATATATGCCAGCTCTTCCTGGTAGAGTATATTGACCAGGTAGCATATTTTGAGCATCAGCACCACCGATTGGTTTCTAGATCAAGCCATTAGTACCAAGCGAAACAGTAGCCGTAGAAATTGTGTTACCAGTGATATTTACTGTAGCAGAGAACGCAGCGTAAGTAGCTCCTGAAACAAGAGCTACTACTCCGAGCACAGCACTCAAGCTTACTAAGATCTTTTTCATATTTTTTATATTAAATTTTATAATTACAATGAACAGAAATTTTGAAGATTTTTGAGCATCTTAAATCGACCAGCAAAAAGCATTATTGCTCTAAAATTACCCAAGAATATCAACTAACAATAAAATACTCCCGCTTGTCAAAAAGAGCAAATAGAGTTATCCACACACCAATTTTTGCCTATTTTTACTCTATTTTCCTCAAAAAATGCAAAATTTTACAAAAAATTACATAACAGCAAAATATTATAGTGAGATATAGTTATCCAATTTGTGCGCGATAGAGGACTCGGTCACGAATAATTTTGTTGCACAAAATTTCCGCGATCCCGCCTCGCCTGTTTCGCTTCGCTCAACATGGCTCCGGCCTTCGAGTCCTCACGCAAACCAAAGCAGTTTGGTTTGCTTATCGCACCCAAATTTCACTGGCGTTCAATTTGTGCGCGATAGAGGACTCGAACCTCTGACCCTCCCCACGTCAAGGGGATGCTCTACCAACTGAGCTAACCGCGC
>CAYTTP010000003.1:0-56332 GCA_964440955.1 uncultured Candidatus Saccharibacteria bacterium | reverse complement strand
GGTATACTCTGAGGTATTAGCAACTGCAGTTGCACTTCACCCCAGAATTTACATTTCTAAACTATTCATATATTAGCATATTATTAGTAATTAGTCAATATCTATAAAAATGGCTTGATTAAGATATTTTAGCATAAGAAAAATCGTTTACTGAAGGCCTAAAATGTGGTAAATTATGCTTAATTTAAGACATGAATCCTGTTGCAACTAAAAATGTAAAAAAGGTGTAGGTAGATTTAAACCAGAACAAGGAGCCGATCCTCATATCGATGAAGTCGGGAAATTTGAAGAAGTAGTTGAAGAAAGAATAGAGACTATTTGTCTCAGAGAAAAACTTCAGGATGTTATAACTTATTTACTAAATCCACGTTAGAACCTTTTATAACCGAACCCAGAAAAGGGAGTAATTTATCCTGATAAGATTTGAAGATTTTTCTGTCATCCTCAGTAATTAGACCGCCTTTCTTTTGTAGTTCTACCTCAAATACACCACCGACACTCTTCACAGTATCCAAATGAAATACAGTGTTGGTCTTTCTCCAAACTTCTCGCTTTTTTTCGACGATTGCTTGGGTTCCCAGGGATTTAATAAGGAATGGTAAAAGTTTCTTATCTTTTACATCATAAAGTTTAATATCAGAAGCTGTATCTTTACCCTTAACAAACTTTGGTCTTTCATAATAAATAAGATATTGTTTTTTATTTTCAATCCTCAATTTTAACCTTGGAGATTTAGCTTTATTTATAGCAGGCAAATTAAAGAAATAATCCTTTTGGTTTTTGACCATAACCTTTTTAGCTCCTATTCCTTTCAAAACAGTTCTAATCTTAGTGAAGTCCTTACAGTAATGTTTTAGTTCGAGGTTAGTTTTATTCATAATTATTCTGGCCTGCAATAAATCTCTAAACGAATACTGCTCGGATCATCAAACCATATAAATTCTTTGTTACCATACTTATCTATTTTTATTCCGCTATTTTGTATACCTGCGTCATTTAGAACTTTCTCAATATTTCTCAATTCTTCTCCTGTCTTTACTCCGAAAGCTAAGTGATTCAAACTTGTTTTATCCTTATCTGATTTCTCATATTCTCCATAAGGTAAACCGAAGAAAATTTTAGTTTCTCCAATTTTATAGGCAACTTGGTTTTCATCCTGATATTCGGGTTTACCAAGAAAAGAAGAATAAAACTTCTCAGTTTCTTCAATATTTTTAACTATTAAAACTATATGATCTATATACTCAAGGGTCATATATTAAATTCCTTTGCTCCGGGAGTAGGGATCGAACCTACGACCAAGCGATTACATATTCTCTTCTATTACTAGAAGTATGGACTATATCATCTCCTTTAACCAAATTGGCTATTAGGAGCGAGGCGCTTCCCGACTCCGAAATACGGAGTAAGTACTTCCTTTCGGAATAGTCTCTACACCTGCCTTAATTAAAGTTTTTACACAACAATATCTTTCTTTAATTTAGGATTGGCTCGGGATTGCCCACTTGGGGTTCCCCCGAATTCACCTCGTTTTTCAACCAAAATTTCTTTTGGAAGCTGCGTCACGACACAGTCGCTCGCTCTACCGCTGAGCTATCCCGGAGCAAAAAAATCTAATTTTTGGAATTTCAAAGAACGAGAGCATTGTACCAGAAACATCACCCCTTAGGCAACCATTGTGGTATATAATAAATGTAATGTATTTTATTGACCAAGTAGTGTTGCATTTTTTTATAAATCATCAAAGCGAATGGCTCTCTGCCCTCATGCTTATTGTTACTTACTCGGCTGGGTACACAGTAGTCGCGATCGTGACCATCCTCACTTCCCTTTCCTTGTTTATACACAAACACACTTACAAGATATGGGGATTGATTGTTTCAATTGTCGGTAGTTCTTTTTCAGTTTATTTTTTAAAAGAATTTTTTGAGCGCACTCGACCACTTGGAGCATTTTATTTTGAAAGTACACATTCCTTTCCAAGTTGGCATAGCGCGATCGCAATCGCCCTCTATGGCTTTTTGATTTCTCTTATTTGGAAACCCGACTTCGCTCCTCCCTCTCTTCAAGCTACGACAGGCAAGCACGAAAAACATCATCTCAAAAACAAAATGATAATTTTTCTAACTACCTTGATATTTTTGATCGGTCTAAGCAGGCTCTACCTTGGAGTCCATTATCTCTCCGATGTATTAGCGGGCTATCTCGTCGGAGCTATCTGGCTTTGGATTGCTCTTGGAGTTTCAAAATCAAAGATCTAGCATCCTCGGGAAAATGAGCGTCACTGATCACTATATCATTACGTTCACCGGCAGTTTGAATATGAAGCGTCCCAAAATTGAAGATAGTGCGAATGAAGCCTTTAGTCTCGACTGTGATGTCTTGAATTTGTTCGTAACCCAAACTCACCACCTGCCTCCTGAAAAACCCTATCTGTTCGGCATCAACAATGCGCCGATTTGTGATAACCCAAAAATCCAAATAGTAGTCGGTCCACTCAATGAAAAAAATCATCCATAAAATAAAAAACCAAACGGAGTAAGCAAACCCTCCCCATTCATCAATAAAACTCAAAAAGCCTCCGATCAAACTTGGATCAAGTGCCAAAAATTGGCTAGTGAAAAAAGTTTTCAAAAAAAAGCGGTAATACTGCAAGCAAGATAAGCGCCAAGACAAAAGGCAGAAGAACAAAATAGTGCCTACGTACGACAAGCATCACTTCCTCTCCAGGTTCAAAGTTGACCATTTATTTAAGGTAATTGTAAAAAGACAAACATAATCAAACCAGCCGAACCGACCAAATAAATTATTTCTGCGATCGAAATACCGATCCTCCCAATACCGTAGCGCCGCCAATGAAAAAACAAAATGAATGTAAGGATCAGAGAAAAAGCAGAAACAAAGAAAAAGATAAGGTCAGCGACTGATTCGCCAGTTATCGAAATATTGAATAATTTGTTTAAGAATTCCATTTACTAATTATACGACAAAAAATTTGAAATGATGGTGATAACTCCCCCGGCATCCTTAGCCTCAAGAAGAGCGTCTTTTAAAGCTATGACTCTTTTGTCTATTTCTGGTGTATGAGGTCTCGTACCCAAAGAAAGGTATGATTTGAAATGTTTTTTCATTAGTGCAAAATTTTTTATCCCACCCAATACTGTATCAAAAGTCTTGGTGTGTTCAAGAAGTGCTACAAGCTGCTCTTCAAAAGTTGGTTCGTGCTTCGAAAAAATATAAGGATTGCCAAAGATTGCTCTCCCCAACATCACACCATCACAACCTGTTTCTTTTGCTAACTTTAGCGCCTCATCGATATTTTCAACATCACCATTGCCAAAGATAAGTGTCTTTTCGGCTCCTCCTCTTATCTCGACCGCCCTCTTCACCCTCTCCCATCGCGCAGGCACCTTTGACATTTCTTTTCTAGTTCGCGCATGAATGGTGATAGCCGCTGGTTGCTCTGCCAAAAGTTCCGGCAACCAAGTCTCTAGCTCGTCTTGATTGTAGCCGAGGCGAGTTTTGACCGATACTGGTATTGCCTCCTCAAGACCTTTTTCTTCAGCAAACCTTTCCACTCCACGCTTCGCTGCTTTAATAATTTCGCGAGCCAAATTGGGATTTTTGATAAGAGCAGCACCAGCACCTTGCTTTTCAACACTTTTGTCCGGACAGCCCATATTGATATCAAGTCCATCGAAACCCAAAGAGGCGACCAAGTAGGCAGCCTTTTCCATCATCTCTGGACGACCCGAAAAAAGTTGGGCAACTATTGGGCGCTCGCTTTCATCATACTCCAAATCTTTTAAAAGCTTTTGCTTGCCTTTTTCGGGTGCAAGCACCAAACCATCCGCTGAGACAAACTCTGTCCAGGTGACAAAAGGCACACTGCCTTCAATCTTTGAACATTTGGAAATAACACGACGAAAACTAGCATCGGTAACATCGGCCATTGGTGCAAGGCATAGGATCGGCTTTTCCATTTTATTCCAAAAATTCATGCCTCCATCCTAACACAAAATCAACTATTGAAATCAGCTTGAGTAAGCTCCAATTTAGAACCCGGCTTCACCTCCCCACTCACTATTTTTCGCGCAACCACATCCTCCACCTCGCTTTGAATAGCGCGATTGATCGCCCGCCCACCAAACTTTGGATCCTCACCTTTTGCCGCTACATGTTTAACCAAAAAATCAGAAACGACAAATTCAATATTTTTTTCTTTGAGACGAGAGACCAATTTTTCCAAGCCAATACGAGTCACATGTTCGAGATCAGTCTTTTCAAGCGGATGAAATAAAATAACACCATCAAAACGGTTTAGAAGTTCTGGTTTAAACACATGGTCTTTAACTATATTGTCCACAATCTCGTCCTTCGCTGCTACCAAACTTCCAGTTTTTGCTTTTTCCCAAATATATTCCGCTCCAGCATTTGAGGTTGCAATAATAATCAAGTTTCGACAACCAACCGGTTTACCTTCCGCATCACTAAAAACTCCCTCGTCGAGTACCTGCAAAAACAAATCGAGTACATCTGGCGAAGCTTTTTCAAACTCATCGAGCAAGAGAACACTGTATGGATTGTCGCGAACCTTGCTCGCGAGTATGCCTTTTTTGTTTTCCGCAAAATTGCCAATAAGGCGAGGTAGAGCGTCGGGTGCATCGTACTCTGACATATCAAAACGAATCATCTTATGTTCATCACCAAAAAAACTCTCAGCAAGCGCCTTTGATACTTCGGTTTTGCCCACTCCGGTCGGACCCAAAAACAAAAAGGAGGCAATTGGACGCTTTGGATTGCCTATCCCCGAACGCGAACGACGAATAGCACCAACCACCGCCTCTACCGCTTCGTTTTGACCGACTACTCGCTTGTGCAAAGCCTCCGAGAGATGCTCGATCCGCTCCATCTCATCAGCTTGTATTTCGCCTGTTTTGATACCTGTCTTGCCTGAAACAAAAACAGCAACATCTTGTTTAGAAACTATATCGTCTCCTTTTTCAGCTGCCCAAGGCGCAATCTCATAAATCAAATCCAAAGCCTTGCCCGGCATCTCTCCATAGGTAACAAACCGCTCCGCCGCTTCAACAAGCGAAACAAGTGAAGGATACGAAAAAATAATCTGGTATCTCTCTTCCAAAATAGTTGATTGCTCAAGCAAAACAGAAGTAGTAGCCGGAGCGCCTGCCGGCTCAGGAATGATACGCTCAAACCTGCCAAGCAAAGCGCTACTCGTTTCAATAAAAAAATGAAAGTCGGCTGTCGTTGCGTGAGTGATAATATGAAGTCTTGAAGAAGCAAGGTATGGCGAAATAAGTGAAGACAGATTGATGCCCGCATTTTTTAATCTAGAAATAAATCCAGACAAGTCGGGAATATAAAGCAAAACATTGCCAGCAAGAGCCGACTCCTGCATTATTTTCATAAATTGGTTTTCGAAAGCTGATTTGTCTTTAAAATTAGAAACAAGCGACTGCCAATCAAGCTCAATAAGTTGTTTGTGTTCGAGAGCTGGCATGATGGTGCCGAGCTTTATGTTTTTGACAAAGCGCGCCAAAATATCCCGAACCACACTCTCGTCGTCATCTATTATTATCGCATTTGCTTCGCTCACTCGCGTCAGCACACCTTCCAAAGTTTCTACTTCTTTTTGACGATAACCATTTTCAAGATCTATCGGCACAAGCAGGGCGTCATTGAAAGGTCGGCCATATTCGTTTAAATCATAGGGCATACCATAAGCCCAACTCGTACCAATCGAGGGGATAGCTCCCAAATTTTCCCTGCTCCAAAAACGATTTTCCCTTCTCTTTTTGGCTTCTTTATGACCAACCCAAGCGGCCGCTCCCAAAAAATCTTCTCGAGTGACTGCATACCTCGACAAAAAAGAACGGAAGCTTTCGTCGGCTTCGTAGATAGTTTCAAGATACGATACAAAACCAACTACTTCACCATCACCATACGAAAGTGAAGAGGAAATGATGGGATGTCGATCCGAATGGATAAATTTTTGGATCATTTCAAGAGAGAGTCCGCTTCGCAAAAGCACCTCCTTGCCAACTTTTGTTTCAAAAATAGCGCGAGTCGCATCTATCTCGTCAGTGGCAAAAATAATAGAAGAAAGACTATAATCTATCTCTGGGCCGCCCGCGATATTTTCTATTATCCGCATCCGACCTATACCTTCGTTTTTGCTGGAACGATAAAAAAACTCAAGACAGGAAAGCAAAAGATAAATAGAAATACTCAAAAAGAAAATCGCATCACCATAACCAAAATATAGAGGGAGAGAGCCAAACGAAGAAGCAAAAGAAACAGCTGCGGTCACAAGAGCTAGATATCGCAAAAATAACCTCACCCTCTCTGGCAAAAAACGATCAATCGCAAGAGCGTAGAAATGAGGGACCGAAATTTCCTGCAAGTGTTTGAAAGTCATGTTTTATATGGCAAAAAAAGTTATCGACAAAACAAGCATCCCAACAAACAAAATCGGAGCAAAAACCCAAACCAAAAACATCGCTACCGAACCAACAAAGGTGACAACATAAGCGATCAAGCCCATCACAATAACCACACTTCTAGTCACAAAACCAACCAACCTCATCAATATATTCACAATAAAAACAGAAAAGAAAGCTTCAAAGTTGATAATGGAGCCATAAGCTTCACCCAAACGATGCCACGGCGCAAAAAGTGTCCGGAACAAAAGTTTTATCGAAAAGAAGTGAAGAATGAACCAGAGTAAATTTTGAGCCACTCCCAAAAGTTCACGTAGACCTCGACCATAATGAAAGTGCAGATAAGCAACCAAATAAGACTCGGTATGATAAGTTGAGCTCATTTAAAAATTATATCACTTGTAAAAAACTTTGTTACCAAATCTTGCATCCACATACTCCACATCTGCCTCGCCGTGCAAGGCAAGGTCTTCAATCACAGTAATAGCATTTTTGACTTGTTCAACGATCTTTCCTTCTGGATCAAAGACAATGTCACACCCTAAAGTTTTCATGACTCCCTTATGTAAAGAAACAATTTCAATTAAGGAAACGCTCATATTTTTCGAAGCAAGAAGCGTAGCTATTTCAGCAAACTCTCGCATACGCTCCGGAGTAGCAAATTTTTGGGAAACAGGTTCTCCTTCCAACAAACCTTTAAAAATCAGCTTGCCCCCACTTTCAGACGACCTCTCAAAAACCAAACCATCTTTTGTCATATTGAAACACTCGGCTTCACCTCGGCACCACAAAAAATCAGCCGAGTATTCAAGTAAAGAAATTTGAACTTTTCGATTCCAAATTTCGGTACTGACTTCTAGTTGCTCGATCGATTGGGATTTTTGCTTGAGATATTTTGCAAGTGCGTCTTCATTTATAAAAAGAGTATGAGTACCCGGCACAATGGCTAGTTTTGGTTTGGCCAAAAACGCGAGCGCCGCCAAACGCACCTCCCGAGCTTCGCTTTCCACTACTCCAAAAACCTCAACATTTTGGATTTGCAGTTTTTCAGTTCTCAAAAAAAATATCAAAAACGAAATAAAACAGAGCAACAAAAAAATCCTGAAGCCGACAAGCATCTGGTGGCGAAATTTATTGCGCGAAGCTATCCGGCTTGACGCCCTTTCTTGAAAGCGCTTTTCCTGCATGCAAACTATTATAGCGTGATTTTTTCTTTTCCTCCCATGTACTGTCGCAAAACTTCTGGAATAGTTATCGAACCGTCTTCGTTTTGATAGTTTTCAACTATTTGAATAAGGAGGCGGGGAGTAGCTGCAGCTGTATTGTTTAAAGAGTGAGCATATTTCAACTTGCCATCGGTGTCACGATAGCGAATATTGAGTCGACGTGTTTGAAAATCATGAAAGTAAGAGCATGAGTGGGTCTCACCATATTTTTCTTTTGAAGGCATCCAAGTTTCAACATCATATTTTTTGACTTGGCCAAGCCCCAAGTCGCCACCACAATTCACCACCACATGATATGGCAATTTTAAGGCTTGTAATATTTCTTCTGCATTTAAAAGAAGTTCCTCATGATATTTTACTGATTCTTCATGAGAAGCTTCGCACAAGATCACCTGCTCAAGCTTCATAAACTCATGGACTCTATAAAGTCCTTTTACATCTTTATTGTGACTCCCCGCTTCTCTACGAAAAGCCGGTGAAAAAGCAAGTTTCTTCATCGGCAAAGAGTTCTTTTCCAATACAGTATCGGCAAAGTAGCTCATAGTCGCCACTTCAGCCGTCCCAGCAAGGTAGTCATCGTCTTGGGTTTTATACATGTCGTCCTCCCCTTGTGGCAAATAACCTGTACCCATAAGAGTCTCGCGACGCACGAGCGATGGTACAAACATCAAACCGTATTCTGGGTGGTTTTTTCTAAACAAATCGAGAGTAAGGCTCCAAACAGCAAAAGCAAGTTCCGCACCAGTATTTTTCAAAAAATACCCTCTAAAACCAGAGACTTTGGCACCCATTTCAAAATCAGCCAAATCCAAACTTTCCATCAACTCAATATGGTCTTTGGGTTTAAAATTAAATTGTTTTATCTCTCCCCACTTTTTTATTTCTACATTACCACTATCGTCCTCACCATCTGGCACCGAGACATCGGGGATATTTGGCACCGAGACCATAAGCTTCTGCCAAGCAGTCATCACGTTTTTATATTCTTCTTCCAATTTTTGGAGAGACTCCTTTATTGGTTGCATATCTTCGATGAGAGCCTTCTTTTCTTCTTCTGAAGCATTTGGTATTTGAGTGCTAACAATATTTTGAAGAGCTCTTTTTTCTTCTATTGATTTAGAGAGTTCCCGACGAGCATCATCAACTTCAATAAGAGCCTTCACATCAAAATCGATGTGTTTCTTTTTAGCACCTTCATTTATAAGATCTGCATTTTCACGGATAAATTTGATATCAAGCATGGTGGATGAATATTGAATTATGAGTCATAAATTATGGGCACAATTTGCATAATTCATGATTCGTACTTCATGATTCAAATATTAACAGATGTTATAATATTTGGAAACCTAAACCCATATGGCCTACGAAATAAAAAATCTCGACACCACCAATTGGCCTCCCCTGCTCTCCGAAATTCCAAAGCCTCCTCTAAAACTAAACTTTGCAGGCCAAGTGCCTGACTGGAGTCGCAAACTTCTTTGTG
The DNA here is from genome assembly GCA_964440955.1 of uncultured Candidatus Saccharibacteria bacterium. Taxonomy (GTDB): domain Bacteria; phylum Patescibacteriota; class Minisyncoccia; order Phycocordibacterales; family WO2-35-19; genus CAYTTP01. Next base: position 47,159 of record CAYTTP010000003.1, on the reverse strand, counting down.
TGGTCGGTGCGCGCAAATACACCCAATATGGCAAGGAGGTGACTGAAAGTTTGATCGAGGGTTTGAAAGGAAATCCTGTGACAATAGTCTCCGGTTTGGCACTTGGTATCGACTCAATTGCTCATAACTCTGCCCTCAAAAACAAATTACCGACCATTTCCGTCCCCGGCTCCGGGCTTTCACCAGAAGTACTTCACCCCCAATCACACATACTGCTTGCTGAAAAAATAGTAAAAGAAGGTGGTACTCTGCTTTCCGAATTTGAACCAGACTTCAAAGCGACCCAATACAGCTTCCCTCAACGCAATCGCATCATGGCCGGCATGTCACACGCAACCCTTGTTATCGAAGCAGAAAAAAAGTCGGGCACCCTCATCACTTCCAAGTTTGCGACCGAATACAACAGAGAGGTACTTGCTGTACCGGGGAGCGTTTGGAATTCAACCAGTGAAGGACCTTTGATGCTCATCCGCCTCGGAGCGACCCCGATTCGAAACAGTGACGACATTTTGGAGGCGCTTGGTATACTCGATGAATCCGCCTCCGCCCCGCTACGGCGTGACGAGGATAAATATTTTGATTGCAGTGAAAAAGAAATATTAATACTTCGACTTCTCAACGAACCACTCCCGCGAGACGAAATCATCCGAAAGCTCTCGACCGACCACTCAATCCACGTCGGCGAAGCTCAAACCCTGCTCTCCCTCCTCGAGCTCAAAAGCCTCATTAAGGAATCCCTTGGAGAAGTGCGGAAAGTGTAGTATGCTATTTGTCAGAGTTCCTCCATGCTAAAAACTCTTTCAGTTACGGCCCTGCTTGGTTCCATCCTACTTCTGCCGTCTATCGAAAGCGGCATGGGTAGGATAGGCCTAGCCTTCCTCACAATCTTACTCTTGTTTGTTATCCAGCTTCGTCATAAGCTACGACACTAAACGAGGACTGAAACTTTTTCAATCCAAGCCCAGCCGCGTCAGACGCGACTGGGCTTGCCCTTTTTTGTTTGTTGTTCTTGCTTTCCCTCTCCTAAGTCTAGGAGAGGGTGAGAAGTGAATGCGTGGAGCTTCGCAAGACCTTGAGCATTTCCTAATGCGAAAGGTGTACAGCTCCTGTAAGGAGAGCGGAGCGAGGGTGAGGTCTGTTTGAGGTGCGATTTTGCATTTTCCGCCTTTTCCATTTATTCTTAGATACATTCGTATATATTCGCAATCAATTCGTTACTTCGTATTATGAAATTACTCATCGTCGAGTCGCCCGCCAAAGCCAAAACTATCGGCAAGTATGTCGGTAGTGATTTTAATGTAGTCGCAAGCGTTGGTCATGTGCGTGACTTACCAAAGTCAAACAAAAAGGCAATCGATATCGAAGCAGGCTTTGTCCCCCACTACGAAATCTCCAAAGGTAAAGAGAGAGTGATCGAAGAAATAGGGAGGCTGGCCAAAAAGGCAGACGAAATACTCCTCGCGACCGACCCCGACCGTGAAGGCGAAGCGATAGCTTGGCACCTCGCGGAAGAGATTAAAAAATTGAAGATTGAAGATTCGAAAATTAAAAGAGTTACATATCAAGAGATAACCAAAGAAGCGATTGAAGAAGCTCTGAAGCATCCTCGAGCAATTGACCAAGACTTGCGCAAAGCCCAAGAAGCACGGCGAGTCCTCGATCGCCTCGTTGGTTACGACCTATCAGGCCTCATCTGGAAAAAGGTACGTTATGGTCTTTCAGCCGGACGCGTCCAATCACCCGCCCTCCGAATACTCATGGAGCGCGAACGCGAAATCCGAGCCTTCAAACCGGAAACTTTTTTTGTTATTGGTGCGACCTTAGAAAATAATTCCAAAGCCCCATTTCAAGCTTTTTGCGAAATTGAACCAAAAACCAAAGAGGAAGCGGATAAGATTTATGAAGCAGTAAAGACTGGTTCGTGGAGTGTGAAAGAAGTGACCGAAACCGAAGCAAAACGTAGCCCTCGTCCGCCATTTAGCACCTCCACCTTGCAACAGTCAGCCTCGACTCGACTCGGCTTTTCACCAAAGCGCACCATGATGGCCGCTCAAAAACTCTATGAAGCCGGACACATTACCTATATGCGCACCGACAGCCTCAACATGGCTCAAGTAGCAATCGGTCAAATACAAACAATCGTCTCCAAAAAATATGGTGCGGAGATGGTACAAACCCGTGGCTACAAAACCAAATCCAAAAATGCCCAAGAGGCCCACGAAGCGATCCGCCCTACCCATTTCGAACGCGAAGAAGTAGGTAGTACCGAAGATCAAAAAAAACTTTACAAACTCATCTGGCAAAGAGCTGTTTCAAGCCAGATGGTGGATGCACTCGTGATGCGCACCAAAATAGTGAGCACCGTTTCGCAAAGTAAGATCCCCGATTTCCATTCAAATGGTTCCCGAGTCGTCAAAGAAGGTTGGCTTCTTGCCGACCCACGCGCCAAAGGTGAAGATGTCATTTTGCCAAAGGTCACGACAAATGAACCATTAAACCTCCTTGATATAAAAAGTGAGGAAAAACAAACCGAGCCACCAAACCGTTACAGTGAAGCAGGGCTTATCAAAGAGCTCGAAAAACGTGGTATCGGCCGACCTTCAACTTATGCTTCTATAATCAACACCATCATTGAGCGTGGCTATGTCGAAAAAGACGGTAGGACTCTAAAACCGACCGACACCGGTGATGTGGTTTCAACTTTTCTTGAGAATAACTTTGAAAATTATATTAGCGACACCTTCACCGCAGAGATGGAAAACGAACTCGACGATATCGCCGACGGCAAGCGCGACTACAAAACTACTCTCGAAGAATTTTATAAACCATTTATAAAGGAAGTAAAAGAAAAAGACAAAACAGCAAAGCTGACCACCCTTGGTGAAGCTGATCCAAAACTAAAATGTCCAGTCTGTGGCAAAGGCATGGTAGTAAAGCTTGGCAAGGGTGGTAAGTTTCTCTCTTGCGAGGATTTTCCTACATGCAAAGGAATGAGAAATATCGATGGCTCTGAAGTAAAGGAAGCTGAAGCAATTGGTATTGACCCTGTGTCCAATCTGCCAGTCTACGTGATGGATGGCAGGTTTGGACCGTATGTCCAACTCGGAGGAATCCAAATTGAAAAAGAAAAATTGAAAATTGAAAATATAGAAGAAAAATCATCAGAAAAAAAGAGTAAAAAAATAAAGACAAAAAAAGAGAAGCCACGAAGGGCGAGTATCCCGAAAGACAAAAATCCAAACGAAGTGACTCTCGAGGAAGCCCTCAAATATTTGAGCTTGCCTCGCGAGCTTGGAGTCCACACCGAGACTGGCGAAATGATAAGCGCAAACATCGGTCGTTTTGGACCATATGTCGTCCATCAAAAAGATTTTCGCTCACTCAAGACCGACGATGTTTATACAGTATCCTTAGAGAGAGCATTGGAAATATTCAAAGAACCAAAAAAATTTGGTCGCGGTCGTTTCAAAAAGAAAACTGAATAGATTTTAAATAGTTTTACAAAATCAAATATCTCCTGCATAATCAAAAAATGGAGCCGAACCTAAAAAAGCTCTTAGAATTTGTAGTATCGAAAGAAGAGAGCGATATGGTGTCGCGAGCTTATGATTTTGCCGAAAGAGCGCACAGGGATCAAAAAAGACACAGCGGTGAACCGTATTTCAATCACCTATTTTTGACAGCTTTAAAGATAGCCGAACTTGGTATGGACGCTACGACTATAAGTGCCGGACTATTGCATGATGTAATAGAAGACACCAAGATGACAACCGAGACCATTGAAGCAGAATTTGGCAAAGATGTACGATTTATTGTCGAAGGTGTTTCTCGACTTGGCGAGCTTCGATACCATGGATCCGACAGACACAACGAATCTCTACGCAAACTACTTCTTGCAACATCAAAGGATATCCGTGTTCTTATAGTGAAGCTCTGCGACAGACTTCACAATATGCAAACTCTTGAATTTGTACCTAAAGAAAAACAGTTTCGCATAGCGAGAGAGACCATTGAGATATACGCTCCGATAGCCTATCGACTTGGTATCAGGAAATTGTCGAGAGAACTCGAAGACCTCGCTTTCAAATATGTAGAACCTCTTGGTTATAAGGAAATAACAGAGCTTATAAAAAAAGATTACGACTCACGTGTCAAGAATCTAGAAAAATTTAGAAAGTCAGTAAGTAAAGAACTGGCTTCAGCCAATTTTGTCGAATTTCATTCTGACTATCGGGTTAAGGGGTCGTGGAGCTTATACAAAAAATATTTGAAAAGCAAAAAAGATATCGACAAGATAACTGACGTCCTCGCCATGCGTATCATCACCAAAAAGACCGAGGACTGTTATCGAGCCCTTGGTATCGTTCATGCTTCATGGAAACCAGTCCCAGGCAAGATAAAAGATTATATTGCTTTCCCAAAACAAAACGGTTACCAAAGCCTGCATACTACCGTATTTACTGGCAACGGTGATATGGTCGAGATTCAAATCCGAACAGAAGAAATGCATACTTCTGCCGAGTACGGAGTAGCTTCTCATGGAGTCTACAAAGGAGCAACCCAAAAACAACTGGCTCCATGGCTTGAAGCTATGGCTGAATTTTCAGAAAAAGATATCAAGACCGATTTCTTAAGCGAGCGAATATTTGTCTTCACTCCAAAGGGAGATGTTGTTGATTTGCCACAAGGAGCATCGGTTATCGACTTTGCTTATTCGATACACTCAGCGATCGGTAATAAAATGTCAGGAGCAAAAGTAAATGGCCAAATGAAATCAATCGACACCATCCTCAAGGGAGGCGAGATCGTCGAAGTTGTAACCAACAAAAATTCTAAGCCAAACCGCAAATGGCTTGAATATGCAAAAACAAGTTTTGCTAAAAAGTATATAAGGGGAAATCTTTAATTAAAGAGAAAAGTTTTTGATCGAATAGAGCTCCTCCTCTTGCTTCGCTGCCTCGTCCAGAGTTGGGATTGGTGTTTCTTCTGCTACTTTTATTTGCTCCCCCGTCCTATCGTCTTCTATTTTTTGGCCTTCTTCCTCCTTTTCCTCGCCATGATTCATAATACCTAATTCATGATTCTCTTTTTTATTTATCATCTTCAAAATATCTTCCAAATCATCATTCGAGAAAAACTCGATCATAAGTTTGCCGCCATTTTCTTTCTTTTCAATACGTACTCGAGTACCGAGCGACTCAGTAAATTTTTCTTCCAAAGCCATTATTTCTGGGTCAATCGAAGCGTTTATTTTGCGCACCCTCTCAAGAGCAATACGTCGCGCCGCTACCTCTGCTTCCCGCACAGTCATTTTGCGGAGCATGATATCTTGAAAGAGCACTTTTTGTTCTTCTGGTCTTTCGATGAGCATGAGTAGTGGGCGAGTATGGCCTTCATTGATTTTTCCTTCCGAAAGAGCGATGAGCATCTCTTCCGGCAAATCAAGTATGCGCATTGTGTTTGTCACATACACTCGACTCTTACCTATCTTCTGGGCAATTTGTTGATGTTTGAAACCAAAATCGTCGGCAAGTTTTTTGAAAGCTTTGGCTCTTTCGACCGGATTTAGATCCTCTCGTTGAACGTTTTCGATGATTGCAAGTTCGAGCTTCATCAAATCTTCGGCGTGCTTTGTATCTGTTTCCCCGATACGTATCAAAACCGGTACTTGAGAGAGACCAGCTATTTTTGAGGCTCGAAGCCTGCGTTCACCGGCGATAAGTTCATATTCAACTCCAAGCCCGCCTTCCGGTTTTTCAAATTCGCGTCGTGTGACCACAAGTGCCTGCAAAACTCCATATTGTTTTATAGAATCAGCGAGTGCCTTAAGAGCCTCTGGGTCAAATTCGCGCCGTGGCTGAAATGGGTTTGGTTTGATTTTGTCTACCTCCACCCAAAATATTGAATTTTGATAAAAATTTGAATTATTGTTCATTACAAAAATATTCTAACACAGAAGAGCAAAATTCTGGTGCCGGAGAGAGGACTTGAGTCTTACAGACTCAGTACCCCAATTGGTTTTTTAGTTCGCGATACTCCTAAAAAATCTCAATCGGGTTTCAAGTCCGCGTAACGCTTTTTTACAAAAAGCTACGCCTCTCCGACACCACTTTCGCTTTGCTCAATCTGTGCCGGAGAGAGGACTTGAACCTCCACCCCTTGCGAGACACGATTTTGAGTCGTGCGCGTCTACCATTCCGCCACTCCGGCATACTCTAAAATTATATTGAAAATCAAGTAAAAATCAATATACTCTAGAAATGAGAGCGAGGCAAAAAATTATAATTATCTGCGGGCCGACGGCGAGTGGCAAAAGCAACTTGGCGGTAGAGTTGGCGCGAGCCATAAACGGCGAAGTGATTTCCGCTGATTCTCGCCAAGTTTACAAAGGACTCAATATAGGGACCGGCAAGATAACAAAAAAAGAAATGCGAGGCATCCCACACCACCTCCTTGATGTCGCAAATCCAAAAAATCAATTTACCGCTTCCGACTTTGTCACATCTACAAAAGCGACGATCGGACAAATTGTAGAGAAAGGTAAAGTGCCAATTATTTGTGGTGGAACCGGATTTTATATTGACGCTCTTTTGGGCGACAAACAAATTCCTGAAGTACCACCAAATGAAAAACTAAGAAAGAAACTTGGAACCAAATCGACCGAGAGCTTGTTTAAAATGCTCCAAAAACTTGATCCCGACAGAGCCAAAACCATCGATTCCAAAAACCCTCGACGATTGATAAGGGCGATTGAAATAGTGGAGGCTTTGGGACATGTTCCAAAACTAGAATCTAGAAGCTCGAATCTAGAAGCTAGGAAACCTGCCCGACACGTAAGCGTAGTCGAAGCGGGCGGGTACGAAGTATGCAAGATAGGCATAAAAATAGAGGGAGAGGAGTTAAGAAAAAGAATTCATACTCGCCTACTAAAACGTATGAAGCAGGGCATGGTACAAGAAGCCAAAAAACTCCACGCTAAAGGCTTGAGTTTTAAACGCATGCAAGAACTCGGACTTGAATACAAATACCTAGCCTTATTTTTGCAGAATAAAATAACAAAAGAAGAAATGCTTGCCCAACTTGAAACCGCCATTTGGCATTACGCCAAACGCCAGATGACTTGGTTCAAGAAAGACAAAAATATTAGGTGGCTTACCCTGAGCGAAGTCGAAAAGTTCACCCCGAGCTCTGTCGAGAGACTTACCCCCAAATCCTCCCTCATCAAAAAGGAAGTGAGGAAATTTTTGGATTAATTTAGAGGTTGATCCTTGTCAGGCGACAAATCAAGACAGACCGAATTTAAACAATAGCGCATGCCGGTTTTTGTTGGTCCATCAGGGAAAACATGCCCGAGGTGAGAGCCACACTTCGCACAAACTATCTCCACTCGACGCATACCATGGCTATTGTCCTCGATTTCTTTCACTGCGTCAGGCAGAGCTTGGTCAAACGAAGGCCAACCAGTACCCGAATCAAACTTAGCAGTCGAAGCAAAAAGGGCAGTCCCACAAACTTTGCAATTGTAAGTACCACTCCTTTTTTCATGAAGTAATTTGCCGGAAAAAGGCGCTTCAGTACCCTTCTCCCTCAAAACAACATATTCTTCAGGTGTAAGCTTGTTTTTGATTTCCTGCTCGTCCATAATATTTAAATTTATTTTAATAATTCAGCAAAGCGCTTTTGCATCTTTTCAAGTTTGGGTGTTATGACAAGGTTGCAATAAGTTTGATCTTTGTGATTTTCATAATAATCATGGTGATAATTTTCTGCTTCATAAAAATGGTCCAGCAAAGTCACCTCTGTGACTATCGGCTTATCGTATGCATGTTTATCATTTAATTCTTTTATTACCGCTTCTGCTTTTTCTTTCTCTTCGCTTGTTGTGTAAAAGATGGCCGAACGGTATTGGGTACCTACATCATTGCCCTGTCTGTTTAGAGTGGTTGGATCATGAGTGTAAAAGAAGACAGTAAGCAAATCTTCATACGAAATAATAGTCGAGTCATACTCAATTTTTATAGCTTCAGCGTGTCCGGTCGCACCACTACAAACGTTGTCATAAGTTGGGTTTGGTGTGTCACCTCCTGTATATCCGGGTACTACCGACAAAACTCCTCTAAGCATTTTAAATACTGCTTCTGTACACCAAAAGCATCCATTGGCAAACACCGCTGTTTTGAGATTGTTATTCATTTCAAATATTGCGGGCCGTCTCGGGTTCAAACATTTTAAGTTTGTCGTCCCACAAGATTTTTCTAATCAATTTTATACTAGCACAATCTAAGCTTCCCTGAACATAGATACCACATCGACTTCTTGCTGAACTACAATATCATTCTCACCAAAGACGAAACTACCTTTAATCAGATCTCCAGCAATAACTTTTGGCAACCAGAACTTATCATCTGGCCACATAGTATCGTATGGAATCTTACTAACCGAAAACCATTCTGGTTTCATCTCTTCACTTTCCGTCAGTTCTCCATCCCAAATTTCTGACAAAAATACATGCACTATCTGATCCCATGCTGGATTATGTGGAAATCTAAATTCTAATTTTGCAACTTTAACTAAATTTTCCACTTGAACACCAATCTCCTCTCTTGTTTCCCGAATGGCTGCTTCTTCTATAGTTTCTTCTTCTACCTTTCCACCTGTGCCGTTATATCGCCCAGCCCCAAAGCCTCTCTTTTTCATAGCAAGACAAATATTTTCAATATTCTTGCTAGTATTCCTTTTAACCAAAAAAACAAGAGTAGAATTCCTCATATTTAATACTGAATTATATGACCATCCTCTCCAATCTCTTTTTTCTCTATATCAACTTCAGTAAATGGAATATCTGGAGCATATTGCATTTCATAGGGAGGAGTTTCAGAATCATCATGGTTGTTTGTTGTTCGATTTGTTTTTGATCTTTTTCTCCTCAAAGCTCTCACTTCATACCAGTATAAGGTAGCTCGGAGATGTTTAATTGCTTCTTTTGTTTCTTTACATTCTAAAACCTTATCTAAATATAAAGTCCTATCTATCAAAGCTCTTAAAACTTCTTGAGTTTGAAGTCCTGACCATTCTTTATCATATTGGATTGTACCACTAGAACGTTTTATAAAAGTCAGAGTTTGAGTCTTATCATCGCCTAATTGCCTTAGCTCGTAGATATGGCCGGGATCAATGATTTTCATACCAAAATTATATCAGCTCATAAATTTAAGGTAAGTCTATGCAAAATTAGAAAACTATTTCATTAATGCATCTCGTGCTGTGCACGACTTGGCGGGCCGTCTCGGATTCGAACCTCTTTTGTTCATTGCACCACAAGGCTTTTCTTATTATTTTTATACTAGCATAATCGAAGCATCTCGGGCGGTAACAAAATTGGGTCTGAACTTCTGTTCAGACCCATAAATCCTGAAGCCACTCGACTGGGTAGTCTTCAACAATGAGGCCAAGTTTGGTTGTAAGTTCTCGCTCCCAACTCGCTCCCACTGAATCCTCCCAACCTGGTAGAAAAAGAGCACGATGGACATAACCTGATTCGAAAATTCTTTTGTAGAAAACCTCAAGAATCTCCCAATCGTATTTGTCTTGCCCTTCCTTAAAAGAACAGAGACGGATAATCTCGTTCTGGAAAGGAATTTGGTCGAAGACCAAGATGCCATTTTCAGCAGCTCGATCAATGGCCAAACGAAAACGGGCCATGTTGTCCTTTAGGTTGCCGAGCCCGCCAGTACTCATTGGCCCACAGATTTGGACTACCTCCTTTCCAGTTGCACTCATGCGTCCAACAATACAAACTGCAACCTCAGCCAATTCCTCAAACGTTGAGACTCCGGCCAAAGCTTGAATTTCAATCTCTGTCCAATGTTCGTTCAAAACATACCTCCTTCTGGCCAGAGGTTATCATAATTTAAAATAATTTGAAAATCCTTGTTTTATAAAGCTAATTATTTCTTTGGTTATTAAAAGCAGACCAATAAATATTATAAGAGATTCAATGTATATTAATAACTTGTATTTTCTACTTAATTCCACTAAAGAGCAGAACTGACCTAAATTTGGATTAGTTTGTAAGGAAATCATACTGCCGCCAGGTACATAAATAGGTTTATTGTTTGTAATAAAACCAAGATTTGTAATAAGACTATTTAAATTTTCTGACCCTACTTCATTGATGATTATTTTCTGGTCATATGGAATAGTAGAGCTTCCGTTTTTTGTTTCTAAGAAAAAAGTTGTCGTTGCCTCTGTGTATGAATCTGGTTTAGATGTTACTATTGCAACTTTAAAATTATTACTAAAAGTTACATTAAATTTAAACCAGTCATTATTTAATGGTAAAATAGGATCCAATGATTTAATTTCTTGTGCAACCTGGTCCAAAGAACGGATCACCTGAATTTCAACAGTCTTGTTATTTAGAGCATCCTCACTAACAAATGAAAAACATTTATTTAAAGTGAGTGGTTTATAAATAAAAAAATAGACAAATATAAGTGGTACGCCAAATATAAATATTATTCTACTTATATATCCTACTAAATTCTGATACGAATATTTTGTATCCTTCATCTATGCAAAACCTAAAAAGTATTTCATTAACGCGTCTCGGGCGCTACCCGACTTGGCGGGTGATGAGGGAATCGAACCCACGACCGCGGTTTTGGAGACCGCTATTATGCCACTTAACTAATCACCCCTACTTCTCTTTATTCTTTTAATAAGGCCATTATACACTGAACCAGATTTTTTAAAACTCTTTTCCCTATCCTGCGCATCCTCTTTGCTCTTATAAGCTTCGTAGTAAATAAGCTCGATATTTTTACCTAATCGCTTGGTGGTATAAACCTTACCACTTTTATGTTCTTCTATTCTCCTTCTGAGATTACAACTGTAGCCTATGTATAAGTAGTCAGACTCTAAATTTTTAAGAATATAGACGTAATACATCTGGTATTGGTTTTGGACCCTGTCGCTCGCGAGCGACGGGGTGGAGACCGCTATTCTACCACTGACCACGTCATTCGCGAATGACATGGTGAACTATAGGCCCTATAGTAACTTGATACTAACAAAAACTGGCTCGATGAGCCAGTTTTTGTTGCGACTACTTCTTGATTTCTTTAAAAACCACTCGTTTGCGGAGCTTTTTGCTGTATTTTTTGAGCTCGATCTTGCGCTCTACTTTTCGCTTGTTTTTGCGGGTCCAGTAGATCTCGCCAGTCGCCTTATGCATCAATTTTATAAGTTGGTCTTGGGACATTTTTTGAATTTAGAATTAAAGATTGAAAATTAAGATACCATTTAGGACAGAGCCAATAATAACACAAAGCTAATTATTTGCAATGAGGGACGAGCCATTCAGAAACTTCCCCGAGCGTGCCTTGCGCAGGTGCACCGAGCAGAACAAATTTTCAGCAGAAAATTATGTGTGCTAAGCGAGGGGAACGTTTTGAATGACTCGTCTATACCGAAACATTATGTCTTTAGTGACACTTCCCACCTCTCCATTTGCGACCACCATATCGTCTATTTTGACTATCGGGACTATATCTTTAAATGAGGAAGTAATAAATACCTCATCAGCCTCTTTGAGCTCACTTTCATGTACTATCCTTTCCTCGACTTCGTAAGTATCGGAAGCAATTTCGAGCACAACCCTGCGAGTGATACCCTTCAAAACATTTTCGGCCGGAGTGATGATTTTTTTGTTCTTTACAAGAAAAACATTGCTAGTCGCGCACTCAAGCACCTCGCCATCGTAGGTATACAGGATCTCGAGAGCCTTCTCCTCTTTTTTAAAATTTTGCAAATTGACAGCGCGAATATAATTGATAGTTTTTGATTCTGGTAACTCTCGTACGTGACGGTAGGTGATAAGTTTGGCACCTTCGCTATACACTTCCTCTGGAAGCTTCTCCCATCTTTCAGTGATTATGTAGAATGTAGGCTTTTCAAAATCATATTCAATACCACTTATCGTGTCGCCACCAGTCAAAATAAAACGCACGTTAGCTCTCTCAGTCATTCCGTTTTTTTCAAGCAACTCAATCACTACTTTTTCTGCCTTCTCTTCAGTGATCGGGATGTTCAAATTGAGCGTATGTGCCCCAGCGACAAACCTGCTCCAATGATCAGCAAAACGAAATGGTTTACCATTGAAGCTTGGGATACCATCATAAATACCATAACCTCGCAAAAGCCCAATGTCCAAAACAGAGACTTTCGCCTCCTCTATTGGTACGATTTTGCCATTAAAAAAGCAGTATTGTTGCATAACAATTGGGATTATAACATCTTTACGAGTTCATTAAACTTTTCGCCTCGATCAAACTCATTTTTGAATTTTTCAAAACTTTTTGCTCCAGGGGAGAACACGATCACCGACCTGCCCCTAGAAGCTAAGTCAAGAGCGCTTTTAAAACATTGCTCGAGCGTGTCGTGTTCATTATAACTTTCCCACTCCAGTTCTTTTTTCATTTTTTCGGTCGCACTACCAGAAAGAAAAACTACTTGTTCTGGTTTTAGATATTTTTTGACTGTTTGCGCCCAACCTTTAAACTCAAGCTCGCGATCAGTTCCGCCACAAATAAGGATCATGTTATTAAGATCAGGGAAAAAACGTCCAAGCGAGGGGATAGCCGACTTTTGCTTTTCAGTATGAAAGCGCTCTATAGCTACCATCGAAGCTTCAGGGGAAGTGGCTGCAGTGTCGTTATAAATTTTTAGTTTATCGCTCTCGTACACAAGCTCCTGCCTCCAGTGAATGAATGGCAATGTCTCAATAGCCGGAAGTATTTGTTCAAGAGTCAATCCAAAAAAATGACATGCGGAAATAGCAGCGCGCAGGTTCTTCAAATTATGACGACCATACTTCTCGGCAAAACCACGAGCGTCAAAACCGATGATAGAAAAATCAGCATAATGATGGACCGTCGCCGAACTTTTAGAGATAAAAAACTGAGTCCATTCATCAAAATAATCATCGAGCAATAAATAGTCACCAGGTTTCTGATTTTTAAAAATATTGGCCTTAGCAAGCGCATATTCTTCCATTGTTTTGTGGCGACTCAAATGGTCTTGATAGAGGTTGGTGATGACTGCGATGTGAGGAGCGCAACCAGACTCACCAAATATTTCAAGTTGAAAAGAAGGAGTTTCAATAACCGCGACTGTATCTTTGGTGCATTTTTTGATTTCCGAAAGAAATGGTCTCTCCGGATCATTACCGATCACCCGTGCATCAATCCCCGCTTCTTTCAAAATGTGTCCGGTCCAATTGGTCGTTGTTGTCTTGCCACGAGTACCAGTGATCGCGATAATGCTTTTGCATGGAGAAAATTTGAAAAACAAAGTCAATTCATTTTCGATTGGTTTGCCGGCCTGTCTCGCCTTTTCGACAAACGGGTTTGAGGCTGGTACGTCTGGGTTGATGACAAGTATGTCGCACTCTAAAAAATCTTCCTCCCTGTGTTCGCCAAGCACCCACTTTATTTTCTCTTTTAGATCAGAGAGTTTTTCAAGTGATGACGCAAGATAATTTGCATCTTTCATATCAGTCACAGTGAGTATAGCTCCCTGCTCTACTAAAAATCGCGCAGTCGCTACTCCGCCACCTAAAATCCCCAATCCCATCAATAACACTTTTTTACCTTTAATATCCATTACATTCCTTTTATTACTTGTATTTTAGCACCGAGAGCGTTGAGACGCTCTGCTATTTCCTCATAACCACGATAAATCGAGTATACATTTCGAAGGATCGATGTCCCCTTAGCTGAAAGCATTGCAATCAAAATAATCATTGCTGGACGTAGTGCCGGTGGACAAACTACTTGAGTACCTGAAAGTTTGGTTGGTCCGTTTACAAATACCCTATGTGGATCAGCGAGCGCTACTGAACCTCCAAGTTTATTGATTTCAGTAAAATAGATAGCTCTATTTTCCCACATCCAATCATGGATGAGAGTGCGCCCTTCTGCTTGAGTAGCAATCGGTACAAAAAACGGAAGGTTGTCAGAGTTTATACCTGGGTATGGTTGAGCATGTATCTTATCACTTGGAGCCACTAGCTTTGATGGGTAGACCGTTATATCAACAAGTTTTGTTCGACCGTTGTGCGAAAAATATTGCTTACTCATTTTGTACTTCAACCCCATCTTCTTTAGTTTGAGCATTTCCAATTTCAAAAAATCATAGGGGCATCTCTTTATAGTAAGCGTCGAATTAGTAGTGATACCAGCCGAGATAAACATCATCGATTCAATCGGGTCTTCGCTATTGTGATACTCGATCGGTCTATCTATTTGAGACACACCATGTACAGTAAGCGTGGTTGTACCGATACCTTCAATCTTTACTCCGCAAGTCTCCAAGAAAAAACAAACTTCCTGTACTTGGTAATTTGGCGGAGCAAATTCAATGACTGTTTTGCCAGGTATAAGTGAGGCAGCTATCAAAATGTTTTCTGTCGCGGTATCACTTGATTCATACATGACAATAGGAGTAGCGGACAATTTACCACTAGAAATTTTATAAGAATCTTCACCTGTCATAATAGAAACACCGAGTGAGTTGAGTCCGTGCCGATGAGCTTCTATTGTTCGCTCGCCCATTTTGCAACCACCAGCATGTGGTATGCGAAACTCCTTTTCGTGATGAATCAAGGCACCAATCATCATGAGGACTGAGCGTATTTTGCCAGCAGATTTATTATTTATATTTTTTATACTAAATTTTTTTGGAGGAATTATTTCTAATGATTGAGGACCAACCCAAGAGACAGAAATGCCAATACTCTTAAAAACCTCGATCAAACGAAAAACTTCCTCAATCTTTGGAATACCATGAAGTGTAGTCTTTGATTTGTTTAAAAGAGAAGCACAAAGCAAACCCAACGCACCATTTTTAGATGGGTTTGTATCAACAGAACCTTTAAGACGATACCCACCCTCAATCTTAAAATCGATACTTTCATCGAGAGCTATTATCTTGCGATCTAATGCCTCACTTATTTTCTCTATTTCTTTAGAAGTAAAATTTTGATTACCACTTTCCATTCGCGCTACCGCACTCTGTGAAGTCTTAAGGTGTTTTGCAAATTCCTGCTGAGTGAGACCTCTCCTTTCCCTAAGACTTTTGATAAGTGCCCCTATGCGTTGTTGATTGCTCATATTGGTAATATATCATATGTGATATAATTTTTATATGAAAAAAACTGTGGAAACGCGTCATTTGAGTACTATGCGGATCGGGGGCAAAGCTCTGTCTCTATCTATTTTAAGAACAAAGAGTGATATAGAAAGATTTGTAGAAAGATCGGACAAAAACAAAACTATCATTTTAGGAGGGGGAAGCAATAGTATATTTTCCGATACCTCACTTCCTTATATAATCGGCCTTATAAAAATACGAGGAGTGGAGGTTAGGCAGACAAACTCAAAATCAACAATGATCAGAGTAGGAGCTGGAGAAAATTGGGATAAGTTCGTGAAATTCACCGTTTCCAAAAATCTTTCTGGTATTGAAGCACTCTCCGCTATCCCTGGTACGGTTGGTGCTTCCCCTATTCAAAATATTGGTGCCTATGGAAGCGAAGTAAAAGATACAATTGTTTTGGTCGAAGCTTATGATACAAAAACAAAAAAATGGGTCACCCTTAAAAACAAGGACTGCCAATTTAGTTATCGAAATAGTATTTTTAAAAAATACCCAAAAAGATGGGTTATCACTTATGTCACTTTCAAATTACACCCTACTCACAACTTGCCACGCCGAAACAAAGCGAAGGGGGATCATATCAATAATGTAAAAATACCAAATTATAAAGATGTTCAAAACTATTTTGCGGAGCAAGGCATCACGTCTCCAAATTTAAAACAAATACGAAAAGCTATTATAAAAATACGTGCTCACAAACTACCCGACCCAAAAATAATCCCAAACTGTGGCTCGTTTTTTAAAAACCCGTTTATCTCAAAATTGTCAGCCAAAAAATTAAAACAAAAATTCCCCACCCTGCCACTTTTTGAATCAGAAGAGGGTACCAAGGTGCCGGCAGGTTTTTTGATTGATAGTTTAGGCCTCAAAGGTAAAACGATTTCAAATATTGTTATTTACAAAAATAACGCCCTAGTCCTCACCAATCCAAACAAGGCTTCATTTAAAGACTTACTCAAAGCTCAAAAATATATCAGCGATAGCGTATATAAAAAATTCGGCATTACCCTCGAGCGCGAAGTAAATCTGGTGGAATAAAAATTGGCGGCCACCTAGATGACCGCCAGTCTTTTGAAAGAGACCATCAGACTACCTCGATAAACGAGATATGGAGTAATGGACATTCCACACTACCAAAGTGGATAATCTGCCCATCTGCACCCCTGATTGAAACATGTTCCGAATCGGGATGTTGATGGACGAAAAACGGTTCAAGATGAGCATACGCCTTTCTCCAACCATCCAAAAGTCTTGTAGAAAACTCGTCCGAACCACGCTCCTTAAGCCGGACACAGGTATCAGGTTCAAACATGTGACCTCCTACAATTTTTATATCACATATGTAATAATTGTGCAGTGGATATCTTTTCAAAAAACAACTATCACTTTATAGGCATTGGCGGGATTGGGATTTCAGCCATCGCCAAAATGCTTGTCTTGCAAGGCAAAAAGGTAGCCGGCTCGGATAATTCTGCTTCAGAAATAACCGAGGCACTCCAAAAAATAGGAGTTGAAATTATGATCGGTCAAAGGCCCGAAAATATTGGTAATAATGTCGAGATTGTCATCTATACCGTAGCGATAACAGAGGAAAATCCAGAGCTTATCGAGGCTCGCAAACGAGGTCTTACTTGTATCACCTATCCTCAAGCTTTAGGAGAACTTTCAAAGCAAATGTATACAATCGCGATAGCTGGCACTCACGGCAAAACGACGACCACTGCCATGATCGGCCACATTCTCCAAGAAGCAGGCTTCGACCCGACTATCGTTGTTGGTTCGAAAATGATTGATTCAAAGGCCCAAGAATACACAAACTTCGTCGCTGGCAAATCAAAATATCTGGTCGTCGAGGCATGTGAATATAAAAGATCATTTTTAAATCTCTCCCCTTCTATTTTAGTGATCACCAATATTGAAGCTGATCACCTCGACTATTACAAAGACCTTGCCGACATTCAAAATGCTTTTGAAGAAATAGCCCAAAAAGTTGGTCGAGATGGGTTTATCGTGACCGACCCCAACCACCCAAACATCGAACCAGTTTTGAAAAATGTTCAAGCTAAAGTTTTGGATTACACAAAAAATGATTTGAATATAAAACTCTTAGTACCAGGGAAGCACAATATCTTAGACGCCAAAGCATCTATTACGGCAACTGAAAGTTTAAACATCCCAAAAGAAAAATCAGAAAATGCTCTAAAAGATTTTAGAGGCACATGGAGAAGACTCGAAAAGGTAGACGAAAAAGATGGAAATATTTTTTATACGGATTATGCTCACCACCCAACCGAAATCACCGCTTCCCTTTCAGCTCTAAAGGGGGAATACCCAGAACACACCCTTGTCTGTGTTTTCGAACCACATCAAGAACTCCGAACCAAAATGTTTTTTGACGATTTTGTCGAATCGCTAAAAATTGCCGACAAAGTTTTCATTGCGCCTATATATATAAATAAGGAAAATGCCACAGGTGTAGTGACGAACCAAACCCTTGCTGAAGCAGTCAATAAACATACTGAAGCTAATACAGTAGAAAATGCTGGGGAACTAAAACGAGAAATAGAAACGATAAAATCAGATAAACCTCTCTGCATCGTCCTTATGGGTGCGGGCAATATTTACAAATGGAGTGAAGCCCTGATTGGTAAATAATCTTTCCACTGAAATTTATTGACAGGCAATCAAACATTTGCTATAATAGTAAATGCGTGAGGATGGAGATTGAGCAACCCACCCCACACAGGTGCCAGCGCAAGCGCCCTGCGTGAAGCTCTCTTCATCCTCACCGCTTGAGGGTGGGTAGAGATAGGCAAATAGCGGTCTGTCCTATGAGAATAGGATAATCCGCGTCCTGCGGCAGCCTGACTCCCCACCCTCATCCAGACGCCTCTCAAGGCGTCTTTTTCATATAATTTTATTTGTGCCCCACTCCGCTACCCAACTTCGCTAAA
Source organism: uncultured Candidatus Saccharibacteria bacterium (assembly GCA_964440955.1). Taxonomy (GTDB): domain Bacteria; phylum Patescibacteriota; class Minisyncoccia; order Phycocordibacterales; family WO2-35-19; genus CAYTTP01. The sequence goes on along the minus strand of CAYTTP010000003.1, from coordinate 28,986 downwards.
GCTTTGCTGGGTTTAGCTCCGCGGGACCACTTCGCTTAATTATAACAAAAATACCACCATCTCTGGGGATCTTTTTGTGCTTGCACCGCGAAGCTCTGTGATAACAGAGCGAAGTGGTGCGCCGGGCAGGATTCGGTCACAAGTCGATTTTGCTTCAGTCAAGCAAAATCGCTCGCGACCCCGGCTCAGAAATTTTTTTGCTAAAAAATTTCTTCCGCCTTTCGAATCCGTGCTACGCTTTGCTACACAAAGCTGCACTTCCGGCGCACAAAATAAAACACCAGCAGAAGCTGGGTTTTATTTTGTGCGCCGGGCAGGATTCGAACCTGCGTAGCCCAATGGGCGACAGATTTACAGTCTGTTGTAATTGACCACTCTACCACCGACGCAATATTATTACTTTTGAGATTTTAACAGATTTTTAGTTTATTACAAACCAAACTCCCCGACTCTAAGCCGGGGAGGGTTTCTCTTCGAGAATAGCTTCGAGACGTTTGACAGCAGTAGTCACGGCACTTCGGTCTATTACGCACGACTCTAACATACGATCAATTTGGTCAGGCTTCAGGACATCAACATGATAAGCCATATCAGAGCCACCGATCCTTATGAGCCCATCTACCGCAGCTGTGCGAAGTGCTTGCCCAAGACTGTCTGAGCCACAAAGAGCGTCAAAAGAAAACGATTCACCAAACTCCCCAAGCAATCCTTCTTGATAGAGTCTATGCCAAGCAAGATGTAGCCTATCTTGCACATCCTCAAACGAGAAAGAACGGCCAACCCCTCGCCACTTTTCGGGCAAAGAGTACAGAACAGCTACAACAAATGTCATTTCTCTATTCGAGATACTGGACATAGTTCACCTCCTCCGCACACAATACCAGATATTTCAAAATTTTTACACACTATTAAAAACAGAGCGCCGAGGATTTAACCCCGGCGCAACGGCAGATATTGCTCGTACCGTCGAAGGATATTACGTTCTCTCTCGGTCAGAGCAAGCAAGCCTTTTCTCCTAAGATAGATGAACCCGCCCATCTTGCCTTGAATGAGAGAATCGGAAATGGACTCCCCTCTAGTTGCCCGATAGAGCAAGTTTTTTAACTCATCCAAGACCCGACTAGGCATGAAGAAGTGTCCGCTACGACGCAAGCCGATACCATTTATTTCCACATGATGCTTTTCGATATCAAGCACCTGAGACTTTTGATGGTTAACGACACAACCAGCTTCAGTGAGAATCTTGATGATCGTATTCCTCTTCCTCTTACCTATCGGAAAAGGAGATGAGAAAGTCAGATCATCGAGATAACGAGTGTAGGTGAGATCGTTGTATTCGGCATACGAGCGTATTTGCCGATCAATCGAAATCTCCATACATAGGTTGAAAATATCTGGCGAGGCGTTACCTCCAGTTGCCAAACCCTCACCCGGTATCAAGCAGTGATTCATAACACTCTGAACAAACTTCTCGTCGCAATCATGTGGCCACACCCTCTTCAGTTCAACTAACATATCGCTCACAAGGACATTCTTGTAAGCAGATGCTAGATCAAGCAGAAAAAAGTATCTCGCACTCTTATTGTAAGGTGACCAATGTTTGAGGACGTTATTGACTGGCGAACCATTCCTGACACCACCAGTCGCGCTCGGCATCTCAATCTCCAAAGACCGAAGTTTGGCCACTATACCCTCTTGCACCTCACGCATTGAATCGTTTGGAGCAAAAATTTCTCGATTTTTCACCCTACCACTCTGATGATTTACATCTCTCAGAAAATACCTTTCAAATGCAGGTTTATCCACAAGGCCTCCGAACAGAGGATAACCTATTTTATTTGATTTATACAACTAAACTTATATATAAAAACATGCTACAATCAAAACAGTCCGGCTTGGACCTGTGAGAGACGTCGAAAAACAGCCTTCATCGTCACACGATGGAGCGGAATACTCTCTTTAGAGTAAACCAGAAGATCTTGGGGGTATGCTGGTAGTCCGACTTGGATCTCAAGCGGCCTTACCCTCGCCACTTTCGGGCTTAGGACACCACCAATGTTCGTTCATCTTTCTCTCACGTGCTCATAAGTGGTGTTCTAGGGAATTATAAGTACTTTATATCGACGTTCACTTTTAGTGAACGCCTTTCCATTTTTACACCACGGTTTCTTTTGGGGTGTCGTCGAGAAGAGAGGCTTCGATGATTGAACCCCGACGGCCTTTTTTGATATCAAAGACAAGTTCATCAGGTCCTGAAGCATTGGTTGATTTTTTGACAGAAATAGAAACTGTGCCACCTTTCATGATCCCCTTGCTTATAATGAGAGAAGCAACTTTGTTTAAAATCTTATTTTGGATTACACGCTTGAGTGGGCGAGCACCATACTGTGGATTGTAACCTTCTTTCGCAAGATATTCATAAGCTTCAGAAGAAAGCTCGAGAGAAATTTCTTTTTGAGCCAATCGCTCCTTGACCAAATCAACTTGAATGCGGACGATATCGCGAATCGCTTCAATCGGCAAAACATCAAAGACAATAATGTCGTCAATGCGGTTCAAAAACTCCGGACGGAAATAGTCTTTGGTTGCTTCAAGCACCCTGTCTTTAACATCATTATAATTTTTTTCATCACTCCTATTTTCACCAAAGCCCATCCTTTCCATCTTATCGATATATTGAGCACCAATATTTGAAGTCATAATAATGATCGTGTTTTTGAAGTTGACAGTGCGACCCTTTGAGTCGGTAAGTCGGCCATTGTCGAGCACTTGAAGGAGCACGTTAAACACTTCAGGGTGAGCCTTCTCGATTTCGTCGAACAAAACTATCGAATACGGCCGGTGACGCACCATCTCTGTGATACCACCCCCTTCGTCAAAACCAACATAGCCAGGAGGTGCGCCAATAAGCTTGGAAACCGAGTGTTTTTCCATAAATTCGGACATATCAACACGGATGAGCGCCTTCTCGTCGTTGAACATAAATTCGGCAAGTGCTTTGGTAAGCTCTGTCTTTCCCACTCCGGTTGGACCCAAAAAGATGAAGGAGCCGATCGGACGATTTGGATCAGAAATACCAGCACGAGAGCGTTTGATCGTGTCAGAAATTTTTTGGACGGCTTCATCTTGACCGACGATTCTCTTTTTCAAATTTTCTTCCATTCGAGAAAGTTTTTCAGCCTCTTCTTCAAGCATTCTAGAAACTGGGATGCCCGTCCATTTGGCTACAATATTGGCAATATCATTTTCAGTTATTTCCTCTTTCAAAATACGACGAGAGCTTTGGAGTTTTTTGAGTTTTTTGACGTTGGTATCGAGGTCCTTTTCTAAGCTTGGTATCTTACCGTAGCGTACTTCAGCGGCTCGACCCAAATCCACCCGTGCTTCAGCAGCCTCAGCTTCAAGGCGAGCAGATTCAAGCTCTTTTTTGATTCGCTTTATTTCACCAACAGTCTCCTTTTCGTTTTTCCATTTCAAATCTATCTCTCCGGTCTTTTCCTTAAGATCAGCTACCTCTTTTTCAATTTCTTGGAGGCGGGCTTTGGCTTTGCTATTTTTGTTTTCTGCTTCTTTTTTCAAAGCTTCGCGCTCAATTTCAAGCTTTACTATTTTAGAATTAGTTTCTTGCAAAATAGGTGGCATATTTTCCAACGATATTTTGAGGTGAGAAGCAGCTTCGTCGATGAGGTCAACTGCTTTGTCCGGCAAAAACCTGTCAGCAATATATCGAGAAGAAAGATTGACAGCCGACTTGATAGCATCATCAGTTATATGGACACCGTGATAGAGCTCGTACTTTTCTTTGAGTCCACGCAAAATAGTGATCGCATCATCAACTGAAGGTTCGGAAACATACACCGGTTGAAAGCGACGAGTAAGGGCCGGGTCCTTTTCGATATGTTTTTGATATTCCTTGATAGTGGTCGCGCCAATCGCCCTTAGCTCACCTCTTGCAAGTGGAGGCTTCAGCATATTGGAGGCATCGAGCGAACCTTCAGCACTACCGGCACCAACGATAGTGTGGATTTCATCGATAAACAAAATAATCTTGCCCTCTGACTTTTCAATGTCTTTGATTATATTTTTTAGACGTTCTTCAAACTCACCACGAAACTTGGTACCCGCGACAAGCAACCCCAAATCTAGGGAAACTATTTCTTTGTCCTTCAATGATTCAGGCACATTACCGTTTGCCATGCGCATAGCAAGACCTTCAGCGATAGCAGTTTTGCCTACCCCAGCCTCACCGATGAGGATTGGATTGTTTTTTGTCCTACGTGAAAGTATTTGAATGATTCGGGAAATTTCCTCATCGCGACCAATCACCGGGTCAAGCTTGTTTTCTTTGGCAAGCTTGGTGAGCGAGCGAGTATATTTGACCAGAGTTTTGTTTTTTTGCGGCTGTTTTGGTTCGTTGACTCTCCCTTCTTTTATTTCTTGGATCAAAAACATCACTTTGTCTTTTTCGATTTTGAATTTGGAAAGAATGTCGCGCGCCTGACTTGGCACTTCTAGACAAGCAATAAAGAGGTGCTCGGTCGAGACAAATTCATCGTTCATCGAAGAAGCCACCTTAGAAGAATGCTCGATAATATGCGCAAGCTCTGGCGTCAAATAAATTTGATATGAAGGAGTAGAAGTATTGCCAACAATCGCGCCCTCCATCGCATCAAAAAGAGAATCGGTGAGAAGGATGGTATCAACCTCCAGGCGATCCAAAATAGAGGCAACCATACTTTCCTCCTGCAAGATGAGAGCAGTCAAAAGCTGGAGTGGTCCGACGTGGTTTTGGCCTCGTTCAATAACGAGCTCGTGAGCACGTTTTATGGCTTCTTTGGCTTTGGTAGTAAAATGGTTAAATGGCGTCATTTATAGCCATTATAGCATAAAATCAGAGGTCAAGCCACTTGAGTTTGGTCTTAGTTTTTGGCGAGCTCGGCAAGGGCATTTTTGAAGGTAGCTGTGATGTCCTGAATTGGGGTGTAAGAGTAAGTATCATCGCCTTCACTGACCACCTTTTCCATACCGACTATTTCACCCGAAAGATTGAGGATAGGGCTACCTGGGGTACTACGACCGAGCGCAATATCAGAGAATATATCGAGAATTTTTTTGCCATCGGCCGACTTTATAAGCTGGCGGATACGCCCGATTGATACCGCATTTGACTCGCGACCAGAGACAGCGATAACGGTTTGACCAATATTGAGCTTCGAAGAGTCGCCAAACGAGGCCGGTGAAAACGAGTGCGGACCAGGGTCATTTTTTTGAATACTAGGTGTAATAAAGACAAGACCGTTTTCAGTATCGGCAAAAACTTTTTGAGATGAGTAAGTTTTGCCGTTGCTCAATATAATAGTATAAGCGAAACCTGGATTATAACTTCTTAAGTCAGATACGACTACACCACTTGTATTCACCACAATACCAAGACCCGAAAAAACTTCAGTACCGTCATTGCCGCGCGTTTTGAGACGGACGATAGATTTTTCATTTTTGGATATTGACTCAAGTACCCTATCCTCCTCACTCACGACAACAGTGGTGACTTTTGTTTCGGTCTTACCTGTTTCAACTGGCACCACCTGTTCAATCGTCTTTTCTACCACTCGGTTGATGGTTTGAGTCACCTCGACTGGAGCTTCGGACAAAAGAGTAAAGGTAATAATACCCGTCGCGATCGAAGTCACGAAGGTTATCAAGATGGTGAGGAGAATAAGTTGATGTTTGGTTAGATCTTCCATGTTTTTAAAATTGAAGATTGAAAATTAAATATTGAAAACTTTAAAAAACGAAAACATTTAAAATAATGATACCAAAAATAAAATTTAAAAACAATTTGGGGATAAAAATTATAAGATCTTTTTGAGAGCATCGATCAACCTGTCTATGTCCTGCCTTTTGGTATCGCGACCAAGAGTGAAGCGGAGCGAGCGAGAAGCACAATCAAGGTCACCGAGCGCCGAAACAACATACGAAGAATTTTCCAAAGAAAGAGTGTGGCAGGCGGAAGCAGAAGAAGCAGAAAAACCCAAAGTGTCGAGCTTGATAACCAAAAACTCAGAGTCAACCTTCTCATCCTTGATGCAAATATTTATATTGTTTGGCAAACGAAACTCCTTTGAGCCGTTTATAGAAATTTTTGGAAATTCTTTTTCTATACGACCAAAAAAATAGTCTCGGATTTTTGCCAACCTTTCTGATTCGGACTTTCTTATTTTATCAGCGATTTTCAGAGCTTCGGCAAGCCCGCAAGCCGAAGCCACATTTTCGGTACCAGGGCGAAGCCCTTCCTCTTGACCACCACCAAAGATGATGGGGTCAATAAGGGAAAAACGTCTTGCGACCATAGCTCCCACTCCACGCGGACCATACATTTTTATACCATCAAAAACTATGATGTCGGCATGCAAACGGTTTGGCGAAACATTTTCATACAAAATACTCTGACTTGCATCGACCAAAAAATATGGATGAGGCTGGTGGGAAAATTTTGAATGGTGTCCCTTTTTTTCTCCTCTAAATTGTTCGATCATTCGCCCAATAGTTTGGACTGGCTGAATGACCCCTATCTCATTGTTCGCGTGTTGAATAACGACAAGTGCCGTTTCGTCGCAAAGTTCTTTTTTGATAGATTCGGGGGAAACTATCCCCTCCTCATTTGGTTGAATGTAGGAAATCTTAGCAAGACCATTTCGTGCCAAATGCTTTATCGGTTCGAGGACAGCCGGATGCTCGATAGTTGAAGTGATGATGTGTGGCTCTTTATCATAAACTCTCCTATAAGCCAAAGCCGTACCCAAAATAGCTATGTTCAAAGCCTCGGTCCCACCCGAAGTAAAGTACACTTCTGACGCCTGCACCCCCAATGAAAGTGCAATACTAGACCTTGCCTCACGAAGAAGCTCTTTTGCCTTCAAACCATCGTCATGTATAGAGGATGGGTTTGCCCAAAAATCTTTTTGGATAGTACTCATTTGTTTCAAAACCGCTGGTTCAACTGGGGTCGTCGAAGCATGGTCAAGAAATATCCTTTTATTCTTTTTAAACCAATTCATGAGACAAATACTATCATAACAGCCAAAATATTCCTTTTTATATAAAAATAGTGTACAATTTCGCGCATGTCTTTCATATATGTATACGGCATACATATCGCCATTGCTCTTTGCCTAACGACTTCCCTAGTCGCCCTAGCTTTAGCGATTTGGATGCATCGAAGAGTCAGCAAAATTTTCGCTTCGGCAAAAATGCCAGACGTAGAGTCACTGCTTCAAAGACATGGTGCAACTGTTCATGACCTGCTCAAGTTTAGGGACGAAGCAATAGATTACATGAAAGATCTCGACCGGAGAATACAGCAAAAACTAATGAGCGCAAAAACGCTTCGCTACAATCCATTCCAGGGTGAGGGGGTGGGTGGCAACCAGAGTTTTGTATCGGTATTTGCGGACGAAAAAGGCGATGGTGTCGTGATAACAAGCATGCACACACGCGAGAGAACAAACGTATTCGCTAAACCACTCACTTCATGGAAAAGCGAGTACGAGCTCGGTGAAGAAGAGGAGCAAACAATAGAAAAAGCTCTCCGATCCGTTCGAAAACCTCAAAGTAGTCATGAAGGATTTGAAGGACAAGAAGCTCAAGACAGACAAAAAATAAATGAATAAAAAAACAGCCCGACCGCCAGTCGTCGTGGTGATGGGCCATATTGACCATGGCAAATCAACTCTGCTCGACTATATACGAAAAGAAAATACTACCGACAAAGAAAGTGGTGGGATAACCCAACACGTCTCCGCTTATGAAGCCACTACTGAAATAGCAGGAGAAAAAAAGACGATCACTTTTTTGGATACACCGGGCCATGAAGCTTTTTATGCTATTCGCGAACGCGGTTCTAGAGTAGCCGACATCGCCATCCTCATTGTTTCCGCTGAAGACGGTGTCAAACCACAGACCGTCGAAGCATTAAACTATATCAAAAAAAATTCTCTCCCTTTCATTGTGGCAATAAGTAAAATAGACAAACCCGGAGCCAATATCGACAAAGTAAAGCAAGATCTTGCAGAAAGAGAGGTCTTTGTTGAAGGTTGGGGCGGGACAGTGCCTTGCGCCCCAATATCAAGCAAGACCGGTGAAGGTGTAAGCGAACTTTTGGAACTCATCACTCTGCAGGCCGACCTTGAAGAACTTGTAGGTGAAAGTGACACTTTAGGTAGTGGTTTTGTTGTTGAATGCGACTTGAACCCAAAGCAGGGAGTGCGCGCAACCTTGGTCATTAAAGACGGTAGTATCCGATCTGGATTATTTTTGGGTGCCCCCGGAGCTTATGTGTCAGTGAGAAATATCGAAAATAGCGCAGGTGTAGCGATCGAATCAGCTACATTTTCAAGCCCTGTCAAAATCGTCGGTTGGAGTGGGACACCAAAGGTGGGCGGCCAGTTTCAAGCTTTCAAAACCAAAGATGAAGCCCTCGAATATTCCCAAATAAACGACAAAATAAATGAATCAAAAACAATCGATACAAACGAAAACGGCATCGCTTTCCCTATTGTCATAAAGGCTGACACCTTTGGTTCGCTAGACGCGATCGAACATGAATTTAAAAAGCTTGGTAATGAAAAAATATTTGCCAAAATAGTGAGCCGCGGAGTAGGAGCTATAAGCGAAAGCGACATCAAAACTGCCAATATAAAAAAGAGTCCGGTCATTGGCTTTAGTGTCATTGTCGACAAAAACGCCGAAACTCTGGCTTTGCGCGACAAAGTTGAGGTCAAAATATTCAAGATAATCTACGAGCTTGTAGAATACGTCCATGAAAAAATGAAGGAAGCGACTCCAATTGAGATGATTGAGAGTATCACTGGTTCAGGCAAGATCCTCAAGGTTTTTAGCAAAAATAAGGACAAGCAAGTGGTTGGAGCGAGGGTCGAGTCGGGTGAAATCGGTCAAGGCGAGGAGCTCAAAATACTTCGCCGCGATGCCGTGATAGGCCATGGCATGATCCGCGAACTTCAAGTCCAAAAAATAAAATCCGGACGAGCCAAAGAGGGTGACGAGTGTGGGCTCATGATCGAATCAAAAATAGAGCTCGTCCCCGGTGACCGAATCGAAGCAGTAAGAATGGTCAAAGCCTAAATGAAAAACGAAAAGCAACACAAGGATGAAAAACTTGCTTCTCTACTTACCGAGCTAGCCGCCCGATATTTTGCTGTAGAGTCAAACAGAAACTCTCTCATGACCGTGACCCGGACAGAAGTATACGACAAAGGTAAACACGCGCTCGTATACTTCACCGCTCTACCAGAAAGTGAAGAGCCCAATGTTTTGCTTTTTGCTAAGCGCAAAAATCGTGATTTTAGAAAGTTTGTAATGGAGAACAGCTCACTTGGTTTCGTACCACATATCAATTTTGAAGTTGATCACGGCGAACACAACAGGCAAAGAATTGATGAATTGCTCCAAAAAGGCTAAAATCACGAAAGTGACCTAGTCGCTCCCCCTTCGCCACCAACACAAAATGGCTTCGGCGGGACAAGCAAGTGATAAATGGCCTGGTGGTGAAGAAGCTAACACGGCGGTCTGCAAAACCGCTATACGAGGGTGCGAATCCCTCCCAGGCCTCCGCGAAATTTTAAGAAAGGAAGTGACTATAAAATTTCAGCGTCCCGCCGTAGCTTTAGCGAAGGCGGATAGAAATTTTTTATAAAGCTCGGGTGGTGGAATGGTAGACACGAGGGACTTAAAATCCCTTGTCCGTTACAGGACGTGTGAGTTCGAGTCTCACCCCGAGCACCACTTTACTCCTTAGTAAAGGAGCTTCAAAGTATTTGCTTTCTAAAAATTTATCATTAGTATTAAAAACAGATTACTCTGAATGTCTGGGGGATAATACAGCCCCTAGAAACTTAGGTTTAATGAACAACAAGGAGAGGACGTGAATACATGGAATAAGACTACTATTACGTGGGATTGCAGTATAGGTCTTCGCACATCTATTACCGAGAATGGGGACTTCGATAGAAAAGTGTCGAAGTGCCTTTCACAGCATCGACGACATGATGTGCACGGGATGTCGGCATTCTCTGCATACTCTGACCAAGAAGATCAAAGACGTGGAGTGATGGTCCTTCACATAAAGCAGAGCCACAACGTCGACACAGCGACAGAAGCGATCGTCGAACGTCTCAAATCTGCTTTTAAAAAATTGACGGATGGCCCCAATGCTGCCCGTCAATACGGAGTCCGTGTCGACCCACCAAAGGATAAGTCGTGGATCGATGGGAAATTCACGCTGACCTTCAATCTCACTGACAGCGAAGAGTTTTGCGATCAAGCGATCGTGATTGCCCGAGCAGTTATTGAGGCGCTCGGCATCGAAGACTCGGACGGGTTTGTGCTAGCCAACTTCTCATTGAAATACGAGTCATTCGTGATGATCGACGGTAGTTGGATCACGCAGAGAAGATGGCTTCGAATAAAGCATAGGCTCCCCGTCTTCGACATAAAAGACGTGCTGAACAAGACCAGATGAATTCCTAAGGGCACCCGAACATCGAGTGCCCTTCGTTTTATATTAAGTTTCGTAAATCATCACCACTTCGCAATATTGTCATCATGGATAATTTTATCGCCGTCGCTCAAAAATTTCCACGATCCTGACTCGCCTGTTTTTGTTGCTACAAAAACATGGCTCCGTCTCGGACAAGCTAAAAATCTAAAGCAGTTTAGATTTTCTTCACGCTTGTCCGCCCGGTAGGAGTCGGTCACAAGTATTTTGCTTAGCAAAATCTTGCGACCCCGCCTCGCCTGTTTCGCTTCGCTCAACATGGCTCCGGCTTTCGACTTCCTACACGCACGCAAAGCAGTTTGCGTGCTCGGTCGAACAATATTGCGAAACAATATTGTCCGCCCGGTAGGAGTCGAACCTACGACCATCTCCTTAAGAGGGAGCTGCTCTACCAACTGAGCTACGGGCGGGCGATCAGAATATTTATAACATACTTCTCATATCAAAGAAATATGCTTTTGATACAACTTTTCACGGCCGTGAAAGTTTGTATCTTGATTTTTATTTATACATAAAACACTTTAAAAATAATCAATTTGATGTATTATATGAACACAAATCACTGCTGGGGTGGCGTAATGGTAGCCGCGCTGGTCTTAGGAACCAGTGGAGTAATCCGTGGGAGTTCAAGTCTCCCCCCCAGCACAAAATTTTAAACCTTCTTCACACTCGTGAAGTGAGTAGCGGAGTCGGCAATAGATGTCACTTTGCCCAACAAACCTCCCTTGTCTTCCGAATTAGTGATAACAATGGTGACGATAGTACCAATAGTCCAAAGTGGGAGTACATCAACTACAGGTATCAATTCACCAAAAAATTGTGTAGTAAGAGTCGCAATTTGCTTGGGATTGGTCACAAAAGAAATGCCGAGCATTTTATACCATGTCCAAAAGAGCATTGTTGCTCCTATAGTTATGATTGGACTTATCACAGCCCCAACAACAACCAAAGTCAATAAAAGTTGGATCAGGTCGATTGTAACCGCTACCGCGACTAAACACCCAGCCATCCACCATTTGATGCGCTTTTTTTGTTCGACACCCTGTTCCATAGCTACAATGATACCCCACTATCCCCATTTTTAAAAATTATCAAAATTTTTTTTGTTATGATGGTGGCAAATTATAAGCAGAGCCATTTCAAAGGCTTTACTGGTCAATTTATATGAATAACGTTGTCGGCAAAATCGTCTTACTCTCCCTCTTTTTATTTAGCTCAAAAATCGCAAGTGCCGATACATTTGTTACCGCCCCGATTTCAAGCGACACTACTTGGACAACAACTGGAGGTGTATATGTTATTGATAGTGATTTCTTGGTACTTCCCGATACAACACTCACGATCGAAGCAGGAGTCGTCGTCAAAGCCAAAAACACAAATATTCGCACCGATGGCCCAACAATTTTGGGTGAAATAATAATAAAGGGCACAAAAGAAAATCCGGTAATTTTTACTTCTTTTTTCGATGATATAGGTGGCGACACAAACGAAGATAGCGAAACCAGCTCTTCAACTCCAGGCAGTTGGCAAGGTCTACATTTTAAAGAAGGCGGGGTCGGTGAAATAGAAAATCTTATTTTGAAAGATGCAGGCGCGGCCGGATATGGGTGGGGCAAATATTCAGCAATCAGGATATTAAATGGAAATGTTTCAATAAAAAACTCTGAATTCAAAAGAAATTACGCTACTCTCTTTGATTGGTCGGTCGGACATTATAACCACGGATACGCGATCCAAAATGTCGAAGGTAGTCTTGATATTACTGATTCAATTTTTGAAGACAATATTTATGGTATTTATCAAAATAACGGCACAAGCACAATCAGAAAATCAGTATTTAAAGACAATTTAGCTGGCATAAGAATGGTGGATGGCAATATAGATGTGACTGATTCAGTTTTTGAGAACAACAAAGAATACGCAGTTTTCAATGAATCAACAAACACGCTAAATGCGATCAATAATTGGTGGAACGATGCAGCTGGACCAATAGTAGTAAATGGAGAAATAAATGACCCGCGAGAAAAAGTGCGTGGCAATGTATTGTTCAGCCCGTTCCTCACTTCTCTACCCGGCACGGAACAAAAAATAAATCCGGTCATCATCGTACCTGGTATCATGGGGAGCGCTTACAAAAATGGCAAACTAGTGATCGACCCTATCCTTCACGCTTATGATGACCTCATCGACACCCTTACAGCAAACGGTTACGAAAAAGAAAAAACTTTATTCCCCTTCCCTTACGAATGGCGTGACTCCAACGTACTCACCGCTCTCTCTTTGAGGACAAAAATAAACGAAGCGAAAGAAGCCTGTACCTTAGCAAACCTAAACGATACTTCCTGCTACAAAGTCGATGTAGTAGCTCACTCGATGGGAGGACTAGTCGCAAGGCAATACATTCAATCAAACCATTATCAAAACGATATTGACCAACTCATCTTCCTCGGCACCCCTCACCAAGGCTCGCCTAAAGCGTACTTGCAGTGGGAGGGGGGAAGATTTCCAGATACATTTTTTGATATGTTTGCTGAATCTTTCTTTCAAGCTGAGGCATTAAAAAATGGCTACAAAAATATATTTAGCTACATCCAAAACAGACCTATAACTTCGGTCCAAGAGCTACTACCGACCTTTGATTATCTGAAAGATAAAAGTACTGTGGCAATGCGGACCTACCCTACCAATTACCCAAGAAATAACTTTCTTGAAGATTTGAACAGTCAGACAGGGATAAATAAATTATTGAACTCAGGAGTAAAGATAACAAATATTGTCGGAGATTCTGGAGAAGACAAGACAATAGAAAAGATAAGGATCGTTCCTAGTAATAAACTTGGCCTGTGGGAGCATGGTGAACCGGATGGTTTTTATGTAATAACAGGCGATAAAGGATTAGAAAGAGGGTCAGGAGACAATACAGTCACATTGATTGGGTCGACCTTACACCCATCTATTACAAACGAAACAATAACTGCTTCACATGACAGAATACCGGTATTAGCACAAAGAATAATATTCAAGACACTTACGGGCAAAGAACCAGTTGTCACGTTCGATAATAATTATGGTCTAGATAGCAAGGCTTTGATAATTCAATTACTCTCCCCTGTAGACTTTGTCGTCACTGCGCCTGATGGCAAAAAAGTGGGCAAAGATTTTTCAACTAACACCGAATACGATCAAATACCAGGTGCATTTTATTCCGGCCACCAGACCGACCAAGAGTATATCGTGATCCTCAATCCACAGGACGGAGAATACAAGGTACAAACTCAAGGTACTGACAGTGGTGGCAAATACACAGTACTCACAAGTTTTATCACCGAAACAAAAGTGGCTACAAGTACAATAGAAGGAGTAACATCCCCAAACCAAATAACAGATTTAGAGATAAAGATCGACGAAAGTAAGCCAGACGTCATAGAAACAGAAAGACAAGTCACCCTCGAGCTGTTGATTCAGGATATAGAAGGCGCCTATCGTATGAAGTGGATCAAAGACAGAGGCACCAAGGAAGCTTTGATCGCTCAAGCAAAGCTAATAGTTAAGTCCGAAAAAAAGCGCAATGGAAAATTTGAAAAAGTTGTTGACAAAATATTGTTGAGACTTTTAGAGACCGAGCTAAAATTACTGGTAAGGAAAAACAAAATAACTAAAGAAGCATTTGATTTATTACAAAAAGATTTAGAATTTATACTAAAGAATAATTAATATGAAAAATTTTTTAAAAAATACATTGTTGTTTGTAGCTGTTTTAATTATCAGTTATTTTTTGTCAGATATATTTGGTAACTGGTATGATAAATTTTCTCCACAATATGACAACACCAGAGGGGTAAGTAAGGATATATTGATCTCACTAGTAGGAGTACCGCTGGCATATATTTTTTTCGTACCAATATTTTTTGAATCATCAAAAATAAAGTTTTGGTTATTACTACCAGCCATACTTTATTTTGTAGCAGGAGATTTTAATCATATTTATATACCAATAATATTAGCTATCGCTGGCTTTGTCTTGGGATATTTAATCAGAAAATTAATTATAAAAATTAGAGGTTAAACCCCAATATCAGCTATGGCTGATATTGGGGGAGATGGGGTGATAAGCAAGATAGTTTTTGGTTGAAAAAGTATTTTAACCTAAGATTTTAAGCTAGCAAAAAATTAATGTGTGAATATAAAAAATGAAAGCCGGCGGGGTGCGCCGGCTTTTGGTGGGGAGTAGATAGGTCGTGTCACCCGCCCTACGGCATACGGTGACTGAATAGGCCGTGGAAGAAATATTCGAAAGCTCTTTTTGAGTTGTCCTCAATAGCGGCGTCCAAAACATCAACCAGCCTCCCCTTGCCAAAGATCACCCCCGACTCCTTGGCGTATAGGAGGAATTTCTCCACATCCTCCGTCCCTAATCGCGACAACATTGTCACAGTGAAGATCTTGGTGGAGTCGTATTTACTTCTTCCCAAGACCTCTGAGGCGCCGTGCCACCAAGGCAAACTATTGTCAACCGCAATACCCTTCATAAACAAGAGGGCATCCTTACCCACCCTCTCATCCTTAAAGTTCATCGCAATCATTGTGATCTCCGACATGGTCGCGAGTTTATCGCTGTATGTTTCGTGACTGAGCTCACCTTCTCCGTGACTGAACCTTGAAGTGAGAAACTCAAGGTCTCCCATGAGTCCGAGTGCGCGGAGAGCGTTCCGAGCGCAAACAGGGTTGTCGGACCCAGTGAGCGAGCGGATTTCATCCCTCACCTTCTCGGTCCGGTCCAAACGACCGAAGCCATGCAAGTCGAATGGCTCTCGACAAATAAAACTTTCCGTGTCGGCTCCGAAGAGGCCGACAAAAGCAAACAGCACGGCAATGATAGTTTTCATAGCCACCTCCACGTTTAATATACATATTTTTTAGACATATGAAAAGCCGGCGCGCGAGCGCGCCGGCCAAAATTCTTGCCACTTGGAGTCAAGGAACACAACCCTTCATTCTTTTTTCCTTACTTACCTGAACCGCCTTCCTTGTAACTTCCCTATATACACCGCCATTATACCCCTCAAACCTGTTGAGTATATTTTCTATCTCAACAAGACCTATATTGCCTAGGGAAAATATAGCTTTATTGGCAAAATAGATGTTTGGATCAACACCTGGATAGGGCGCTGGTAGACCGATCTCCGACGCCATCGCCGATCTCCAGATGCTAAATAGGTATGGCGTAGCTCGCACAACACAACGTCGAGCCATATTGCCAAGAGCCAACACCGCGAGCCCCCGAACATACACTTCATCCTCATCCACCTTCCCTCTCTCATGAATAAGGTCGTGCAGAAATTTGGCTTCTTTGTCGCCACCAATAAAGCCAAGAAAGACCACTGCGTTCATCCTACACGATTTTTTCTTTGGATCTTTCAAGATCCTGACAAAGTATTCCGAGCTGTAATTAAACAGCATCAGACTCTTCGCTCTCTGTTCAATTGTCCGACCATCGGTGATCGGATAGTTTTCGCAAACAAGAGCGTTATCCTGCTGGGCAAAAAGTGAGAATGTCCAAACAAACACCGCGATCACTTTTTTCATAACCACCTCCACATTCAATATACATATTTTTAGATATGTAAACAACCACCGGACCTAAGTCTGGTGGTTGTTTACTTCCATTCATCCCCACAGCAAGCTCGTGGGATATTCTGGAAATTTCCAATAAAAATAAAAAAATACTCTCTACACAAGTTTTCACGATCGTAAAAACTTGTGTAATTGGATTAAAAATAAAAGATGAGAAAAAATTGAGGAAGCAAAAACCGCCTTTGAGGGGCGGTTTTTGCATTTTTCGATCTTCATTATCATAAGCCGAATTCTGTGCCAATTTTGCCTACTGCAAGTAGCTGCAAAATTGAGCATCCAGCGTAGCCTTGAGTTTATCGAAAGGCGAAGTTGGATATGCCCCACTCCACTACGTTTCGCGGGACACTCAATTTTGTTACTACCTCCGGTAGACAAAATTGGTGATAACAATTCATCTGTTGCGTTTGTTGCCAAACGAATCATCAATCCTTAATGATTAGAATCCTTCGACCAATTTAGATATATGTACCTAAATTAGCTCAGGATAAAAATCCTTATGGGGATTTTTAGCGGCACCCTGAGAAACTTTCATCTCCCAGTACGGCCTTGCATGGAAATAGGTATTTTGCCGTTTCAGCCGGACTTAACCGGATCGTTTCTGTTCGCAACCCTATGCTTGCGCACGACGGGCGTTACCCGCTACTCTTTCCCGTACCTTTCGGTCGAGACCCATGTTCGGACTTTCCTCTATCACCCGCCAAAGCTTTAGCGAAGACGGGCAAAACCCGCTAAGCCAAAGCCGACAAGTAACAGCTGTTATCTCAAATGAAGACCTAAAACAACCTTACCACACAACACCTATTCCCACAACCTCAAATCTTGCTTTTTTATGAAATAGTGATATAATAGCGACTAGAAATAGTTCAACCTTAAGAAGGAGATTTATGTCGCCCAGAAAGAAGAAGATTGCATGGTGGGCCGGTGGTATCCTCGGGCTACTCGTGGCAGTAATAAACACAGTAGCAAGACTGAAAGAAATCTGGGGATGGCTACAAAGCGTAGTCACCTATGGTTTCCCGTGGAATATCATCTATGCCGTGGGAATTGCGATGCTAGTGGCCACAATATACTACGGCAGGAGGTTGTTTAAGTACATACCTCCCGTAAACGGGCCCCAGTCATTGTTATCACAGATTGATGCCTTGTTAGCGCTAGTAACATACCCTACCGTAATCATGGTGGGGATGGTGCTAAGCGATGAAGAGTCAAACTGGCTGCCTCTCGCATGCATCGCAGTTACACTGCATGTACTGATAAGCTTCAAAAGAGTCGTCATTGGCGAAATTGGGGTAAGACTCCAACTTGAACGCAATAAGGGGAAGGTCGGGCCTGGCCTATACTATGTCTTTGCCTTATTAAACAGGATAGAGACAGTGACTGAAAATGTCATCCAAACGGAGGTTGGGTCCCATCTTACAGATACACTCGGAAAAGCAATTGTGGATGATAAAATCAACAACACTTTTCTGGACAGAGCGCCATTCAGAGTGACTTTCCCGTCGATAGACGCTCTCCTCTTGGCAAAAGGGACCATAGGTAATATCCCAGATGCCCTAAGGATAGGATTACCAGAAGTGCAGAAGTACGGGAAATCAAAGAACGACCCACTACACCAAGCCATCACATGCGAACCACGCCTAATCCTGTCATACAGGATCGAGGACGCTGGCAAGTTCATTTCTACTCTTGGTGATATTGAAACACTGAGTAGAAATATCGCTAATGTGGCAAAGGGAACAATCCAAGAGCTCACCGGTGTCATGACGGCAGGTATGATGAACGCACACAAAGACATTGTTTGCGCTATTATCAGATACCGAATCGAACAGTTGATCGGGGAGCCGAATAGCCAACAAGGCCTTACTAACCCCAACCCGAACCTAGGAGTAAATCTAATCAGTGTCTCCATCAAAGACCCTGGTTTCCCCAAAGACGTCAATAAGGAGATGGCGCACGCAGTGGAGGCTGGCTACAAAAAAGCCGCTATCGTCACTGCTTCAGAGGGTACCCGGCAGTCGACGATTAACATCTCTGAAGGTGACAAGAAAAAGAAGATCAACGAAGGAGCAGGTAATGCATCAGCTAAACAAGCTGACATGCTTGCTGAAGCCGCTGGTATCAAAGCTAAGATTGCCGCACTCGGTGATTCACCTATGGGTGAACTCATTGTGAAAACTGAAGCGGCAGTTGAAGCCAGTCAAGGGAAAGGAGGTGTGATCCTGCCGATGGATTTATCCATTATTGGATCACTAACCAAAGCAGTACAGACCATAGTAACCACTCCTACTTCAGCCCCACCCCCACCCACGAACCCCACAGCAACACCGAAACCTCACCCATAAGCAACCCTTTCAACCAAGGGCTACCGGATTCCGGTAGCCCTTTACTTTTTATCTAAATATGATATAATGGTAAGAGAGGTACAAATGAACACAAATAAAATCAAGAAGCTTCTTCTGATGCTTGCGGGTACACCCGAAGAGCAGCAGAGACTTAAGAATAATACCATCATCATTATTGGCTCTCTTGTTTTAGCCAATGTGCTGATCTCCCAGGCCATACCATGGATGTGGAGAATCTTGTTTTTTTCTGGACTTTCTCTGGTTGTCTTCAATTTAGGCATCTTCATTGTTGCCCTCTTGAATACCTTGGAAGGCCCAGATAAGAAGCCCCACCCGACTGCTCAAAAAGCAGCAAAATGGTTAGGAGCAATCTTAGCTGTGGCTTTCCTCACCACAGCATATACGGTGGTAGACCGTGGAGATCTAACCGCCAAAGAATTCAAGGAGAGGAAAAACTTTGAGCGAATGCTCTCAAAGGCTCCAAAAGAACTCCGAGCCGTCGCGATGTGTGAGACCGACCTTTTTGAGACTCAGGAGAAGTTTCAGAAGATGGTCAAAATGTACCATGAAGTCGGGCTCATCGCTTGGCACGGAAGTGCTCAGTGCTGGGCGCCGAAGATCGGCAGGGAGTTCTCCTACAAATTGGAGGTAGATAGTGAGACCTTTAATGGAGGGGTCACAATCCCTGTAAACTGGACTTACAACATCTCGACAAAAGAGGCAATCGAATACCTGAACGAGCGGGGAGAAAAGAGGAGTTTCGACCCAGCAGCAAAGGTGCGGGTGCATCTGAATGCCGAGAAACTCTGGGTTCGCAAGCGGGACCCAGGCAAAATGGAGGTGGGCATCATGTTCTTCCCACCGAAAGGGGCGCGCTAGCGCCCCTTTTTTCATGCTTATTTTTTTATTTTTCTAAATGGAACTAACAAAAATACAAATTACACTCGATCTCAAAAGTTTGGATAACAAGACGGAGAATGCCGTAAACGGAGAACATGATAAGTAAGCCAACAACGCCCCAAATAACTCCCTTCCGATGTTCGTCGAGCTTGCTTGAGTCGGCGTTTAGTATCATTTGCCCAATACCCCAAAAAAGATAGAGTGTAGCAACAACAAAACCAAGAATGATGAGCGGGTTCAAAAAGAGTGTGGCTATTTGATTGAGCAAGCTTTTGATGACAGGCATAAGGATTGAAAATTAAAAATTAAGTTGTTGTTCCCCTCTTAAAGTAAGAGGGGCTAGGGGTGATATTTCTAATTCTAAATGTTAGGTAATAAAATTCAAGGGAAAACAAAAGAGCCGTACAATACGGCTCTTTTGTTTTGTAGACCAAAGACCAACTAAGGTTTTGGAATAAGAGGGTTTACAGAAGGAGCGGCATCCTTGTTGATGTTAAATGCCGAACCAAGGAAGTTGACCAATCCCCAAACTGAAGCCATGACCGCAAGCGCTACTACGCCCCAAATCATAATGTTTTTTGCCTGATCCTTGTCTTCAGCACCACCAAAAAGAAATCTGACCAAGCCCCAAAAGAAGCCGAGCAAAGCAAGTGTAAACAATATAGGTATAACCTTATTGATTATACCGCTTGCGCTATCAACTAAGTTGCTGATATTGCCGAGCTGTTGGGCAAAGGTTGAAAGTGGCAAAAGAGCCATCGCTACTGCTATAGATACTTTTTTCATTTAATTTAGCAAATACTTTTTAATAATAATTAAAATGAATAAACATTTTTAATTTACCATTACTTTACCATTTTTTGCCTTTGCAAGCAAAAAGTAATCCACAGAGGGAGTAGGGAGTAGGTGGGAAGTGGTTAGCGAGTAGTACCGTAAGTGGCGGTTGGGATTTGGATACTGTTGGTGTCCTGCCCACTAAGCAAATCAACTCTCAACAAGCGAACGATGCCCCATACGCTAGTCATCACAAAAAGGGCTACTACTCCCCACACCATAATGGCTTTTCCTTCAGCTTTGCCAGCACCTTCCGACTTGATGTATTTGACAATGCCCCAAAAGAAGTAGAGCGTAGCGAGGATAAAGACAATAGGTATGACTCTATTGGTCAAAAGAGTAATAGCTTGATTCAAAAAAGTTTCGGTGTTTGTAAGCATAAATATTATCTATATGTTTCTAAAGTTGGTATTTTCATACTGCCAGGGTTACTGTTTATCCCTATTTCCTTTTGTAAAAGAGTGACCAAACCCCAAACTGACGAAGCAACAAACAAAGCGACCACTCCCCACACCATGATCATTTTGCCTTCGGCTTTGCCGGCACCTTCAGACTTGATGTATTTGGCGATACCGTAGAAGAAATACACGAGGGCTACAAAAAATGCTCCTGGTACCAAAGTATCACTTACGATTGACTTTGCTTTCCCAAAAAATTTGTCTGTCCCATCAAGTTGAGCGCTTGTTAAAATTGGTAAAAGGAAGAGGGAAACCGGAATTATTTTTTTAAAATTATTTTTCATGTTTTTATATTTTTACCTATAAACTTTTGCATCGAGCTCTGAATTATCGAAAGGCAAGCCAACTTCGAGCTTTATAAATTCAATAATACCCCAAATACTCGTAACTACAAAAAGGCCAACTACTCCCCAAATCATTATTTGCCTGCCCTGCTCCTTGCCGTCACCGATCGATTTGATGTACTTTGCAATACCCCAAGCAAAGTAAAAGAGGCAAACAAAGTACCCAAGCGGGATGAGAGTATTGGTGATAATCGAATAACCTTTATCAATAAAATCATTCATTTTATTTCATCTAATTTTCAAATTTTATTTGAGGAATACCAACATTGTCGCCAAATCTTAGCTCACCTTTGAGAAAGGAAATAATACCCCAAATACTTGTAAGCACGAGTAGGCCGACAACACCCCAAATAAGTATCTTTTTGCTGTCCCCCACCTCTTTTTCATTGCCCGCCGCTTTGATGAAGCGTGCTACTCCCCACACAAAATACATGAAGGCGAGGACAGCAAATAGTGGTACAAGCCTAAGCCCCATATCGGTAAAAAAAGTTATAAATTCGGTTAAGTTTTTCATCCTGTTAGAGTTTTAATTATACCCTTAATTGACCGACAGTCGCCCTAATAGCTTCGGAAATAGTCCAAGCGCCGATAAGGATGGCTGAGCCGATGACGGCATATTTGAGAGCTTTAGTGGCTTCGGTGATTTTAGTTGAATTGCCTTGAGCAGTAACATACATAAAACCAGCATACATGATCATAAGTACCGCAATCACTGCCCCTATTGGCATCAATATTTCTTTGATGATTATAGTGATAAGGTCGGTGATACTGCTTTGTTTAAATGGGTTTGCTATTTTGATTGGGTAAGAGGAACCACCTCCCGGATTACCACCCCCAGCACCAGGATTGCCACCATCTTGAGAGTATAAACTGCTTGGTAAAAAGGACAAAGATAGAATACAAGTAATCAGCGAAACAAAAAAATATTTTTTAAAAAATGTTTTCATGGTTAGTTGGTTGGTTTGGTTAGATTTATTGTATCATCAACATCAGCCCGATACTCCGGATTGAGCAAGGTATTTATCACAAGCGACACTATAATCCAAGCAGAGAGAATAAAAACAAAACCCCAAAAGGTATTCATTAGCATTTTTTTGGCTTGAGCTTTTTTGTCCATAACACCCGTCATCATATATTGAATACCTGCCCAAGCAAAAATGCCGGCCGAAATAGGGATGGATATTTTGATCACCCAATCAATGAGATTGTTCACAAGTCGCAACAAGTCGTAATAGCCACAAGCTTTTTGGCCAGGACCACCGCAAGGGACGAGTGGATTAGAATCATCAGTGGTTTGAGCCGAAGTGAAGAGAGGTAGGATGACGCTCGCCACAAGAGCAAGTACCAAAACAATAGTGAAAACTTTTTTAAAATTTTGACGATTCATTTATTTTTTATTTGTTGAACAAGGCATTTAATTCACGCTCTACGCGGGTCACTGCCTCCCCCGCCCGAGCTCGACCGCTCGTGATTGATTCTATCATGTCTTTAAAAATAGTATTTGAAACCTTGGGTGAAGGGTCAAGCCAGCTGCGTGAGCGGATGGCACTTGTATAAAACACACTACGATGTGCGCTTACTTGCCTCTCACTTAGCAAATCGCGCCTTGCCGGTGGCAAATCAAGAGCTTGAGAGAGAGCTTTCACACTATCGGTACCAGCCAATATGGAGGCAACAGCGTAAGCAGCTGCTGGATTTTTTGAAGCTTTAACCACAGACACTCCAAGATAGTTGCCGAGCGAAACATTGACCCCGCCTTCACGCGAAAGAGGAGTACTTGCGACATCAAAATTGAGGTTTGGATTTTTGAGCTGCAAAGTTCCGATTTCACTTGCAAAGCCAAAATATAGAGCCAAGTCACCAGCTAGAAAAAAATTGGTCGAGTTGGGGAGGGCGCGATTCCACGAGTACGAAGCTTTTGATGGGTTGCTAAATTCGGTATAAAAATTGACCGCCGCGTCCCCTGGGACCGTCGGCTTGCCCAAAGACTCCGCAAAGACACTCCTTACCTTGCCATTTTCCCAAATAGTGATAGGTGTCCCAGCTTGAAGGGCAAGGTTTAACACTATGTCTTTGGCGTTTGCAATGTTTGCATACTCGCCAAAAGCGACTGCGCTCCTTGAAACATTGAGAGCTCCATCCTTGACTGAAATCTTAGCCGCAAGATCAAAAAATTCGTCCCAATATTTTGGTGTGGCGACTAGGCCGACATCGGTGAAAATATCCCTATTCCAATACATGACAAGCGGGTCGACCAAAAGCGGCAAGCCGACCACACCTTCGGGCGTCATGTATATTTCACTACCTTCGATAAAATAATCCTTAAAATCACGTTCGGTGATTAAGTCGTAAGGCAAGGCATAAATTTTGTTGCGATGGAGGATTATTTTGTTTGATGGAAGCAAAAATAGGTCGGGACCACTGCCAGAAGCAAGCGCTTCAATAAAATCAGCATCGATAGAGTCCTCACTTTTTTCGACATAGGTCACCGAGTAACTTTCGTTTTGATATAAACCCGACACCTGGACAGCCGACTGAAAAGTGTTGGTAGGTAGAGTACCCCAAACGACGACCGGCACCGAACCTTCAGAGTCACCTCTATAGTTTGAAAATATGAAAACCCCAACAACTATAAAAACCAGGAAAGTCCCAAAAAGAAAAACCTGAAATTTGGTCATGTTTTATATTATAGAAAATATAGAGACAAATCGCATCAGAAGCTGGGGATGGTTTGGCTCCCCTCTTAATTATAAGAGGGGAGGGGGGTGATACCTAAAGACAAATAAACGACGCAATACTGTCCCCCTCACGCATACGCATGATACGCACCCCCTGAGTCGAACGACCGAGAGTCGGTATTTCGTTTAAAGCGAGTCGAATGACTTGGCTCTTTTTGGACATTGCGACTGCTTCCTCCTCGTCACCCTTGATGATAGTGGAAGCAATGATCTCACCAGTTTTGCTCGTGACATTGCTTGTTTTGATACCGGAGCCACCTCTGCCCTGGATCTTGTATTCAGAAATCGGAGTTTGCTTACCATAACCATTTGCTCCCATAGTAAGGAGGGTCGCCGACTTTTCATTTTCTTTGGAAAGTGAGTGGGCTCCGACAACGCGGTCGCCCTTGTCGAGTTTGATGACCCGTACCCCTATCGCTGTACGACCCATTTCTCGAACATCAGACTCTTTGAAGCGGATCGATTGGCCTTGCGCCGTGACGATAACACAGGAGTCACTCTTTGAAACCTGGGAAACAGACACCAATCTATCGCCAGTTTCGAGTTTGATTGCAATGATACCACTTGCCCGCACATCCGCGAAGCTTGCCGCCGAGACTTTTTTGCCAGTGCCATCAGCTGTCACCATGATGAGCGACAAATCTTTATTTGCTTTTGAGTCTTTTGAAACTTGGAGAATAGAAGTCACTCGCTCACCTTCAGAGAGTGATAGGAAGTTCATTATCGATTTGCCACGAGTGGCTCGCTTGCCTTCTGGAAGTTCGTGCATCTTGAGTTGGTATGCCTTACCACGGTCAGTGAAAAATAGTATGTCCGAATGAGTTGAAGCGGTGAGAAAATGGGTGACAAAATCTTCCTCTTTGGTATCAAGGTCAACTACGCCGACCCCACCGCGTTTTTGTTTTTTGTATTCGTCGGGGTGAGTACGCTTCACATAGCCACCAGCAGTGAGGATAAGTGTGTTTTCTTCATCAGCCACCAAATCTTCGACGGTCAATATTTTGACTCCACCTTTGACTACCTTGGTGCGACGATCATCGCCATACTTTTCACTTATTTCGGAAAGCTCTTTTTTGATGATGGTCAAAATCTTTTTTGGATTGGCCAAAATATCGCGAAGCTCTTTGATAAGTGTTTGGATAGCCTTCAATTCGTCCTCTATTTTTTGACGCTCAAGGCTAGCAAGCTTTTGGAGACGCATCTCAAGAATAGCGTTTGCCTGAATTTCGGAAAACTTAAACTCCTTCATGAGGTTTGCTCTCGCTGTATCGACATCCTTGCTTTTTTTGATGAGCTTCACTATTTCATCGATATGATCGAGTGCCTTTTTGAGACCAAGCAGTATATGCTCGCGTGCTTCGGCTTCACGCAAGTCAAATTCGGTCCTGCGACGGATCACCACTTGGCGATGCTTCACAAACTCTTCAAGAATACCTTTAAGCGAGAGTGTTTGGGGTACGCCGTCAACCAAAGCGACCAAGTTGACGTGAAAAGTTTCTTCGAGTTGAGTGTGCTTGTATAAAAAGTTTAAGACCTTTTGAGGATGGCTGCCATTTTTGAGATCAATCACCACTCTGATGTCCTTGGTCGACTCGTCACGCAAACCTTTGATGCCGTCGATTTTTTTGTCACGCACGAGCTCAGCGATCTTTTCAATAAGAGCTGATTTGTTGACGCGAAACGGAATGGAAGTAATAACAATTTGAGAAATATTTTTGTCTTCGACTATCTCTGCCACACCGCGAGCGACGATGCCGCCGCGACCAGTCGCATAAGCATGATGAATGTCTTTGCTATTGAAAATGATGCCACCAAGTGGGAAGTCCGGCCCCTGGACAAATTGGAGTAAGTCTTCAGTGGTCGCGTCTTTGTTGTCAATAAGGTATGAAGTTGCGTCGATAACCTCTCGCAAGTTGTGTGGAGGAATATTGGTCGCCATACCAACGGCAATACCCAAAGTACCGTTTAGTAAAATATTTGGCACAGCGGCCGGCAATACTTTTGGCTCTTTTTTGGTTGAGTCGTAGTTTGGTACCCAATCGACAGTTTCCTTTTGGATGTCGCGCAAAAGCTCGCCTGCGACCTTGCTCATTTTAGCTTCGGTATAACGCATTGCCGCAGGACTATCGCCGTCGACCGAGCCAAAGTTTCCTTGACCGACGATAAGCGGGTAACGATGGCCAAAATCTTGGGCCATTTTGACCATCGCGTCATAAGCGGCCTGATCGCCGTGTGGGTGATAGTTACCAAGCACTTCTCCCACCACAGTCGCCGACTTTCGAGTTTTGGCGTTTGCGGTGAGACCCATAGTGTTCATTGCATAGAGGATGCGACGATGTACTGGCTTTAGCCCGTCGCGCACGTCGGGTAAGGCACGGTCAGTGATGACCGACATCGCGTAGTCGATAAACGACTCTTTCATTTCGGTCACGATCGAACGTGGGACAACACTTACATGTGCCACTTCCTCCACTTCGGTTTTGCTCGGTTTTTTAGCCATATATGAGGTTATTTGTGTCTATAAGTATAGCAAAAATAGAGCCTGGCTTCAACCTATTCCTTATTATAAACATCGATACTCGAAATAAACGGCACGAGCACCGAGGAGAGGCTACCGACAAAAGAGTCATAAACAGTTTTCATTTCGGAGGCGGCAGTCGAGATAGTTTGAACACTATTTTGGAGAGGTGAGGGCATTTTTTGAGTATTTTTGGCTATCATCTCCCGCTCTGCTTCTTCTTCGGCTGCTTTTTGGCTTGAAGTGAGCGCGGCGGCACCTCCACCAAGTGGTAGGAAGCCCTTATAAAAACCAAAGGCGGCAAGCACCAAAACAAAAGTGAGAGCGGTGAGCGCGAGTGCCCACTTATTGCGATACTCTTTTTCGCGAGTCATTATCGCGTTGTACTTTTGTAAGATCATGCAAATTATTATAACAAAAACTCTAACGGGACGAGTCAAGCACTACCACTTCACCTTCCTTTCCTTCCAAATCCTTTTTCTTAATAGTGAGTTTGTCGAGAGTCTCAGTCGATTGTCCAGCTTCTTTCAAAAATTGTGCAAGAGTCTTCGCGTCATAGTTTATAGGGATAATGATTGAAGGCTCGAGCGATACTGCAAGCTTATAAGCTTCGGCCGGATTTAAAACACCCTCTCCTCCTATTGGAACAAATAGGATATCTATTTGTTCGAGTTGTTCTAGAGTTTCCCTTTTTAGAGCAGCATCCCCAAGCGCTCCCAAAAAACAAATATTCATATTTTCCAAACTCACTGTGTAGATGGTGTTTATCATCTCTTCACCTCCATAAGTCGAGGTACTTGGCAAACCCTTGATAAAAACTCCCTGCACTTCATACTCTCCTGGACCACCAACGACAAAACTTTTCTTTTCGCCACGGCTTGTTTGCTCTACCCCATTCATATCAGGGTGATTCACGGAAATAAGAGTGATGTCAGCCCCAAAACTTACCGCCTTTATTTTTGACTCCTTAGAAATAGGGTCAAAAGCGATAGTCGTATCACCAAACTGGACTTTACAAGCTTGTGCGCCGTGGTATGAAATTATCATTCCGCTATTCTAACATATTTTGTCCAAATTCAAAATGAAGCGCTTGCACTCTTACGCTTGTGGTCACAAGTATTTTTCTTGACAGAAAAATCTCGCGACCCCGGCTCGTGGTTTTTGCCTTTCGCTTCGCTCAAACAAAAACATCACTGCGCCTTCCACAAGCTAAAAATCTAAAGCAGTTTAGATTTTCTTCACGCTTGTGGACCCACGGAGAATCGGACTCCGGCCTCATCCATGCCATGGATGCGTTATACCACTTAACTATGGGCCCCTTTATTTTTTGATATTATCACAAGCTAAATCATTCTTAAATTACCAATTTAAGAAATTTTTTTGTCACCACCGACCATCTTTTTTTGCTCGCTCTATTTCAAAAAGTCCATGCTTGGTCATCCGCTTCTTTTTTATAAGCTCGGCAACTTTACCCTTGTTTACTTGTGACCACATACTCTTTTTTCGACGAGGGGTGAATTTTTGAATATACGATTCGTCATCAAAGCGTCGCAACAAACTATCTATCCAACCAAAACAAAGTGCTTCATCAAGTGCTTCTTTGTATGTAAGTGTTTTCTTGCCAGAAGATTTTTTAAAAAACCTGACCCATATCCCCTCCTCTCTTTCGACATTTTTCGAGAGCCAGAGACGAAAAATTTTTGCATCTTCAAAGAAAATGACTTCGGCACTGTCCTTCGGACCAACCGGAGTATCCATCTTTTTTATTTTTTGTTTTTTGGAGGTTTTGGGGTACATGCTACTCATTTTGTTCCTTGTTTTGCGGAAGTGAGAGGATTTGAAACTTACAGTTTCAGTACACCTTTTGGCTAAAATTTTCTTAAAATTAATTTTAGCTCAAAAGGTCTTCAAATCTCTCCTTTTCTCGCAAAAACATAGTCGCAAAATGCTACTCATTTTGTTCCTTGTTTTGCGGAAGTGAGAGGATTTGAACCTCTGATGCCCTTTCGAGCATGCCGGTTTTCGAAACCGGTGCCTTCAACCACTCAGCCACACTTCCGTATATATCGCGATGCTCAAACGGAAGTCGCTTTGCGAACAGTGGCTTCATATTTGCCACCTACGCTTTGCTCCGGATGAAAAGCAAAGCAGTTTGCTTTTCATCCACTCAGCCACACTTCCGTATATATCGCTTATTATGGCATTATAGTGAATTTTGTGTTTTTAGCAAAAAATGTTACTATTTTCCTGTCTAGATTCTGGCTTCCAGATTCTAGCTTCTATTTAAAGGCCCTATCGTCTATCGGTTAGGACGTCGCCTTTTCAAGGCGAAAAGCGGGGTTCGACTCCCCGTAGGGTCACCATTGACAGTTAGCTGTTATTCGTGTTGCAATAACAGCGCCCGAGAAGGATAGAAAAAGTAAGGGAGCTATCGTCGGCCCTTGTTTTTTTGTAAAATAAATGTAATTTAACAATGGAGGCACTATGTACGAAACAGAGATAAAAGTTGAAGTAAGCGAAATACAACGAGTTGCATTGCTCGACCGGTTCCTTCTGGACGGTTTTACCGACAAAGGTGTTGTGGGACAAATTGAAGTGGACCCCTTTCTCTAGACACCATGTGAACTATAATTAGAAGAAGTTTA
>CAYTTP010000002.1:0-86687 GCA_964440955.1 uncultured Candidatus Saccharibacteria bacterium | reverse complement strand
CATCTTAAAAGGACCGCCTGAAGGCGGGGGCTTTGCTCCCAAAGATTGATAGTAAGATCAATAGTTTCAGTAGCTGGCGAAGAGTTACCACCACTGTCTTGGGATTGGACAGTTATCGCTTCTGAGATAGTATTTAAGGGCACACTCCTCTCCTCAGTAGTAAAGCCAAACTGGGAAGTTTCAGCCAGAGCGATAGTTGGCAGAGAGAGCAATATAATTAAAATAAATTGAATATTTCTTAGCAAAATCCGGTTCATGCATTTAGGTGTGAAGTGACAAACATAAGAGCCAAGCTTGCGGCAACAATACACAAAAAACCAAAAGTAAATTTAAAAAAGGCTTTGTCAAAATATTGCATACAAGCATTATAGCATCCCACTTTGCCAAGTCGAACTTGATTCTACATTACAAACAAAGCAAAAACACCCCTTTCGGGGTGTTTTTGCAAGACTAACCGTAGTCAGTCTTTAGTGACGAAACTAACCTATTAAGGGAAGCTTACGTCAGTAGTCCTCCAATCGTTTTCACCAGACATGAAGTTGGAAACGTTACCGTTCCAGTTAATGCCAGCGATACCGATTGACCATAGGCCAGAAGTAAGAGGTGTGCTTGCAGCATTTCTACCTTGTAGACCAAATGTTACAGGAACAGTAATCTCAGAGCCTTCAGCCAATGAACAGCTGTTTGACAAACCTGATGTTGTACAAATCGAATCGATTGTAAACGAGGTTGATGTAGCAGCGCTCGAAGTATCAGTTACAGCAGAGCCGTTTCGATAGATCGAGAAGCTTGTTGTGCTTGAGAACAATGGGCTAGAAGTTGCCTGTGAAGTACCGAACATCAAAGCACCACCGACAGCCTTGATCTTAACTGTGAAGTTAGCTGTAAGAGTTGATGTGCTTGGGTTGTTCGAACCACTTGTTTGAGGAACACCGCTTGTAGTGATGCTCTTAGAAACAAGAGTGATCTCAGGACCAACATTTCTAACACCAATTTGATAACCAGTAGCAGAACCGCTTTCAGTAACAGAGTCACCTTTTGAGTTTTCAGTTACTATAGCGCTATCACCTGTAGTTGAAGCGCTTGCGGTAAAGTTAGAAACTGTACCATTTGCATTTCGGATATCAGCTTTGACTGTAAGAGTCTTTGTAGTGTCTTTTGGAACTACATAATCCAAATCAGCAAAGTTGAAGAAGCTACCAGCCGCACCAGTACCAACCAAGCTTGCGCTATCAAGCTCTGTCGAACCGTCAAACAAGTAGACAGTTGTCGAAGCTGTAGCTCCACCTGTACCAGACTTAGAAACGTTAATTACCATGTCTGTAATTTCAACGCTATCCTTTTCAGCCTTTACATCGAAGACCAAGAGAGTGAGTTTGTCCATTTCATTCTCGCTTGATCCAGCTGTTGCTATAACGTCATTCTTCTTAGGAGAAGAAGAGTTGAGCGACATGTTCAATGTAGCTGTTTCTGAAAGTTCTGCGCTAAATGTAGTTGAGCGGTTAGACAAAGCAGATGAAGGACCATATTGGTCGATACCTGCACCATCTACACCTCTAACGCCATTAGCTGGGATAGTAAGGTTGATAGAAGACAAAGTAGTTCTATCAGAAGATTCGATTGAAGGCATAACATCTGCTTTCAATACAATTTGCTTCTTAGCATTCTTTGGAACAACAATGTTGAATCCAGTGATAGTTATGAAGTAAGTGCTTCCTTCCTTAACAACTGTAGAAGAGTTAAGGTCAGTAGATGCAACTACATTACCATCAACGGTTACATACATCTTTGAGTAACCCTTGTTGTAGATCTTGCTGTCAGTACCAAGGTTTACCTTGACTCTTTGAATTGCAATGTCAGAGTTCTTAGCTTCTGCATTGAATCCATATATAGGAGCCATGTCATCACCTTCGTATACAGTAGAAACAAGACTTGCGTTATTAGAAGTTACTGTAAGAGTACCTTCTGCACCAGGAGTAGTGATACCACCTGTGGTTGTGCCACCTGTAGTAGTACCTCCAGTTGTACCGCCCATAGCGTTCAACTTAGCTCGTGTTACTGGACCGAAGTAACCAGCCGCTGGAGAAATACCAGCTTCTGCTTGGTACTTAGCAAGTGCCATCTTTGTAAGATTACCGAAGTAACCAAAAGATGTGCCAGCAGGCATTGTAAGGTAACCCTTAGATGCCAACCATTGCTGAAGAGCAGTAACTTGAGAACCTGTAGAACCGACTGTAAGGTCGCTAGTAAATGAAACGCCAGCACCACCGGTAGTAGAACCACCTGCAGCTACTTGCGCTTGGAGTTGTGCGATCTGAGCGAGCAAGCTATTGATCATAGCTGTAAGCTCAGCTGTTGTTTGAGCACCTGCTGGAAGAGCAACTGTGCTCGCAACCATTGTGAATGCCACAACACCTGCAAACAATTTTGATTTTAATTTCATGATTTTGAATTCGTATAAAGCTTCGTTTAGTTTAAATTTTTGAAGCCATAGACGATTTTGGGAGGATTGCCCAAACCCCTTTTAATAAGTTTGAACAATCCGCTGATAAAGACTGCTAATTTACAATCCCGCAAACGTACAGACGACATCCGTACGTAGCGCGGGACTTCAACTAAAGACGAACAACTTCTGTAATCGACGAGAAGCAGTCGTCTCTTAGTGACAAGTGATTGAGGGTCATGCGGTAAGTTCAGCGAAAGGACGGGACAAATCCAGAAAATGTCTGAGATATTTTCGAAATTCTTCCAATATTAAATTGTCAACGAACCGTCTTGCGTATTTTACCGTTACAAACCACCGTCTGCAAAAGCAGATATGTGGATAAACGATATTTGCCAGTATCGCATATTTCGACTTCAAGGTCAATCAAAATACGATACGGCGGTCCTGAAAATAAATATGGTTAGCATAGATGTTTTGGGGTGTTGAAAAATAAAGGATTTAAAACTTTAAACAATGGAATAGCGACTCCACCGACGTTCACCAATTTTCCTTATTTTCCCTTCTTTTATAAGCTCAATCAATTCACGTTGAATTGTCTTCTCACTACAACCGATAATGTTTGGGACTATGTCTTTTATATTTGAATTATTATGTCCTTTAATAAACTCGTATATAGTCTCTCGACGAACATCTTTTCGCTTAAAAGACTTCGAGCCATTACCAGTCTGACGATTTTGGTCAAAGCTTTTTTCTACCTTATCAGATTTTTCTTCATTTTTTTCGACTATATTGTCGCCTTTAAAAGAATGGCTGATTTCTTTCTTTACCACCTCCAGATCTTCATTTTCAAAGATATTTTTGACCGAGACACTTCGGTTGGTTTCAAATGCAGCTGAAAAATACTTTAGAGCCTCTAAAAAAGACTCAAATTCTTCTTTCAAAATTGAGGCATTCATATCGGTTATAAAACCAGCCACCGAAGCGATATTGAGTAAAGACATAAGTTCGAGAGATACTTTTTCTATTTCCCCTACTATTTTTTGAGCATCGGAAAAAGTTCTGTCTTTTAATTGGATTGAAGTGGAAACCAAACTAAGAGCTAGACGCTTTATTTGTGTCTTTAAGTTTTCATCACCCTCTATGATGTTTGCGATCATAAAAACGGCTGCTGAAAGTCGATATGATTTGTTATATATATTACTAAAACTTGAACCACCCGTTAGAGGTATAGAGACCGAGCGTTCATTATTTTGAATTTGTTTTTCTTGATTTTGATCCATATAAGACATCAATAGGACTTCTTTTTTGTCCTTATTTTACAACATGTCTTTTATATTATATACCAAAAGACATAATAAGTCAAGTATAGGACTTTATCCTATAAGGACAGGATAGTATGTCTTTTTTTAACAGTCAATTGTCCATAACACTTCACTCACCCCATTCAACCTAGCTATCAACAAAGATGTCGAGGGCACTGTGTTATTATTTATATATAAACAATAAAAAAATGGGCAGGAAAAAATTGAACAAAGACAAAGATGTCGCACCGAAAGACCAAAGCCTTTCCCGTCATTTAAAAGACGAGACTCTATCGTGGATTATTGCTATTTCCTGTTTTGTAGTAGCGATATGTTTGATGCTTGCTTCGTTTGGCAAAGCTGGCTTCGTAGGTAATAAAATTTATGAATGGTTTTCAATATTGTTTGGTCTCGGCTATTACCTCCTACCAATAGTCTTTTTGGCTCTTGGAGCCTCCTTCACTCAATCAATCAAACAATCTTTTAGTGTTTCAAGGTTTGTAGGGGCGATCCTGCTTTTTGTCTCATCACTTTCACTTCTCGCGCTCTCCTTTGTAAACCGTGGTGGCATGGTAGGTAACTTCCTTTATAAACCCCTTGTCTCTCTTTTTGACATATACGCAACGGCCATCATTTTGATGGCACTTATGGTGATCGCTTGCATGGTCATGTTTGATACCCCAGTCAATATAAACTCGATCCTTGTTTTTCTCCGAATAAGAAAACCAAACGAAGAGATGGGGAGCGAAGAAGCTGCTCTTACAATCAAAACAGATCAAGAGATTTTGAAAAATCCAACCCAAGAAACACTAACACCTAAAATTGTAGTGCCTTCGACTCCCAAAAAACCATCAAATAACGATGACGACGGTGTACTCGGTATTCAAAAAAACAATATTTCATGGAAACCCTTCACCCCTCCCCCACTCTCTCTTCTTGAGCGCGACAAAGGCAAACCAGAAGTAGGCGACATCAAAGCAAACGCAAATATCATAAAGCGCACTTTGCAAAACTTTGGCATTATCGTCGAGATGGACGAAATATCGATAGGCCCTTCTGTTACTCGTTATGCCTTGAAGCCAGCAGAGGGAGTAAAGCTTTCAAAAATACTTGGCCTTCAAAACAACCTCGAGCTTGCACTTGCCGCACACCCAGTACGCATTGAAGCACCGATCCCCGGCAAGTCATTGGTTGGTATTGAAATACCAAACACCACAAAAACAATGGTTGGGCTCGGCACTCTTTTGAGCCAAGACGAATATCGCGAATCCGAAAAAGCTCTTATGGTTGGTCTTGGTAAGAGCATCACTGGAGCCTCGATCTTTGCCAACTTAGGCAAAATGCCCCATCTCCTTATCGCTGGAGCAACCGGGAGCGGTAAGTCAGTGACTATCCACGTCATTATAAACTCACTCCTCTTCCGCAACTCTCCCGAAAACCTAAAACTCATCATGATCGATCCAAAAAGAGTCGAGCTCACCTTATACAACAAAATAGGACACTTACTCACCCCTGTCATTACCGAGCCAAAAAAAGCGATCATGGCACTCAAGTGGGCAGCCAAGGAAATGGACCGACGATATGACTTACTCGAAAAAAACAAAGTCCGCGATATCGAGTCATACCACAAAAACATTTTGGCGCCAGCTTTGGAAAAATATAAAAAAGAGAAGCAGGGTGAAGCACCAGAAATTATGCCTTATATCGTAATAATAATAGATGAACTTGCTGATATCATGCAAAGCTATCCTCGCGAGCTTGAAGCAGCGATTGTGCGACTCGCTCAAATGAGCCGAGCTGTCGGTATTCACCTCATCCTCTCGACCCAACGTCCTTCGGTCAACGTCATTACTGGTCTTATTAAAGCAAACATCCCTTCCCGTATTGCTCTCCAAGTAGCTTCCCAGTTTGACTCCCGCACCATTATTGACTCTGCTGGAGCAGAAAAACTCCTCGGTGCCGGCGACATGCTATATATATCCGGCGAAATGAGCAAACCTATCAGGCTTCAGTGTCCATACATTTCGGAGAGCGAGGTCAAAAAAGTTTCCGAATACTTAGCTCGTAGCGTTGAGGACGAACCACCAGGCGAGATAAACATGAGCGAAGAGAAGACAAAAAATTCAATCTTTGAGTCAACTCTAGGCGACAATGACGATAGCGATGTTGATGACGACATGTACGAAGAAGCGAGAGAGACCGTGATCGCGACAGGCAAAGCCTCCACTTCCTTCCTCCAAAGAAAGCTTCGCATCGGCTATGCCCGCGCTGCTAGACTCATGGATATATTAGAAGAAAAACAAGTGATCGGCCCTGGCGAAGGCGCCAAGCCACGTGAAGTGCTTATCAAACCGGAAGGCGGATATTCGGAAGCTTTAAACGAAGATGAACCAGCTTAGACTAGATACTTGTGAAAGTGGCCGAAATGTCAAACGATTTATGATCGTAATGTCGGTCATTTTGCTCATATGCTACGGCTTATGGAATGCCCGCAATTTGATAATGGGGCCATCGATAGAAATACTGCTCCCCACCCCAAACATTACAGAAATAGCCACCTCTACCCTTCTCATAAAAGGAATGGTTAAAAATAGCACCTATATAAGCATAAACGAGCGCCCAATATATAT
Organism: uncultured Candidatus Saccharibacteria bacterium; assembly: GCA_964440955.1. GTDB lineage: Bacteria > Patescibacteriota > Minisyncoccia > Phycocordibacterales > WO2-35-19 > CAYTTP01. Next base: position 80,310 of record CAYTTP010000002.1, on the reverse strand, counting down.
AGACACTCGGGGCTTTTTTGAAGAAAAATTGCTCCTTGGAGAGGGGTCTAATATAATTATAGTTAGGGCTAAGGATCGGTTTGGGGCCGAAGAAAAGAAATTGTTGAACATATATTACAAGACAACAGAAAACTAAAGTGAAAAAAGAAAAAACTGCAAAAGAAGCTAAGGGTACTGATTCAAGGATCGAAGACACTCTGAAAGAAATAAAAACTAAGTTCGGTGATGATTCGATTATGAAATTAGGCGACAAGCCAAAAGTTGATGTAGATGCTATACCAACTGGCTCTTTGGGACTTGATATGGCCCTCGGAGTAGGCGGTATGCCCCGTGGCCGGATCATCGAAATTTTTGGTCCAGAATCTTCTGGTAAGACTACCCTTTCCCTCCATGTAGTCGCTGAAGCTCAAAAGAAAGGTGGTATCTGTGCTTTTATCGACGCCGAACATGCCATGGACCCGGAGTATGCGGGCCGACTCGGAGTAAAGCTCAACGAGCTTTTAATTTCCCAACCAGACAACGGTGAACAAGCACTCGAAATAGTCGACTCACTCGTACGGAGTGGCAAACTTGATGTTATAGTCATTGACTCAGTCGCCGCCCTCACCCCCAAAGACGAGATCGAAGGTGACATGGGAGCACATCATGTTGGCAAGCAGGCGCGCCTTATGTCACAAGCGCTCCGCAAACTGACGGCTATCGTCGCCAAATCAAAGACAGTCGTTATTTTCATCAACCAAATCCGTATGCAAATTGGAGTTATGTTTGGCAATCCAGAAACGACTCCGGGAGGCAAAGCGCTCAAATTTTATACTTCAGTCCGTATCGACATTCGTCGCATCGCTCAAATCAAAAAAGGTGAAGAAATAATGGGTGGACGCATCAGGGTCAAGGTAGTCAAAAACAAAGTCGCTGCCCCATTCAAACAAACCGAGTTTGACCTCATGTATAACGAGGGCATTTCTCGCGAAGGTGAAATCATCGCTCTTGGTGAAAAAATGGGTATCATTCAAAAATCAGGTTCTTCATACAAATACAATGATACTCCCCTCGGTCGTGGTTATGATGCCACTCGCCAATTTTTGAAAGACAAGACAAACAAAAAAATCACTGACGAAATATTGAAACAAATTCGCGAAGGCCTACAAAAAAATAGTGGTTCAATCATCCCTGTTAAACCAGGTGAAGTCGAAGAAAGCGAGGAAGCTCCAGAAGAATAGACTCGTCCAAAGGTTCGTGATAGACTGTTTCGGCAATGCTTGAATACAACGAAATCACAGTCGGAAAGTTTATTATTCACGAAGGAGAGCCGTGGGAAGTTTTGGACGCACACGTTTTTCGCAAGCAACAACGCAAGCCAGTAAACGCGACCAAACTTAGAAACCTCATCACTGGCCGCATGACCGAATATTCCTTCCATGTCTCCGATAAGGCCGAGGAGGCAGAGCTTGAAAACAAAGAGATCCAATTTATTTACCAAACAAAAGGAGAATATTGGTTCCATGAAGTTGGTCAGCCGTCAAAGCGCTTTTCCCTATCTGAAGAGCAAATCGGTAACGGGGCAAAATTTTTGAAAAAAGATGCGGTAGCCAAAGCAATGATTTTTGAAGATGAAATCATCGGCGTCAAAATGCCGATCAAGGTCGACCTCAAAGTTATCGAGGCTCCCCCTTCGACCAAGGGCAACACCGCTCAAGGTGGTAGCAAACAAGTAAAGGTTGAAACTGGCACTATGGTCAACACTCCCCTTTTCATAAACGAAGGCGACACAATTCGCATCAATACAGTCGATGGGCAGTACAGCGAACGAGTATAAAATCTGCAGAGCCAGTAGTTAAAATTTCCTAAGCGAGATTCCGCAGGCCCACTAGGCCGAGGACAAGAAAAGACCTTCCTAAAATTTGGCTTAGGCCGAATTTTAGGAAGGTTTTTTCGTATCGAGCGCAGGAATTATAGGCCTACCTTTACCGACTCAAGTATGGCATGAGGGCCATGAAGCGAGCGCGTTTTATTGCTTCGGCAAGTTTCTTTTGATATTCAGTCGAGACACCAGTACGCCTTTTGCCCATAATGCGAGCGTGAGGATTGACGAACTTCTTCAAAAGCTCAACATCCTTATAGTCGACATACTTGATGCCATTTTGTTTAAAGTAACATGTTTGTTTTTTCATTTTATTTTTTGCCCGATCCCCCTCTTAATATAAGAGGGGTTAGGGGAGTTATTTTTTTAATTGGGGGTGAGGTCTTAGAACGGTATATCCTCTGCATTTATTTCCTCTTCCGGATATTGGATAGCAGGAACTTCATCTTTAGCCGGAGTAACTTTTGAATCATCTTTTGACTCATAAGAACCAGTAGTCGTAGCTGCCTGACCACCTGGTTTCGGCCCAAACTGGAAGTTATCGACTATTATTTCCGTTCGATAACGCTTGGTACCATCTTGTGCCTCCCAACTTCTGGTTTGGATACGACCCTCGATGTAAATAGGGCTACCCTTCCTCATGTACTGTTTTATAAGTTCAGCTTGCTTGCCAAATACGACAACATTGTGATAATCAACCGACTCCTGCTTCGCACCATTTTTATCTTTCCATACACGATTGGTCGCAACACTAAACTCGCAAACTGCAGCTCCCGAAGGGAGTGCTTTCAATTCCGGATCTTTGGTCAAGTTGCCGTAAATGATCGCTCTGTTGATATACATGAGGATATAGTTAGTTCTAAAACCTTATAATGATTCACCGACTACAAGCTCATCGATACTTTTATCCATCTCCTCTTCGGAAGCTTGAGGACGAGCTTCTTTTGTATCAACTACATCCTCCTTTTCGGATTTTCTTTCAGATGATTTAGGAGTATAGATTGTATTTTCACGAACCGTCTTCACTACAATAAACCTCAAAATATTTGGCTGTTTTTCAAGAGAGTCTTTTATTTCACCTATCACGCTTCTGTCAATTTCAAACTTAACCCATCCGAAGTAGGCTTTACTGAAATTAAAATTTCTCGTATCTATTTTTTTTGTAATGTCATAAGCGAGCGATCGGAGTTCTGGAAATTCTTCGCTTATCATTGCCCCACCCTTCTCCTTTATAACAGAGTTTATCTTGGAGACTTCAGCCGCAACATCGCCCTCAGCGACACTTGGCAAAATGTGATATCCGATTTCATAAATCTGGAGATCACCACTATCATTTTTTGTTTCTTCCATTATTTTTAACTGACCGGGTCCTTCGATACCCTTCTATATATTCAGGGTAAAAACTCAGGATAGAGACGTTATTATAATAAGATACGCCTCGAGATCAGTACCAGCAAGATACCATAAGTATTATTAAAAAGCAAAAATTCGTTTGGCGTTTTGGAGCAAAATTTGAGCCACCTCCTCCTCCTTCAAACCTCTTATTTGAGCGAGTTTTTTGACCACCTCTATAACAAAGGTTGGTTCATTGCGCTTACCTCGATGTGGTACAGGGGCCACAAACGGCGCATCAGTCTCCGACATGATCGAATCGAGTGGCAAACTTTTTATTACTTCGTCATAATCATGAGTGAAGGTAATCACACCCGTGAATGAACAAGTAAAGCCTAAGCCGACAAATCTTTTTGCCTCTTCTACTGTACCAGCAAAAAAGTGACAGTTACCTCTCAATTTTTCTCCTCCTTCGCCTTTCTTATATTCTTCCAAAATGTCCAAAACTTCTTTGTATGCCGTTCGACAATGAAGCATAAGTGGCTTATCATGCTTCAAAGCAAATTCTATTTGTTGATGAAATAATTTTTCTTGTCTCTCTTTTTCCTCTTTTATCTTATCTTCCTCTTTTGGTAATCTAAAATAATCGAGTCCGCATTCACCTATCGCTACCACCTTTTCGCTTTTAATGAGTTCTTCCAATTCTAATATCACCCCCTCGCTTCGCTCTCCCCCTCTTATTATAAGAGGGGGCTGGGGGGTGATATCTACCGGATGCACTCCAATACAGGCCCAAATATTTTCATTTTCTTCCGCGATCTTTACTGCACGTCTTGAACTTTCAAGGTCGGTGCCAATAGTAATCGCCCCGACCTCACCCTCTTTCATCCTCGCCAAAACATCCACTAACTGTTCGCCATAGTCAGGAAAATCCAAGTGGCAATGTATATCGATGTATTTCATATAATTTTTTCTTACCTCCCCTGACCAAGGGGAGGGTTGGGGTGGGGTCAATCTTTTCTTGGAAATAGAGAAACTTCTGACATTTTATTTTCTCTCACTAATGTTTCAATTTTTTTAGCAGTTTGTGGCAAAAACGGCCTAAGACAAACTGATATTTCCGCTAATTCGCAGAGCAATTCCTGTATATCTTTTGTTGCAGATTCTTTGTCACTCTTTATCTTCTTAAAAGGTTCCTTGGTTTGTATAAATGAATCTGCCTTGCCAATTTTTCCCCAAATCAAATCCATTGCTTTATTTATCTCAAATTTTTCAACAAATTCTGATATATAGCCAGGTTTGAAAAAATTAAACAGATCAGAATCTGACTCTCTTATTTTTATATTATTTTTAACCGCCATAGTCATAACTCTCGAAACCAAATTTCCCAACCCATTAGCCAAATGGGCGTTATACGCTTCTTTAAACCTCTCAATTGTAAATGGACTGTCTTCAAAAACTGAGACTTCGCGCAATAAAAAGTAACGTAAAGCATCGGTTCCATATTCACTGGCTATGTCAACCGGATTTACCCCATTGCCCAATGACTTCGACATACGGACCCCACCTTCGGCCGTGATGAACCCGTGATAAACCACTGTGCTTGTTGGTGTAAGCCCGGCCGAGAGGAGCATCCCCTGCCACATCACTGACTGAAACTTGACCATATCTTTGCCAGCGGTTTGCATGTGAAAACCGCCTTGCCAAAATTTTTCAAATTTTTCTTTCTCGTGTGGCCACCCAAGAGTTGAAATATAATTTACAAGCGCGTCAAACCACACATACATCACCTGACTCTCATCACACGGTACCGGCACTCCCCACGAAAATCTTTCTTTACTTCGAGAAATCGAGAAATCTTCCATACCCTCTTTCACATATTCAATTGCCTCCTTACGACGCCAATCTGGAGCAATAGAGTTTTCGTTTGAAAGGTAGTCAAGAAGTTGGTCTCGGTAGTTGGTCAGTTTGAAAAAGTAATTTTCTTCCTCCACCACTTCTGGCTCCTTGGTTGGGTGCAAAATACACTTTCCATCTACCAAATCGCGCTCGATTAGAAATTTTTCACACCCGACACAATACAACCCCCTATACTTCTTTTTATATATATCCCCCTTCGCTTCGCAAATGCGCCACATTTCTTGGGCTGCTTTTATATGAGCCTCGTCGGTAGTACGAATAAAATTATCATTAGAAAGATTGAGGGTTTTGGTCAGGTTAAAATAATTGGCTGCATAACGGTCGACATAAGCCTGTACCTCCTGCCCTTCTTTTTGGCTTGCTTCCCAAATTTTTTGTCCATGCTCGTCAGTACCGGTATTAAAAAACACCTCCTCACCTTTGAGTCGGTGATACCGAGCGATTGCGTCCGACTGCACAAGCTCGAGAGCAAAACCCATGTGCGGATCGGCATTCACATAAGGAATAGTCGTTGTAATATAAAAAGTCTTATCTTTCATAGAGCGATTATAGCAGATTTTGGAAAAGTGATGAGTCTAGCCTCAATCGCCAATTTTTGATAGTTTTTCACTCGCGATCATCTTGTCTTTAGCGATATCATTCAAAAATTCCATAAGCATAGTGGTGAGAGGCACTGAAACAAGTAGCCCAACAAATCCGGCAAGCTTGCCACCAATAATAAGTGCAAGAATAGAAACGAGTGGTGGCACACCAACTATTTTTCGCACCACGAGTGGATAGATAAGTTGATTTTCAAACTGCTGAATGATGACATAAAGTCCAATCACCAAAAGAGCACTCGTCATTCCATTACTTATAAGAGCAAGTGTGACCGCCGGGATAGCGGCAAGGATCGGACCAAAAAGAGGAATGATTTCAAAAAGTCCAGCAAGCACCGCAAGGAGAAGGGCATTTTCAACCTGCAAAAGAGTGAGGCCCAAAAATACCAAAACAGCAACCAAAATCGCAAGCACTACTTGCCCTTGCATCCAGAGACCAATTTTGTGCTGAGAACGTCGCCAAAGATCGAGAATATATTTTTCATTTTTGGCTGGAGTCACAATGCGCAAAAAGCTCCCCACCCCATCATTTTCCACCGATAGATAAAAGGAAAGAACGACAACCAATATAAAACTCAAAATACCTCCAAACACCTGACTTGCCGTCGAGAAGAAACCGTTTGAAAGTCCAGCCACATAACCATTGATTTCATTCACCACCTGCACTAGTGAGAAGTTTTTAGAAAAGCCTTCAACCACCGAACTACCCGAACCTAGGAAACTACTGTCTTGCAGTGGATTCCAAACTTGAAGCTCACCGAGGTAGCTTGGTAAGGTCGAAAGAAACGAGGCCGACTGGTTTAGAAGTGGCAAGAGAAGGAAGTAAAACATACCAACAAGTACAATGACAGCAACAGAATAAATGAGCAGTACAGCAAGCAATCTTGGTACTCTTCGGCGCAAAAACCATTTTGTGCCTGGCTCAACCGAAGAGGCAATAATAATGGCAAGAAGCACAACAAGTGCCACGTCACGCAAGTAATAGAATAAGGCAAAACCCAAAACCACAAGCACCGCCTTGAAAACGCTTACGGCGCTTATGGACAAAATTTTTTCTGAAGGTGCGGCCATATGCAAATAAGTATAAGATATTATTCGACAAGCACCAGAGCAAAGACGAGGAAAACTCAACAAACCTTTCTTATTGTATTTTATTTTTTATGTAAGCGACCAAATCCTCCTCTTTTATTCTCTCCTGGCTACCACTGTCACGGTCGCGAACCGTAACTCCTTCATTTTTTTCAATCGTCTCAAAATCGACTGTCACACAAAATGGCGTACCAATTTCGTCTTGCCTCCTGTACCGCTTGCCAATATTACCGTTATCATCAAATTCGATCGCGCCAAATTCCTTTTTGAGTGTCATAAATACCTCTCTCGCCTTTGTCACCAACTCTGGCTTGTTCTTAAGAAGAGGAAATACCGCTACTTTCACCGGTGCAATACTTGGTTTAAGTTTTAAATATGTCCTCACTTCCCCATTCATTTCATCTTCGGTATAGGCAGAGGCAAGCACTGCAAGCAGTGTCCTGCCATGACCCATCGACGGCTCAACAACATGCGGGACAAATCTCTCTTTTGTTTCTTCGTCATAATAAGATAGGTCAACGCCCGAACCATCGCTATGAGCCTTTAAGTCATAATCAGTCCGATAAGCAAGACCGTACAATTCTTTCCTGCCAAAAGGAAAATCAAATTCAAAATCAATAGTTCTTTTTGAGTAATGAGCCCGGTCTTCCTTAGCAACCTCAAGTTCGTGGACAAGATCTTTGTTTATACCGACTTTTTCTATCCATTTCCACATTTCTTCCCGCCACATCTCAAAATATTTTTCCCAATCTTTCTCGCGAAGAAAAAACTCAATCTCCATCAAATCAAATTCACGAACCCTAAAAAGAAAATCTCTCGGTGCTATTTCATTGCGATAAGCCCTGCCTATTTGAGCAAGGCCAAAAGGTAAATTAGGATGGATAGTATCCAAAATATTTTTAAAATTAACAAACATACCAGGCGCCACCTCGCCTCGAAGATAAGCAACACTGTCAGCACTACTACCCATACTAAGCGGAAACATTAAATTGAAAGCTTTCTCTTCACCGAGTTCTCCACCACAATCAGGACATTTGTTTTTATCTTTCAAATGATCGGCTCTAAATCGATGATGACATTTTTTGCATTCAACCATAGGGTCAGTAAAACCAGAGAGGTGTCCTGATGATCTCCATACTCCTTCGGGCATAATAGTTGGAGTAGATATACCAAAAACATCCTCCCGATCAGTCACAAAATGCCTCCACCATAATTCTTTTATGTTGTGAGCCAACTCCGCACCGTATGGGCCATAATCCCAAGTACCTGCCAAACCACCATATATCTCACTTCCTTGAAATACAAATCCTCGCCTTTTGGCAAGCGAAACAATCTTTTCCATTTTATTGTCTTTTTCCATTCCTTATTTCTACCACTAACATCTATTATCTACAATCTACTCCACCACCCTATCATCCCTGTCCTTAAAAGAAGGATCGCCGGAAAAGTTAGTGGTTTGGGCGCCGGCCATAATATTTAGCTTCGCGCCGGTCACTTTGTCGATTGCGCTCAAGTTTGACTCATATATAAGTACGGGAGCCGAACCGATTTGGCTTGTGCTTGGAACGAAGCGTAGTTGGAAGTAAACAGTCTTCGAGCCTTGTGGCAACAGTGACCCACCACTCCACACTACTTCGTGAGAGTTTGGATCAAAACTTAACACTTCACCGGAAGGGTTTTTGACTCCGGTGTAGCTTACATATGGAGGCAATTTGGCACGAACTTCAATATTGCTTATTTGATTGATCGAATTTCTGACCGTCCAAGCAATCGTATAGTCAGTCGGCTTATTGACTCGAGGTGGCACCAAACCTTCATTTTCGATCGAGCCTTGGGATCGAACTGTTTTCGAAGAGAAGTTCACATTGCTACCCAAAACTATTTTTCTAGTTTCGATTGCAGTCACCACCTCGCTCGAACCAGAGTCGAGCACTCTCTCCCCTGTCACTTTAGCTGTCATCGAAATCGAAGCAGCAACACCTACCGGTATTTTTGAATAATCAAGCGGCGAAAGCCTGAAGGAAAGCTCTTCGGATTCTCCAGGTCCCAAATCACCAAGATCGGGGAGCGCTCTCTTGTCCCAGACGATAGTATTGTTAAAAGATTGAAAAAACCCACTCTGTGAAGGACTAACGGCAAGGTTGTCAAAAGCTGCACCACTAAAAGAAACTTCTACTTTGGTATTGAAAAGACGAGTTGAAAGATTATTGGTAAGTCGAACCTCCGACTCTATTTGACCATTAGAGGAAGCAGCATAATCTTGATCTTTGCCTTCGACTAAAAAGTCCAAATTAACAAATGGTCTACTTACTGTTATCGACTCGGTTAGCATCGCTATCGGGACCGCTATCTTGCGTGGATCGTTTTGGTCGGCAGTACCGGCAGTAATACGAAAAGCTCTTTCTTCATTGTCTTGAGCGACCATAGTACCCACAATGCGGATTGTTTTTTTCTCCCCCGCTTTCAAAGTCGCAAATTGCCAAATACCATTTCCGGAAGTTGCTTTTGGGTTGGATTCGCTAAAAACAAAACCAAAAGGATACTCGACGTTCACCAAAAAATTGGAGATTGGTTCCTTCGAATTGGAAGCCACCTCTATATTGAACGACATGCTTTGGTTAGAATTAACCTCCTTCGGATAAGTTGGAGTAACAATGACCGGCGATGAGCTTATCGAAAATTCATGAGTCACATCTTTATAAAATAGAGCGCTTGAATTTTCGACTCGATACTCGAGGGTTATCTTTATCTCTTGAGCTTTGTCCTTCGAACCAAAAAATACCGCTTTCATACGTTCGACATACTCCTCACCTCTCCCAATATTTGGCAAAGTGAAGCGCTCTCGCTCTAAGGGCTTTGTCATGTCAGTAGCTGAGCGCGTACCTTCAGGATACTCAACAAGTAGTGAGGCCGACTCAAGGTCGGTGGTGTTGTTATTTGAAACACGAACATCAAATGAGGTTTCCTGGCCGCCAGCGATAGAGAGCGGTCCCTCGACAGCCACTTCTACCTTTTTAGAAGAGACAAAATTGACCCCATCGAGAAAGATAAATGAAGCCACGCCGACCGACAAAACAAAAAACACGATTGAAGCGATAAATATTTTTTTGACTATACTATGTTTGCTTTGTGCCATATGGGCAGCTTTGGAGGCGAGTTCATCAAAGCGGTTTTTTTGATCGCTTTGCCAACCATTATCTTCGGTCTCAACACCTACTTCTCTCTCAGAGAATTTGGTCCTTTGACCTGGTTCTGTTTTTCGATCGATCCTCGAATAGAGCGACCTCTCGACCGCGTCGAGCTTTTCCCTCTTTTCTTCATCCATATTTTAATAATACCACATTAAAGGTGACTTGCTCGCAGAGCATCGTTTATAACAGAGATAAGAAAAGATCGTTTTGGCAAAACCCTCTTTACCTCCTCTTCACTTATCACAACCGAAGCAAGTGGAAGCGAAAACTCAGGATCATTATTCATATAACCTAGATGATAGAGCACCTTAAGTATTACCAAGCATTCAAGACCAGGTAAGGTATAAAGGTCTACACTTCGCACCATACCGATAAAATTGATCACAACCAAAAAAAGTTCATTATTCGGCTCCTCCTCGCCCATCATTTTTTTGATCAATAGAAATAGCTTGGCGACTACTTCAAGTTTCGCCTTCTCGCCTCTTAGATCTTCAAAAATATTGCCTTCAGCCCTGGCACTCACAAGCCGCCAACCGGATTTACCATGCACTAGAGAATATTCACCATGCGAAAAATCCTGGACCCCGGAAGCGATTTTTGAACCAAGTCTCCTCACACCCTGAGCTTTTGCTCTAAGCAAACCAAAATCTTGGGTAAAAATATACGCCACTCGATCATAATCACCGTCGGCCTTACTAGATAAAATTATTCCACGCGTATGATGTTTGGCGTACATTGCAAACTGAATTATGAATTAAGAAGTATGAATTATGGACAAAACCAGTCTATCCAAATCAACTTCCCTTGCGACATCTGCCCCACCTTCTCTATCAATAAACTCAAAATGCGAAATGTTGGTTGGTTTGGAAATTGTGCTTTCAAACTCTCTAAACAGCTCTATTTTTTCTTTTCCTGCTTCGACCCTTAGAGTTATTTTTTGGTCAGGTGTTAGTTCATTTTCTTTACGCAAGTCTTGTATCATCCTGATAATCTCCCGCACCTCCCCCTCCTTTTTCAACTCCGGAGTGATGGTTTGGTCAAGCTCTACATCTTCGGCAATACTTTCATCAAAAACAACTTCTTTGATATTTATTTCATCCTTGATCAAATCCAAAAAAGCTGGGTCCGAATTATTCAATCTTGAATTTTTTATTTTTAATTTAGTCAACGGTTGCCTTACTTTTATATTTGCAGCCATACGCTTTTCAAGAGCGAGCGACACTATGCGTCGCACTTCTTCCATGTCTTCAATGATATTTTTTTCATGCTTGAACGAATCGAAAATATTTTTCAATATTCCATCATCTTCAAAAGGCCATCCGGTCAAATGCACACTCTCCGGCTCTTCATTTGCTCTGAATTTCAAATAAATACTCTCAGCAAAAAACGGCATGAATGGCGCCATATATTTCGACAATTCGCGCAAAACAAAAGCGGTAGTGCTAAGCGCGTTGTTTTTATCAGTCAAATCTTCTGATTTAAACCTTTCTCTCGAACGACGTATGTACCATGTAGAAAAATCATTGACAAAGTCGCGCACCAATCTCGCTGCTTCAAAAATTTTAAAGTTATCCAAATATTCGGTACCCTGAGCGGACATTTTTTTGAAGACTGCTATTATCCATTTGTCTAACAAATCACTGCTTCGATCATGGGGTTGTATAGAAGAGTCAGCGTACATTTCATAAAAAGAAATGACATTTTCAATAGGATTGAAAATCTTTTTTATCAGTTCATCAACCGTTTTCGGGTCAAAGTTTTTTGAATCCCCCGGTTGGTTGACTGTATACATCCACATACGCAAAGCGTCAGCGCCATACGTGTTTATCGCGACAACTGGATCTATGATATTACCGACCGACTTGGACATTTTTTTACCCTCTGCATCAAGAATATGCCCTAAGCAGACAACGTTTTTATAAGCGTGTCCTCGCCCCATCAATACTCCAATCGCATGGAGAGTATAAAACCAACCACGAGTCTGATCGATCGCTTCAGAAATATAGTCGGCTGGATACAAGACTTTATCTTGTAGAGTTAAACCATCTTGAGCAAAAGGCATGGCACCAGAGTCAAACCAAACATCCATCACCTCCTTTGTGCGAGTTAGCTTTTCGCCCCCCTCGTCAAAAAGTTCAATTTCATCAATATATGGCTTATGCAAATCAAGCTCGTATTTTTCATTTTTTGGAAATAGAGAAAACGAAAATCCTTTCACTTCGCCTGTTTTCAAATCGTAAGGAGTGTCACCATCATCAACCTTCCGCATATTTACCACTTCCAAAAGCGACCAGATTGGCAAACCATGACTTACAATCAAAATATTTTTGTTTTGGTATCTTGACTCGATATCAAAAATAAATTCGCCCATCCGCTTTCGTACCTCCAAATAACTTTCGTTTGGCTGTATTTCAAATATTCTCGTATCTTCAACTATATTTTCTTCCTTAAGGCCGAGCTCTCTCTTTATGATCGCCACTGTCTCTCTCGTCCTCAAAAACGGCGAGGTGATGATTAGGTCTATCTTTTTAGTCTTCAAATCATCACAGGTTTCCAAAACTTCTTTCTCCCCCTTTTCGGTCAAATGATTTTCAGGGTCACCCTCCCTGTCTGGTATGTTAAGTGCATTGTTTCTCGCTTCGCCGTGACGCATGACGAAATATTGATTGCCAGATTTTTTAGTGTATTTTTTTAGTTCCTCGACACTTCCAATTACTTTCATTTCTCCATTTTTTGATAGCCACACTGGCAATGGCGTACCCCAATATCTTTCACGAGAAATTGCCCAATCTTTCACTTCCCGAAGCCATTCCCCAAAACGGCCGGCACGAATATGAGAGGGTACCCAGTTTATTTTTTCATTTTCTTTTTGGAGTTCATCGCGAAGCTTTGACATACGAATATACCAAGAGTCGCGCGCGTAATATATAAGAGGAGTCTTACACCTCCAACAGTGAGGGTAAGTATGTTTTATATTTTCTTGATTGAGAAACAGGTTTCTTTTCTTTAAATCATCAATGATATCAACTGCGAGTGTAGGCTTTCCGTTTTCGTCTTTTTCTTTGACAAACCTGCCTTCCAAAAAACCAGTATCGCTAACAAACTTGCCATCGTCAGAAACAAGATGAAATTTTGGAAGCCCCACCTTTGTGCCAAGTTCAAAATCTTCCTGACCATACATAACGGCAGTATGAACAATACCTGTACCATCGGTAGTAGTTACAAAATCCGCCCCGTACACCTTATAAGCTCTTTCAAAACTTTCTGGATCTTTACTTTCAAACTTGTCTTTCAAATACGGGTAAAGTGGCTCATATTCAAGACCAATCAAGTCTTTTCCTTTTATTTCATCGAGGACAGAATACTCTGCAGTTATTACTGACACCCTCTCCTTGGCAATTATTAAGATTTCTGAAGAATTTCCAATTCCGCCTCCTTGGTTGGTAATTTTTAATTTTAAATATTCAATCTCCTCCCCCACTGCTAATCCGACATTACCCGGAAGAGTCCATGGGGTTGTCGTCCATGCCAATATATATGTATTGTCTTCAACAACAGAATCTTTTATCTTCTGACCTTGTTTAACCTTAAATTTCACATAAACAGAAAGATCTTTTACATCTTCGTAGCCTTGAGCCAATTCATGAGAGGAGAGCGCTGTCCCACAGCGAGTACACCACGGCACCACCCGATAATCTTTGTAGAGAAGATCGTCTTCATACACTTTTTTTATAATATTCCATTCGGTCTCCATAAAAGAAGAGTTGAAGGTGTAGTAAGCATTTTTTTTATCAACCCAATATGCAATGCGATCAGTAAATTTTTCCCATTCACCTATATATTCAAAAACGCTCTCTTTGCAGGCGCGATTGAAAGCTTCAACACCATATTGCTCTATGTCTTTTTTTGAAGTAAGACCAAGCTTCTTTTCTATTTGAAGTTCTACCGGAAGGCCATGCGTATCCCAACCACCTTTTCTGGGAACATGGAACCCTCTCATAGTTTTATAGCGAGGGATCACGTCTTTAAAGGCCCGAGCTTCAAGGTGGTGAAGAGCAGGTTTCGCGTTAGCGGTCGGTGGACCTTCATAAAAAACGAAGTTACCCTTGGGAGAGGATTTGGTGAGTGATTTTTCAAAGATTTTATTCTCCTTCCAAAATTTCAGGACTTCTTCTTCCTTGGCCGCTATGTTTTTTTCCTCTTCTTTCATAAGAGAGAATATAACAGTTTTTGCTTATTTTTTCTAATCTTTAACCAACTTCAACCTAGTAGACTCTTAGCCTTTTCAAATTCTTCGGGCAGAGCGGATTCGATATGAAGAGAGACGCCAGAAAGAGACTTAAGCTCGATCGAGCGCGCGTGGAGGGCGAGCCTTGATAGACCCAGAGCATTTTCTTTTTTTGGACCATAGACACTATCCCCCACGACCGGATGACTGATCGATTTCAAGTGCACCCTGATTTGATGAGTACGTCCTGTCTGGGGAGAAACAGAGAGGTAAGCATACTCCTTATTTTGAGCAATTACAGAGTAGTGGGTAACGGCTTCTCGTAGGTCCCCCTTCGCGCCAAACTCGGCCGACCATTTGCGAAAGTCGGAAGCGCTTCGACCAATCGGTTTGTTGATAACTTGCAAAGCTCCAGGCGCGATTTTTGGAAAGCTTCCCCAAACAAAAGCGTGATACACTTTTTTCACTGTCCGATCTTGAAATTGTTTTTTCAAAAATGCGTGAGCCTCTTTCGTCTTTGCGATCACAACCACCCCACTTGTCTCCCTATCAAGACGGTGTACGATCCCTGGACGCATCACCTTCTCCCCATTTTGTATGTACTCCTCCTCGCCTACATCTGCCGCTTCCGGATAATTTTGAAGTACCCAATCAACCAAGGTTAATTCTTTGCTCCTACCATCAGTATGCACCAAAAGCCCTGACGGCTTGTCGAGCGCGACTATATGTTCGTCTTCATATAGAATTTTTAGATTCATGTATTAAATATTACACATATTGAATATTTATGGTATATTATCGCGGTCAGCCTACGCTAAAGCTTCGGCTTGACGCTAAAATTTTATAATCATTTTATTCTTTAAAATTTTGCGCGCGGTTAGCTCAGTTGGTAGAGCAGGTCATTTACACTGACAAGGTCGGGGGTTCAAGTCCCTCACCGCGCACCACAGCCTTCGTAGCTCAATGGATAGAGCAGCGCTCTTCTAAGGCGTTGATGTAGGTTCGATTCCTGCCGAAGGCACAACCAAAAAATTGAATTGGTAAGTCAGTTTGACCTATCTAAATACGACTGCAGTATCAAGGCAGCGGCTGAAGCATCGTGCATTTGGTTTTCCCCTGTCACTCTTTTGGCCTGCTCTGATGTCCAAAATTCTGGTTCATAAATTACCGGCAAATCAAAACTTCCCTCCAATTGTTTTTTGAAAATTTCTATTTCCTGCATGAGCGAGTTTGGTTTGCCATCCAAATTTTTTGATTCGCCCAATACTATTTTTTCGATATTTTCCGACTCAATTATTTTTCTCAAATTTCCCAAGAGTTTGTCGTCGTTTGGCAAAACCGAGTGTGCAAAAGCAAACTTCCCTTCTTCGTCCGAGGTAGCCACCCCAACCCGCTTTTTACCAAAATCGATTCCAATATGTCGCATGATTGACCAAAATTAAATATAAAAAAATGGCCTTAGTTCTTCTTCAGATACGTATCGTGAAGCCTGGTTAAATATTTGTTTAAGCAATCCTTTATCAATTTCTTTGTGCATAGGGACAGTCAATGTTTGCTTTTCTTCAGCAACAAACCGCCTCATTTTGACATGACTGCCATGCTGTTCTATTTCTTCAAAACCAAAGTTGGAGAAAATTTTAAGCAGATCTTTCCCGCCCAAAACTCTTAATTTAGGCATATTGAGGAATCTCAAAGTTTACAAGTAAGGATGGGTTTGCTTTCAATCCGTTTTCTTCAAGATCTTCATCTGAAAAATGAAGTCCGGTTGCTTCTTTGATATTTTTTACCAATTCATCAAGAGTTTCTGCTTGAGTAAAAATAGGAAAATCATTTGCGTGGGCAATGTAGTACTTTTCCCCTTTTTCGATCGTAAACTGAATGATAGTTTTCATATTGCTATTATATCACACATAGCCACTTATTGAAAGGTTTAAGTAAATCGGTGCGGACAGCCGGCCCAACAGCAAGGGCAGCGTTTGCCTTTTGAAAGGTCTTCGACAGTTCGCTCGATTCGATGATTCCTCGTTTCCATTTTCTTGGCTGACTCAACCCAACAAATCCACTCATTGCGCGCAAGCCCTGTTATATCTTCCCAGGTTGCTTTCGCCTTCATCGAAGAAGCCATGACCTTTTTAAAATCTGCTGGCAATTTATGCACCGCTCCGCTACTAATTTTGCTTTTGGTCATTATTTTAAAAATCTTTTGTTGGATTTATTTATTTTATTTCGCTTAGCTAATGAGATAAGGTTCGATTGAAAACACTGCGGAGGAGGTGAGATTCGAACTCACGATACCCTTTCGAGTATGCCGGTTTTCAAGACCAGTGCCTTAAACCTCTCGAGCCACTCCTCCGCGTTGTTTTCAATCACGATCTCTGTAAGAAGATACTACAACATAAATCTGATTTTCACAAAAGTTTTTTTATTGTATAGTAAACTTATTATTTATAGCCAACTCTAATCAAAATAAATGGACGACAATAATCTCCTAAATATTAAAACCACACAGTTCGGTGAAGCCACTCTACAACCCCAACCTCCTAAAAAATCAAAAAAATTGATAATTTTGATTGGAGTTATTTTGACCATCACAGGAATCATTCTTTTTTTTGGTGACAAGATATTAGATCATCTTATGCCATCCTACCCCAAGAAAGATGGTGACTTTATGAAATCGACCGTGAACGAAAAAGAAATTGAATTGACCCTTAATAATTTTGATAAAATAAATAGCGACATATCTGAAATCGAAAAACTGATTCAATGGAAGTTTGATGGGAGTTATAGCGGTTGGAAATTTATACAAACCATAGAAACAGAAAGACTGCCAAAACCAAACGATATTGTAATGCTATTCAGCAAATCATTTAATTCTGAAGACCTTGAATATAAAAATGATGTAGAAATTGCCCGCAGAGAACATAGCAACGTTGTTACCCTAATCAAAAATTGGTTAGCTGATAATAATTGGATATTGACAGCAAAACCTAGAGAGCCTGGTTTTTACCAAGATTTTCTTTATCAAAAAGATAATAATTCTTTAATTTTGAGTATTGGTACGAGAGATGCAGTAAATGGGGGTCTTTATATAAACATCCAACATGACGCTACAGAATCACTAGGATTAACTCCAAATATCTTTAGTCATGAAAATATCGAGATAGGTCAAAAAGTTGGAGCTATGGTAGTAGACAAAATTTATTACCCAATTTCTGAAGCAAAGGTAGGAATAGAATTTAAAGGAACAGCCAAACTAACGGGAACCTTATACATCAGGGACCTAAAGGAAGAAGGGTTTGGACCAGAATACTCAATACGGTATTTAACTAATGATTCTCTAAAACAATTACCCTATCTTAGTAGTGATAGCAGAATGGTTTGGTTTGGAATAGAAAATACAGAGAATATTAAAAAATTGGGATTTAAAAATTTAGATAAGGTATTTGTAGAAATCGATATTTACTATTATACATATATGGACAGTCAGGTTTTCAATAGAGCCAATGTTGTAAATATAAAAAAAGCGCAATAATTTATCATGCTACTAGTCAAAACAAAAGTAAGATACAGCAGGAGAAACAAGCTGACTGGTGTTGGGTTGTTAGCTATGCAATACATACCGGCCAAAACGGTGGTGTGGCGGTTTGACCCGCGATTTGATATGTTTTTCGACCCAAAGCAGGTCGAGAGCTTTCCGGAAGTTCAGAGGGAAATGGTTCGAGACGGCGGGTACATCTCCCCTCGTACCAACTCCTATATTTGTTCAATCGACAATTCAAGATTTATAAACAGTTCCAAAAAACCAAACATAGACAATACTCAAGTTTTGCCAGGTGACACCGAAATTTGCTGGATAGCGACCAAAGACATTTATGAAGGAGAAGAATTAACCACAGGAAAATAAATATGGAAAACACAATTTCAATAGATGATTTTAAAAAAGTAGAAATCCGCGCCGGCAAGATTTTGAGCGCAGAAAAAATAGAAGGTTCTGACAAGTTACTAAAGCTTGTGGTTGATTTTGGCACCGCCTTCGCTGACGCTTCGACGGTCGAAGGAAGACAACCAAGACAAATACTCTCTGGCATCGCCAAACACATAAACCCTGAAGAATTGGTTGGTACAACTTGCGCTTTTGTAACAAACCTCGAACCAAGACAAATGATGGGTCTCGAAAGCCAAGGTATGATCATGGCGGTTTCGGGAGACAATTTCTTTTCACTTTTGAAATTAGACAACGCAGTACTTCCAGGCACTCTTGTAAAGTAATTCAAAAAAAATCTATAAGAAAATGGTCTGGGGACCTTACTCGAGGACCTTTTCGAAGAGACGTTTTTGAATTACTTTATTTATTTACTGTGATAAAATTATTTCATGCGAGAAGAAACCTTGATCGAGTGGACCTCACCCGAACATCATTTTGAAAAAAAGAGTAAGGACTGGTATTGGGCGCTTGGCATTATCGCTCTTGCGATCGCAGTACTCTCGTTTTATTTCGGCAACTTTTTGTTCGGAATACTTGTCATCGTTGGTGGTATCACCCTTTCTATTCTTTCATACAAAGAAACACGAACCATCGAGGTCCGCGTCACTCAAGCAGGGATAGTGCTCGACAAATACCTCTACCCATGGAGCTCCTACCAATATTTTTGGATCGAAGATGACCATATTCATGGCTCACGCATCCTACTAAACCCAAAAAACACTTTTTTGCCTCTCGTTATTGTTCATATAAACGAAGAAGTCAACCTTGATGACCTGCGCGAGACCATGCTTCAATTTTTGGAAGAAGGTTATTTGCGCGAATCCATCATCCACGAATGGTTTGATAAACTCATTTCTCGGTAGGTTAGGAAAAAAGTCAGTTTATTTTTACCAAAAAATCATCACTTTCTGATGTGTATTGAGTCCATCATATCTTCAACTTTTTCAACTAATTCAGCATTTTGCTCACCACTTGCATAATCCCAAGCGGATTCTAAAGTATCCCAAGAGTTATCGTATTGCTCTGTAGCTCCATATATTTGTGCCATTTGCAACATAATTAAAATCCTTTCTTCTGCAGAACTACCCTCTCTGTCATACCTTTCGTATGCTGATGCCAACCAACTTTCTATTTCAGACTTCAAGCTATCAGAAAGTCCTTCTTTTTTAAAAATTTCTGCAACCCTATTTTTAAAACCTTCAAAACTTTCGGGGCTATTTAATTCTTCCATAATTATTTATATTGTTTAGTAATTTTTTCCAAAATAAAATTATACTAAATCTCGTGGTGCTCCCGGTAGAAGTATCTCCCTCGACTAAATTTTGCTAACCACGCAAAATTTGTCTGGGCACCGGCTCATAGTTTTTTGTTGCTACAAAAAACATATTCCGCCGTTCGATTCCTGTTCGCAAGCAAAGCAGTTTGCTTGCCCGAGAGCACAAAATTATTTCGTACTTTTGTGCTCCCGGCAGGAATCGAACCTACATCATATCCTCCGCAAGGATACGTCCTATCCATTGAACGACGGGAGCTTGTTTACATAAAGACAATAACAAAATAACTATGTTTTTGCTACTTTTGACCAAAAAAGATTTTTAGTATATCTTTTCGGCAGAAAGGAACGGTACAAATTGTTAGAAATCTACGTAGTCCGACACGGACAAGACAAGGACAACGAAGAAGGTATTCTAAACGGCCATCGCGATGAGGATCTGACCGATCTTGGTGAGCAACAAGCTGAAAGGCTCGCTCAAAAGATCGAGGATGCTGGAATTCAGTTTGATGCAGTGTACACTTCGCCACTAGTCAGAGCACGCTCGACCACAAGCACAATCTGCGATTGGTTGGGTGTAAACAACGGAGATCCGATAATCCTACACTCGCTCATCGAGCGTGACTTTGGGTACATGGCCGGGGAAAAAGTCAGTGAGATCGAGAAGCTTTGCGCACCATACACCATCAAGACCGGCACGATCACGTATTTCCTATCTGGTCCTGGGGTAGAAACATTCTTTCAACTCTGGGAAAGAGCGCGACGGGTCATCCAACTCCTCGAACACCTACACCAAGGGCCGAACCACAAGATCTTGCTTGTAACCCACGGGGACATGGGCAAGGCTCTATACGGCGCCTATTACAACATTAGGTGGAGAGAAGTGCTGAATATTTTCCACTTCGGCAACGGCGAACTCCTTCGCCTAGCCAAAGGAACAACACTTGAGGAAAGACATCTCTTCCGTCAGGAACAGCACAACCATTAGCAATCGGGTCGCCAGAAGGCGACCCGATTTTCATAAATATATTTATCTACAAACAAAAAATCCCGAGAGGGATTTTTTGTTTTGATTATTTCTTCGAAGGAAGTTTTTTTGAGAACCTCGACTTCTTGCGAGAAGCAGTATTCTTTTTGATAATCCCCCGTTTAGCTGCTTTGTCGATCGCTTGCTGAAGCTTTGGAAGCATTTTAGCAGCTTCTGCCTCTTTACCACTTACAAGAAGTTTTTTATATTCTTTTGACACCAAGTTCATTTCGTCCTTCCTTTTCAAGTTGAAAACTCGCTTACGTTTGGATGAGCGGAGAGCTTTTTTGGCTGATGATGTTATTGGCATACCGGATTTAAAATTTAATATTAAGTTTATCCACCGAAGAGGTGGAAATTAAACACTGAAAATTGAATTAGCTAAGATTACCATCATATTGAAAATAATGCAAATTTTAACTAGCTGACTAATGCTATATACTTACTAATATGTTTGGTCATATTTCAGGAACAATATTTGAAATTTTGCCTTCCAAAACCATCGTTAAATGCGGAGGTATAGGCTTTGTTATCAATATAACTATCCAAGCCAGCCAAAATCTTAAAATCGGCAGTGAAGCTAATTTTTGGACGCATACGGCAGTACGGGAAAACTCGATCGATCTGTATGGTTTTGAAAACGAGCAAGAGTTAAAAATATTTGAGCTCCTGCTCTCTGTCTCTGGTGTCGGACCAAAATCAGGACTAGCAATATTGGGAGTGGCAGGAGTCCAAGCAATCGAACAGGCAGTAGCCACCGGCGACACTTCAGCACTCACTACTATTTCAGGGATCGGCAAAAAAACCGCCGAAAAAATAGTTATCGAGCTAAACGGCAAACTCGTATCAAGAGGCTCCCAAAAAGACGGAACAACAACAGACATTGATGTTTTTGAAGCATTAAAATCGCTCGGCTATCGAGAACGTGATATACAAGAGACAATAAAACAATTACCAAAAGAGATAGAAGGAACAAACGAAAGGATCAAGTACGCATTAAAACAAATATCAAACTAACATGTTAGATTTTTTAAAAAAAATAATACCTCACCCACTCTTCAAGCTTGGTCAGCCAATCTATCATTACTCACTTGCATTTCTCGGTGCAGTCATTTATGGCTTCCCATCAAAAAAGATACGAGTAATAGGAGTGACTGGCACTAAAGGCAAAACAACAGTTACCGAAGTGACAGCTACCCTCTTTAAGGCAGGAGGGTACAAAGTCGCTTCCTCAAGTACTGTTCAATTTTCTATCGGCGAAAATTCAAAGCGCAATCTTTATAAAATGACCATGCCGGGAAGATTTTTTGTGCAAAAATTCCTATATAACGCCATACGTGAAGGCTGCGACACGGCCATAATTGAGATGAGCTCCGAAGGTGCTCGACAATACCGCCACAAGTTTATCGAACTCGATGCTCTTATATTCACCAACCTCTCCCCAGAACACATAGAGTCGCACGGCTCTTATGAAAAATATGTTGCCGCCAAACTGGCGATAGCAAAAACACTCGAAAAGAGTACAAAACCAAAGAGAGCAATAATCGCAAACAAAGACGATATTGAGTCGGAAAAGTTTTTATCGCTTGATATAAAATACAAAATACCCTACTCCGCAAGCGACCTACTTGATGTCAAAAGCTCCCCTCAAGGCTCATCCTTTCAGCTCGACAAAACCGTCATTCACACCCCTCTTCATGGTTCATTCAATATTCAAAACATTGCCGGAGCCGTAGCTTGTGCTCGACACTTCGGCATAACCGATCAAGACATCAAAAAAGGTTTGGAAAATATCACCCTCGTACGAGGTCGAATGGAAAAGATTCAGGAAGGTCAAGACTTTGAAGTGGTGGTTGACTACGCCCATACTCGCGAGTCCCTCGACGCTATTTACTCCGCTTACGGCACTTACAAAAAAATATGTGTCCTTGGCAATACTGGTGGAGGGCGCGACACTTGGAAAAGACCGGCCATGGCTCGAGTTGCTGAAGAACATTGCGATTACATAATTTTAACCAATGAAGACCCGTACGACGAAGATCCTGAAAAGATAATCGAGGAAATGCGCGAGGTAATTGTCAAAAAACCAGTTGAAGTCATCCTCGATCGCAGAGAGGCTATAAGACATGCGCTTAAAAAGGCGGTAACACTCCGCGCTTCCGACGTCGCTAAAGCTTTGTCGGACGAGCAAGGTGCCAGTGATCAAAAAGGTTTAGCCGTTTTGATCACTGGCAAAGGCACCGACCCATACATCATGGGTCCAAACGGTACCAAACAAGAGTGGGACGATGCAACGGTGGTACGCGAAGAAATCAAAAGAATCATGAATAAAGAATGATGAATTATGGTTTCCGATGCATAATTCTTAATTCATACTTCATACTTCATAATTCAATCCCATGCCAGAACTTCCCGAAGTACATACTACAGTGACTGGACTAAACACTGTTATAAAAAATAAAAAAATTATCGATATTTGGTCTGATTTTCATGTCGGCACCACCCACAAATCGAGACAAACGATAAAAAACAAAAAATATTTTGAGGATTTCAAAAAAATAGTTATCAGCAAGAAAATCAAAAACGTCGAACGCCGAGGCAAAAATATTTTGATCCATCTAAGCGGTGACTACACCATACTGGTACATATGAAAATGACCGGTTGTTTGATGTATAAAAAAGATAGAAACGAAAAATACCTCCACCTCTACTTCTCTCTTTCAAACGGCCACTATCTACTTTTTTCCGACCTTAGAAAGTTTGGTTCAGTAGCTGTTGTAGAAACTACAAAACTCGATAGCCACGAGTCACTTCTTCGACTTGGGCCGGAGCCACTTCACGATTCATTTACCGCTTCCAATTTCTTTGAGATTTTAAAAAACAAAAATAGTATGCCGATAAAGTCAGCCCTCCTCGACCAAACCGCGGTAGCTGGTATCGGCAACATTTACTCCGATGAGATACTTTTTGAGACTGGTGTTCACCCACTTTCAAACGCCTCCAAAATACCAAAAGAAAAGTATTTTGAGATGTGGAAAATAATGAGAAAGATATTGAATTTTTCGATCAAACATGGCGGCGACTCAAAGTCAGACTATCGAAACGCCTTTGGCGAAAAAGGTGGTTTCCAAAATTTCCATAAAGTCTATAGCAAGCGGTCAAAAAAGTGTGTTCATCCAGGCTGTCCTGGTATAATAGAACGCGTGATGGTGCGAGGCAGAAGCTCCCACTACTGTCCAGTACACCAAAAAATGTTTAAATAAAAAAATGAAAGACAAAGAACCAATCGTTATACTTTTAGTCCTCTTTGTACTTTTAGGTCTTGCTTATGGCCCATACAAGCAAAATGCGATCAAAAATGAGAGCAACTCATCAATAGGGTCGCCAAATCAATATGACCAATCATCGCTTGGATACACCCCAAACAAAACTGCCGCTGAAAACATCAAAGAAGTTGAGCAGCAAATAAAAAAACTAGAGCAAAACATCGCTAAAAATAATTCGAGTAGCAATACCTCCCCCTACAATGACCTTGTGACAATGAGTATGGTCAACAATTTAAACAATAGCGACCCGGGACATGAATATATTCGCCTCTCAACCTACCTCCAAAAAAACCAGACTATCAAAATCACCGGTTGGTACTTACGAAGCGAAAAAACTGGTAATACAGTAGTCATAGGTGGCGCCTCCCTACTTCCCTTCCCTTTCAGCAAAACCTATCAAGACGTAGTACTTCAATATCAAGACAGTGCCTACATTATCAAAGGCTTTTCGCCAATTGGTATTTCCTTCCGTACCAACAAGTGCACCGGCTACTTTGAAGAAAACGCTGAATTTTGGCCAACCCTACCGACACAGTGCCCGCTCGTCACCGACACCGACTTGCCTACCTTCTCCAGCATAAACGAGCGCAATGACGATTGTCTTGAGCTGCTTGAGCGTATTCCTCGATGTACCACAGTAAAAAATAGTTATTTACGCGACTTGCCGGACAGCACACCGTCGTCATGCAAAGCGTATATGGAAGTCCAAGCAACCTACAAAGCCTGTGTGGCCAATCATTTTAGTGATACCGACTTTCCAGGCAACCAATATTATATTTATCTCAACAAATTTGGGCCCCTCTGGCGCGACCGCAATGAAAAGCTAACCTTGTATGACAACAATGGTTTAGTAGTTGATAGTATGGAGTGGTGAAAAAAGACAGAATTACCCAAGATGCCAGCGTATTCAGAAAGTATTATAAACAAAATGTCCCGACCTACAAACTTCGTAGATCGGGACAGGGACAAAGGATCAAAGATACATAGTGGCTAGTTGCAGGAAAAGAAGTGGCGCCCGGCACCCCAAACGTAGACGTTGCCGAGGTCGTAAACACCCACGCTCCACCGCCCGCCACGCCGGCACACGCAAACGACCGAGACGCCACCCTTCTTGTTCAACACAAGGAAGAAGTTTCCCCAGCCATCTACTCGTAAACCGACATTTTCACCTGACTCCTGCCGATCGATCAATTGCTCAATCTGCGGAAGGAAGAAGATGTACTTGCGAGCGATGATTTCGCGGGAGAGAACTGTCGTGCCGGTGTCGGTGGTGCCGAGCAAGCTCTGCACCATTCCGACAAACCGAGAGTTCTCCAGCAACTTATTGACCGCAACCTCCACCGCCTCCTGTGCCGGTTGGATTTCCGGCAGGAGAGTGTTCAGATTGGAGTCGCGATGGTAGTACCGCTCGGTGTTGGTGAAGCAGTCGGCCGTGCGCTTTTCGAGCGTCGGGTTGATCGTGATTTTCTTAAGATTTGCGAGAACGTTCTTAATTTCTCCGATCGCCTTCACGCCACGACTCTTTACTGCTTGAGCGAAGACTGCGATTGCAGCCTTGGTGTTTTGAATTACCCATTGAGCATCCTCATCCCCAAAGTCGGAGAAGAAGGCTCTTTGGTGTTCAACCAGAACACCCATAAACTTCGGCATCTGTTGTTCGGTCATACCGTTTTTACAGTCCTTTCTAAGATCAGTCCCCATGGGACTCTCCCAAAATGGGATCATATTATATATAAAAAAGCAAGTATTTTTCTTAAAAACCCTTTTTCTTATTTGTTTTTGTGCGGTCCCCCTCTCCTAATTCTAGGAGAGTGCCTAGTATAGCGAGGTGGGGTGAGGTCTTAATTAAACAAAATAATCCCCGCGCAGACGGCGACATTGAGAGACTCCTTTTTGCCCTTCATTTTTATTTCCACCACCTCGTCACATAAAGCCAAATCCTCTTCACTTAAACCCGTCACCTCGTTGCCAAAAACAAAAGCTATTTTTTCATTAACAGAATCAGGTTTATAATTTTTATAATCAATCGCTCCTTCACTTTGTTCTACTCCAATAATTTTAAAACCTTCGATTTTTAATTTTTCAACCGCTTCTTGCAAGGAAGCAACGCTCTCCCACCCTACAAACTCCTCTGCCCCAAGCGCTGATTTTGATAGCGCTTTATTTTTTCGGCCAAAACGATCGAGGGGTGCAGGAGTATAACCGGTCAAAATTATTTTTGAAACGCCGGCCGCATCAGAAGTGCGAAAAATAGAACCGACATTTTCGTTGCTTCGAATATTGTTCAGTATGACAACTTTTTCCATACTTGGTATACTACCTTTATGTTAAATCCTTTTCCAGACCTACTCACCTACAGTTTCTTCGCCCCGTTTTTATTGCGAGTGATTTTGGGTTTGATCACTATAGAATTAGGGTTTGCTTCACTCAAGTCTGAAAAAAAAGAATGGCTTAATATTTTAAAAATAGTAAAGGCCCCCTTCCCTAAAAAAATAATAAGCGTGATTGCAATTTTGCAAATAGTGACCGGTGGGATGTTATTCTTCGGTTTTTATACCCAAATCGCCGCCCTCATCCTTCTTGCTTTCACTTTCACCGAAGCTTTTATTGAGTACAAAGAAAGCTCTTTGCTCCGACGCGACATCGCCTTTTACTTACTTATGTTTATAATGAGCCTCTCCCTTCTCCTCACCGGCGCCGGAGCATTTGCTTTTGATCTGCCTCTATAACCGCACTACAAAATATATTGATTTTTAGTTTTTTTTAAGTTATATTTTGCAATGTCTTCGTTGCGCCCGTAGCTCAGTCGGTAGAGCAGCTCCCTTTTAAGGAGATGGTCGTAGGTTCGATTCCTACCGGGCGCACAGCGTTAAGAAAAATCTAAACTGCTTTAGATTTTTTAGCTGTGCGAGACGGAGCCGTGTTTTTGCAGCGGCAAAAACGGGCGAGTCGGGGTCGAGGAAATTTTTGAGCGACGGCGAAAAAATTATCCGTGACCACAGAAATAGTTAAAAAATCTAAACTGCTTTAGATTTATCCATTCAATATTATTTTCTCGATTGCGAGGTCGAGTGGGTCACCTATAGCCAAATCAAAATTATTTGCGTTGCGCCCCATACGGGAATGATGGTAAGCAAAGACAAACTTGGTATACATTGCTTGAAGCTCCTCTCTTTTCCAATTTTTAAGGTCACGTTTTGATTTGTTGAACGGGAAATCGTTTTTGATAGAGAGGTCTTCTTTGGTAGCGCCATTCATTATTGAAAGCAAGTCACGAAGCTTGGATATAATGTTGTGAATTATTTCCTCTGCTTCAATGTCTTCCAGTCGAAGCCTTCGGTACTCGAGCCACATTTGCTTCACATCCTTAGCTCCAATCGCATCCTGGAGAGCAAAAGGGCTGTAGCCAAAAACTCGAACCGCCTTCTCTTTTTTCTCCTCCGGCTTTTCCTCAAACACTCCTATGTATTCCTTGAATAAGCTCTGCTCCATAATGATAAGTATACCAGCCGTATGGGGTGAGGTATTATACCTCCCCCCAATTTTTACCAAACGCCGAATCAGCCAAAATCGGCACACCCTTGGTGTCTTCTGGGCCCAACACGCTCTCCATTATTTCTATTATTTTTGGCGCCACCTTTTCTTTCACCTCTTCGGCGATTTCATAAATCAACTCATCGTGAATTTGCAAAATGAGATAAGCCTTTTGGTCGAGCTTCTCGGCTACCAAAAAATCATCGATCCGCTTCATCGCTATTTTTATCACGTCTGCTTGAGTACCCTGGATCGGCGCGTTTATCGCCATCCGCTCGGCCGCCGCTTTGATAAACGGGATTTTTGATTTCATCCCCTCAAAATAACGGCGACGACCAAAAAAAGTTTTGGTATAACCAAGCTTACTAGCCGACGCTTTGGTGTCATCCAAATATTTGGCTAAATCAGGAAACCTTTCAAAATAAGTATTGTAAAAATTTTGAGCAGTCGCACGATCAGAACCCAAATTTTGCTGGAGAGCCGTCACCCCCATTCCATAGAGAATGCCGAAATTTATGACTTTTGCCTCGCGGCGCATTTCCTTGGTTACCTCTTCAGGTGATACTCCAAACACGACAGCGGCCACACTCGTATGCACGTCCTCTCCTGATTTAAAGATCTCAATTAGCGTCTTATCGCCCGACAAAAAAGCAGCGATGCGAAGTTCAATTTGAGAGTAGTCAAAAGAACCAAAAACAAATCCCGACTCGGCTACAAAGGCGTCACGCAAAGCTCGTCCCCGTTCGGAACTTATCGGAATATTTTGCAGGTTTGGATTTTGCGAAGCCATGCGACCGGTCGTCGTACCAGTTTGGATGAAGTGTGCATGCAAACGTCCATCTGCACCAACAAGCGCCGGTATTGGCTCGATATAGGTACCGATTATTTTTGAAATTTCACGGTATTCAAAAATCAAAGGTACAATAGGATGCAAGTCCTTCATTTTTTGAAGCTCAGACTCCTTAGTAGATTTTGCTCCAGTACCGGTCTTTTTTTGGTTTTTGACCGAAAGACCAAGCTTGTCAAAAAGTATTTCACCAAGCTGTTTTGGAGAAGCAATGTTAAATTTCTCGCCAGCGAGGCGCCATATTTCCGTTTCTATTTTTTCAAGTTCTAAAGAATACTCTTTTTTTAGCTTTTCAAAAATACCAATGTCTATCTTAACCCCCCTCTCCTCCATTTTGGCGATAATGGGTATAATCGGCTTTTCTATCTTCAAAAACACATCCTCACTTTCTCTTTTTTTGAGCTCTTCAAAAATTAAATTTTTTGCTTCAACAAAAGAATTGGTATTGGCAAAATTTAAAATATCTTCCTCTTTAGGGTTGGTAATATTTGAATCAACGACCCACAAAGCGACCTTTGTCTCTTCTAACAATTCAGGAGAAAGAACTTCACCTTTTTCCTTTTCTATCTTAACCCCCCGTGAATTTAGAGCCGATTCAAGCCGACTACCAAGCGAACGAAACTCGTAGCGGGCAAATATCTCTCCTGCCTTTTTCATATCCACCCCCTTAGCCCACTCCTCTTTTGGTAGTTGAAAATCGATTGGGGCGTCACGACGAATGGTAGCCAGCATTTTACTAAAACGCGCTTCTTCTTCACCATTTTTCAAAAGTTCAATAATTCTTTTTTTAATTCCCTTCTCTTCAAATTTCTTTTCATCCTTCTTCAAAGACTCATATATTTTTTCAATTGAGCCAAAGTTGACAAGTAAGTCGGTCGCGCTCTTTTCTCCAATACCTTCAATACCAACAATGTTGTCCGATGGGTCACCACGCAAACCCTTGTAGTCAGGCAAAAGCTTCGGACCAAAACCAAACCTTTCCAAAACCTTCTCTTCGTTATAGATCACTGTTTCGTTGATACCTTTTTTTAAAGTATAAACAGCGACCGAACCACCATTGTACCTATCGGCAACCAACTGCAAAGTATCCATATCACCCGAGGCAATAACAATATCAATGTCTTTAGACTCCTCTACAATAGTGCCGAGCATATCGTCTGCTTCAAACCCTTCAAGTGAATATATAGGGATATTTAAAGCCTCACAAACCTCCCGAGCTTTTTCAAGTTGGACTGAAAGGTCGTCATCGGTTTTGGCCCGACCAGCTTTGTAACTCTCATAGACTTCATGACGGTAGGTCGGCTTAGGCAAATCAAAACAAGCAATAATATAGTCCGGCGAAAGCTCAGAAACTATTTTTAGTATCATGAGTACAAGACCATACAATGCTCCTGTTGGTTCGCCTTTACTTGTCGCAAAATCAGGTAGAGCATGATAAGCGCGATGAATGATCGCGTGCGCGTCAAGCAAAACTAGCTTTTTATTTTTTTGTTTTTTATCACTCTTCATTTTGTATTTCAATCACCCGTTCATTTTCACTTTTTCCATGATCAAAATTTATCTTGATATGATCACCAATTATTTTTGATATTCTCTCTGGCCATTCCACAAAAATAATATTTTCTTTGTTTTTTGAAATAGAATCCCACCCAAGAGTCAACATTTCTTTTTCGTCTTCGATGCGATATGCATCAATGTGGATTAATTTACTGAAAATTACAGGTTGCAACTTGTCCGCCGATGAGGCGGGATTGAAGATTTTTATAATAACAAAAGTAGGGCTTTGGATAGTCTCCTCCACTCCAAGAGCGCTCGCTATTGACTTCATGAAAGTGGTTTTGCCGGCACCCAAGTCGCCATAAAGCCCGACAATGGTCGCGCCAGACTCTTTTGATTTAAGACTTTTAGCAAAATCCTTGGCGATTTGAGCGGTTTCCTTTTCGCTTTTCGAGACTATTTTCATATATTCATCCTACCACAAAGCGAAGGGCTCGGACTGCTTGAGTCCGAGCCCGAAAAAGAGCGGTTAGCGCAGAATGCCGGAAGTGATTTCCCAAGCATCTTTTTGCTGGTAGAAGGTGTTTAAACCTCCAGACCAGCGCGGCGGAGCGAAGAACATTCGCTGGGCCATGAGCCCCTCGCGACAGTTGGCCGGTGCCGGATACACACAGTACACCTTCACCCCGATATTGATAGGGCGAGAGGTCTGGTATCCACCAGCAAAGCTAAGAGGAACAATGCCTCTCTTCGAAACAGCCATCTCTTTTGATTCCTTCTTTTTTTTGTTAGTGTAGTTAACCTCAAACCCATCAACAAAAACTTTAAGGAAAAAGTCGGTCTGGTTGTAAATCGTCACAACCAGGTTGTTGCCTTGGTATGGGTAGCTCACCACCCACTTCCCATGGTCAACTGTTTTTGGTGTCGACGGCGCCTTAGGAGCAGTTGTGCGATTCGCACAGCTACTCAAAAAAATCATGGCAGCCATCATGGCTAGTGACAACTTATTGTTCATTTTACAAAACCTCCATTTCTACCAAACATTATACATTATTTATATAAAAAAGCAATGTCTGACTCCCCTCTCCTAATTCTAGGAGAGGGGCTGGGGGGTAAGGTCTGCATAGGAGAAAATAGGTCATGCTATAATATTTTTATGGTAATTCACTTCGACGAAGACAAGCAAAGACAAAAACTCTCCGATTTGGCTGAGGCCGAAGAGGAAGGACTCGCGAAAGCGATGTCCCAAAAATACGGACTTCAATATATAGACCTTGGGGTAACACCGGTTAACATTGATGCTTTAAGAGTTATTCGTGAGCAAGAGGCCCGTGAAGCGGAAGTAGCTTCTTTCAATATCATAAACAAAAAAATATCGCTCGCTATCATCTCTCCCAATAACAGCAAAACGATCCAACTCATCGAATCACTTAAAGACAGGGGCTATGTTCCTACTCTCTATATGGCTTCACATCAAAGCCTCCAAAAAATCTGGGGTCGCTATAAGGATTTGTCCTATTCAATGGAAACCAAAGGTGGTGCGCTCGATATCGAAAACGAAGAAATCCAAGAATTGATCAAAACAGTTAAAACGACCGATGATATAAAAAAATCAATTGAGACAGTGCTCATCCAAAAAAAGAGCTATCGTATTTCGCGCATTTTAGAAATAATATTGGCTGGCGCTATTTCAGTCGGTGCTTCCGACATCCACCTCGAACCAGAAGAAAAGTCAGTTCGCTTGCGCTACCGATTGGATGGAGTATTGAATGATATTTTGGAAATAGATAAGGAAACCTTCACTCTCCTCCTCTCCCGTATCAAACTAATTTCAAACGTTAAATTAAATGTAAAAGACAAGGCTCAAGACGGTCGCTTTAGTATTCGCCTTTCCGACGGCGAGATAGAGGTGCGTACCTCATTATTGCCCGGTGGTTATGGCGAATCAGTGGTATTGCGTGTTTTAAACCCACTTGCAATCAGTGTAGAACTCGAAGCTTTGGGAATCGACAAAAAACTCCTCGAGATCTTGACTCACGAACTCAAAAAGCCAAATGGTATGATCTTAAACACCGGTCCTACTGGTAGCGGTAAAACCACCACCCTCTACGCCTTCCTCAAAAAAATTCACACACCAGAAATAAAAATAATAACCATCGAAAACCCTATCGAATACCACCTAAAGGGGGTAGTCCAAACCCAAACCGACGACGAAAAAGGCTACACTTTTTTGGAAGGTCTGCGAAGTGCTCTACGCCAGGACCCTGACGTGATCATGGTTGGTGAAATCCGCGACAACGAAACGGCAGAAATTGCAGTAAATGCTGCACTTACTGGCCACCTTGTATTCTCCACCTTACACACCAACAATGCAGCTGGCACCTTTCCCCGACTTATTGATCTTGGAGTAAACCCGAAGGTGATAACTTCGGCAATCAACATTGCGATGGCCCAAAGGCTTGTACGCACCCTTTGTAGCGTTTGCAAAAAAAAGGCCACACTCTCAGAAAACGAAATGCAAATAATCCACAAAACACTTGATAGCATCAAAGACAAAAGCTATTTAAACGGTCTCGATGAAAAAAATATTTCCGAAGCGGTAGGATGTCAGGAGTGTAACTTCACAGGTTTCAAAGGGCGAACAGGTATTTATGAAGCGATACTCACTGATGAACAAATCGAAAAAGCTGTTATCCAAAACCCAAGCGAACGAGAAATAAACAAAGCCGCCGAGAGTCAAAACCTTTTAAATATGCAACAAGATGGTGTGCTCAAAGTTTGCCGCGGTCTCACTTCCCTTGACGAACTTGGCCGAGTTATCGATCTTGAATAAGTTATACACAAAAAAAATTGCCTGGGATTCCCTTTTATGAATAATGAAAAACAGGTTGAGGGATAAACAAAAATTGGAGACAGAAATCTCTAAGCGACACTTTGAATATTTATATCCAAAGCAAAACATTATTCTGAGGAAAGCGCTAGCGAACCGTCCCGTGAAGAATGGTACCGGCACTTCCTTGATTTAATGTCAAAACCGCATAAAGCGACCGACGCTTAGAGATTTCTATCCCCAATGTTTTCAACGTAAAAATACTGTTACTCGCGAAGTATATCATATTTAAAAAAATATGTCAATACTCCCCATTTAGGCCAGCATGAACTACTATACTATATATGGTTAACAATGAAAACCCGGAAGATATTCATTTTTTGGACCAAACTCTCCGACCTTCGGAATGGAATGATTATATTGGCCAAAAAACAATCAAAAAAAATTTACAAATACTCTTGGGCGCGGCACGCGAACGATCGCACCCAGCCGAACATATTTTATTTTATGGTCCACCCGGACTTGGCAAAACCACCCTTGCTCACCTCATAGCCAAAGAAACCGGTAGTCAAATGCGCTCCACATCAGGTCCGGCAATCGAAAAGGTTGGTGACCTAGCCTCTATCCTCACCAACTTATCACCTGGTGATATTCTTTTTATCGACGAGATCCACCGCTTAAACAAATCAATTGAAGAGGTACTCTACCCAGCCATGGAGGCGCGCTCTCTTGATATAATTATTGGCAAAGGACCATCGGCACGCACGATCCAGCTTGAGCTGCCACCATTTACTTTAATCGGAGCGACCACTCGGCTCGCAATGATTTCGTCTCCACTTCGCTCACGATTTTCGGGTGGGGTTTTCAAGCTCGAGTTTTATTCAGAAGATGAAATAAGCGACATTGTAGAGCGCTCTTCCAAGCTTTTGGGAGTAAGAGTGGAAGAAGAAGCGGTGACTTCAATTGCAAAAAGGAGTCGCTTTACACCCCGCACCGCAAACTATCTGCTCAAAAGAGCCCGCGACTACGCCCAAATGAAAAAAAGTGATATAACAAAAGGGGTGGTTGAGGAAGCTTTCGACCTTTTAGGTATAGACAAGCTCGGACTAAACTCTTCTGACCGCGACATCCTAATGACTATCGCCAACAAATTTAAAGGCGGACCGGTTGGCCTCAACACTATTGCCGCTTCCCTCTCCGAAGAAGAAGCGACTATTGAAGAATTTAATGAACCATACCTCTTGCAAATCGGATTTTTGGAGCGAACCCCGCGTGGACGAGTACTAACCAAGCATGGCTTCAAACATATAGGTATCGATAACCAATAAAAAACATGTCTGGACATAATAAATGGTCAAAAATAAAAAACAAAAAAGCAGTGACCGATGCTTATAAAGCAAAAATCTTTTCCAAGTTGGTGCGCTTCATTACTGTTGAATCAAAAAAGGCAAAAGGTGATGTAAACTCCCCTGGGCTTAGAAGCGCAATTGAAAAAGCCAGAGCCGAAAATGTACCAAACGACAATATAGAGAGAGCAATAAAAAAAGGAGTTGGTGGTGATGCAGGCTTAATGGAGCAAATAACCTACGAAGCGTATGGTCCTGGTGGTTGCGCCCTCATTATTGAAGCCCTGACCGAAAATAGAAACAAGGCAGCCCAGGAAATAAAGCATATTTTAACTAAAAACGGTTTTGAACTTGCCGTACCAGGATCAGCCTCTTGGGCTTTTACAAAAAACATTGATGGTAGCTGGGCACCCAACATGAATATCCAAATAAACGAAGACCATGGTGAAAAACTCCAATCTCTGATCGAAGAGTTGGAAGAAAACGAAGAAGTACAGGAAGTCTATACGAACGCTGAATAATGAATTGAGAATCAAGAATTATGCATAATTCAAAATTCATAATTCATAATTCATTTATATTGGGTATCGACCCCGGTTATGGCCGACTAGGGATTGCGGTGATTGAAAAAACAAATATTGGTGACAACTTAATTCATTCCGAGTGTTTTGAAACAGAAGCCAAAATCCCCCACCCAGAACGCCTAAATCTAGTAGCCAAAAAGCTCGATCGAATCTTTAAAAAATACAATCCAGCAATACTTGCAGTCGAGAATCTTTTATTCAGCAAAAATGTAAAGACCGCACTCATGGTCGCCGAAGTGCGTGGCGTGATACTACAAAAAGGAGCTGAGTATGGAGTCGAAGTGAGGGAGTACAACCCAAATCAAGTAAAACTAGCGGTCACTGGCTATGGCAAAAGCGATAAAAACCAGGTGATAGACATGGTCAGAAAGATTTTGCGCCTAACCAAAAATGACAAAAAAATAGACGATGAATACGACGCGATCGCGATAGCTCTTACATCATCAGCCACCATTTTATCCACAAGAAATTTGTAGGGTTATTGCATTTTAAAAACGAGAATGTTAAAAAGTATTCACCGTTCAAACGGAATTAAAAAATATAATAAATATTCTATGCAAGACGATGAGAAAGAGGTTATAAACTTACCAGAAACCGAAGATGATCTTGAGGAGGGGGATGTAGAAGGAGTAGAAAGTGATGATGAAGAAGAGGGGGAGGAAGATGTAGAAGGAGATAGTGAGTAGGGTGTAATAAAACAAAAACCACCACGTCTGACGTGGTGGTTTTTGTTTTAGATGATTTAGGTTACTTACCCTTCAAAATCAAGAAAGTCTTTTTACCTATTTTTATTTTCCGCTCCCCATCCCCAACCAGCTCATAAATATCGGTTATTTTTTTATCGGGTATTTGAGTGATAGCTCCAGCTTCAACTAACCGTTGATATTCTGACTTTGAATCTACCAATTTTTCTCGCAACAAAACATCCGACAGCTTTGCCTCTTTTTCGGCTTCAATTTTTTGAGCATCTTCTGGAAATTCACCTTTAGAAAAAGTTTTTTCAAAATTCTCCTCCGCTTCTTTAGCTGCTTCTTCTCCGTGATACATTTTGACTATCTCATTGGCCAACCTTAACTTAATGTTTTTTGGATTTTCACCATTTTTCATCTCATTCTCAAAACGTTCGATTTCTACCATAGACAAATCGGTGCATAAAGTAAAATATTGAAAAATCAAATCATCCTTGATTGTCATTATTTTGCTAAACATTTCATCTTTACTATCTAAAAGAGATATTATATTACCCCAAGATGATGACATTTTTCTACCATCAGTGCCAACCAACATAGACATTGTCATTATATCTTGTTCTTTCTGTCCATATCTTTTTTGTACAGTTCTTCCTGCTTTTAAATTAAACAACTGATCAAAACCACCAATCTCTACATCGGCTGACACCTTAAAACTGTCATATCCTTGAAGAGCCGGGTAAATAAGTTCGACAACAAAAACATCCTCATTTCTTTCCATTCTTTCTTTAAAATTTCGCCTCTTTATCATCTGTTGAACACTAAAACATTCTAGGAGCTTCCCAGACTCTATGTAACTCATTGTTGCTAACCACTCCGAATTATAGTGAATTTCTGTTTTAGACAAATCAATTATTTTACCAACTTGAGATAGATAATCTTTAAGATTTTTTTGTATTTCTTCATCAGTAAGCATTGGCCTTTTTTCCAGTTTATCAGAAGGGTCAGCAATTTTAGCAGTAAAATCACCAATTATTAAAACAGCCTTATGCCCCAAATCTTGAAAAGCTTTTAATTTCCGTAAAGGAATAGCTCTACCTAAGTGAATTGCTGGACCAGTAGGGTCTATCCCAAATTTAACCCGCAACTCTTTACCGCTTAGTAAAGCTTCCTTGAGATGCTCTCTAACAAAAATTTCTTCTGTTCCCCTATTCAATAATTCATCTATTTTGTCTTCCATAACAAAACTCTACCATAATTCCCCATTTTTGGCATAATAAGACTCATGCAAATAAAACAATTTTTTAAAAAGCATAAACAACTTGTTCAAACAAGCCTCATGCTTATTTCTTCCCTTATTTTAATAGTGGGCTCCATTGTCGCTTTTTGGATAAGCAATTTTAAAGTCCCCACTTCCGACTCGATTCGTGAGCGAAGAGTAAGCGAATCAACCAAAGTATACGATTCGACTGGCAATATCCTCCTTTATGACACTGGAGGCAATGTCAGGCGAAGTGTCGTACCTATATCCGAAATTTCAAAAAATATTCAAAATGCAACGATTGCTATCGAAGACAAGTCGTTTTATACCCACAACGGAATAAAAATTTCGTCATTTATGCGCGCCGTGCTCGCCAACTTGTTATCGCTAGAATTTAGTCAGGGTGGTTCAACCATCACCCAACAAGTAGTAAAAAACTCACTCCTCACTGGTGATAAAAGTCTTTTTGGTGGGCCAGCAAGAAAAATAAAAGAGTGGGTCCTTGCGATAAGACTTGAAAAAGTGGTAACCAAAGAAGAAATACTTTCCATGTATTTGAACGAAATACCTTATGGGGGTGTTATTTATGGGGTTGAGGAAGCGAGCCAAGCATTTTTTGGCAAACCATCATCTGACGTGACTTTAGCTGAAGCGGCTTATTTGGCTGCCATCCCAAAAGCACCGACTTTTTATTCACCCTACGGTAAAAATAAAGAAAAACTTAATGATCGTAAAAATTTGGTATTGAAGGAGATGTTAGAAAATTCTCTTATAAATGAAGCTGAGTACAATAGCGCCAAAGAAGAGAATGTAGAATTTTTACCAAAAAATGATGATGGCATAAAAGCTCCTCATTTTGTGTTTTACGTTCTTGATTATATCCGTGAAAAATATGGTGATGAAATAATAAATACTGGAGGCTTGCGAGTAACCACCACTCTAAACTACACTCTTCAAGAAAAAGCCCAAAGGATAGCTCACGACTATGCTCTAGAAAACCAACAAAAATTCAATGCTGAAAATGCAGCGATTGTTGCTATTGATCCAAAAACCGGCGGTATACTTACCATGGTTGGATCGCGCGACTATTTTGACAAGGAAATAGATGGTGCTTTCAATGTAACAACAGCCAAAAGACAGCCGGGTTCGACCATCAAGCCGTTTGTTTACTCCCAAGCTTTCAAAAAAGGCTTTACTCCGGAGACAGTGCTCTTCGATGTTCAAACTCAATTTTCAACTTCTTGTGCTAGGGACAATTTCACCATGGAAAACGGCTGTTATGCGCCACAAAACTACGACAATATTTTTAGAGGACCAGTCACTTTACGTAGTGCCTTAGCTCAATCACTAAACATACCATCAGTAAAAACCTTGTATCTAGCCGGACTTCATGAGTCTATCGAACTTGCGCAAGACATGGGTATAAATTCACTTAAAGATAGTGGTGACTATGGTTTGACCCTAGTGCTTGGAGGTGGCGAAGTGACTCCCCTTGAGCTTACTGGTGCCTACTCAGTATTTGCAAATAGTGGAGTGAAGCATGAAATTCATTCAGTATCAGAAATAAAAGATAAAAATGGAGAGGTTTTGGAAAAATATGAATTAAAATCTTCGGAAGTTTTACCAAAAGAGGTGGCGCTTAAAATTTCAGACATCCTCTCCGATAACATAGCCCGCGCACCAGCTTATGGACAAAGCTCGGTACTTCATTTTGACGGCCGAAATGATGTTGCAGTAAAAACCGGTACCACCAATGACTATCGTGATGCTTGGATAATGGGTTATACACCAAGGATTGCAGTGGGTGCTTGGGTAGGAAACAACGATAATAGTTCGATGGAAAAAAGAGTAGCAGGTTTTATTGTTGCACCGATGTGGCGAGCTTTTATGGATCAAGCTCTCAATGAAATGCCAGTAGAAAGTTTTGAGAAACCTCTTTTAGAAGACCCAAACACCCTTAAACCAGTTTTGACCGGTATTTGGCAAGGTGGCAAACGAGAAGGAAATAAGGTGGTAGGAGGAGTACACTCGATATTGGAGTGGGTAAACAAAGACGACCCTCGAGGAGACTTTCCTAATAATCCTGAAAACGACCCTCAATTTGACCATTGGGAATATGGTGTAAGAAAATGGGCTGAATTGAACAACTTTGCCAATATACAAAGCTTTTCTCTATAAAACAGATATAAATATCTTTTTTAACCTTAGAGATTCTTCAATCTGGGCTTTATACATAAAAATCTCGTTTCTAAAAACCGGATTTACCTTTAATTTTAAATAATTTTCCTTCAACTCAAAGTGATCATTTTTAAGTTCAATATTGGTAATTTCCTTTATTGTTTCAATGATAATTTTTTGCTTGGCTCGTACTGAGAGTTCAAGATTTAAAAACTTCTGAAAAAAGTTTGATATATCAAGCATATTATCTATTCATTGGCATAACTATATAGCTAAACCCATTTTTTGAGACACCTTCAATCAATAAAGGTTTACCCATTCCGGCAAAATTTAAAACGATACTATCCGATACTATTGATTGCATGCAATCAATAATATATTTGTTGTTAAAATTTAATTCTAAAGCGTCTCCAGTTATAGAAGCATTGATTGATTCCTTATACTCACCAACATCATTATTTTTTGATTCAACAAACAAAGCTTTTTCGTTTGGTACGACCGATAATTTAACCTGATGAAGAGTGTCAGAAAATATATTTGAAGTTTTTATTGAGTTTATAAAGTCATTTTTCAAAACAGTAACACTTGAAGTAAAATTTTTAGGTATTATTTGTTTATAGTCAGGGAAATTTCCTTCAACCAACCTAGAGACTAAATATATATCTTTAGCGATAAAAGCGATTTGATTTTTTTCAAAAACAACATTTATATCATCGCCAAGATCTTCAAAAAGCTTTATTATTTCGGAAACGTTTTTTGATGGTATTAAAAGTTGTGGAATTTCAACATTTGAAGAATTGTGAACCTTTTTTTCTGCCAACCTAAATGAGTCTGTAGAAGCAAAAACTAAATTTTCACCATCTTTATATAAAAAGACACTACTTAATTCTGGTTTAATAGCTGAAACAGAGGCACTATACCAAACCGACTTAAAACCAGCTAATAAATCCCTGCTATTTATTTGTAAAACATTAGAACTTTCTAATATTGGTATTGTTGGAAAATCCTCATAAGGAAGACATTTAATAGTTGCTGAGTTTTTATTTGATGAAATAAGTATATTGTTATCCTTTGTTTCGATTGTTATTTCATCTTCTTTTATCGAAGAAAGAACATTTAAAAATATTTGAGCTGGTACAGCAGCCACTCCCTGTTCAACTGTTTTAACTTCAAGCTCTATTTCAATACCGACATCTAAATTGGTTGATTTTATAACCAATTTACCAGAGGCTAACGCTTCCAAATAAACACACGATAATACTGGAAGAGTAAGATGTTTATTAGCTACTCGAGAAGCTTTTTGTACCCCGGATTCTATTTTTTGTTTGTTTGTTTTTATTTTCATTTAATTTATTTTTTTAGTTCATATAATCTGTGGATTTGGGGAATTCTACTTTATCTGCTTATATCTGAACGTTTTTTGGAATTTTTTTAAAAATATCATGTGGATATTTGTTGATAATAATTTTTTAGTTTTTTATTTTTTAAAAATTATCAACTTTTTAATTTACTTTTCCATTACTATTCCTCAATCAATCAACAACTTATCAACTTATCATTGAACGTATCTCCTGAATCTCTTTTAGGAGTAACATATCAACTTTCATGTCTTTTTTTATTTTTTCACATGAATGTATCACTGTGGTGTGATCGCGACCACCAAGCTTCTCCCCTATTGATGGATAAGAAATACTAAAATCCTCTCTTAGAATATACATTATTATTTGTCTAGGTTTTATAACCTCTTTTTTTCTAGTTTTTTCGTATATTGTTTCTTCTTCTATTTTATAGAAGTCAGAAATTATTTTTATTACCTCTTTATAGGAAAGTAACTTTTTTTGTTTAATACTATTTTTTACCAATTCTTTTACTTCGTTTAGATTTAAGGTTCTATTTTTTGTTTCGGTTTGGCAGACTATTAGGTTTATTACCCCCTCTAAGTCTCGAATATTACCTTTTATTGAATCAGCCAAATAGTCAATAACATCATCTGATAAAAATAGGTTTATAGAAGAACATTTTGATTTTATTATTGCCACTCTTGATTCATGGTCTGGGGCTGGAATATCAATAACCATTCCGGCTGAAAACCGAGATTTAAGCCTGTCCTCGAGTCCGGTCACGAAATTTGGGTGTTTATCGCAAGAAAAGACAACGTGTTTGTTATTATCTTTCATTATATTGAAAAGATGGAACAATTCCTCTTGGGTTTTTTCTTT
The DNA here is from genome assembly GCA_964440955.1 of uncultured Candidatus Saccharibacteria bacterium. Lineage (GTDB taxonomy): Bacteria > Patescibacteriota > Minisyncoccia > Phycocordibacterales > WO2-35-19 > CAYTTP01. Next base: position 39,494 of record CAYTTP010000002.1, on the reverse strand, counting down.
ACCAGATAGAAATTGAACATCGTCCATAATTATCATGTCGTATTTTCGATATTTCTCCTTAAATTGTTCGACTTTATTGGCTTGAACTGAATTTGTGTAGTCGCTAGTGAATTTTTCAGTAGTGAAATAAAATATTTTTTTTGACGGATCTTTGGCTTTAACAGCGTTCCCTATGGCTTGAATGAGGTGTGTTTTGCCGTGTCCGGTACTGCCGTAAATGAAAAATGGATTATAAGCAATGCCTGGGCTTTTTATAACAGCTTGAGCGGCTGCATAAGCAAGTTCGTTGAACGGGCCAACCACAAAAGACTCAAAAGTATAACGAGGGTTTAAGTTATCCTCTTTGTTTATATAATGTTCAGCAAGCGGCAATTCTTTTGCTATAGTGGTATTTTTTGTTGGAATATATTGGTTTTTTTGTTTACTCTCCTCTTTGATTACATACTCTAAGGCGTGTATTGACTCAGACGATTGCCTAAGTAGCTTTAAAATAAGGGGGTGGAATTTTTTTGTAAGCCATTCCTGAACGAAAGTGTTTGGGACCGAAAGATAAACGGTACCATCTTCAAAACCAGAGATCTTTGTTTCTTTGAACCATGTCGCAAAATTCGCTTTCGAAACAGATGTCTCTATTTCAAGAAGAACGTTGTTCCATAGTTCCTTGGTGTCCATGGAGGTATTATATATTCAAAACTTTTTTAGGAAACTTGTATTTGTAACTAAATGTGTTTATAATGTGTTTATAACTAGTTGAAAATTTAACCGGCAAGTAAAATAAAAACATGTCAACAACCTATCAACCAAAAAAGAAAAAGCGAGCAAAAACTCACGGTTTTCTAAAGAGAAGCAAATCAGCAAATGGCAAAAAAGTCTTGAAACGTCGTCGCCAAAAAGGCCGAAAAAAGCTTTCAGTATAAAGCTTTTATGATAAGCAAAAAATATAGGATACCCAAGAAGTCCTTCAAGACTGTTTATGACTCCAATCAATTTTTAAATACCCCTATTTTTTTTGCTCGTTTTTCTAAATCAAACGAAAAACACTCTCGAATTTGCTTTTCGATATCAAAAAAAATATCAAAAAAGGCAGTATTAAGAAACAAAATGCGCCGGGCTGGCTACCGCGCTGTTTCGGGAATAATTGAAACTTTAAATAATCCAGTTATGGTTGTTTTTTCCTTTAGGAAGATACCTGAGCGTATTGATGAGGTTAAAAAGGAAGTTCATGCTATTATTACAAAAATACAAAACTTAAAATGATTTCTTTTTTAAAGACAATTGTGTATATCCCCCTTTATAACGCTCTTATTCTTCTTTTGAATATTCCTTTTGTTGATGTTGGTATCGCAGTCATTATTCTGACTGTTTTGGTAAAAATAATTCTCTACCCTCTTTCAAAAAAAACTTCCCTTACTCAGCTTATAATGAAACAAAAAGAAGGAGAATTGGCCGAAATAAAAAAGAAATATCCCGATACTCAAGAACAGGCTGTCAAAGTAATGGAATTTTATAAAATAAACAACATAAACCCTTTTTCAGGTTTAGTTACTCTTTTTATTCAAATACCAGTCATCTACTCTCTTTATCATATTTTTTATCGCTCTGGTTTGCCTACCATTGACCCGGCTATTTTGTATTCTTTTATAAAAATACCAACATCGGTTTCAATGTATTTATTTGGTTTAATTGATGTTTCTCAAAAAAGCGTTATTTTTGCAATTATAGCCGCTATAAGTACATATTTTCAAATGCATGTTCAGCAATCATCTTCAGGACAAAAAACACCAGTTGACTCAAAAGATTTTTCCCAAGTGCTTGGTACTCAAATGAAATACACCATGCCAATAGTTATATTTTTTGTTTCGTGGAAAATATCGGCCGTAGTCGCACTTTATTGGATAGTGAGCAATATTGCCGGCATGGTCCAGGATATGTATATCAAAAAGCAATTACTCGGCAATTCTCAAAAGCCATAAATAGCCATCTGCTTTGTTTTTGAAAATAAGGTGATCGTCAGTTGGACTAATTTTTATATCGACCACATCGATCATTTCTTTTGTTGTTTGGGAAAGGTTAATAGTGTTAACAACAAATAATGGGTCAATTGTGATGTAGTAAATTGAATCATTGAAGTTTAATAATCCTTTGTACCAATCGTCAGGGTAGACGGCTCTAAAAACCTCTTTTGGGACAGCACAGTATACGGCTAGGGTTTTGGAAGAAGACCAAGTACATTTGTCCGCCAAGGTCGCCACATCCAAACTTTTTGAGGTTAAATTTTTATTGTCTATGGCAAAAAGCCTTGGTGATGTGCCACCGGTTGAAGCCAATTCCATTTCTATATTTTTTGGGGTAGAAAGGAGGCCTGCTCCCGAAGTGCCGTTTTTCTTCAAAATTCCATTTGAAGTATTAAATGAATAAACATAACCTATTTCCGTACCACTTGGTTTGCTTTGGAGGCTTATATTTGAGTTATCAAGCCAGGTTGGCAACCATTCGGTAAGTGGATGTTTATAAACAACAGTATCGGCTGTACCGTCAGGGTTTGAAATATGCCACTCGGAGTTCAAATTTGAAATGGTGTAATAAAATATCTTGGCACTGTCGGGTCTTATACTTAGTTCTTCTATACCGGTCGGCAAATTGGAAATAGTCGCGTTATAAGGGGTTAGTGATTCTTGTGCTCCTATATTGAGAGCTCGGGCTATTTTGACAAATCGAGTTTCTATTATTTCGCTCTCAGGAGCGAGAGTTTGAGCCAAAAATCCCGTACCATTTGGCAACCAAAAAGCTCGTACTATTTTAGGGATAGTGGTGTTGGTTAACCGCTCAATAGTATTTGAGTCAGAACGAGCTTCATACACATTGCCTGTACCTTTTTCTACAAAACGTACAACACTGGTCGTCCCTTGGGCAAAGATGACTGCTCCAGCTATAGGCTCTTGGGAAACCTTTCTTATTCTTGGTATAACCCCAATATTTGTTGAAGTGCTGGTACTTGTGGGAGTGTTTTGGTCTTGGTTTTGGTCGGTAAGTTGAACTCCGTCATCGCTTTTGCCAAATGGCAAAAAGTCTCTTATCGAAAAACCGACCCTACTCTCTCCTCCCCCACCATTGTCCGCAAGTGGCGAATATATCAAAAATACCGCTACGCCGATTATCACCACCATACCTATGATAAGAATCTTTTTCATTTTTTATCTCATTTCTACATGCCAATGTGGTGGGTTCAATTCTTTTAGGAATGTCATTGTTTTTCCATTTACATTGACCATGTATCTATCACCTATATAAACATTTCTTACCACCACCCTCTCTGGTGCACCGGTTTTATTATCTGAAATGTATTTATCTAAGTTAGATTCAAAACTCATATCCAAAGCATTTCCAGTATTATGTGACGAACCAGTACTGTGACCCGCTTCAGTTCCTCCGGTTATTGTTATATTACAATTACAGCTTGATTTTAAGCTTTTTGCGCCATCAATCAGGTTTTGGTTTAGACCATTTAAGTTTACACAAAGGGTAGTTTGTCCTTGGGCGCAAGGTCCTTTATAGACGGTTATATTAGCGCTTTCCAACTCTAATTTAACTTCCTCGCTTGCCACCAACTCATCTTCTGTCATTGGTCTCCCTGGTGTTGATGGTGGTGTCAATGATCCACTATTGAACCTCTTTTCCAATACAGCCGGTTCTATATTCAAATCAAGATCCTGGATTAGTCGTGGGTTTATGGTATAGAGGACGATCCAAGAACAAATAACAAGGACCAAACCCCAAAGGGAATTTTGGATCCTTTTTATACCATCGGACTTACCCATGAAGTTGTCGGTCGTTATGTACTCAAACCCTCCATACACTATTGAACCAACAGTGAAAACAGAAGCAAGACCGAGCAAAAGTTGGAACATCCCCTCTACATATTTTTTAATATCAGTTTTGCATTCAACATTTCCTGCTGCTACCTGTTCATCGGTACAATCAGTCACTTTAGGTAGTGGAGCGAGTAAGGTATATTCCCCCCTTGATTTATAACTCTCTTGAGCGCTTATTGAGAAGGGTAATGCTGGTATTGTTACGATCGTAGCAAAAAATATTATCGTTAGTATATACTTTAAATTTTTCATCTTATTTACTAAATCTTATCACAAGGCTGTTCTCAGTAAATTGTAGGATGCGGTTGTTGTTGGTTGCTCTAAATAAAAGCTCCGAGCTACCTTCCTCTTCAGTTTTTTTGAAAAGGGCGGTACGTGAACCGTTCAAACTATTTATTTGAGTTCCATTCAAGCTCCAGGAATACTCCAGGTTTGTCGAAGATTCAGGACTCATGTTATATGGTGCGGCGAAAAGCTCCACTTCCTCTTCTTTTAGGTTGTATGTTCCAAACAAAGCTTTGTCCAATGAGAATCCATAATAAGGATCGTTTTTGTAAAAAACTATGCTTGAATCGGATGGGTTGATAGAGATGGAATTTTGAGCGGCGAGCCCTTTGCCTGGGTCGGTTACGAGTAAGTTTATCGAGTCAATATCGCCAATAAGAGAGCCGTTTATCAACAAAACATTTTTGCCGTAGCCTGATTGGCTTTGATAAGCCTCGACGTCATTTGACCAATTATAAATCAAGTTCTCGGGCTTAACTCGCGATCCGTCTTTATAAAACTCAGGCATGGCGACTACTTTTACTATCCCTTGGGCGGGGTGAAGTGCGCGACCTTTATAAAAAGGTGGGGTGTATGAAAGTGCTTCCCATATCAAATCAACACTCGATGGAGTGAGCGAAATTTCCTTTGTAAAAGAGGCGCCATTTGCCAATACTACTTTTATGGTGACTTTTTTCCCCACTCCGGCCTCGCCCATTTTGAATGAGTAGGAAGTAAGACCGATGCCATATTCGACGAGCTTGTCGTCAATATACCAAGAGATATTGGCCGAATTTAGGTTGTCGGTATAAAGAGTGAGGTTTACCCAAACTTGCTCGTTTGGTCGCGGATATTCGGGTATTATTTCGACACCAAGCTCATTGCTCAGGCTGTACGGCAGATTTATCGAAATCGCCAAAACCCGATTAGAAAAAAACAAAAATGAAAAGGTGGCGACAAGTAGAAATGCTGTTTTGAAAAAGCTTTTCATTACCCAATTATAACTTATTTTTCATTTGCTTGATGGCAAGTATTTGGGAAGGATCGGAAGTGATAATTTGGCTTTCGGTGTAAGAAGCGATTATTTTGATCGCCACATGTTTGAGTCCGGCAAAAAATATTCCCTCCCCTACTCCCGACTCGAGCAACAAATATTTTTCCTCATCGGTGAGGTTGAAGACTTCTTGAAGCCGGTCGATGGTAGTTGGCGACTGCTTTAGAAGTATTTGGATCGAGGAGTTGCTGATGATTGGTGTACCATAAGGCGATTTCAAAAAGTCGTCAACGTCTTGGGTGATGGTGGCGAGTCCAAGATAGTATTTTCGGCCGCGTTTTGCGAGTGAAAGCAAAAACGAAGCGGTATCCTCGGACTTCATCATCCACCAAGCCTCATCAATCACAAGCAGGCGTTTTTTGAGTTCGCGACGGATCGCGTTCCATATATAGTGGGTTACGATATACATAGCGACTGGCTTCAACTCATCCTCCATGTCTCGGATTGAAAAAACAATGAATTGTTTGTTGATATCGATGTTTGATGGCCTGTTTATAAAGTTTGCCCAAGTACCTCTGGTATATTTTGAAATACGTTGAGCAAGTGATGCTCCTCCTTCCATACCACCAAGCACGAGCTCAAAGTCAGATAAAAGAGGGGGTTCAATATTTTTAAAATCGGAGTCGGCCGTGATGTCTTTCAAGGCATAGGTTTCGGTTATTGCTTGATCAATGATAGCGTCTTCTTCGCGAGTGAGCCCACCCATCATGATACGAAACAACCCAACCAAGTTTATTATTTGGCTTCTCAAAACTGCTGCACTTGACTCGTCTTCACCTGGTATTGGCAATTCAAATGGGTTTATATGGTGGTCAGAGTTGAGGGAGATGTTGAAATATCGGCCACCGACCGCTTCCGCCATATATTCATATTCATTTTCTGGATCAATAACTATTACTTCTGCGTCAAACATGAGAGTACGCAATATTTCAAGTTTGGTGGCAAAAGACTTTCCTGACCCTGATTTAGCGAGACATACTGAGTTGTAATTTTCTAGCGAGAAGCGATCAAAAAGAACTAAAGACGAATTGTGTCGGTTTATTCCGTAGAGGATACCTTTGTCGGAGGTAAGGTCAAAGGAAATGAATGGGAAAACGCTTGAAAGTGGTGACGAATTTATTTTAGAGTGAACCGATAGGTCGTCTTTGGCGATCGGTAAGATGCTGCGAAAACCCTGTTCTTGTTGAAACAGGGCCGGTTTGATGTAGACGAGTTTCGACTCCATCATTGACTTTATTTCGGACTCTACCTTATCGAGTTCTTCGCTTGTGGTTGCATAAACAGAGACATAAAGGCCAACCTCAAACATTTTTTCCTGCGCCTGTTGGAGGTCGTCACGCAAGTTCTCAAGGTCTTGGTAGGCAGTGTCGAGTACTGGGTCGCGTACCAACCCCTTTTCTTCCCGAGTACGGATTTGGCTTTGAACTTCGGCTACTTTTTTTTGGAAAGTGCGAAGAACTTTGGCTGTTTCAAGCGGGTGAATAAAAATAGAGACATCGAACATTTTATCCATATTGATAATCGGTGAAAACCAATCCTCAGAAAGAAAGCGTGGGTATGAAATGACGAAGAAGCTACGCACTAACTTTTCACCCAAGTTTAGTTCTTTGGCGTTAACCTTTAGGGCTGAGGGCGCCAAAATATCGCGCAATTCGAGCTCGGCACTCTCGGTGATAGTGGTCGGTAAAACCGAGACATTGGTCAATTTTTTGTTTTCTTTTTTCTTGAAAAAATCAAACATATTTTTAAATTGAATTATGAATTATGAAGTATGAATCATACAACCCATTTTTCTTTTCGTACCATAATTCGTGATTCATAATTCTTGATTCTAAAATTAGTTTCTAACTAATTTTGATTGGTTTTTCTGATTCGCCAGGGTTAAATACTTTGTAAAATAATTCTACCACTTCATCGGTTCCAAGCCTTGCAACTCTTACTCCACATCTCGACAAACCTTGCTCGACCACACTTACTCGCTGTTCGAGTTGGTTTCGATTTTCTTCAAAGCTATCGTCTTGTTGTTTTTTGGCGTCCTTTTTGCTGACCAAACTACCGAGAAATCCGGACTGGGTCGATATTATTGCTGAGTCGTAAGGTACGATGATAAAGAAATTTTTGGTCATTATATTTGACGACTCGGTGAAGCTTCGGACGAATTCGATGTATTGTTCGATCTGAACTTTCATAAGATCGTTGGTTTGGGCTTTGTATCGCTCTTCCAAAACAGCTATGTAGGGCCGTATATCAAGTTTTCGAGACTCGACCAATATTTGAACTGAAAAATCCAGAGAGTTCAAAAAATCTTGAAACTGAAGGAGGATGGCCTGCCTTTCGTCAGCTGACTTTAGGGAAAAGTTTATGCTCGAAGCCATAAGTACGTAGCGAATACTACCGTCTTTCAAAATAACGACGCCGTCGCGCACATCGTCTATCGGGACAAATTCTTGAGTAGCGTTGTTAGCCATTTACTATTTATTATATACCAGTCTTCGATTCTTCTCCCCTCTTTGTGTCGAGTTGCCAGTTCATATCTTTCAATTTGCTGTTTGATAGGTTTGGTACTGACAATCCTTTATATTTTTGTTCGTTGTTTGTTTCGACTCGTTGCTCCTCAGTTTTTTTCCAAATATAGAGTTTGTCTTTAGTGAGGTAAATGAAGGCGGCTTCAAGAGCGTGGATGAATGGTCGGTTGTTTATTTTATAAAATGCAAGAGCGATAGCAAGGAGGACGACTGGGGAAGCGAGGAGTAAGCCAAAGAAAAGTCCAAACATAGTAGTGGTGACAAGAAGTACGCTTGCTCCGCCAGCCAAATATATAAACTGCTTAAGGGTTAGTGGCCCAAATATTTTGTCTTCGACGTCTATAAACTGTGGGACTTGGAATCTCATGAAAAGAAATGAATTATGAATTAAGAATCATGAATTATGCTTAGTTCTATTAGATTTTAGCAAGCCATTACAGAGTTTACTAACTACAACTGTTTGTAATCCTATTTCATGAAATTTTTTAGTATCTAAATACCCGACATCTCTGGCAATAATAAGTTGGTTTTGGGTTTCAGTTAGCGAGCCTAATGCTATCGAATAGAAATGTGACTTATCCTTAAAAGTACTTCTACTGAATCCCTCTGCAATATTTGATGTTATAGAAATAGCAGCTCTTCTTATTTGATTTGTTAGCCCAAAAAGCTCTTCCTTTGGAAAACCTTTTGTTATTTTATATATCATCACCACTAACCTATGTCCCTCTTTCCAACTATTGAGATCTGTAAAAGATTTTATTTTTTGACTACTTGATTCATAATTCATACTTCATGATTCATTCGACTGCCTCCCTATACGGATCTTGCCCGATATAATTATGTATCACTCTTGGTTTATCCTGTGTAGGTAAATTTTGTGGCGCTTCGCCTGTTCGGGCAGGCCCGCCCGCTACGGCTTCGCTCGAGGCGATTCGGGCAGGCTGCATTGCTCGCGCTTGGTTTATGATCAACTGCTCAAAATCATTTCCCGTATTTATTTGCCTTTCTTTTTTTGCAGGTTCTTGCTCCTGGGCTATTTCATTCATACTTTGCCAAAATTCACTTATATACTCTTGAACATTATTGAATATATATTTTTGCGCTTCTTCTGAAACCCACCCCGCCAACTGTTCCTCAAAGCCACCATAGTCTTTTAGATTCTTTTCAATATCGCTTGTTTTTTCTATACAGAGCAAGGAAAAAAATACTTCATTCTCAAACACAGTGGATTGCTCTTCGTCAAGAGCATACCTCTCACATATTTTTTTAACATCACTTCTCCAACCTTCATTTAAGATGAATTCTCTTAGTTCGTCTCCCAATATATCAAGTCTTTCTTTTATAATTTCTTTTGTTTCCATTTTTTATGTTGTTGGGGTGGTTGGAGGTGTCGGTGGGGGTGGAGTAGGTGTGGCATCTTTTGCAAATTCAGTTAAAAGGTCAGCCGCTTTTTGACTTTTCGACTTCTCTTCTGTGAGAGCTTCAACTTTTCTTGCCGCCGCTTCACTACCTTGTGTCCAACCAACAAATGGCATTTTTCTCAATCTTTCTGCATACATTCCTTGGCGCTTCTTGGCTCTATCCTTTATATCCTTCAATCTCTCGCCATATTCACTATCATCGTATTCCTTTTTATTTCTCTGTTCCTTTGCTTTTTTGGCGGCCTCTTTAGCTTCATCAGCCTTTTCTTTCAAGTCTTTGTATGTTGCATCATTATTTTCCATATCCTTCTCCTTTTCTTTTCTCCCCTCTTTTTCAAGGTTGATACTAGCCAAGATATTACTTAACTCTGTGGTTAATACTTTCTTTCTGTCTTCATCTTTCTCTGCACTCACTTCTCTCTGTTTAACTACTCTCTCTTTATTTAGTTCTGCCAATCTAGTATTGTATTCTCCAAGTATTGTATCAGCATATTTCTTTCTCTTCTCTTCCTTTTCTTTTGCTTCGGTTGCTGTTTTAGTTTCTGCAATCTCGCGGTCTAGATTTATCTTGTCTGTCAAATTTTTATCTTTTTTGATTTTCTTAATCTCATCTTTTTCATTTTCACTTTGACCATAAACCTCCTTAGCGTATTTTTCCTTAGCTTCTGCTTTTGTTTTGACTGCTTTAGCAAAGCCACCAGCACCACCTGCCTTGCCTAGGATGTCAGCTTCTTTTTTGATATACCCACCAACTCCAGGTACTTTACCTAGGTCAATACCACGAGTATCGAAGCTTGCTCCCTTACCTTTATTGGCAAGCCAAAGTGTACTTCTGCCGATGGCGGATTTTTCCAACCTATCCCTATATTTGTCACTAACAAGTGACGAAGCTCTGCCGACGGTATTTCTCATTGCAAGAGCACTGCCTCCAAAAACTGCTCCAGCCGCGCCGGCAGTGATGGCGTTGAAACCTTCGGTCTTTGAGGCAATACTCTTTGATACTATAAGCGCAGCGACTGAGAAGCCGGTGATCAAAACAAAGTTTAAAACAATGGCAGCGACCCCAGTATCGGCACCGTTTGTTATTGTTTCAACAAAAACTTTTCCTGATATTTTGTCTGATAGTGAGCCCAAAAATTTTGGATGTCCGGCCACTTTAAATACGACCCAGGTCATAGCAAAGAAAACTGGAGCAAAGAGGGCTTGGTTTAGAAGCATTTTCCACCACTTATCAAAATACGAGCTTTGTCCGGGGATCATATATGAAATAGCAGCAAGCGGAGAGAGTACGAGCAAAAATATAAGAATGATGTAGCGAGCGATCAACATAAAAGCGGTGATGCCAAAAACAACTGCTGTCACAATCATGAATATCGAACTCATGACACCAAGCGCCATTGCGGTAGAGGCTCTGACATTGGTATCAAGGATTTTTGATGAAAACCAACCATTCATCCCAAGCAGGTTCATATAACCACCGGTTATACCTGTCACTTCAGTTGGTCGGGGGAGGATATTTCCATCATCGTCAATGGTTCCCGAATTTAAATTATATGTTTCTTGAACACTGATTGATTTATAAAACCCAATTGCCACTACATTGGAAGCATCAATAACCACTTTTGACAAAAAGAGACTGAAGTTTATAAGCAGGGCGACTATGATTATATTTTTGACTGTGCCACCTATGCTAGTTGGATTTAGGTCAAACATTGCCTTAAAGGCGGCATATATAAGTATGAAGATAAAAAATATATTGGCCAAATCTCTTAGGGTTGCCCAAGCTCCTTCGATAGCCTTGCCGATACCGTCTGGCCCTAGGTTTTTTGCCATATCAATGATCGTGTAGGTAATACTCAAATCAAAAAGCTTCCCTACTGTAAGGAGGACGAGTGATGAAAGAGTCATGAGTAGTTGCCCTATGCCTTTGAACAATGGCTCAAACATTACACCCAAAAGATTGCTGCCGTTTGATTGCATTTCACTCATTACCTGGTTCCCCCTATCTCTTACTTCTTGAGTCCTCTCTGTACAGTTGGCTGGCACTACTTCCGACTCGCTAATTCTAAGTTCTGGCGTGAAGAAATAGTTTGAGCCTTTGGCTTTACATTCGGCTTCGGTTATAGCAAAAGCAAAATTAGGCACAAAAGTCAGTGCCAGGATCGCGACAAAAAATAATGTTGATAATTTTTTATTCATTCATTTTTTTGCACTATCGTGTCCCATACAATCGGCGGGCGTTTTCGAGAAAGCGGTTTATTATTTCCATGAGTCCGGAAATATAAGCGCTGTTGGTACTCGCGCCTACATTTATCGTTGTCATACCTCCGGTGTTTTCCGGACGGGTGCTCTCGGGTATGTTGGTTGGTCTAGTACCTTGAGACGGAGTGGTTGGTCTTACCGGACCTATACCATTTGCATAGTCGGTTGGGTTGAAGCCAAAGTCGCCCTCACAGAGAGTTTGATAAAAACCATTTGATAGACCGGTATTTATGTCGATTGTCGGAAAGGAACTAAACTCGGCTCGACACTGCCTACCGGTTGCAAGGCTCATTTGGCGTGCTGCTTCGAGAGCTGCTTGCAGATTGATGCGCTCCGCTCGACATGGGCCTGTTGTCTCGGTACCAGTACAGATGTTTGTTGTTGTGTATTGGCCATTTAGCAAAACTTGACAGGAACGGTTGCCACTTGCGTCAGTTTGTATAGTGCCTGCGATGCAGTTATTTTGGGCATTTGCGATTTCGGTTCGACAAACACCGTTTACCACTGGTCCGGCACAGTCGGGGCTTGAGGTTACGATCGGTGTCCTTATAGTACCTACTTTTTCATTGAAACTGGCTACTACCCACTGACCGTTTATTGGTACTTGGCAGGTTATGGTGCCGTCGGGCTGCTCAAATGTTGAACCGTTTGCACAAACACTAACGGATATGTTTGCATTACAAACACCGTTTACTACTGCTCCAAGGCAGTTTGATACGTCGGCGCTTTGGGCGTTTACCAAAGATGGAGCCATGAAGGATAGAAGTCCTAGGAAAATTATTTTTTGGAAGTGTATTTTCATGTCGGTTTGTTATTTTTAATTACATATTCAACCTGTCATTACGACAATTTTCGTCGTTAGGGTTTCGGTTGCAGTATTCCTGTGGGCTTATTGGGTTTATGCTTGGGTTGGTTGAGGTGGAAGTGTCTACTGGTGGTATATATGGAGGAGGAAGGTTGATAATAGATGTGTCTGGTGTATCAGGATTTTGGCAGGTTTGGCCGGTTGGGTCGTAGCCTGGGTCGGTTGGTTTGTCGAGGCAGAAGTAGCCAACAATGGTGTCGCCAGGGTTTCGGTTGGCTAATTGATCAATAAAGGCCCTATTATTGTTTGAAGAGTTTGGTTGTGAAAGACCACGCAAGCCTTTACCAATACCGCCAACAACTTGGCTTACAAGCTGATTTAAAAGAGCACTTACGATTTCGTTTATTTCGTCAGCTACTGCAAGCTTGTCGTTGCCAATACCAAGCACATCGTTTAATTGTGTTGAAATAACATCGCCCGGGGTTACTATTTCTTCCCTATTACATTGCCTCTGTGGGCTACCTGCTGTTGGTATGCCATTTTCGTCATATAAATTTGGATCATCGGTGGCGGTCGGTGCTCCGGACCAGGAAGCACACTTTTTGAAAGACAAAAAGCCTTTACCCCAAGCTAATTCTTGGTTTTTGAGTCCTACTTGGTCAGCGATTCGTCGAGCCAAGTCGCCTTCCGCTTGGATATATATACCAAGTGGGTTTTGAGTTTGGTCCTGGCTTAATATGAAAAACTTATCCCAGCCGCCTCGATTAAAATCATTCATGAAGTTTTCGAGGTTACCTTCAACAGTCGAGAGTTTGCAGGAAAAATTTCGCTCGCCGATGTAGCCGCGGGCAAGAGCGATCCGCACTTTGGCATTTAAGTTACCGCACAAAAACCTAAAGTCGCCACTCATGATCGCCTCCCCTGCTATTTTGTCGCCCAAGTCCTTGAAATATGCGCCTGGGTCGGTGATGAAGGCTGGACTTCCTTTGAAGCCGCTATTGATCCAGGTGACAGTGCTTGCCGCAATGCGTTCTATGACCAAGTTGGCTAGTATCCAGGCTACCGCATCCATACCACCCTCCTTCACCGGACCTCCAAACAAAGTGTTGGCTGATGTTAGTGTATTTATCCAATTTCCTCTCTGGTTTTCGATGAAATTTGCTTGGTCAAAAACCAACCACTGAGCCTCAGCTTTTTGAGGGAATATTGGCGCGACCATGCCAGAAAAGATACTAAAGACTATCAAGAACGCTCCTATTTTTTTAGATGCGCCTATTTTTGAATAAATCCAGTTCATTTTGAGTTAATTATAAGCCGTGGAGTAGATAATAACCACCACTACCTTGTTCATAAACGACATTGTTTTTCTTGAGATACGCGATAGTGGCTTGAAGTGGAGTGGCAAACAAATAAGAACCATTTTTGTAGGTTTCAAGGGCAACCACCCCCTTAATAGGGTCGTTTAACACGATTTGCATGTCCGAAATGGCTGAACTCACTTGGTTTAGTCCGGTTATCATATCTAGGTGAGAGGTAGCGAACAGCTTGGGGACTTTTATCAGAGACAAATCTATCAAGATATTTCTATATACCATGTTTACCTCCTCCAATTCCTTTATTTTGCTTTGGTCTTTGTTGGTGGCGATTGCAGTCAATATTTCAAGCTCGTTTTTTGGGTTTTTTGGCCGATTTGATTTGAGTACTTTACCAAGGTCTTCCCCGTATTGCTTCATGGCTGCTACGTCGTTTTTAGAGCTAAGATTAAGGTTTGAAATTTGAGAAACTGGTGCACTATTTGCAATATATTCAAGGCTCTGATCTATAAGGTTGGTGGCGTTGTCGGCATCCAAAGTGCCACTTTGCTTCATACTCAAGTAGTTTGAAATGAGGCTTTGGGAGAGACTGTCGGTTAAAGTGGTCGGTTCTTCTTCAAAAGTGGAAGCGGTGGTCGAAGAATTGCTTTTATACTGCAATAGCTCTATGTCTTCCTGCCAACCTGGATTTTCGGGCAAACCTATCTTCTCTCCTGGTATTAGGGCAGTGGTCGCGTTTATGACTTGTTTGGTGCCTCGACCAAAAGCGAGCATGATCGAAGCGACAAACGCGATAATAATGACAAGCAAACTCAAAATTTTTTTACTCGGTAAAAAATTCACTCAATCATTATACCATTTAAAAAAATTTTAGAGGCAAGTTTTTTCCATGATTCGACCGAAATTTCCTCTGCCCTCGCTTTTTCGTCTATTTTTAATTCGGCAAATATTTTTCTCAAGTCGTCACTTTTTATTTTGAAGCTTTCGGAAAGGTTTTTTAAAAGAATTTTTCTCTTATGTGCAAATCCAAATTTCAAAATTTTGAAAAAGTTTTCCTCTGAACATTGTTCAAAATTTTTCCTGGAAATGTCGGAGATGTGTAAAATAGCAGAATCAATTTTTGGTGCGGGGAAAAAGCTTCCAGCCTTGATCACTCCGCCAAAATGCGGTGTGCCGTAAGCTTTGACCGAAATACTCAAAACGCTTTCTTTGCCGTCTTTTGCTACCACTCTCTCCGCTACCTCTTTTTGAACGACGAAGGTGATCGAGGTTGGTAATTTCTCGGTTTCAAATGTATGGCGCAAGATAGCGCCAGTGATGTAGTAAGGAATGTTTCCAATAATTTTCAATTTTAAATTTTCAATTTTAAATTTAAGGATGTCGGCCTCAACAACCTCAAGCCGGCCAGAAATTATTTCATTTTTAAATTTTTCTCTCAACAACGACACCATATCGCTGTCTTTTTCGACCGCGATCACCTTGCCCACTCTATCCAAAAGCATCTGAGTCATTAGCCCCTCTCCTGGCCCTACTTCAAGCACCACATCTTCTTTATTTAGATTTGCTATTGCTACTATTTTTTTTAAGATTTTTGGATCTCTCAAAAAATTTTGTCCCAAACTCTTTTTTGGTTTTTGGTTTTTAGTTGTCATGTTTAAAATTCTATATCGAGAAGTGATTTTCGGCGCGGTCGATAGTCGGAGAATTCTCTTTCCAAGTATTCGTCGGGTATTTCGAGCAAAAATTCAGAGGGGATATTTATATTTTGACTGCCAAAAATAGTTCGGCTTTGGGCGTAGGTCATAAATAGTTTCTTTTTGGCGCGAGTGATTGCAACATAAAAAAGCCTGCGTTCCTCTTCACTATCCTCACTGCTTTGTTCCTCGTCTTTATTGTGAGGGAAAAGTCCTTCTTCAAGGCCTGTTATAAAAACATAGGCAAACTCAAGACCTTTGCTTGCGTGGACGGTCATGAGCCGTACTCCATCTTTACCTTTTTCATCACTATCTTGGTCGGAGAGGAGCGATGTTTCCTCGATAAATTTTTCAATTCTTTCACCTTCTGCAAGTTGGTCATATCTTTTTGAAAGGGCCACCAACTCCTTGATGTTTTCTACCCTTTCTTGGTCTTCTTCCGATTTTCCAAACTCTCGCAAGATACCACTTTCTTCGGCGATATATAACAGGGTTCGTGACGGTGTTTCTTTTTGCGCCACTTCCCTTATCCGCGAAATCAGAGAATTAAAATTGTTTAATTTTATTTTCATAGCTGGGGGCAGTGCATCTTCTTTGCCCTCGACTATCTTGAGCAGGGTTGTCTTGCCGATCCCGCGGGCTGGGGTGTTGATCACTCTCTTTAAGTCTACGATACTTTTTGGGTTCATGGCGAGCCGCAAATAGCTCAAAATATCTTTTACCTCCTTGCGTTCGAAAAATTTGGTACCAAGTACGTGGTATGGTATTTGGCTTGCCAAAAACTGCTCTTCAAGAGCGCGCGATTGAAAGTTGGCTCGGTACAAGACCGCGATCTCCGAGAGAGGCACCCCTTCACTACGTAGACCCTCAATTTTTTGGACGACAAATTGAGATTCGTGAGTTTCTGAGAGCGCTTCGCAAACACCGATTTTTTCGCCTACTCCATTTTTGGTTACCAATATTTTTTCCTTACGGAATTTGTTTTTTTCGATGATACGGTTTGCGACCGCGAGGATGGTTTGGGTTGAGCGGTAATTTTCTTCTAATATCACTACTCTCGCATCTCGGTAATCTTTCTCAAAATTTAAAATATTTCTAATATTGGCACCGCGCCAGGAATAAATAGTCTGGTCTATGTCACCCACCACACAAATATTTTGATGGTGTTTTGCAATACTCTCTGCTATTTCGTACTGCACCTTATTGGTGTCTTGGTATTCGTCAATGTGAATGTATCGCCACCTTCGCGCGTACATACTTGAAATTTTTTCATCTTTTAAAATTTTTGCCGTGACTAGGAGTAGGTCATCAAAGTCTAAGGCATTTTCTTTTTGGAGTGTTTCTTTGTAGGTTTGCCAAACTTTATAAACAACTTCTTCGAAAAAGCTACGATGTTCGTAGGCGCTAAATTCTTCTATATCTACTCCATCTCCCTTATATTTGGATATGATGCCAAGTATTTTGCCGGGCTCAAACTCTTTTGGGTTGTAACCCCATTTTTCAAGTGCGTCTTTAATTGCTTTTTTGGAGTCGCCTCTATCAAAAATACTAAAATATTTGGTTAATCCTATTTGGCCCGAATGCTCTTTGATAATGTGTACCCCAAGACTATGAAAGGTTGAAATAAATGGGCTTCCGGTGATTGAGATCGGTTGGTTAACTAGATTGTCCGACCGTAGCAGGTGTTCAATACGCTCCTTCATTTCCCTGGCAGCTTTGTTGGTAAAGGTGACGGCAAGTATTTCCTCTGGTGCCACCCCATTTTTTATAAGATGCAATATCCGGTGAGTGATAGTTTTGGTCTTTCCTGCTCCTGCTCCAGCTAGCACCAAAAGCGGTCCCTCTGTTTTGGTGACTGCCTGTCTCTGTGCTTCGTTTAGCCCCTCTAGGTGTTGCATAAGTACATCTTATCAGAAGTAATTCGAAAACGTTTCTTTAAATTAGAATTATTTTTAATCCACCCACAAGATTGAAAAAGTGCTCCAAAAAGTTATAATTACTCTTGTTCCCAAAAAATACCGACCACCAGAAATATGGCTTTACAGAGCCATTAAATGGCAGAAAGTCGGAATTACCATTAACCATAAAGCTATTTTACCCTTATTCAGTTTTGGTCAGTCAAAACCCCCTTATTTTTTAAGGAAAATCAGACTCAGGGTTCGAGGTATGCAAAAGAGCTCACTCCAAAGAGTAGGTCTCGTTTTGTTAGTGTTGCTATTGCCAATATCGGTTTCAGCTGGTCTGATAGGGGCGCTCTCTGGTTCGATTTCGCTCACCATAAACGGTATGTTTGGACCATTACATGCCGCTGAATCTGTCAAAACATCTTCTCTTGAGAGTATGGCGCTTTTGAGCGCAGCTTCCCTGCCAAGCAAAATTTCTACTGAAATAAAAATAGAAGACAATGCTCTTCTTGCTGAAGAAAAAGGCGTGTCCAGCAAAAAAAATATCATCGAGCGCAAACCTGAAAACGATCAAATTAGCACTTACGTTGTTCACAAAGGCGACACTCTCTCTCAAATAGCCGAAATGTTTGGAGTTACGGTCAATACCATAAAGTGGAGCAATGACCTATCGTCAAATACCTTAAGGGAGGGAGAAGTTCTGGTTATCTTACCTATTTCCGGTATCTCTTACACGGTTAAAAATGGCGATACCCTCTCCTCGATAGCTAAGGAGTATAAAGCAGATATTGAAGATATAAAAAACTACAATCTTATTGAGAGTGGGTCCCTTGCAGTCGGTACTACCATCATTATTCCCGATGGCGAAGCTTCGCCATCGGTAAGTCAAACCTCTGCAGGTGTTTATGTCGAAGCTTCAATTGAATCAAATAGTTATTATATGAGGCCTGTTGCTGTAGGTAAAAGGACTCAAGGTATACATGGTTATAATGGCGTTGACTTGGCAGCCGCTCTAAATACCCCTATTTTTGCAGCCGCTTCCGGAGAGGTTATAGTAAGTCGTAGTGGTAGCTGGAATGGTGGTTATGGTAATTATATTGTTATAAAACATGACAATGGCACCCAAACTCTTTATGCTCACAATAACCAAAACAAGGTTTCGGTCGGCGACAAAGTTCAAAAGGGCGATGTGATCGCGCTTATGGGTTCGACCGGTAAAGCAACTGGTATTCATCTTCACTTTGAAATCCGTGGGGCCAAAAACCCATTCTAAAATACTTTTTGTGATATAATTCACCGTATATTAAAAATAATCTGCAATTTCTTGGTAACAAATCATAGAATCAACAAATTTATCAGGGCTTCCGAAGTTAGACTCATCGGACCAGAAGGTGAAAATATGGGGGTAGTGGCTACGAGTATGGCTCTGGAGGAGGCCGCCAAGGCTGGCCTTGATTTAGTTGAAATATCTCCAAATGCCAATCCTCCGATCGCTAAGATTGTCGATTATGGCAAGTTTTTGTACTCTGAAAACAAAAAACAAAAAAGCGTTAAAGCCAAGGCTCATACTGTCGAAATGAAGAGTTTGCAGATAAAGGTTGGTACCGGCGACCACGACTTGAGCCTCAAAGCCAAAAAGGCTTCCGAATGGCTTGCCGAAGGGCACCGTGTCCGTATTGACCTATTTTTGCCTGGTCGCACCAAATATATGAATGAAAGCTTTCTAAAAGAGCGAATGGATAGGGTTTTCAAACTTATCTCTACTGACTTTCGTATTGCCGAATCAGCCAAAAAAAGCACTAAAGGCTTGACGGTATTGATCGAAAAGGCCAAATAAGCCTAAATCGTTGACATTTTAGGCTGGTTGTGCAAAATATAGTAGTCTTATGAAAACAAACAAATCCTTCGCAAAACGGATCAAGGTGACTAAAAATGGTAAATTGGTGACTCGAAAGATCGGCCAAAACCACTTTAATGCTCGCAACAAAACCAATACGACGCTTATAAAGCGCCGCAGTGTCTTGATCGAAATGAAAAACAAGGATAGGGGTAGGTTTCTCAACAATATCTAATTTATTTTAAAAAAATGGCACGAGTCAAAAAAGGAGTAAATGCTCTCAAAACACGCAGAAACATATTAAGCCAAGTCAAAGGCTATCGTTTTGGGCGTTCCAAAAAGGAGAGGCAGGCATATGAAGCAATTTCCCATGCTGGAGCTTATGCTTTTGCTCATCGTCGCGACAAAAAAGGCGATTTTCGAAGATTGTGGAATGTTCGTTTGAACGCCGCTCTTGAAAAAAATGGTTTATCTTACAGTGTTTTTATGGGAATACTCAAAAAGAAGGGTGTTTCTCTAAATCGCAAGATGCTTTCAGAAGTAGCTCACCACTCTCCAACTGCTTTTGGTAAGATTGTCAGCTTGACCACACAATAAAATTATCCACATTGTAAAGGTATTGCTCAAAAAAACCTTTAATATATACTTGTGGCAGGGAGGGATAAACTGGCGACTCGTCGTGGCTCGTCCGTTTGATCAAGTTGGAGGCAAGTCGAGAATTATAAGGTTCTTAAGTTTTTGAAAAAAATGAACAAAGCAGATCTAGCAAATGCAATCCATGAAAAGCTTGGCGGTACAAAGGTTCAAGCGGAAGAAGTATTGGAAACTGTTATCAATCAAATCGTCTCTACTCTTAAAAAAGGTGGTGAAGTATCTATTGCTGGCCTTGGTATCTTCTCTACCAAGACTCGTGCTGCGAGAACAGCCCGCAACCCTCGAACCGGCGCTTCGGTAAATGTCCCTGCTATGAAGGTGCCTAAGTTCCGTGCTGCTAAGGCTTTGAAAGACGCTGTTAAATAATCCTCTTTAAACAGCTAAAGATTTTAACGAAAAACCGCTTATAGCGGTTTTTCGTTGCCTAAATATTTGTACCTGTATTTTTCAAAGTCATGGCTTGTGCTCGTACCGCGAAGCTTGAACGCAGTGAAAAGCGAAGTGGTGCCACCGACAGGAATCGAACTTGTATCTTCTCCTTAGGACGGAGCTGCTCTATCCATTGAGCTACGGCGGCGTGGCGTTGGTTATAATATAGTAGAGATGAGAAAAAGTCATTCCCTACTCTTTTCTCTGAATTTTGTATTTATAAATCAATACATAGGAAGTATACCAAAGTATCACTACCCATATTGGGATAGATCCTGTTTTTAAAATTGAAATGGGCAATGAGGCTGATGCGTTGGTTATGATTATTATCATCTTTGCAAAGACATAGGCGACTACACCAAACGGCCATGACAAATAATACGAAATGAAACCAAGAGAGCTTGTTATAAAACCGAATAACATTACTATTGGTATGAATGGCAAAACAACAATGTTGGTTATAAAAGAGATGACCGAAACCATTCCAGACATTTTGATAATTAGTGGAAGTATAAAAACCTGAACGGCCAGAGTGGATGCAATTATTTCTCTTATGTTCTTGTGTTTGTATAATCCTGGTATTTTTTTGGAAATAAAATTTTCTATAATTGGCGAAATCAATATCAGACCGAGAGTTGCCATGAATGATAATTGGAAAGATGGGTCGCTAAGAAGTATCTTTGGATTCCAAAATACCATAACAATGAATGCTATCGAAAGGGCGCGAAGAGCTTCGTATCGCCTCCCCAAGTAGGTAGCGAGGAGTCCTATCGAAGCCATGAAAAGTGCTCGCAATATTGTTGCCCCCAAACCAACCATTACTGAAAAAATAACGAGCGACAAAAATGATATCCAGATACCAAGAGACCGTCGACTAAATCTTTCGGTAAAGCCCATGATTGCAGTTGCAATGATAGTCAAGTTGTAACCAGAGAGGACGATTATATGTACCAGACCAGCTTTTTTAAAATTATCTAAAAGTTCTTGACCTAGTGATTGTTTGCCTCCAAACAATGTCCCCGATATAAATGATGCCTCTGGTTCGGGTATTACCTCTTTTATATTTTCTATATTTTTATTTTTTAACTTTATCAATATTTGTTTGATGAAGTTTCCGTGACCTTCTTCCAATAGTTTGATTTGTGGGCGATAAGTTAAAAAAACAACCCCATCACTTTTTAAATATGATATGTAATCAAACTCCACCCCAAGGTCGGTAGTGAAGTTTTTTGGGTATTCTATTTTCCCTCTTAGCTCTACCATGTCACCGTAGCTTAATTTGGGGAAACGGTCGGCGACAATCAATATTTTGTTTTTATTTTTTAAATTATTTTTCCCAACTCTCTCGGCTTGTAGAGTGTAGCGGGTTGAATCATCCCTTTGGTCGGGCTCGGTTATTATTTTGCCGACGATCAATACTTCTTCTCCGACTTTTGTACTTAGCAGTTTGTCTATTTTATTTTCTGAAAAATAATTTCGTATGACTCCAATACTGAAAAATAAAACACAAATCAAAAATACGGTACGTATTTTCTTTGAGCTTAAAAAATTAGAAGCTAAAAAAAGAACAATAATAAAAAATATTGTCGTAAAAATATTTGTCGGAAGAAAGTTTGAAATTAAAATGCCAGTTGCAAATGAAACTGCTCCCCAATAAATCATTTTTTATGATGAAACGCAAAGTAACTTTGTTTCGGGCCATTATATAGCTCGATTCTTTTTTTGTCGGCGAAGCAGGTTGCGATTAGGTCACATCTGTCATTTAGCATATCGCCCGAGTGTCCCAAAACTTTTTTCCACGAAACATTTCTTTTTTCGGTTTCGGTGAGCAGGGCTTCCCAGAGGTCTTTATTTAAAACTTCTTTTTTGTCTTTGGTTCGCCAATTATTTTGTTGCCAATTTTTTATCCAAATAGTTATACCTTTCATCAGGTATTCGGAGTCAGTGAAAACCACCACTTCCTCTTGGGGGTTGGTATGCTTCAATCCTTCTATCGCTGCCATTAGCTCCATCTTGTTGTTTGTCGTCATCTCTTCCCCACCTCCTATCTCTGCGACGTGTTTGTTGTTTATAACAATCGCTCCCCAACCTCCCGGCCCTGGGTTCCCTCTCGACGACCCGTCAGTATAAATGTGTGTAACCATTTCAAGATTATAGCATTGGTCTTAATCCAAAAAGAAGTCGACGATGCGGAGGCGGAGTTCGGGACGGCCAGCAAAAAAAGATTCTTCAATATTGACTATGGCGTTAGTTGCAATACCTTCTTTGAGTGCGTCACCAAAAGCGTCTGGCTCGGTGAAAAATGAAATAGCCTTGATTGAATTGGTGCCATCAGTGAGGATGACCGATAGGTGCTCTTTAGCCTTTCCAAATCGACTGATTTGTTTTGGGATGATTGATCTTATTAAAAAAACTGGTTTCTCGTTGCCTATTCCAAAGGGAGCAAGTTTTGATATTTCACCAAAAATTTTTCTGTTGATTTCATTCAATTTTATTTCGGCATCCACTGTTGTATCTTTAACTTCATTTACAATTTCTCCGCTTGCCAATATCAAACTTTCTTCCAATCGGTGAATCATTTCATGATCTACAGAAAATCCTCCCGACATCTTATGCCCTCCAAACTCAATGAAACTCCCTTTACTTTTCTCCATTAGGGCGACTAAGTCGCAACTACCGTTTGAACGACAAGAGCCTTTGATATACTCTCCTCCTTCCCTGCCCCACATAAAGACTGGTTTTTGATACATTTCAACTAGAGAATTTGCGGCAAGTCCTAAAAGTGCTGGTCGCCAAGATGGGTTGCCGACAACTATTACCGGCTTTTCTCCGAGTGAAATTATTTTTTCATTTACTATTTTGTGAGCCTCTCTGACGATGGTCGAAACCAACACCTTTCTTTCCTTGTTGATCGTATCTAGATATCTTGCAGTGACATCGGCTTCCTCATCTGTTTTTGCTATGAGTAAGTTGAAAGCGTCTTTTGGTTTACCCATCCTAGAGGCAGCGTTTATTCTTGGTGTAACAAGAAAACCGATGTCGTCTTCATTTATATATTGTTCAGAAATTTTTAAAAGAGAGAACAGTCTTTTTAAGCCCAATCTTTTATTTTTTCTCATCACCTTTAGTCCAAAGTGAGCTAAGACTCTGTTCTCCCCTGTTAGTGGTACCATGTCAGAGAGAGTAGCAAGACCAACAAGGTCGAGTAGCCATTTTTCCTTGCCCTGAGTTACATCGAGAGGTTGATCGTCTTTTGTAAAATTTCTTTTGGTTTTTAAAATAGCTTCGATCAGTTTCCATACTACTCCCGAACCACAAAGTATTTTTTCGGGATACTCTGAATCAGTGCGTTTTGGGTTTACGATCGCATGTGCCTTTGGGAGCTCCTCTGCGGGCTCGTGGTGGTCGGTTATTATTGTTTCAATGTCTAGTTTTGATGCAAAATCTATCTTGTCGTGGTCTCTAATACCGCAGTCGATAGTAATGAGTAGAGAAGCCCCTTTTTCTGAAAGTTCCTTTATACCTTCTTCGTTCAAACCGTAGCCCTCCAGATGTCGGTCGGGAATATAGTTTATAAAATTTTCGTAGCCGATCAGTTTCAAAAAGTCATGAAAGATTGCTCCGCCGGGTATGCCGTCTGCATCGTAGTCGCTCCAAATTGCTATTTTTTCGTTACTCTCGATTGCTTTTAATATTCGGCCTACCGCTTTTTCCATGTCTGGCAAAAGGAATGGGTCGTGAAGATGTCGGTCAAAGTCTGGATTTAAAAAACGTTGCGCTTCCTCAAACGTTTTTATACCTCTATTTGAAAGTAGTTGAGAGACAAGACGGTGCCCTATTTCCTTGTCCAAATTCTTATTTTCCTCTTTGACAACATACTTTTTTAACATATGGGGTATCATACCATGCAAACGGCCGGAGGGTTGCCCCTCCGGCCTAGCGCTACTTGAGTCCACCAATCCTCCTCACTTTGATGCCGGTCTTTTTCACCCAAGCATCGCAGGTTTCCCTTGATCTTGTAAAGTCTGGGTGATTTACGGCAAGTGGCGGGAGGTCTGGGTCTGGCATTACGATGAATTCTCTCTTGTCTCCGACCTCTTGTTTGGCGTATCGGTTCAAGTTTTTTGGCTTTTCGTACACTTCCTCTCCTCTGAAGAAGTGACGATCGCCAACCTGTTTGTAAAGGTTGAAGTTTGGCCCATTATCGCTACCACACGGGCCGGTAGCGATCATCGCCAACCTTACGTCATCTTGTTTCCCCAGTTTCGAGAAAGCGAACATGAATCCAGCTACTAAAGCCAGAATCGTTATTGCAGACTTGATGGATATCACGAGAGCTTCCTTTCTATAATATAGAATGTCAGATTTTGCTATCTTGTCAAAGCGTCAATGCCGGAGAGGGTGCCATTTGCTATAAAATCGAGCATGGCGCCACCAGCAAGCGATATGAAGTCAAATTTGTGAGCTAGGCCAAGTTCGTCTATTGCTGTTTCTGTGTCTCCCCCACCAACAAGCACTTTGGCTTTTGAATTGCCAAGTATGGTCGCTATTTTTTTGGTACCTTCAGTGTAACCATTTTCGTAGTTACCCAATGGTCCATTCCAGAGGACAAACTCTGATTCATTTATTTTTTGTTCGAGCATCAAAACTGTTTCGTCGTTTATATCAAGCGCTTCGATATCGCCAATTGGAAAAAAGATATTTGACGATTTTGCTATTTCTAATTCAGAAGCCTTTTTGGCATTTGCTCCACCTATAAAAATCCAATCAGCTTTATTTATCAAAGCTTCTACGGTTTTTATTTTTGTTTCAAACTTTGCTCCGCCAAGGATAAATAAAAATGGGTGTGGTGGGTTAAAAACTTCTTTGATATGGTTGTATTCCTCCAAAAACCTAACCCCAGCGAAACTTGGCAAAAATTTTGGTAGCCCGACGATCGAAGCATGTTCTCGGTGTGAAGCGGAAAACGCGTCATTTACATATATCTCAGCAAGACCTGCAATGTTTTTTGCAAAATCCAAGTCGTTTTCCTCCTCTTCTTTCCAGAGTCTTATATTTTCAATCACTATCACATCGCCATTTTTGGCTGACAGTATCTGCTCCTTACTCTCATTTGTGAACGGATCTTTTATAAAAGAAATATTATTGAATTTTTGGGCATATTTTTCGATAAAATAATCGAAAATAGGTTTGAGTGACTCCCCTTCTCGCCCAAAATGACTGATGACGATACTTACCCCTCCTTGATCGTGGACATGGTTTAGTGTTGGAAGCGAAGCGTCAATGCGAGCACCTTTCACCTCGCCATTTGTTATAGGTGTGTTCCAATCGGTGCGCACTAAAATTTTTTGTCCTTCCTTTATTTCAGCTTCGAGTATGCTTTTCATTCTATTTTGCATTGACGGCTTTTACTATTTCGGCAAATTGTTCTGCCACAAGCGATGCTCGACCAACCAAGAAACCATCAATATTTCCAAGGCGTACGAGTTCGGGCGCATTTTCTACTTCCACTGATCCACCATAGAGGATGGTTATCGAGTCAGATATATCCTTACCAAACAATTCGCCAATAAATTTTTTTATAAACAAGGTCATTTCGTGGACATCGGTCGGGTGCATCGACTCCTTGTACGATTTGCCTATTGCCCACACTGGTTCGTAAGCAATGATGATGTTTGTCAGTTCTTTTTTGGGGATCGAGGACAGTCCTATTGAAATTTGTTTTTTTATCGTTTCCAAATACGACCCATCTCCATCTCTCTCGGTTTCTCCGATACAAACGACTGGAGTTATTTTAGAAATGATCGCTTGTTCGATTTTTTTGGCCACATCCTGATCGGACTCACCAGCCTTTCTTTTGTCGGAATGTCCGATTATCGAATACTTGCCTCCAAGTCCGTTAATCATCGACCCACTCACCTCCCCTGTGTGTGAACCCTTTTCGTACATTGATATGTCTTGCGAACCAAAGCTCATGTTTTTTGGGTGATCAAGCTTTGATAAGAAGCCCAAAAATGGATAAGGAGGAGCAATCACCAAGGTGGTCTTTTTGTACGGGAACACTATTTTCTTGATATCTTTAAGTATCTTTTTTGCTTCAACAATCGTCTGGGGATTCATTTTCCAGTTCCCGATTACTATTTTTTTCATTTATCCATTATAGCATTTTCTTATATAATGCTATTTACATTATCAATTTTCCGAAACTCGTTTGATTTCTCAAACCAGTGCCAAAAAACGGAGGGGACCGAAGTCCCCCTACTTTTGATCTATTCATCCCACGTATCCCGAATACGTTTCAGGAGACTTTTGGTGTTTGGCCAAAACCTCTCTGATGTCCTTCGGTGAGCCAGCCTATTGTTCTTGCTGTCCCACCTCCAGTCTTTATCGTCTTTCGGAAACAGGGTTTTCGGGTTGATACCAGCCTCTCTCAGAGCTTGTGTAATCCGCTCGAGCATAAGGTCGATTCTCGCCCAAGATCGTTTTTGCTGATCTCTCGTAAGTAAGAAGAAGGAGCCATGACAGATAGTGTGTTTAACTTCGTCATAACCACTGCCGTCTTCCTCGTGAATGAACCAGCTTAGGTACTGGTATGTCTTTACTGGGTTTTTCATAGCTCTCCCGGCTCGGGATCGAATCCCAAACCGGAGAGCCTTATTGCATCAAACCTGCTCGCCTCATAGCAACTTCTTGTGCAAGTGCTAGAAGACTGGTTTTTTCCCGCCGAATAACTTCTTCAAGCGAGACACCAAGAATTCTTGCATGTTCTTCTCTCCGAATACGAACTCTTTCTTCGTATCGGCGATCTTGCTCATCTCGCCACTCTTGATCTTCACGGGTTAGTGGTCGGACGGGGCCCTCAAAAATGGCCAACATGGTCAGTTCTTCTTTGGTGAAATTATTCTTCACGGTTATCTCCTTGTGATTGAACTATCTGCCAATAATCATACACGAAATTTGGAAATATGTCAATAGATATTATACTATTAATATATCTATATTGTATTTATATTCAAAAATATATATAATAATGATATAAATTTTTATGACAAATATATGATAAAAGATTTTGATGTATGGAATAATAAAAAGAAAAATATCAATAACAATGAAGATTATTTACCCCTTTACCAAAAAAGAGAGGTGCGCTGGTGTAGGTTGGGAGTAAATATTGGCTTTGAGCAAGATGGGACAGGAAAAGATTTTTCCCGCCCAGTACTTATTTTAAAGGGTTTTAGTCGTCATGTTTGTGTTGTTTTACCCTTAACTACATCAACCAAGAAAAATCCATACCATATCTCTGTTGGGAAAGTTGGTGATCGTGAAGCATCAGTTATCACTTCCCAAATTCGACTGATAGACACTAGGAGGCTCGATCAACATATATCTTTCCTTGATAAGAAATTATTTGAGATTATACGAAAAGCCGTCAAAGACTTGCTTTAACGGCTTTTCGATTTGTTCTCCCCTGTGTTTCCACGGGGGCCGGCCCGAAGGCATTTGTACTATGAGTATATCAAAATAAATAACAATGTCAAATATATTTACACAACTAAAAGAGGTCGGGCTAAAGAAAAACGAAGCGGAAATATACCTATTTTTGCTTCAAAACGGTATCTCTACTCCTCCAGCTATCGCCAAAGGTACCAATATTGCTCGTACCAACTGCTATAACATTCTAAGTTCTTTGATTGAAAAGGATATAGTGGAAAAAATTCAAAAAGGCAAACGTGAGGCGTTTTTGGCTCGCGACCCAGAAACATTGAAACTAAATATCGAAAAACGTTTAGAAAGTATTGATCGTATACTGCCCGATCTCCGTGCTACCTATATTGTTCAAAAAAACAAACCAAACTTTAACTTTTTTGAGGGTTGGGAGGAAGTAAAGCGACTATATGAACAATCTCTAGAAGCAAAAGAGATTTATGCGGTTGGTTCAACCGAGCGAATAATGAGTCTCGACACAGTCTTTTTTGAAAGCTATATAAAAAAGATAGCTAATAAGAACATTATCTTTTATGACCTGCTCTCCTCTTCTTCAAAAAATGTCTCCGGGCCAAAAATTCAGGAAATTAATGATCTCAAGCATTCAATAAAGTTTTTGCCAGAAAAATACAACGAAACACTGACCGATATACTTATTTGGGATGATATGGTGGCTCTCATCGTGCTCGAGGAGCCGGTTTTTGGCACCCTAATCAAGAGTCGGCCTTTAGCTGATACATTTCGAATTGTTGTGGGTGCCTTGCGCGACTTGCTTTAGATGAAATTTTTAATTTAAAAAATTTTGTCGCTTTTGACTCCAGGTAGGTGCATGTGGGAGACGATAGCAAGGGCGGTTGCCACGATTACTAGGTTTTTGATTATATACTGACCTTCGAGTGTCGGGACAAAAACTGATCGCCAGGTGGTTTGAGGTAAAAGTATGAGTGGAAGCATGGTGGTTATCATGTGGAAGGCAAGGAGAGCGATAGAAATACGCACCATTTTGGGAAAGAGGAAGGAGAGGCCGATTATCATTTCAAAAATGCCAAAAATAATAACAAAGGTATCAAAGGTTATGTACGGCATTGTTTGGGAAAGCAGACTCGAAACTAGAGGGTTTGCTGGGCTTTCCCCTATTACTTTAAGCGCACCAAACCAGAAGAAGACGACGAAAAGCGCAAATCTAGCAAAGGGTATAGAAAACGTTCTCGCAAAGTTTATAAAAAGTCGATCACAAAAATCCAATATCTTTTTCATAAAATTGGAGTGGCTTAAATAATGTTTTTATTGTAACATGAGCGAGCGAAGGTCGCCTTTGCTCTCAAAAGAGCTCCGGCGCACCAAAGCCGGAGTGTAGTATAGTGGTAGTATAAATGCTTTGGGAGCATTAGGTCCGAGTTCGATTCTCGGCACTCCGACATTGTGAAGCTGAAGCTTTAGCGAAAGCTCAACGAAAATTTTTTATCTGTGACCGATTCTCGCTTGTCCCGCCGTAGCCTTGGTGGAGGAGGCGGAGCACTCCGACACGTTATTATTTTTTGTTGAGAGTTTTTGCTCCGATCCACGCAAGTTCAAATATTTTTTTCATTGCATCTGCAATTTCAGCGCTTTCTATTGTGATACCAAGTTTTTCTCTCCATGAAGCAATCATCACTTTATTATTGTAAATATTTATTTCTGGGTGAAAACTAAACTTTTCAGAAGGAATAAGGAGTGACTCTCTTTTCTCTTCTGCGTCAAATGACTGTAGTTTTCGTGCTTCAAGCGAATCAGGAAAGATAGCTTTTATAGCTATCCCCTTTTTGGCTCGACGTTTATAGTAAAGAGGAAAATAGTTTGGGAGGGTTTGGTGTACATCATCAACACTTGCATAAGCAAGGATGTCTTCTTTTGAGGTGAGAGTATCTTCGTACACTCTCTCTAGACCTTCTTTGCCCTCATAGAAAGAAATTTTTGGTCTTTCTGAAACATTATGAATGGTTTTAAGTTCCGGAATGATGCTCCGAGCTTCCTTTATGTGTTCCTCATCATCCTTTATTTTTTTCTCGAGTAATTTCTCTATTTCATCTGGTGATTCAGCTAAATACTCTTGCTTTGGCTTTTTGCCCGATACTTTAATTAGCCCTTTTGCTTCTAGTGAGGCAAGTACATGGTAGCCGCTTGGTCTATTTATACCCGCTGTTCGTGAAATTTGACTAACCGTACCCTTCCCCAGTTCCAAAAGAGCCAAATATACCAAAACCTCTTTTTTGCTAAAACCAATAAATTCAAGGCTTTTTATAATAGCCAAATTCTCGTTTTTCATAGATACATTGTATTTTAATAGCTAAAATTTGTCAATTATATTCAACAAAAAAATATAATACTATTTTTATCAACTAATATATAGATAAAATAAACAATTATTGATGATAATTATTGACATTATATTATAAATTGATATAATAATGGTAGAAGGGATCCATATATGAATCATGAACAACTGTTCCACTATCTCGATGAAAGCACCATCAATATTTCCGGTATGTCGGCGAAGGAGATGCGAGTCACTGTTGATAGGATCATAAAAGAAACGAGAACTGCTCTTGATGAGTATATGCTTGTTGACACACAGTTCCGGTGTTTTATCGAAAATATCAGGTTACTTATGTATCTTCGGAAATATTCGGCTCAATCTTTGAGTGTAGCTGCTAGGATGAATCAATTCTACATTGGCAGATTATTCAGGGATGAGTTGAACAGAAAAATATCGGCTGAAACAATCCGAAAGATTGCCAATGCTTTGGCAATCAAACCGAGCATATTGCTCAAGGAAGACATCAAAACCGCTTTTGAAAGAGTGGTGGAAGGAATGCGTGCGCAATAATGTTGTCAAAGGAAACAACAAAGAAGATTAGCTCCCTAGGTCACCTTGCAATGGCGGCAAAGGAGCTCGAAGAAAAGCTCGGTGAACCCGGTGTTCAAGAGCGATTTGCGGGAAATGCTTTCTTGTTGATGGGGAGACATCGCCTGTCAATCCAAAGGTTGGCAACCCGTAGCAACTGTAGTCAGTCGACAATGTCTCGCTTGTTGTCAGGTAAGGGTGTTTTTAAAAAAAACATCCCCACTTACATTTGCGAGCATTGCCTTTGTGTTGGGGGTTGATATCAACACGCTTCTGTTTGTAGATCTAAGACAGAAGTTTGATGAGTTTCTAGAGCAGATTAAAGGAAAGGAGTAGTTATGGAAGAAAAGCCAAAACTGAGGTTTGGAAAGGTGACCGGCCACCTTCGCCTCAAACAAGAGGAGGAGCTCGATATTGCTTGCCAAGGGGCTAAACATATAGAGCAAGAGCTCGCTCCACTGTTGGGTATGGTTGGGGGCAAGAGTTTTTCGGAGGTTATGTCGCTAGACACGGATATCCAGAGACTCAATTCCCTTATCTGGGTATATATCGAACTCGAGGGGGTTCGTGTAAGCAACAATGTGCGCATTGCTGCTGCAGCAGTGGGACTACTAACGATCAACCAGATCGCCGAAAAAGCCTATCTGAACGCCTCCTTTTTGGGGAAACTTCTTAGTCTTGAACCAGGAGGTGGGTGGAATCTCACCCAAATCTTTAAGATATCAACAGTTATCCAAGTTGATCCGCGCGTGATGCTGTTCTCTGATCTTGCGCAGGTTATCAAGGACGAAGAGAAGAAGTACAAATAACTCCGCTCTCTCGGGCAAAATCCGAGGGGGCGGATTTTGCATATACGTTTTAGTTTACAATACAATATCCTCCAAATACCTCACTTTAGCCACTCGTTTTTCCATATCTAAAAAGACGCAGGCAATATCAAACTGCCACTTCGGCTCCTTGTGTGGGTATTTTTCCAATAAAAATGTTTGTAAAGCACGACGAAGGCGCTGTAGTTTCCAAGGGTGCATATTGTCCTCCGGTCGATAACTGTTTATTTCTTGACTAAAAACACCATTGTAACTTCGACGACTAACTGTTTTGACCTCAATAAAATGTACGATAGAGTCTTTTTGAGCGACAATATCGAGTTCACCCCACTTTTTAGAATAATTACGACAAATTATTGAAAAACCTTTCTTTTCAAGGAATTTGGTAGCTACTCCCTCCCCCACTTTTCCCACTTCATTATGCTTAGCCATTGTATTTTTACACAAAATGCTCAAAGACTTGTCTAATTGAAAAAGCTATATTTATAGCCATATTTCAATATAAACGACCTTGACTTTTACACAGTGTCCCCAAGTTTATCCACAGTTTTGTTGATAAGTAAGGATAACTAGACAATAAAGTCATTGTAGCAAAATTGTATTAGATTGATGTCCCCTATTTTGTGTATATTAAAAGAAAAAGACCTAAATGATAGGTCTTTTTCTTTTTGTGCTTGCACCAGCGAAGCTTGAGGAGCTTTGTGACGAAAGCGAAGTGGTGCGGCCAGGGAGAATCGAACTCCCAACTCGTCCTTGGCAAGGACGCGTCCTACCATTAAACTATGGCCGCTTTTTTAGCTTTACCTAAATATAATTTAAAAAAAATCAAAATGCAATGTCTAAAAATAATATGGTATAGTATGGATACGCTCCCGTAGCTTAATGGATAAAGTAGCGGTCTTCGGAACCGTTGATCTGGGTTCGACTCCTGGCGGGAGCACCACTTCGCTTTCACTGCGTTTTTGTTTCGCGGTGCAAGCACCAAAATTATGTTAAATAAGGCAAAAATAGAAAAGTTTGAAATACCAAAAAATGTTTCTCATGTAACAGAGGTGCTCAAAAACGCTGGTTTTGAGGCGTATTTGGTTGGTGGTTGTGTTCGCGACTTATTTATGGGCCGAAGACCGAAAGACTGGGATGTAACAACTAATGCGACTCCAGAGGAGATTATTCCCCTATTCCCAAAGACATTTTATGAAAATAGCTTTGGCACTGTTGCTATTGTTAATGAAAATACAGTAGATGAGACTAAGGTTATTGAAATAA
Organism: uncultured Candidatus Saccharibacteria bacterium; assembly: GCA_964440955.1. Classification (GTDB taxonomy): domain Bacteria; phylum Patescibacteriota; class Minisyncoccia; order Phycocordibacterales; family WO2-35-19; genus CAYTTP01. The sequence goes on along the minus strand of CAYTTP010000002.1, from coordinate 6,998 downwards.
CACCGTACAGACTGGAGAGCGGTTATTCAGACCATAGACACCCAGACAAGGTTGATTTTAGTCAAAACATACAGGATGACCTAAAAAGACGAGATTTTACTATAAACTCTATAGCCTATGATGTTGAGGCTGGTGAAATAGTAGATCCCTTTAACGGCGTCTTGGACTTATCGAATAGAGTTATAAGAACCGTAGGTAACCCAAATGATAGGTTTTTTGAAGACGGTCTACGTATTCTAAGAGCTATCCGGTTTCATGTGGAACTTGGTTTTATAATTGACCCAGAAACAGAGGTTTCAATATTAGAAAATAAGGATATTTTGAGTAATGTTTCACGTGAAAGAATAAGAGATGAGTTTCAAAAAATGATAATGTCAGAAAGACCTTCTGATGCAATGCTTTTAATGAAGAAGTTGGGAATACTACATTTTGTAGTACCTGAATTAGAAGAAACCTATGATATAGAACAAAATCAGGCTCACGCCTACGATGTTTGGACCCATCTCATAAAAACTCTCCAACATTCTGCCGACAAAAAATACCCGTTACACGTGAGACTTGCGGCCTTATTTCATGATATTTCGAAACCTAAAACCAGAAAATGGAGCAATGAGTCAAAACAATGGACTTTTTATGGCCATGAGGTGGTTGGTTCACGTGTAACCAAGAAAATCCTTGAAAACCTCCGTTTTCCTAAAGAGATAATCGAAAAAACTGTTAATTTGGTACGTTGGCATATGTTTTTCTCTGATACCGAATCAATAACTCTTTCAGCTGTTAGGCGTATGGTAGCAAATGTTGGACCAGATAATGTTTGGGATCTGATCAATGTAAGACTGTGCGATAGGGTAGGGACTGGTCGTCCAAAAGAAAATCCATATCGTCTCCGTAAATATCAGTCAATGATAGAAGAGGTTATGCGTGACCCGATTTCGGTTTCTATGCTCAAGATTGATGGTAGGAGAATAATGGAAATAACAAAAACAAGTCCTGGACCCAAGATAGGATATAGTTTAAATGCGTTGCTCGAAGAAGTTTTGGAAGATCCATCATTAAACACTCCACAATATCTTGAGAAGAGGATAATTGACCTTTATGCTCTTCCAGAAAATGAGCTTATTTTGCTTGGTAAAAAAGGAAAAGAGAAGGTTGGTGAAGAGGAAGAAAAAAAGATAAAAGAAATACGATCCAAGCATAATGTCCGATAGAAAAACTTATCCACAATTATGTCTTTTATCTTTCTTATAAAAGACATATAATATTTTCAGACTGGTGAATCATAAAAAATTCACGATTGGTTCTTTATAAGCAATTGTTTGGAAGAAGTCTTGGTAGAGACCAATAAAAGGGTAAACACCTTCTCAACCATATTTTTTTAAAAAAGTGAGGTACATCGCTTTCTTGGTTATCGCGCTAAATCTGCTGCGACTTTCTTCTTGTCATCCTAGCTCCACTTGTGAGTGCGACTCTAAGTCGTTAATAGAAGTGGGGCTAGGGAAGCTCTTTGATCGTAAAGCCGCTAGTTGCGACGTATCCTCCACCGTTCGTAATGGCGGCTTTTTCGTATTCAGCCCTAAAGGTTGTTTTTAAACCGTTATAGATATAAACAGTTTTTATATGGGTATTGTTTGGGGTCATATATAATAAGGCTATTAGAAGTAATAAAATAATAATATGAAAGGACTTCATAAATTAACCTTCATTCTCCTTATTATTGGAGGCTTGAACTGGGGACTTGAAGTGTTTGGCTATGGTGTAGGTATGTTTTTGCCTATGGGTGTTGCAAATGCGGTCTATTTGTTGGTCGCAGTGTCAGCTCTTATTGAGGTATTCTCACATAAGGGTATGTGCAGAGAATGCAACACATCCTCTATGTCTTCTTAGTTTCAATATCTAGAAGTACTGGACAGTGGTCGGAACCCAAAACATCGGAGAGAATCTTCGATGTTTTGATTTTTGGTATAAATTCTTTGTTGGTAAAAAAATAGTCGATTCGCCATCCGACATTGCGTTCTCTTGCGTTGCGCCAAGCTATCCACCATGTGTAGTGACCACCTTCTTTATTAAAAAGTCTGAAAGTGTCTGAAAATCCGGCTTCTATCATTTTATCTACTCCTTCACGCTCTTCTTTTGTAAAACCGTGTTCGCCTTTATTTTGTTTTGGGTTAGCAAGGTCTATTTCAGTATGAGCCACATTGAGGTCGCCACAGAAAACAACATTTTTACCTTTTTCAGAGCGTAGTCTTGAGACAAATTCTAAAAAAGCTGGGTCCCATTGTTTGTGGCGGAGGGGGAGGCGAGAGAGGTCGCCTTTGGAATTGGGGGTGTAAACACAAACAACATAAAGATCATCAAATTCAGCCGTTATTACTCGACCCTCTCTGTTTGGGTCGCCGTAACCATCTTCTTCAAGTTTGTATTTTTTACAAATATCTTCTGGTAGTCCTAAAATAACACTAATTGGTTTTATCTTTGTAAAAATAGCAGTACCGCTATAACCAGCCTTTTCGGCTGAATTCCAATATTCATCATATTCTGGTAGGTCAATTTCGCTTTGGTGTTGGTGAGCCTTCGTTTCTTGTAGGCAAATGACATCAGGCTGATATTTTTCGACAAATGGCAAAAAAAGACCTTTTTTATGCACCGCTCTTATGCCATTTACGTTCCAAGATATGATTTTCATACATTCATACTACCTCACCCCATTTGCTTTCGCGAATTGTCCCTCCTAGATACAGGAAAGGGGAGAAATTATTGAGGTCACAGTTTGTGGTCTCAAGTTCTATTTTTTATTGTGAAATTTTTTGTGAATGTCGCGGAGGTGACGGTCGGTGACATGGGTATAGACTTGGGTGGTTGAAATATTGGAGTGGCCAAGCAGGGCTTGCACACTACGTAAATCGGCTCCATTTTGCAAAAGGTCGGTCGCAAAAACGTGACGGATAACGTGTGGAGTTACTTTTTTGGAGATACCGGCTTTCACGGCATAGTGTTTGACAATGCGTTCGACCGAACGACGAGTGAGTCCCAAATTTTCTTTAGCGTTTCCTTTTTTGTTTTTCGAAAATTTTATAAAAAGGGCGTCGTCCATGTCTTTTCGGGCGGCGAGGTAGTCCTTCAATATTTTTTTAGCCTGATCGGAAAGAAAGACAACTCTTACCTTGCCTCCTTTGCCCCGAATCGAAAATTCATCATTTGATAGATCAAGGTCGCGGGTGAGGGAGCAAAGTTCGGAAACACGAAGTCCGGTGGAAAAAAGAAGTTCAAGGATGGCTCTGTCGCGTAAATCCTTTATTTCGGTCCCTTTTGCGGCAGTGAGCAGTCTCGTGAGTTCGGTGTCGGTAATGAGATCGAGGGTGCGTTCAGGCACCTTGGCAAGCTCGATGCGTTCGGCAGAGAGCACTTCAATATCATGTTTAGCCAAATATTTCAAAAAAGATCGAATAGCTATAAGGTGGTAATTTTGGGTGCGACGATGAAGGGTGTCGCCTGGGCGCCCCATATTGCGGTTTGATTGGCGGTTTAGCCAGAGCCTAAATTCACGAATCGAGGAGTCGGTTATTGTTTTTGGGTCATTACTTTTCAAAAAGGCAATAAAACGGCTTAAGTAACGGTTGTAATTGTCAACCGTCTTAAGCGAACGGCCTTTTTCAATTTCTACATATTCCAAAAATTGCCTCTTTAAATCTTCGAGTGTTTGCGCCATGTCTTAAATTGTACCACGCCAACATGCCGTGAAATAAAGGGTTTGCAAAAATGGGAGGGGTGTGCTATCATGATCCTAATGCTTACAAAGAATAAAAAGCAAAAAATCATCACAGGCGTGCAGGTCCACGATAAGGACACCGGCAGTCCGGAGGTTCAAATCGCGGTTCTTTCGCGTCGTATTGATGATTTGGCCTCTCATTTGAAGAAAAACAACAAAGACAAGCACTCTCGTCGTGGCCTTTTGAGCTTGGTAGCTGCTCGCAAAGCGCACATGAAATATTTGGAAAAGAAAAACGTAAAGCGCTACAACTCACTCGTCAAGAAACTCGGCTTGAAGAAATAAATTTTGCTAGGCTATTAAAATTTAAGATCCGTCGCCTTGCTTCGGACCGGTTAAAGATTTAAAATTATCTTTAGATTCAGGTTTTTTGTTTTTTGTCTCAAATTTTTAATATTCAATTTTTAATCTTTAATTTATATGTCAGTCATCAAACATTCAGAGCAGCGTGTTGGTATTTTTATAGATACTCAAAACCTTTACCATAGCGCAAAAAATATTTATAAGGCTAAGGTAAATTTTGGCAACGTTCTAAAAGATGCGGTTGCCGAGCGTATTTTAGTACGCGCTATTGCCTATGTTGTCGCGACAGAGGGTGGCGAAGAAAAAGGCTTCTTTGAAGCTCTATCAAAACTCGGTATTGAAACTCGTACCAAAAATCTTCAAATATTTGCTGGAGGTGCAAAGAAAGGGGATTGGGATGTGGGCCTTGCGATCGATGCAGTTAAATTTGCACCAAAGCTTGACGCGGTCATTTTGGTTTCTGGCGATGGCGATTTTGTACCACTTGTCGAATATTTGAAACATGGGGGTTGTCAGGTAGAAGTAGCTTCGTTTGGCAAATCGACTTCAGCCAGACTCATCGAAGCGGCTGACGACTTTATTGATCTTGATCAAAATCCAAAAAAATATTTACTACTCAGTGGTCGAGGACGGGGGGCTCTCTTGTAAACTTTTATTTTTTGAAAAACAAAAAACTATTGGTACAATGAATCTTCAATACTATGCACGTTGAAGACTCACAAATAAAAGATTTTGTCATCGATGCCGGCCTCATTTCAAAATCAGAAATTGAAGAGGCAGAAGCTGAATCAAAATCAAGCAAAAGGAGCCTCAAAGAGGTGCTTATTGCTAAGGCCAAATTTACCGACGATGATTTGCGTCGCGTCCAGGCCTATATCCTAGGTATTCCTTTCATAAAACTGAAAGGGCAAAATTTGAAACGGGATATTTTGAACCTGGTGCCGGAGCCAATAGCAAGAAAGCACAACCTCATCGCTTTTGATAAAAAAAATGATTCGCTCGAGGTTGCCATGCTCGATGTTAGCGATTTGGCAGCTTTGGATACTATCAAAAAGAAGATTGGTTTGAAGATTTTGCCTCGCCTTACGGACTCTGAGTCAATGCGTTCAGCTATTTTGCAGTATCAAAAAAATTTGAAGGATGATTTTGGTGATCTGATCAAGGTGGACATCGCTGAGATAAAGGCGATTTCCGAAAAAATGTATACTGACAATGAATCCGAAAGTGACCTGAAAAAGTTGGTTGGTGAGCCACCCGTTGTCCGCATCGTTGACACGCTCTTGAAGCACGCTGTCGCTCAAAATGCTTCCGATGTTCATATTGAGCCTCTTGAGGACCAAATTTTGGTACGCTACCGTATTGATAGCACACTACATGATGCTATGGTTTTACCAAAACATATTGGTCATTTGCTCGTAGCTCGATTCAAAGTTCTTTCTGGTTTGAAATTAGATGAAAAAAGCTTGCCACAAGATGGGCGTTTCAAGGTTGATATGGGGGGTGAAAAAGTTTCGTTCCGTATTTCGACCATGCCAACTCATTATGGCGAAAAGGCAGTAATGCGAATCATGCGTGAACCGATTTCAGGATTTACACTCGAATCCTTAGGTTTTCATGGGCAAGCTTTGGATATGTTGCATAAGTCCTTGCGACACACAACCGGTCTTATATTTACAACCGGACCTTCAGGAAGTGGCAAATCAACTACCTTGTACACTCTGCTCGATATTCTAAATACGCCAAGTGTAAATATTGCAACTATCGAGGACCCAATAGAGTATCAAATGAAGCGAGTCAACCAAACTCAAGTAAAGTCGGAAATAGGGCTTACTTTTTCGGCTGGGTTGCGTACTTTAGTAAAGCAGGACCCGGATATTATAATGGTGGGCGAAATTTGCGAACAGGAAACAGCTTCACTTGCAGTGAATGCTTCGCTTACTGGACATCTTGTACTTTCAGCTCTTTATACTGACTCGGCTGTCCATGCGATCTCGAAACTTATCGAAATGAAAGTCGAACCTTTTTTGCTTGTCTCTACTCTTAAGATAGTTGTTGGTCAGCGCTTAGTACGCAAACTATCTGGCCAAAAAGAAAAATATATTCTTTCGAAGGCTGAGCTTGAATCTATAGGCAAGGTAGTCAATATGGATAGGGTGCTTGAAGCTTTGCGTGAAGAAAAAATAGTATCTAAAAAAGATGATTGGAAAACCATTAATTTTTACAAACCAAAAGCTGGTGCAGTAGGGGATGGTTTTGAGGGTCGAATTGGTATTTATGAAGTGCTCAATATTTCAAGCGCGATCAAGGATTTGATAATAAAGGGGGCGACAGTCGAGGAAATGGAAATTCAGGCCAAAAAAGAGGGGATGCTTACAATGATCGAAGACGGCATATTCAAAGCAGTGCAGGGGTTGACCACTATCGAGGAGGTGTTGAGGGTGGTGTCGGAGTAGCACCCAAAAACCTCTCCCGCCCTACGGGCACCCTCTCCTTGGCAGGAGAGGGAAGACCTCACCCTCCCTAAATTTCTATGTGATGTTGCCCTTGTCCGCCCCTCTCCTAGATCTAGGAGAGGGCGAACGGAGTGAGGGTGAGGTCTGTCTGGAAATTCAGTTTTATTGTGTTAGACTGACAAAAATGCGGGTATAGTTTAATGGTAAAATAACAGTTTTCCAAACTGTGGTTGGGAGTTCGATTCTCCCTACCCGCACAGATGATCTCTCGAACCAAACTCAATAATTTCAAAAAGAAGTTTGATGTAGTCAGTGTTTTTATTGAGCACAAAGGAGAAATACTTCTTTTGCACCGCCAAGACCACAAACCGCAAGGAAATACTTGGGCAATGCCAGCGGGGAAAGTTGATGAAGGAGAAGATTTACTATCAATCTTTGGGAGCAAAGCCCCCGCCTTCAGGCGGTCCTTTTAAGAT
>CAYTTP010000001.1:0-96006 GCA_964440955.1 uncultured Candidatus Saccharibacteria bacterium | reverse complement strand
TAGGACTTCAGTCCTTCTTTAAAGCCCTCGTTCTTTAGACGAGGGTGGTTTACTAAAAGCTTTGGTAAGAGAAGTGGAAGAAGAAATTGGATTCAAGGCTGATCCAAAAGATTATAAATATATTGAAGGATATTATGTGAGACATTCTGGATATGATCTTATCTATCATACATATCATTTAGTTGTAGATAAAAAACCAGAATTAAAACTTAATTTAAATGAACACAAGGACCATCTATGGTTAAAACCAGGAGAGGCTCTGAAACTAAACTTGATTGAAGACGAAGATATGTGTATCAAGTGGTTTTATAATCTGGACTAATTCACTAACAAAACTTAATTAGAGGATTTAGATTTTTTATTCGGATTATCATAATAAGTCTTACAAGCTTCTTCGTGGACTTGAGTAAAAATATCTTTAACATAAACAGAGCCTTTGTTTATAATCTCTAAATTCTTCTCACAAAATTGTTTGTAGGTAATTCCATAAGACGCATATGGACGCCAATTATCCATTCCTCCCAAAATAACACTTTGCATTTTATCTACACTCCACACAAAAAGAGCTTCATCATCTAGTTTTTCATAATCATGTAAGGCCTTAACAAAATCCTCAAAATCTTTAAATTCATTGCTAATTTTATCTAGTTCCAAAGCCTCACGTTCTTTCTTGAGTTTCCTTTCTTCTTTTCCTGCATAGGTATTTGTATCTGATTTAACACCTCTTTCTGGAAAGTCGTGTAATAACGCATATTTTAATATTTTCTCTAAACTAAGAGGTGGTTTAACCATTTCAAAAACCTTCCAACATAACATTGCTACTGAGAAAGAGTGCTCTACGACATTTTCGTGGCGTTCAGTGTTTGGAATACTGTGATTACGCTCAACTTTCATCACTTCCAAAACGAGCTGTTGTAGGTTATCTAATTTCTCGGTCTTAGATTTCATATCTGAAAGGCTAGCATATTTTTTGAATCCTTACCCTTAACAAGTTAACCTAGTCTAATTCGCTAGCGAAAAGGATTGAAATTCGCTAATATAACTTAACCTTTCCTATACAGAAATCATATACTCCCTATCATTAAAAACACTAGTAATCTCTCCAATAATTCAGGGGTAATGTTCTGGAAGGGGCACAAAATTTTGTTTCATTATAAAATACAAGCATTATGACTGAAGAAAAAAAGAGAGTGGGGGCAGGGTTTGGGGTGATATTAGAAAAGGAGGGGAAAATTTTGCTTGGGCTTCGACACCCCGATCCAGACAAGGCTGACTCGGCATTTCGAAGCGCTGGCGAATGGTGCTTGCCAGGAGGCAAGCTTGATTGGGGCGAAACTTTTGAAGAGGGAGCGATAAGGGAAGTGAAGGAAGAAACTGGTATTGAAATCGAAAATCCAAAAGTTATTTCGGTGCACAATTGTAAAAACGAGCACGCCCATTTTATGACTGTCGGTCTCGTTGCTGAGAAGTGGAGAGGTGAAGCGAAAGTAATGGAACCAGATGAAATAGTTGAGTGGCGGTGGTTTGATTTGAATGATTTACCAAAAGAGCGCTACTTTCCAAGTTTTGAAGTGATCGAAAACTATCTTCAAAAGAAGTTTTATATAAATAGAGGGTAATCTTGACTACGCTCCTGTTTTAATTAGACTGATATGGGAGGTGTTTTTTGCCTAGTCGATATCGGAAGATTTCTCGGCTTTCTAAGTTGAGAGAAAAACGTAGAGATTTGGTCGAACAATGCAAGAGGCATAGAATACATGCCCGTATGAGTCGCCGGTCGACCATACGCTACATGAGGGAGAAACTCATAGAGATGGGAATTACCCCGTGCAGATAAGTAAAGGGCCGCGAATGCCGAAGGCATTCGCGGCCTCAACTTTTATATTTTATCTATAATTTTATTCGGCGAAGTTTTTTTCTATGGCGCTCCAGTTTAGGTTTGCAAAAAAGTCTTCAACATATTGTTTTTTGCCTGAAGGTTGATAGTCGGCGACATAGGAGTGCTCCCACATATCAAGAGCGAGTATTACTTTGCAGTCTTGGAGTTGACCTAGGTGTTGCTCGTCCACCCAAGCGTTTAAAAGTTGGTTTTCTTTTTTGTCATAGTAGAGTATTGCCCAACCGATACCGCGGGTGAGGGCGATTACTTTGAAACGGGCCAGCCAAGCATCAAATGAACCAAAATCGTCGTCTATTTGCACACGAAGTGCTCCCTCACTTAGTTCGGACGGGCCATTTGATAGTGATTCAAAATAGACTTCATGGTTGCGGATGCCGTTGTATTCAAAACCAAAACGGCGGTTTATTTCAGCTAGTTCATAAGCGTACTTTTCAGAATCTTTAGCAAGCTCATCTATGTGTTCAAGGATAAGGTTTGCATGCTTCACATATCCTTGATAGAGCTTCAAATGTTCTTCGATATTTTTGCTACTAATACCTTTGAGCTCTGGGATATTAAATTCTTTAGGGGTAAATTTCATTTTGTTTGTTTAGCTATTTATACTCTTAGTATATCATAACGCTATGAGGGTTCGGACTTTTATAAAATACTTAATTTTATCTCTAATAATCCTTTCTTTATTTGTTTCCGTCTATGCGCTTTTTAGAGAAGATAGGCGGGGATATATGACGGTTGCCTTTTTGAATATCGGCCAAGGGGACGCTATTTTTATCGACACTCCAAATGGTAATCAGGTATTGATCGATGGTGGAGTTGGTAGATCAGTATTAAGAGAGTTATCAAAAGTGATGCCATTTTATGATCGTTCGATTGACGTTGTTATTGCTTCGCATGCTGACCAAGACCATGTAGGTGGTCTGCCCGATGTTTTTGAAAAATACAAAGTTGATTTGTTTTTAGAAACTGGGGTAAAAGGCGAATCGTCTTCATACCAAGAGATACAAAAAATATTGACTGAAGATATAAATATAAATAGGGTTTTGGTTCGAAGTCAGATGGTACTTGATCTGGGGGGTGGGGTTTATCTGCATTTTATTTTCCCAGATTCTGATCCATCAAATATGGAGACTAATGAATCGTCTATCATTGCAAAGCTCGTCTATGGTGAGAGTGAGTTTTTATTGACAGGGGACGCACCCATGTCGACCGAAAGATATCTTTTATCAAAAAAATATAATATTGATGCCGATGTATTGAAGGTTGGTCATCATGGTTCAAAAACATCAACAAGTGATGGTTTTGTGAAAGCTGTTTCTCCGCAATATGCGGTCATCTCTTCCGGTAAGGACAATCGCTATGGCCATCCACATAAAGAGGTGACTGATATTCTAAGTAATAACCAAGTTCAGATTTTGCGTACTGATCAAAATGGGAGGATTGTTTTTGAATCAGACGGCAAAATAATTAACCTAATTTCTAAATGACTCCTGCGTCTTTGAGAGTGGCGTAGGCACCTTTCTTTTGAATGGTCTTCATCGCTTTGGTTGAAAGCATCAAGTTGAATGATTTGTTTAGTTCAGGGACAAAAACCCTCTTTTTTTGGAGATTGGCAAAACGGCGACTAACGCCGCATGGATTGAATTGGGTCGCACGAGTACGGTTTGAATAACGACCGCCTACTTGCGACGACTTACCTGTGACTGCGCATACTTTTGCCATAGTTCCACCATGCTATCAAATGATTAAAGACCTGTAAAGAGTCTAAAGGCCCAATAAACCAAGGGGTTGAGTACTTGCCAGAGGAAAAAGACAAAAAAGAAAACAAGGACAATACCCATCCTTTCAAGCTGATATAACACGCCTTCAAATCGATGAGGGAGGAAGCTCCAGAGTATTTTTGAGCCATCAAGTGGAGGTATGGGCATTAGGTTAAAAATGGCCAATATTATATTGATAAGTATGACCGAAGAGGAGAGGCTTATGAAGGCTGGTGACCAAAAATTGCCCCCAAACCTAATAAGTGTGCCAAAAATCAAAGCGATCAATATATTTGAAAGAGGTCCGGCGAAGGCAACGATGGCATTTCCTGATCTTGCTGGCAGGCCAAATTTTTCAGGATGGAGGTTGTAAGGGTTGAAAGGCACTGGTTTTGCCCAGCCTAAAATGAAGCCACCAGTCAAGATACCTATTGCTGGTAAAATAATGGAGCCAACTGGGTCGAGATGTTTTAGTGGGTTTAGAGTGAGTCTACCCTCATGTTTTGCAGTTATGTCGCCTAGGGCGAGAGCTGCGTAGCCGTGCGATACTTCGTGAATAACTACCGACATCAAAAGTATTATTATAGTGAAAAGCATATCCATACCCACATTCTATCACTAAAAACCTGAACTAGCCAAAACTTCTCTTTGAAAAAGCTCTCGTCTACTAAGGGTGTTATTGAGCTTGTTCTTGCATATTTTAGGACTTTGTATTAGATTTATGTCTGTCCGCATTTAGGCGGTTTTTGGTACTAAATGTCAACAATAAACCAACTTATAAAAAGGAAGCGAAAATCAATCCGCGCTAAATCAAAAGCGGTGGCTTTAGCTCGTGGTTTTAATACCCTCAAAAACCGACCAGTGTACTACCCTTCACCTTTTAAAAGAGGTGTTTGCACCAAGGTGACTACCAAAACTCCCCGCAAACCTAACTCGGCTATTCGAAAAATCGCTCGTGTCCGCCTTACAAATGGTATGGAAGTGACCGCTTATATTCCTGGTATTGGTCACAATTTGCAGGAGCACTCAGTGGTGATGCTTCGTGGTGGTCGTGTGAAAGATATCGGTGTGCGCTACACTATTGTTCGTGGCCGACTTGACGCAACCGGAGTAGACAAGCGACGTACTTCACGATCAAGCTATGGAGTTAAGAGACCAAAAAGCTAATTAAGTTTCCAATCATTACATGCGAAGAAAAGTAAAAAACAGAAATATTGTAAAGAAAGACGTTCAATTCGGCTCTGAGAAGGTGGAGAAATTTATAAATTATGTAATGTGGGCTGGCAAAAAAAATACTGCTCGCGACATTGTTTATAGTGCTTTCGAGCTTTTGAAAGAGAAGGCTAAAGTAGCTGACCCAATAGAGGTTTTTGACTTGGCACTCAAAAATACCGGACCAACAGTCGAAGTACGTTCGCGTCGTGTTGGTGGAGCAAACTATCAAGTACCACGAGAAGTACGACCAGAGCGACGCAGCTATCTATCGATGAAATGGATCATTGACGCCGCTCGCGCCAAAAAGGGCAAGCCGATGGCCGAAAAGCTCTCGGAAGAGATATTGCTTGCAAGCCGCAATGAAGGTGAGGCGATCAAGAAGCGTGAAAACGTCCACAAGATGGCCGAGTCCAACAAAGCCTTCGCTCACTTTGCTTGGTAAACCCGCACACTCAATTTGTCATAGTTGCATTGTGTTTTTTACTAAACTTCATAAAGTGTTTTATTAGCTATAGATTGATAGAGTTTTGCATGATGTCTAAAATATGCAACAAAACACAATGACAAATTGAGTGTGCGGGTAAATCCCTTACTCTATACTCCTCTGTATCCTCTCCTTTAGAAATCTCCTAGCATTTCCTCTTAATTTCAATGCTTGTTCTCGTAAGCGAGCATCTTGCTCGTTTTTGTATGCCTCATAATAGACTAACTCGAAAGGCCTCCTAAATTTGGTGGAAAAAGATTTTCCGTTTTGGTGTTCCGCAAATCTTCTTTTTAGATCGTTAGTACTTCCTATATATAGATCAGTATCCTTCTTACTTTTTAATACATATACATAGAACATTTTTAAATTTTAACATAATAGCGAACCCCGGATTGCTCCGGGGTTTGTTACTGTTGGTTTTGGGTTTTTGTTCCTCAGATAAGAAATCACTTGTCTCTGTAGTAAATGTGCCATCTGTGCCAGTTACCCTCAGTAAATGAGGAGATAGAAACAATAACGTGAGTGAACTCTATCACTCTCAGTACTTCGAGAACGGCAAGGTCGGCTGTTCTATCCTCACCCATCCTCTCGATGCCTGTATTGTTGTAGAGGATGTTTTTGAAAAATTGTTGATCCTCCGAGTCTGTTGGTGAGATTTCGATACTACTGAATCCCAATCGAGCCGATATAACTACACTGTGCAACATGTTGCCTCCGACAGTAAATTACTCTAATTTAATTCTTTTTGCAATTTATTCAGTTATACGCTATAGTTTGGCCAATTCCGTTAGGGATTTTTGTTTGGTCACTATTTAACTTATTACTTTTTATCAATTTTATTTATGGAACGAGATTATCCACTGGAGAGGGTCCGCAACTTCGGAATCATTGCCCACATCGATGCCGGTAAAACAACTACATCCGAGAGAATTTTGTATTACACCGGTAGTCAGCACAAAATAGGTGAAGTGCACGATGGTCAAACGACGACCGACTGGATGGAGCAAGAAAAGGCGAGAGGTATCACTATCACCGCTGCAGCCATCACCTGTTTTTGGAGTCCGACCTACCTCTCTGCTCTGGATCGTCAAAAAAATGAAAATAAATGTCGTTTCAATATTATTGATACCCCAGGCCACATAGATTTTACTGTGGAAGTGAAGCGCTCCTTGCGTGTACTTGATGGCGCAGTAACAGTTTTTGATGGTGTGGCTGGAGTAGAGCCTCAGTCTGAAACCAACTGGCGCTATGCCGAAGAGGCTAGCGTCCCACGTCTTTGTTTTATCAACAAGCTTGACCGAACAGGTGCAAGCTTTGAAAGATCATACGCTTCCATTTTGAACAGGCTTTCCAAAAAAGCAGTCCGTATGCAAATACCGATTGGCGAAGAGGACCAGCATGAAGGAGTGATCGATTTGCTCAAGATGCAGGCTTACGGCTTTGAAGGCAAGCTCGGTGACAATGTGATCGAAGTTGCTTTCCCTGAAAATTTGAGGGCAGATGCCGAAAAATATCGCGCCGAGCTTGTAGAGCGAATAGTTGAAAACAACGAAGAAGCAATGAACCGATATTTGGAAGGAGCGACTTTTGAAGTCGATGAATTGAAAAAGATATTGCGCAAAGCGGTGATTGAAAACAAAATCTTCCCAGTGTTTTGTGGTTCGGCACTCAAAAACAAAGGTGTTCAGCTTGTGTTGGATGCAGTTATTGACTACTTGCCGTCTCCTCTTGATATTCCAGCTGTTAAAGGTATTGACCCTAGAAATGGCGAGACAATCGAACGACACTCAAGCGATAGTGAGCCATTTTCAGCCCTTGCCTTCAAACTCCAGGTCGACCCATTTGTTGGACAGCTTACGTTTTTCAGAGTTTACTCTGGTTCTATTGAAGCCGGTTCGTATATTTATAACTCTAGTACTGGCGATAAGGAGAGACTTGGTCGTATTGTACGTCTTCAAGCCAATCAGCGTGAAGAAGTGAAAAAGGTTTTTGCTGGTGAAATCGCGGCGGCGGTTGGTTTGAAGAGCGCTAAAACCTCACATACTTTTTGTGATGAAAACAATCCAATCGTTCTTGAAGAAATAGTCTTTCCTGAACCGGTTATCTCCCTACGTATCGAACCAAAAACAAAGGCCGATCAAGAGAAGATGGGTATGGCTCTAAAGCGTCTTTCCGACGAAGATCCTACTTTCCGTATAAAATCTGATGCTGAAACTGGCGAAACAGTTATCCAGGGTATGGGTGAACTTCACCTTGAAATCATTGTTGATCGTATGAAAAAAGAGTTTAGTGTTGAAGCCAATGTCGGTCAGCCGCAAGTGGCTTACAAGGAAACTATTACTGGTACTGCGGAAGCTGAAAACAAATATATCAAGCAAACCGGAGGTAAAGGTCAGTATGGTCACGTCAAAATCAATATTAAACCGCTTGAACCTGAAGAAGAGGGAGCAAAAAAGCAAAAAAATGTCCACCGCGAGGAAGGTTTCGAATTTATCGATTCGATCAAGGGTGGTGTTATTCCGGCCGAATTTATACCTGCAGTTGAAAAGGGTGTTAAGGAAGCAATGGACAGAGGTATCTTAGCAGGTTACAAGATGACCGATGTTTCCTGTGAACTTACTTTCGGTTCATACCACGACGTGGACTCTTCAGAAATCGCTTACAAAATAGCCGCTTCACAGGCTTTTCAAGAAGCTGCTAAAAAAGCAAACCCAGTTATTCTTGAGCCAGTAATGAAAGTTGAAGTTGTTGTGCCGGAACAGTTTATGGGCGATGTAACCGGCTACCTTTCTTCAAAACGAGGGCTCATCGAAGGTATGGATGATCGCTCTGGCCTCAAAGTTGTCAAAGCAAAAGTGCCACTTTCCGAACTCTTTGGTTATGTGACCACTTTGCGCTCAATGACTGAAGGAAGAGGTAGTGCAAACATTGAGTTTGATCACTACGCAATCGTCCCTCCAAACGTCGCGGCAAGTATTGTGGAGTCGAGGAAATAACTTACCCACTTCTCCTTTGCCTTTCTCCCCTCTTATTTTAAGAGGGGCCGGGGGTGATAAAAAATATCCTCCCTAACCCTCCTTATTTTAAGGAGGGAATCAGACAAACATAAACGATTTAGCGGGCGGCTCTCGAAGAGAGCCGCCCGCTTTGCTAGAGGTTGCGCGGGACGATAACTCCCTCGTACCTCATTACCAACATCACTAGAGTGCTCAAGGCACTCATGGCGATGAAAAGCAACGAGGCATGAAGGGAGTCGAAATTGAAGCCAATCTCGATTTTCATACTTCTTATATTATAGCATACTATATATATAAAAGTCAATAGCTAGAAAAAGGCCTAAAAAATAGGGGTTTTTGGGGTTCGAAAAGCCCCTCTTAAAATAAGAGGGGTTTGGGGTGATATTAATTAATGTAGTATAATCGTCATATGGAAGAAAATAAGGAGCCAAAAGTAGCAGATCAAACAGGGAGCAAAATAGAAAGCCAAGATTTTGAAACAAGCGAGAAGCATGAAGGGGAGTTTGGGCGTGTAATCGATGCATTACATAGCAAGCAAAAACTTGCCTCTCTCCGCACCTATCAGGGCGATGTAGCGGAGTATGTTAAAGAAAAAAACGAATCAGTTGCCTCGGTCGTAGTGAAGGAGCATGAGCGCAAGCAAAAGCGCGAGCTTGAGCCACTTGTTCATCATGACAAAGCCGTTACCCCGAGCAATTTTTTGGCGAATATAAAAATGATCTTGATAAGCCTACTACTGCTTGGTGTAGGTGGGGGGATAATATTTTTTGTTTTCCAGTATGTGAAAGAGGGGTCGGTAACAAAGATGGCCGAAGTACAAACTATTATTCCTGCTCTCGCTAAGACTGATCTTCCTCTCACTACGATCAACGCTTTGGAAGGAGAGCTTTCAAAAATATCGAACGAAGGTGTATCGGCTTTAATATTGAAAACGGCAAATGGTTTGCCGGTCGAAAGCGCCAGTCAAATATTTTCAACTCTAGGTATAGAGCCAAGTGGCAAGCTTTTTCGTACATTGAAAAGTGACTACATGATTGGTGCTTTGGTGAAGTCTGGTGTTAAAAGCAACTTCTTGATAATTTCGGTCGGTGACTTTGGCCAGGCTTTTAGTGGGATGCTCGAATGGGAGGAGTCGCTCTCGGCCGACCTACCATTTTTACTTGCTACCTATGCTTCCTCAACGAGCTCATTTGTTTGGCGAGACGTGATAATAAAAAACAAAGACGCTAGGGCTTTGATAAATGATAAGGATCAAAGCCAAATCGCCTATACTTTTCTAGACAAGCAGACAGTTTTGATCACCGATACTGTTTCTGCTGTGGCAGAATTATCGTCACTTTTTGCCTCTAGGACTTTAAATCGATAATTTTGACTCATTTTTTGCAGGTGATATATTTAAACTATGAATACCGAACAATATAAACAAAAGTTGGAAGAAGAATTGAAGGTAGTGACCGGAGAGCTTGAAAAGCACGCTCATTTGAATCATCCAGAAACAAACGGTGATTGGGAAGCTGACGCACCAATAACCGAAGAGAGTGCTGACGAAAACGAGGTAGCCGATAAGATGGAAGAGTTTGAGGAAAATACAGCAGTAGTGAGTGATTTGGAAATTCGTTTTAACGATATAAAAGTAGCTCTCGATAAAATAGAAGGTGGCACTTATGGTTTTTGTGAGGTTTGCAATGCTCAAATTGAAGCTGACCGACTTGACGCAAACCCAGCTGCGAGGACATGCAAAGCTCATATGCAGTAGAGCAATTGAAAATTGAAGATTAAAAATTGAAAATTAGGATAGGAAATTAAAACTGGAGACTGATGCAATATAAAAAATTTGAGGACGTGCCAGTCTGGCTGAAGTCTAAAGATTTTGTAAATGATATTTATAGACTTGTAGCTAAAAGTCAGAAACTCGCGAGAGACTTTTCTCTCGTCGATCAATTGAAAAGAGCTTCATATTCGATCATGTTAAATATTGCTGAAGGATTTGAAAGGGGCTCAAACAAAGAGTTTGCTAATTTTCTGAATATTGCTAAGGGGTCCGCCGGAGAAGTTCGCTCGATATTGTATATTTTGCTTGAGAATAATTACATTAATGATTCTGATTTTAAAGGACTACTCAATAAGATCGAAGAAATATCCTTTCAGCTGTCTGGATTTAGAAAATTTCTTTTGTCGAACATAAACCGAAAAAAATGAAAAAATGGCAATTAGGTTTCATGGTTATCATTCTAATCGGAGGCCTCTACCATTTTTTAAGGGATGTGTTGCAGGTATTTGATTTTAGTTCTACCATTACTGACTTATTTCACAGAGAACATAAGTGGTGTGGCTCTTATTGCGATTATGTTACTTTCCCAATTGATTTTTTACTGATAGCATTTTCAATAACGGCGATTCGAAAAAATAAGTTTATGCCGTCTGCAAGTTTTATTGCTCTTACTTTGATCGTTGCTCTGTATATGCAGTTTGCAAAATAATTTTCAATCTTCAATTTTTAATTTTAAATTCTTATGGCGTACGCAAAAGTACACAGCGCGCAGGCAAACCTTTTAAAACCATACATTGTTGACGTGGAGGCTGATCTTTCGAGAGGCCTCCATTCGTTTTCGATTGTTGGCTTGGGTGATAAAGCGGTGGAAGAGGCGAAAGACCGTATTTCAGCTGCGATCAAAAATACTGGTCTTGAGTCACCAAAATCAAAAAATCACAAAATCGTTATATCTCTTGCACCAGCAGAAATAAAAAAAGAAGGCTCTGGTCTTGATGTGGCGATCGCCCTCTCTTACTTGCTTGCAAGTGGTGATGTAAGTTTCGACCCGAAGGGTAGATTATTTTTAGGAGAATTGTCGCTTGATGGGACCTTGCGCCCCATTCGTGGGGCTCTTGCCTTTGCGCGCAAAGCTAAAGAGAAGGGATTTAAAGAGATATTTCTACCACTTCAAAATGCCGACGAAGCTTCTTTGGTAGAAGGTATTATTGTGTATGGTGCCGAAAATTTGGGTGATATCTTAAAACATATTTCAAACGAAAGTGAACCCCAACACAAAATAGACCCAACTCCAAAAGGCAAATTGATAATCGAGTCAGATACTTCCCTTGATTTGGCTGACGTCAAAGGCCAAGAGTCAGCTAAGCGGGCACTTGTGATAGCGGCAGCGGGTGGACACAATCTCGCTTTGTATGGCCCACCCGGCACCGGCAAAACAATGTTGGCTAGAGCCTTGGCCAGCATTTTGCCAACACTCTCGTTTGAGGAGGTTTTAGAAATTGTTGAAATCCATTCACTTGCAGGTTCACTTTCAGAAAAGATATCGGCTACCAGACCTTTTCGTTCGCCACATCATACCTCTTCACACGTTGCTCTCATTGGGGGCGGTTCAAACCCACGTCCGGGGGAAATCACCCTTTCGCACAAAGGAGTACTTTTTCTTGATGAGTTTCCAGAATTTGATACTAAAGTGATTGAATCGCTCCGTGAACCATTGGAGGAGAGGGTGGTGTCTGTCTCGCGAGCTCGTGGTACGGTCAAGTTTCCTGCC
The DNA here is from genome assembly GCA_964440955.1 of uncultured Candidatus Saccharibacteria bacterium. GTDB lineage: Bacteria > Patescibacteriota > Minisyncoccia > Phycocordibacterales > WO2-35-19 > CAYTTP01. Next base: position 84,091 of record CAYTTP010000001.1, on the reverse strand, counting down.
CATTTTTTGTTGGTCGTCGCAATGAATCCATGCCCGTGTGGCAATTTTGGTATTAAAGGCAAAAACTGTACCTGTTCACCGATGCAAGTTGAGCGTTATAAACGAAAACTTTCGGGCCCGATTGTTGATCGTATTGATATGTGGACCGAAGTTTCAAAAGTCGATCACGAAAGACTGACCGAAGAGCGGGGGAGGAGCGAGAGTCTTCCAGCTAGGAAGGCGGTTGAGCGAGCCCGTAAGGTGCAAGCAGAACGTTTTAAAAAAGCAGGCAGAAGTATTGGTACCAATGCGGAGATGAATGCTCGCGATATTGTAAGTGTTATAAAAGTGTCCGATGAAGTAAAAGAGATTTTGAACAAATCGGCTAAAACTCTCGACCTTTCGGCTCGAAGTTATCATCGCCTCATCAAACTTGCCCGTACCATTGCCGACCTTGAAGAATCAAGTGATATCTTAGTGCCTCATATTTTAGAAGCGATTTCTTATAGACCAAAACAACAATACTAAATAGTAGTCAGCCCGCCCGACACGCTCCCCGCCCGCAACGACTTCGCTTGTGAGTCGGGCAGGTCACTGTCGAGGTGGGCGGGTAGTAAGTAGTGGTTAAATAGACGAGAAAGTCGCCACTTGAGAGTAGCGACTGGATGAGGCTTAGCGCGTGACCAGAATCGTTCTCCTCAGGACATCCTCTTCCATCACAAAATGGTCTGGGATGTTGACCAGAGTAAATACCTCATAGTATCGGTGATCGTAGAGCATGGTGGTTTTTGGCCCTAATGATAGTTCTATCCATTCAGCCGCAAGGAATGATCTTTCCATTTGGTCACTATTTGGTCCGCATTCTTTAAAGACCTGAATTCTTGATGTTGTTTTTCTTACCGTATTATCCATGTAGGTCCCTTCTACAAAACAAAATACCACTTGCGTGGCATTTTGTAAAAGATGTGGAGATGCCCTCAGAATCATGGAACCAGCTAGAAAGCTATATTTATAGATTGAGTAGCTAAATTGATTGATAAAATACCTCAAAAAAGACCTTAAAATATGGGTATTTTGGCGACCCTTTACAAACCCCGAAAAACGTTGACAAATGAGGTAAAATTTGATATACTTTCAAACAGAAGTTTGCGGGAGCGCTGGCGAACGCATGCGGATTTACCCCCGCGGAGTTGACCACCACTATCAACAACGGCATTCGCGATATCCGTTCCCATCACGCTCGCATGGAGCGCCGGGAACGCCGCGGCCGCTGATAGCTCATCTGTTCTTTCATGAGCTGCAATCTTTCTCACGAAAGGTTCGGCTCCTGATCTGGACTCACGAATGAAGTTTATTCGCGAGCCGAGAGACAGGAATCAAATTGTCCTTTAGGAGATCAATATGGAGAAAACGTACAACTTTCCAGTTTTTGCGACTCAAGGTGGCGGTCTCGTTCGCAAGATCAAAACCGTCGACGGCTACAAGTACATCTTCGTCGAAGCCCCGCCGCAAGGTATGGGACTCGGCGTCGGCGACTTCATGCCGGAAATGTGGGATATCATTCCCGCAAATCAGCAGGCGCGGGAAGCAATCAATGAAGAGCAGTTCGGCAACAACGAGGATCATCTCTTCGATCGGGCCATGCGTGAATATACGCACCGTGGCTCCAAGGCTCGGCAGTTGTAGTTTCATAATGGCGCCACGCAATTTGCGGCCTCACTGTCGCAAGATGTATGTCTTGCCTGATGAGCTCGAAAGAGCGAAACAGAAAAAGTTCTTTAACAAAACAAGAGAAATAGGGCAGTAGCGTTTTGAATATCAACTTTGGTATTTGGAACGCTACTGCTAGTAGCGATTCACGTCCACGGAGTGCCTTTGGGCAAACTCAAACTCCACGGACAAGAAAAATAGGAGAAGAAAAATGCTACACGTAACTCTTTCCAAGTCTTGGGAATACAACACCGAGCCGTTTCCCGCCTTCCGTTGTAATCTGGTTTATGGCCGTAACAAGAGGGACCGCGAGTTTCTGTCGGTAAAGGATGTCACACCGGTTATCAACTACACGGTGACAGCCGACAACAATGTTCTGTACTCCGGCTCTGACAAGGTTGCCGCGGAGAAAGCGAAAGCTGACTTCGATGCAAAGCCACTCGAACCCGGAAACCCGGAATGGTCGCGTAACTACGCTGACCTTAAAGTCGGTCTGCCGACTCTCCCACGCGACAACTTCCGTGTGATCAAAACGAAGGAGAAAGGCACGATCCTGATTGTGCCCGGCGAAGACAAGACAAATCGCTGCCTCCTGTTCGTTGGTTGCAATGGCGGTTTCCGTGGTGGCGAATCAATTTTGCAGGACGGCACTACCGGGCAGATTTTGAAGCAATGCTCGGCTGGAAACGCTTGCGAATCCTCGACCGAAGCCGTAGTGCTTCTCGAAATCGGTCAGTCCATCGCGTTCCACACGTATGGACGGCGTACGAACGATGTCTACGTCTACACTTGGACAGGTACGGCGATCGAGTCCAAGCATTTCTCGAAAGAGGAGTGGGATAATCGGAACGCAGTCGCCGCTCTTACCGAGGACATAGACGTTCTCTAATCGCTCTTGTTGTTCAATCAAGGCCCTGCCGAAGTCGCAAGACGGATGCTGGGCCTTTTCGTTTAAATCAACCTTTTGTTTCTGAATGCAAACCCCGAACCAGACTTCAAGTACATTTCAAAATCGACCGCTTTCTGTTTAGTTAAAAATGCTGAATACCAAACAAGTTCAAATGGCGCTTTGGTAGAAGAATAGGTAACTTCTTTATGATTATGTTTATCAATTCTCTTCTTTAAGTCTTGAGTCGAGCCGATGTAATAACTTTTATCTTTGAGACTTTGGAGAATGTAACAATAATACATATATTAAATTATATCCCACTACGCTAAAGCTACGCGGGACACTCCGCAGAGTTTTATGTTTTTTTGAATTTTGAGAAGTGGTGCTCGCACCGCGGAGCTTGAGGAGCTTTGCGACGAAAGCGGAGTGGTGGAGAAGCCGACATTGAAGCCGGATGCAGAAACGGTTTTACAATAATTCTACGCAACATATGCAATTTTTCTTTCTTCCGAAAGGGTTCAAGGTATCGTCTCTAAACTGCAAAAATGACAATACATCTAGTTTCTAAATTTCACACTAGAGTTGAAACAATTCTCTAATGATAAGTCTCGTTTATTACAACTCACTCCTCCATTGAGACAAAAGAGGGGAGCCGTCGCTCAGGCCAGACTAACTAATGTTAGGCAGCGTAAGCGAAAGCGAAATCGTTGACTCCAAAATATGGAGAAACAACAGATTTAGCCTTTGCTACAAGGTTTTTGCCGTGTATGCTTTCCAACCTTTTTAAGAGTTATTGGAGCTCTATTGCGCATATTGTAAAGGTACGTATCTGTCGAAACCTGTCATCCCCGCCAAATTTGCCTGCGAGCTACGCGAGTAGCTGCAAATTTGAGCGCCCCGCGAAGTCCCAAGTCATTCAACGAAGTTGAATTATGCGGGACGAAGTGGGGCAGACAAATTTACTTACAAGTAAATCGCAGACAAACTTAGCGTGAACTTTTGATTTTTCCTTACTACTTACTACTAATTTCTCTTCGAATCTCTCTCTCGGTATCGCGCTTTTTGATACTTTCTCGTTTGTCGTGGGCTTTTTTGCCTCGGACGAGCGCGATTTCTAGTTTGAGTTTCCTGCCTTTATTATACACTGAAATAGGCACTATTGTCAAACCTTTTTGGTTTTCAGCTTTGCTGAGGCTCTCGATCTCGTTTTTTGAGAGGAGGAGTTTGCGGGGGCGTAAAGGGTCGTAATCGGTCGGGGTGTTTTTGGGTTGATAGGGCGGTATTTGCATGCCAGTCACGAAAGCTTCCTTCCCACGAATAGTGACAAAAGCGCCATCTAAAACACCTTGGCTTGCTTTTAATGATTTAACTTCAAAGCCAAAAAGCTCGATGCCGGCTTCGATTTTTTCGATAATCTCGTATTTTAAAAAGGCTTTTTTGTTTTGGACCAAGCTCATGTGGGAATAATAGCATTTTTATGCTATTATGGCTCAAAATATTCTTTTTAATTATGGTCAAAAATCAAAAGCAAAAAAAAGGGAAAATTGAAAGTGAAAAGCCTGGTAAGTCTTTTTTAAACAACTTCGCTTTGGGGGCTCTCATCTTGTTTTTTGTCGTCTCGATTTATTCGCTTATCGCTGGTAGTAATGACATAAGTTCGGTTGGTATTTCTGAGCTTGCGACCGGAGTGAAAAAAGGCGAAATCAAAGAATTGTCAGTGAGTTCGAGTGAAATCCGTGCTACTTACATTGACGGCTCGGTTAAAAAGTCCTCAAAAGAGCAGTCTTCAAGTATTTTTGAAACTCTCTCGGCTTATGGAGTGGGGGAGGCGGAGCTATCGAATGTTAATATTTTGGTAAATGAAGGGGGTGGTTTTTTCTACGTTTTGCTAAATCTATCACCTATTATCTTCCCAATCCTTTTTATTGGAGTTTTTGTATGGATGATGACAAGACAAATCAAGGGGGCGGGGATGCAAGCTTTTTCCTTTGGTGAGTCGCGTGCACGGATGACGACACCCGACGATCAAAAACAAAAGGTGACTTTCAAAGATGTAGCGGGTGCCAAAGAAGCTAAAGAGGAATTGTCTGAAATTGTTGATTTTTTGAAGAATCCGAAAAAGTTTTTTGAAATTGGCGCTCGTATACCAAAAGGTATTTTGCTTATGGGTGCGCCAGGTACAGGCAAAACCCTTTTGGCGAGAGCGGTTGCTGGTGAAGCAGGAGTTTCATTTTTTTCCATTTCAGGTTCTGAATTTGTTGAGATGTTTGTAGGTGTTGGAGCAAGTCGGGTGCGTGACCTTTTCAATATAGCCAAAAAATATGCACCAGCGATAATTTTTGTTGATGAAATTGATGCGGTAGGGAGAGTAAGGGGTGGTGGAATGGGTGGAGGTAACGACGAGCGCGAGCAAACCCTAAACCAAATACTGGTTGAGATGGATGGTTTTGAGCCGACCGAGAAAGTGGTGGTGATGGCAGCGACCAATAGACCAGATGTGCTTGACCCGGCTCTTTTGCGACCCGGACGTTTTGACCGCCGTGTCACAATTGATTTGCCTGATCGGTCCGATCGCGAAGAAATATTAAAAATTCATGCTCGACAAAAGCCTTTTGCTGAAGATGTGAACTTGGTCGTGATAGCTGAGCGCACCCCAGGCTTTTCGGGTGCTGACCTCTATTCTCTTATGAATGAGGCTGCTATTCTCGCCGCGCGCGAAAATCGTACTACTGTTTCCCAATACGATCTTATTCGTTCCATAGAAAAAGTAATGTTAGGACCAGAGCGTCGTAGTCATATTTTATCCAAAAAAGAAAAAGAGCTCACCGCTTACCATGAAGCGGGTCACGCTTTGGTTGCTTCGGTTTTGCCACACGCTGACCCGGTTCATAAAATCTCGATAATTTCGCGTGGTCGGGCGGCTGGCTATACTTTGAAGTTACCAATCGAGGATAAAAAGCTTCAATCGAAAAACGAGTTCTTGGATGATATTGCCATGTCGCTTGGTGGCTATGTGACCGAAAAGATGGTCTTTGGCGACCTTACGACTGGCCCGTCAAATGATTTGCAGGTTTCAACTGCGATGGCTCGGGACATGGTGACCAAATATGGTATGTCCGAAAATATTGGCCCCATGGCCCTTGAAAGTTCGGGTGGAAAAGCACTTTTTGGTCGGGGAGTAGATGAAAAGGAATATTCTGAAGAGGTAGGGGCACTTATTGACAAGGAGGTTTCGAAAATAATGAAGGAGGCTTATGCTAGAGCGGAAGAAATAATAAAAAATCATCGTCCTCTTTTGGATACGATCGCTAAACGCTTGATTGAAGTCGAAAATATTGAACGTGACGAATTTGAATCTATTTTGATTGCAAATGGCATCCAGCCAAAAAGGATCGAAACAATATAGCCTATCCACAGCTCCAAACTTTTGGAGCTTGGCTTTTGTTATAATTGGTTAATCAACCATGAATAGAGGTTTTACACTTATTGAGCTTTTGGTCGTAATAGCCATTATTGGAGTACTCTCTTCAATCGTACTTACCTCCTTAAGTAACTCTCGAGCCAAAGGCGCCGATGCTGCCATCAAGACGGCTCTTGTAAATATTCGATCAGTAGCCGAGATTTATTATGGCGATAACAATGGTTATGGTACTCAGGCACAAAGTACTACTTGTAGCGCCTCTACTTTGACCGGATTGTTGGGTAACGCCAGCGTTCAAACTTATATAGATGATGCTTTTGCAAAGTCTGGTGCTGATGGTAGGTGTCAGTCTAACGGCTCTGGTTTTGTAGTTGCTATGCCTCTTGAGAGCAACAATGCAAACGCTTGGTGTGTCGATAGTGACAACCGCTCGGTACAAATAACACTTGCTTCTCTTAGCTCTGGCATGGACTGCTCTCTCGTTGCTTCGTCACTTTAATTTGCTTTTTTAAGTTTTTTAGACGTTTGTCGTCGTAAATATTTTGTGCGCGCACTTGGACTCGAACCAAGGACCGTTCCGGTATAAGCGGAATGCTCTACCAACTGAGCTATGCGCGCATAATTTCATACTAATATAATTATTTACCAGAAACAACTTCTCGTAGATATTTTAATCCCATAATTATTCTATTATGGATTTCTGAACTTCCATAAATTACTGTACAGGTACCTTGACCGAAAGAATTTTTATAGGTGAGTGAAGAAAATTTAGACTCTTTTATATAAGGTTTTCTAAAATTTTGTTTTGGTATAGATAATTGATTTGACCAAAACTCCACTTTTTCTTCTACATCCATATCGCTGTATAGATGCAATTTTACTTTTAGACTATTTTTTTCTATACCAAATAGATTGATCCATCTTATAAAAAATTTAACCATATCAGGATCGGTATTTGTAAAAGCGACCATATCTCTTGCGGCTTTTGTTCCTTCTCCCCAGTATAAAAATAAGCCAGCTAAAAACAATTCTCTCTCAGACAAAATACCTATTTCTTTAGAAATTTGGTTATATATATTTTTTAATTTTTCTTCTCTATTTTTTAATCGTGTATTGCGATATTTTTCTATTCTGATTGGGTTCAAGTCGCGAAGCCTGACTATGTCTTCTGGTGAAAGAGGGTGATTTTCTAACCAAGTACTTAAAGTACTTTTGCTAACTTTTATTTTTGATTTTATCTGAGAATAGCTCATGCCTCTCGCTCTCATCTTCAAAGCTGATTCTTTTTCTTTGGGTTTTTTCATATATCTAATTATAGTATTACATACTATGTATTTAAAGGTTCGATTGTTGATAGTTTGAATAATTATGGTATTTAGGTATTCTTATTCGTAGAAGGAGCTTAGATGTTCAGAATCAAAAGATTCAGTATTGGAGATACTGCCAGCGAATCAGCGTGGATGGTTGAGAGATTGGATGAAGGTCCTGTCTCCTTCGAATCACATACCCTAAAGGAACTTTTTCTTGTGGGAAGAGAGGGGGCAACTCCGCTGAGTGAAGACATGGCCATAAGCGCATATTGGGCTGTTGTTAGGATGAAGAAAGGGCTTCCTAAGGGCGTCCGTGACGCCTTTTTGGAAGAGATCAACAAACACTACGGAAAGAAGTGATGGGATTAGCGGTGCGGACAGAGGGTCCGCACCGCCTTCTGTTTGTAATTTGTATTTTTATTTTTCTATATTTCTCCTACTCCATATGTACCGAGGTTTTTTCGAGAAGATGTTTTTTGAGGATGGGGAATTTGGATAGCTCGATATCTTCTTCGAGCAAGGCCCTTGCTTCACTACGGGCAAACTCGACCATTTTCAAATTTTTTAGAGCTTCCATTGCTAGGTCCGAAACCCCCCATTGTTTATTGCCAAACAAATCGCCACTGCCACGCTGTTTCAAGTCGGCTTCAGCGAGTTCAAAACCGTTTTTGGCAGTGGTAAATGATTTTAAGCGGACGATAGTCTTTTGTGAATTTGATTGAGCAAAGACAAAACAGTATGGTTTGTGACTACTCCGCAAGACTCTTCCGCGCAATTGGTGAAGCTGGGCAAGACCAAACCGCTCGGCGTTTTCGATTATGATCACGGTTGCGTTTGGAACATTTACCCCTACTTCTACAACAGAGGTGGCGACCAAAATATTGCCCTTACCTTCCTTAAAGTGGCGCATCGTTTCCTCCTTTTCCTTTGGAGTCATTTTGCCGGTGATGCTCATTATTTTGTATTCTGGAAATATTTTTTCTTGAAGATATTTTGTTTCTTCGGTGACTGAACGTAAATTTAATAATTGCGATGTTGAATTTTGCCTGCCCGACACGTCATCGAGGCGGGCGGGATCGGCCTCTGCAATGCGAGGGCAAATCACATACGCCTGTCTGCCTGATTTTAGTTCTTCGCGTACTTTTTCATACACCTCTTCCCTTTGATGAGGGAGTATTATTTTGGTTTCAACCGGTTTTCTGCCCGGCGGGAGTTCGTCGAGTATTGAAAGGTCGAGGTCGCCAAAAAGAGTGAGGGCTAAAGTTCGCGGGATGGGGGTTGCGGTCATTGAAAGTAAATGTGGCGCAATATCCCCGCCCAACTGAATGCTAGTCGTTCGGGCAGGTTGTTTCTTTCGCAACTCTTTTCTTTGTTTAACTCCGAAGCGGTGTTGTTCGTCAATGACGATAAGGCCTAAGTTTTTGAAAGATACACTTTTTTGGATGAGGGCATGGGTGCCGATTAGGATTGGTATTTGACCATCTTTCACCCACTTGAGCATTTGTGGTTTTGAGATCTTGGTAGCTTCAGCGCTGTTTGTCTTGGAGGGAAATTTTTTGGCACCACTGCCGGTGATGAGACCGACGGGAATATTGTATTTTTTGAAATATTTTATAAATGACTCAAAGTGTTGTTCGGCGAGTATTTCGGTTGGTGCCATATAAGCTACTTGCAACGAACCGTATTCGCGATTGGGTGGAGTCGTTTGGACTATTGCATGGCATACCGAGGCTGCTACTGCTGTTTTGCCACTCCCGACATCGCCCTCGATAAGTCGCGACATTGGGTGACCGCTTTTCATATCGGCAATAGCACTGTCGATGCATCTCCTTTGGGCATTGGTAAGGGGGAATTCAAAATCGCTGATAAATTTTTCTAGCTCTTCTTTTCCAATATCGATTTTAAATGTATTTTCTCGTTCGGCGAGCAACCGCTCTTTTTGGCGGTCGAGCTGGATCAAAAATATTTCTTCGAAGGCAAATCGTTTCCTTGCTATTTCGGCATCTTCTTTTTTGCGTGGCGCGTGTATCCAAAAAAGTGCAGTCGAGATTGAAGGCAGGGAATATTTTTTGAGCAATATTTCTGGTATTGGGTCTTCTAGAGAGTCGAGGATGCCACTTTTGAATATTTTTTGGATGTGATGGTATATCCAGTTGCTCGAAATATTTCTTGTTTCTGGGTAGGTGGGGGAGAGGCTATGATCGTCTTTTGAACCAAAGAGAGAGTCGCTTGTACCTTCGGGTATGGAAGTTGCTTTTTCTATTTTTGGATTTATGAATGAAAGTTCGCCGGACTTTTTTTGGGAAACTTTGCCTTCTATGCGCACTAAAGTGTCTTCGCTGAACATTTTGGCGATGTAGGGTTGGCTAAACCAAGTGGCTTGTATTTTGCCAGTCGAGTCTTCGATTGTCGCGCTTCCTATTGGCACTCTGCCTCTAAAAGTTTTTCCGGTTTTTAGTTTTGATATTTTGCCGTACAAAACAGCTTCTTCGCCGGCTGTCAAAAACTCTATCGACTTTATCGGCACTTGGTTGCCATAACGAGTGGGGAAATGCCTCAAAAGGTCACCAATTTTTCGTATTCCTAAAACGGCCAAAGCCTTTTTTTGAGTGGGGGTAAGTCTGCCTATTGTTTCGATACTGTCATTTAATTTCATGACCTTATTATGCGGTACATGAAGTATTGCGCAATCTTGTATGTAATACCAACTATTCGATCGTGCCGTCTTCCATCATTGCTCCCTCTGGTATTGGGCAAGGGGCGAATTCGCAGTTTGGACCCTGTCTACCTACGTATGATCCATCGGGACAAAGCATAGCATCCATAGTGCAGGCCACTTCGTTTTGGTAGGTGGTAGGTTCGCTATTGTAAACATACAAAAGCCCGCCGAGGATAAAGATAATAACTATTAAGATAACCACAAGTTGTTTGTTCATATTTTTATTATAAATGATGATTAATCCAACCAAAACTTCACTTCTATATTTTGTAAATCTGACTCTCGTTGATGATTGGCGAAAATATCGCTAATTAAAAAGTCTTGCAAAGAATTAGCGTATAAAATCGTATCTGTACCATGCATTGACAGTACCGGATTTGTTTCGCACCTATCTGCCACGATAAATCTGTGCGATATGATTGGCAACACATGAGGAATGGTTTGTTTCTCTAAGTCTTTTTCTGATATCTTGTATTCTTCAAAAATCCAAGTGATCATGTCTTTGACTGCTTGAATATCTCTTGGATAAGAATAGTAACCGACACCATAAGTATGTGGTTTGTCGGAACCACCATATACATTTATTGTTTGTTTATCAGTACCATTCATGTATTTAAGGAATGTTCTAAAGACTTTAGGAAAAATAAATCCAACGTCTTTCTCATAGTTTGCGATTTGCTCGTCATTGAGACCGGGGAGCCATTTTGTTCCAGCCTGCAATTGAAATCCGTAAATAGTATTATTGAGTTCAATGTCTTCCCAAAGTTTCTCGCTCTCTGTCTTTAACCAAGGGAAAAATTGATCTGGATTTGTGGGTATTTCTTTATCTTTCATTTTTGTTTTTGGTCTTTTGGAGGCTCACCTATTTTATCACTTCTTAGTTTTTAAATGTACCGCAAAACAAAAGAATTTTGAGCATTGTTTTTCAAAAATACTGGCGGAAGAGGGGATTCGGTCATGAATAATTTTTTCGCCGTCGCTCAAAAATTTTCACGACCCTGGCTCGCTCCCGCTTTTGCTAAAGCGGGGCCCGCTCCGCCTTTCGAATCCTCACGAAAGTGCTATTCAAAGCACTTTCTCCCTTCCGCAAACTGAAAACTGTTTCTGTCTGCGACAGACAGTTTGCGTTTGCGGTGTTTGTTGGACAAAGTTCGAATGTATTTCGAGCAGAATCCAAATGACTAAATGCTAATGCGCGCCTCGTCCGCTCCCTTCGGTCGCGGTACAAAACCAAAAATTTTCCTTCCTTTCTTAGATTTTCGGCGGGGGGTGTGGGGGGAGCCGACAAAAAATGGAAAGGAAATTTTTGGTTTTGATTCCGACGCTTCATTCCTCCAGAAAGGACTTGTATTTATATTTTAGCATTGTGGCGATATTTTGTCCGTCCTTTCCTCCGTCATTCGCGTCGGTGCGAGGCGCTCCCCGTATCTGCGTTTTGTGATAGTTCGAGAGTACGCTCACACTTCGCAACCACCTCGCATAGGCCGTTCGCATTCGCTCACGATGCCTGCTCGGTGTTTGCTTCGTATTCGCTCTGTGGCTTCGATTGAGCCTGTGATAACTCTAAAAAGCGGATTGTGCTAGGCACAAGCAAATCTATATGTGCTTGCCCCGCCCGCCCAATGCGCGCACGAATTCGCCAGCTAACGCGGACGGCTCCCTATAAGATTCACAATAACAAAATCCCCGTAAGGGGATTTTGTTGGAAGGTGTGCTTTCCAATCGCCTTTGTGCGTGCCGTTCCATCGTAGCTGAAGTTCAGAGTGTCGTATCAAGTACGCAGGCTCTATTTACATCAGCACGTTTTCCAAGCACCTAGCTTCTGACAGCACATGTTTTGTGTGGGTACTCATCGCTCTTCGCACGATTATTTTCCCACTGGAGCGGTTGCAAATTGCTCAAATCGTCTGAGCCACCCAAGGCGACTGGTTTGATGTGATCAATCTCCCAACCCCATTGTACAGTCTCTCCGTATTTTGAACGTTGCATACTAGCGCCGCAGACATCTTTCCGAAAACTTTCATATGATTCCGGAGTTCCTTTTTTCCAAACAGCTTCAATTACTGCTTCATCAAAAGATGCTCCATCGCGTTTTGTACTTCGATTTCTTGCCATAATGGTTAATTGTTTAGCTTATTGTTTCGACCTTTAATTCTGTGGATAACCAGTGCTTGTTTAGGTTATCTTTAGGTAGTATACTAAACTCATGAAAGAAGAGTCAAGTGTTACAACAGATAAACCAACCAAGCGTGAGGCCGAGGTTTTGGATTTTATTCGTGCTTATCGACGAGAGAATGGTTATGCCCCTTCGCAAGTCGAAACAGCGAAGCATTTTGATGTGTCAGTGCCGACAATACATCAACATGTTCACGCTTTATGGAAAAAAGGTTTATTAAAAATGGAAAGAGGCAGGAAACGATCGATCATTGCTCCACAGGATTATAAATCACCACTTGTCGATATACCACTTCTCGGAATTATTTCTGCTGGTGGTCCCATTGAAGCAATACGCACCGAAGAAATGATTGAAGTGCCACGATCAATGCTTCGTAGTCCTTCTCAATATTATGCGCTCAAAGTTTCTGGATTAAGTATGATTGAGGAAGGAATTATGGATGGCGATATTGTTATTGTTCACGATCAACAAACTATCGAAGATGGAGAAAAAGCAGTTGCGTATATGCCAGATAGAAACGAAGTAACACTTAAAAAAATATACAGGGAAAAAGATAGGGTAAAACTTGTTCCAGCAAATCAAACCATGAAGCCGTTTTACGAATCAAATGTCGTCATTCAAGGAAAGGTCGTAGGAGTATTAAGAAAAGAATTATAAAATAAACTTATGTCATTAGTAACTATACACGAAGCATCAAAATGGGCGACGGACTATCTTGAAAAAGAAGTATCGCCAACAAATATTTCTTACCTTGTTCAATACGGTAAGGTTAAGAAACTTGGAGAAAATGGATCAACCCTTGTTGATTTGAATGATTTGAAAAAGTATTACGAATCATGGAAAGGTAAACGAGAGATTGATTGGAAAAAACAACTTGGCGATGACTTAAACTGGGCGTTGTCTTTTGATAATCTCAGGGAAAAAGATACGACGAAGCATGTTCATAGATTACATCCATACAAAGGAAAATATATTCCGCAACTGGTTGAATATTTTATTGATTCCCATACTGATGATTTTAAAAAAGAAGTTTATTTTAAAACCGGTGATATAGTCCTCGATCCTTTTTTAGGTTCAGGAACAACAATTATTCAGTCACTAGAAATGGGTATCCATTCCGTGGGTATTGATGTGTCTGAGTTTAATTGCATGATTGCGAGTTGCAAGGCAACAAACTATGATCACGACTATTTACAGAAAGCAATTAAAAAAATGCTCTCCGCAATAGATACTTTTGAGCATGATAACAGAATACAAGAATTTGAAACAGAGTTGTTGGCAGAATTGGCAAAATTTAATAACAAACATTTTCCCGGCTCAGATTTCAAATATAAAATAAATCAGGGAAATTTTGATGAAAAAAAGTTTTCTTCAGAAAAAGAAAAGGAGTTTTTGCCTACATATCAAAAATTACTCAAAAAATATTCAATAAAACTGAAACAAGACAAGACTGAATCATTTTTAGACACTTGGTTTATGGATAATGTGAGAAAAGAAATTAATCATGTCTTTAACACCATAAAGCAAGAGAAGGATGTGAAAACAAAAAAGATTTTAGCTCTGATTTTGAGTCGAACAATTAGGTCATGCCGAGCTACAACACACAGTGATCTTGCTACTCTAAAAGAACCTCAACTAACTACATACTATTGTTATAAGCATAAAAAGATTTGCAAGCCGTTGTTCTCTATAAAAACAATGCTTAATCGTTACGCTTACGATACAGTTTCAAGAATTAAGGAATTTGAAAGATTGCGAAAACCAGTCCATTACTCGGCTATTGCTGGTGATTCAAGAGCTGTGGATATTTTTGAAAAAGTTGAAAAGCAAAATCCGGAGTTTGCAAAGATTCTCAAAAAACAAAAAATTTCGGGTATATTTTGCTCGCCTCCATATGTTGGACAGATAGATTATCACGAACAACACGCCTATGCTTATGATTTGCTGGGTTTTAAGAGAAAAGACGATCTAGAAATTGGTCCTCTTTACAAAGGACAAGGACAGGAGGCACGTAGATCATACGCCCAAGGAATAGCTGATGTGCTAAATAATTGTAAGAAATACTTAAAAGATGATTATGACATTTTCCTTGTGGCAAACGATAAATACAATCTCTATCCAGAAATTGCTGAAAAATCTGGAATGAAGATTGTGAATCAATTTAAAAGACCTGTTTTGAATCGAACAGAACGGGACAGGAATCCATATTCCGAAATAATTTTTCATTTTAAATCAGTATAATTTTATGACACTATCAAAAGAACAAGTTAAGAATGTTGAGGATGTATTAAAAGCAAGTCTCAGAAACAAATTCCAAAATTACAAACCGGAACCGGCTTCGATGCCATTCCATACTCGTCTTTTGGGTAAGGATAGATTGGCACTTTATTCATTTATCCATTCGCTCAATACTAATTTTGGAACAAGTATTTTTGAACCGGTTGGCTTAGCTTTAGCACAAAAGAATTTTAAAATGGCTACATGCCAAGCTACTGCCGGAGATCGTATAAGCACTGGCGCACAAGCAGAAATACAGAAAATTATTGACGGGCTAACGACAGCGACATCATCACCAAACAAAAAAGAAGAAATTGAACGAATAAGAAAAGTTTGTCAGTCTGGTGAGATGATAAAAGCAAAACCTACCAAAGTAGATTTAATGTTTGAATCAAAAGACGGCGGTTATTATTTATTTGATATAAAAACAGCAAAACCTAATGCTGGAGGATTTAAGGAATTTAAACGAACACTACTTGAATGGGTCGCTGTAACTTTGGCGAACAATCCAAAAGCCGATATAAACACATTTATCGCAATTCCATATAATCCTTACGAACCAGAACCCTACACTCGATGGACAATGCGTGGAATGCTTGATTTGGATAATGAGCTTAAAGTAGCTGATGAATTTTGGGATTTTCTTGGTGGTAAAGGCACATACAAAGATTTATTAGATTGTTTTGAACGAGTTGGAATTGAACTTCGTGGCGAAATCGATGACTACTTTAAGCGCTTCAATAAAAAATAAGCGTTGGAACCAAAACCAAAAATTTTCACGACTCGAGAGTGTTTCTAGGGATTCGGTCACACATAAAATTTTGCTAAATTTTTGCGCGACCCCGCCTCAGAAATTTTTTTGCTAAAAAATTTCTTCCGGCCTTCGAATCCCTCCCATTTCGCTACGCGAAACTCGCTCTTGTAGAGCGACTTCCGCAAAAAAGCTTGCGTGCTCTCGCTTTTTTGCGGAAGGGGAGGGATTCGAACCCTCGGTGCCTTTTAAAGGGCACACATCTTTAGCAAAGATGCACATTAGACCACTCTGACACCCTTCCTTATTTATTTTTATACCTTACCTTACTCCTCCAAAATAAACGAGGTGCACATTAGGTCACAAGTATTTTTCTGGCTAGAAAAATCTCGCGACCCCGCCTCCCTCGCCTACGCTCGGTCCGGCTTTGATTTCCTGCGTAGGCTCGGAAATCAACACTCTGACACCCTTCCTTATTATCTGATCAATATTGATCATTCTACACGAATTCAATGTTTTTAAAAGTCTAAGGCCAGCCCGTTCTAGTGGGCTGGCCTTGTGGTAGACTAGTCTTTTTATTTGATTAATATTGCAAGGTTTTATAATTTTAGTATTAAAATACTCAAATATGTATATATTAAAAATCGCCGATTATTTGAGAACTTTATACTACTTTGTATTTCGCCCTCACACGAGCGGGGTGAAATGTTTGGTAGAGTCTCATGGAGAATTTTTGTTGGTGCGGATAAGTTATGGACATAAGTGTTGGACAGTGCCCGGCGGTGGGATAAAACGCGGGGAGAGTCCAGAGCGGGCGGCAGCAAGAGAACTAAAAGAAGAGGCTGGGGTTGCCGCTAACAATATTCAATCAATAGGAAGTTTTCTAAATACGAGGGAGTATAAAAAAGATACGGTATATGTGTATTTGGCCCAAGCTGATAGTAGAAAATTTGAAGTCGATGGTTTTGAAGTATTGGAAGCCGGTTGGTTTAAAAGAGATGAATTGCCTCAAAACCGTTCATATACGGTAGATATTATTTTTGATCTGTATGATAAGGCTAGAAATATCCAATAGTTTTTTAAAACTTAAAAAATAAAAGGCCGCGAAGGCGGCCTGGGAGGTGGTAGTGGTGGGCGAGCTAGGGGACGATTTTGAAATAACCTGGTATGGTGCTGTGCGTCGTCTTCACCACCCAATAGCCTTCTTCTTTGAAGGCTAAGAAATCTACTTCCTCTCCCCGAAATAACCTTGCTGATACTTTTAGTCGCATCTCGCCATCATGAGTGTGCGCCTCAGTGATGGAGCCTGTGAGGGTGTTTGATTTCCCGTCTCGGCCGTTGCAGGTGAAGACGAAGTTCAATCCCTCCAGGCATTTTAGTCCACGGTCTGGCGTTGTCTGGGTATCTGGCGTGGTGAGAAATTCCCGCATTTTTTCTTCCTTTCCGCCAAATTTATACCACGTTTTAGTGATATGTTGCAATACCATTGCTGTCGCCGATCTATCTTTCCCAAGAGTTTGACTATTTTTTAGTCTTTTGATAATGTATGGAAGCCCCTTTTATACGGGGTTATTTAATAGAAATGGCAAAAACTTCAGTAATCGCAAGATCACAAAAGAAGCCGAAATTCAGCACTCGGATCGTTCGACGCTGTTTCAAATGTGGCCGATCGAGAGCATATATGGGTGACTTTGGTCTCTGTCGTATATGCTTCAGGGAGCTTGCAAATACCGGTAGAATACCGGGAGTTAAGAAATCATCTTGGTAACAATATCTTGGTAGATTTCACTTCTTTTTAGGCTCTTTACCCTGAGCCTGTCGAAGGGAAAAATCGCCTCGAAAAACAATGACTACAGACACAATCGGAGATTTTATAATACGAATCAAAAACGCGGGCCGTGTCGGCAAGGCGAATATTTCCCTACCTTTTTCAAAAATGAAGTTTGCAATCGCTACTTTGCTCTCCGAGAAGGGCTTTGTGGGCGAAGTTTCAAAAACAACCAAAGGCAACCACTTTGTCTTGAACGTCGCTCTTTTATACGGTGAAGATGGTAAACCAAAAGTCCAAGATGTAGACCGTATTTCAAAGCCATCGCGCCGATTGTACGCTAAAGCGAAGGAAATAAAGCGTTTTCGTCGAGGTTTTGGAATGTCGGTTTTCTCAACTCCAAAAGGTATTATGGCTGATATGGATGCTAAGAAAGCAAACCTTGGTGGCGAATTTTTGTTTAATATCTGGTAAAGTGCAACACTAGATTCACGAATTCACACGAATGATACAAATATAAAAACAATGAGTAGAATAGGCAAAAAAGGAATAATGATTGGAGAGAAGACCGAAGTAAAATTCGACAATGGTCTTTTGTCTGTCAAAGGACCTAAAGGGTCGCTTGACCGGATGTTTCGTCCAGATATTGCTATCATGATTGAAGGAAACGATATTCGCCTTGCTTTAGTTAAGGACACTAAGGAAACCCGCGCTCTTTGGGGGACTTATGGCTCTCATATAAAGAATATGATCAAGGGCGTGAATGAGGGTTTTGAAAAGAAGCTCATTCTCGAGGGTGTCGGCTATAAGTCTCAAGTGAATGGCAATACTTTGGTCTTGGCGCTCGGATTTTCCCACCCAGTCAATGTTGAAATACCTCAAGGTCTTACCGTAAAGGCGGAAAAGAACCTTATCACGGTTTCTGGTATAGACAAGGAATTGGTGGGAAGCTTCGCAGCCAAGGTTCGTTCTTTGAAGAAGCCTGAACCTTACAAAGGCAAGGGCTTTAGGTACGAGGGCGAAGTGATCCGCCGAAAGCAAGGAAAAAAGTCTGTCTAATTTTTAATTTTGAATCTTCAATTTTCAATCAATCTCGATGGATACTAAAACAAAACAACAGCAAAGGGATAGACGTAGGAAGCGAGTACGAGCCAAGATTTTTGGCACATCAGAAAAGCCTCGACTTTCGGTCTTTCGTTCAAACAAACATATTTCTGCTCAAATCATTGATGATACCAAAGGCATGACTTTGGTTATGGCTACAAGTGAAAAGATGAAAGGCAAAGGTACTTTGTTGGAAAAAGCTCTTAAGGTTGGACAAACTTTGGCGGGGGCAGCTCTCAAAGAGGGTGTTATAAAGGTGGTTTTCGATCGAGGAGGTTTTGAATACACTGGTGTTGTCGCAGCTCTTGCTCTCGGCGCCCGTGAAGGTGGACTTAAATTTTAATTAAACAATGGACAATCAAGAGGAAAAAATAATAGAAGGTACAGAGGAGGTGGTTGAAGAAGCGACTCTTAACGCAGTCGCGACCGATAGTGGCGCTTTGGCACCGGAGGGCAAAAAGGACTTTGGTCCACGAGGCGATCGTCGCAAAAACGAGCGCCGACCTTCACGTCGGGTGGAGCGAGTTAAGCAAGAATTTGATAACAAAATCTTGAATGTTAGGCGGGTTACTCGTGTGACTTCCGGTGGTCGTCGTTTTAGTTTTTCGATCGCGATTGCAATTGGCGACCGAAAGGGTCGGGTAGGTGTTGGTGTTGGTAAGTCGTCTGACACTCCGATCGCAGTCGACAAAGCGATGCGAGCTGCTAAAAAAGAGATGGTCAAGGTTGCACTCAACGACAAAAAGTCTATCAATCATCCGGTTTTTGCTAAATATTCAAGTGCACAAGTTAGCATTATGCCAGCTCCAGGTAAGGGAGTGATTGCCGGAAGCGCCGTACGTACTGTCCTTGAGCTTGCTGGAGTAAGCCAAGTATCTTCGAAGATACTCTCTCGATCAAAAAATAAACTCAACATTGCTCGCGCTACCATTAAAGCATTGCAACAGTTGAAAGTTAAAAGTTAAACTCCAAATTTTCAATTTTTAATCTTCAATCAGAAATATGCAATTCCATAACCTAAAAAAGAATAGTTCCAATCGAAAGGCGAAGCAGGTTGGTCGTGGCGGTTCTCGAGGTAAGACTTCGGGACGTGGTACCAAGGGTCAAAATGCTCGATCAGGTAGAAAAAAGCGACCTGAATGGCGCGATATTATAAAACGACTACCAAAACTTCGTGGTCGTGGCAAAAACTCTTTGAAAACTCGCTTGGATGAAGCGAAAGCTATAAAACTTGGTGACATCGAAAAAGTTTTTGAAAAGGGTGCAACTATAAGCCCAGCGACACTTGTTGCTAAGGAGCTCGTTTCTATTAAAAGCGGAGTCACTCCTCGTATCAAGATATTGGTTGGTGGTGAACTTACTAAAAATTTCAATTTTATCGGCGTAGAAGTTTCGGCCGGGGCTCGCACAGCGATCGAATCCTTAGGTGGTAAAGTTTCAAAAGAAGAATAAAATAAGCATAAATGAATACCTTCGCTCATAAACTAAATTTGGTCTTCGGCGACAGGGTGCTCCGAAAGAGGATTTTTTTCACTCTTTTCATCCTTGTTGCTTTTAGGCTCTTGGCGGTGATCCCAATCCCAGGGATTGATACTTTGCGTCTCGAGCAGTTTCTTTCCAACAACGATTTTTTCAATTTGTTGAACCTTTTTTCGGGTGGTGGTTTAGCTAAGCTTTCGATCATCATGCTTGGTGTTTCGCCTTACATCACTGCTTCCATTATCATGCAACTTTTCACCATCATCTTTCCAAAGATGAAGGAAATGTATCAAGAGGAAGGTGAGGCGGGCCGAAGGAAATTTTCACAATATTCGCGACTGCTCACTATCCCGCTTGGAGTCATGCAGGGTTTTGCTTTCATTTCGTTGCTTCAAAATCAGGGTATTTTGGCAAGACTTGGTTATTTTGACCTAGCGACCAATTTGCTTGTCATTACGGCTGGCTCGCTCCTACTTATGTGGCTTGGAGAACTTATCACTGAGTTTGGTATAGGTAATGGTGTGTCGCTCATTATTTTTGCTGGTATTGTTTCGGTTTTGCCAAACGAGATAGGGAAACTCTTCTTCTCTTTCGATGCTTCCCAGCTACCTTCCTACCTCGGCTTCATTGCTGCCGCAGCGCTTGTTATATGGGGGGTAGTCGTCGTGACTGAAGCAGAGCGTCCAATACCAGTCACTTATGCAAAGCAGGTGAGGGGCAACAAAATGTATGGTGGCGCTTCGACCTATATCCCACTTAGGGTTAACCAGGCTGGAGTAATACCAATAATTTTTGCTCTTGCTATCTTGATGTTGCCTCAAATGTTGGTTCAGTTTTTGGCAAACGTACAAAATAGTTTTGTTCAAAGTGCATCGGCGGCAGTGCTTTCATTTATGACCAACCAGACATTTTATGCAATTGCTTATTTTGCACTTGTTTTTATTTTCACTTATTTCTACACTGCGGTCACTTTTGACCCTGACTCTATATCAAAAAACCTACAAAGGAGTGGAGCATTCATACCAGGTATAAGGCCTGGACTTCCGACTTCTTCCCATATCTCCAACATTTTGCTTCGTTTGACCTTGGTTGGCGCCCTCTTTTTGGCAGTGATCGCAGTTTTGCCTCTTGTGATGCAGGCGGTGACCGGTATAAGCGCAGTCGCTATCGGTGGTACAAGTTTGCTCATTGTTGTATCTGTGGTTATTGATCTTGTAAAGAAAATTGACGCTCAAATTTCAGCGAGGGAGTACTAGATTGAATTAGCAATAATGAATAATGAATTATGCAAAAAGCAAGGGCTTGTGCATAATCATTTTCATTATTATGCTTAACTTATAATCCTTACTTCATAATTCAATGTCTCTAAATCTTCAAACATTTATATTTTTTGGGCGATCGGGTTGTGGTAAGGGTACCCAGGCCAAAATGCTCATCGAGAAGCTAAAAGAGCGTGACCCTAAGCGTGATGTTTTGTATTTGGAGACGGGGCAGAAGTTTCGTGAATTTGCCAAAGAAGCTTCACTTACCGCTAAAAAAACAAGGGAAATAATGGCGGAGGGAGGTCTTTTGCCTGAGTTTTTGCCGATTTGGGTTTGGACAGAATATTTGGTGAAGCATGTTTCGGGAGAGGAACATATGGTGCTCGATGGTCTCTCTCGTCGGTCGCACGAAGCACCAATCCTTGATTCGGCTATGAAGTTTTTTGGAAGGGAAAACCCTTATGTCATATTGATCGATATTCCTCGGGAAGTAGCTGCCGAAAGGCTTTTAAATCGAAAGCGCGCTGATGATACCAAAGAAGATGTCGAAAGACGTCTTGATTGGTACGATGAAAATGCGGTCCAGGCTCTGGAGTATTTCAAAAATAATTCGCGCTATCAGTTTATAAGTATAGATGGCAACCGTCCAATTGAAGAAGTTCACCAAGATATTTTGAAGATGACACTCGATAAAAATGATCAAATATAAAACTAAAGAAGAAATAGAAACCATGAAGAAGGGTGGAGCGATCCACGCCCGCATTTTGAGAGAGGTGGCGAAGAGGGTTAAGCCAGGTGTAAGGACAAGTGATTTGAATGCTTATGCTGAGCAGTTGATCGACGAGGCTGGTTGCACAGCTGCGTTTTTAGGCTATCAGCCGCGTGATGCCAAATACCCATACCCGGCCTCTCTGTGTGTTTCGATAAATGAAGAAATAGTGCATGGTATACCTGATGAGCGCATGCTCTTTGAGGGTGATGTGGTCACTCTTGATTTAGGGCTTGTTTATGAAGGTTTGATAACAGATGCAGCGATCACAGTTGCAGTCGGTTCGATTTCCAAAGAAGCATCTACCCTAATCCAAGCTACTCGCGAAGCCCTTGATCGTGGTATTAAAGCAATGAGACTAAATGGTCATATAGGTGATATAGGCGATGCGGTTATGCAAACAGCGATAAAACACGATCTTGGTATAGTGGAAGGCCTCTCGGGGCATGGGGTGGGTTATCATGTTCATGAAGAGCCTTTTGTACCAAACAAAGCCAAGCGTGGGGAGGGTCCAAAGCTCTCGCCGGGGCTCGTGATTGCTATCGAACCTATGCTTACTCTAGGTAGTCGTGATATCAAAAAGCTCTCTGATGGCTACACCTACATTACTCGTGACAAATCGCTCTCGGCTCATTTTGAACACACGGTTGCAGTAGGGTATGATGGGAAAATAGAAGTGTTGACAAAGTAATTAAAAATTGAAGATTGAAAATTTTATGCATCCAAAAACAGAGAGAACTTTGATAATAATAAAACCTGACGGTATTCAACGATCACTAATCGGTGAGATAATAGGTCGTTTTGAAAGAAGGGGTTTAAAACTCGTTGCTACTAAAATGGCTTTGCCAACTGAAGAGCAAATCGAGCAATTTTACACTCTTGACCCAGAATGGCGGAGAGTGACCGGAGAAAAGCGTATAAAAATGGCACGTGAACGTGGTAATAAACCGCCTTCAGAGGATCCGTATGAGATAACCGCAATCGTCTTGGAGAAACTAAAAAAATATATGACAAGCGGTCCAGTTATCCTCATGGTCTGGCAGGGTTTGCATGCAGTTGAGCTTGCTCGCAAAATAACTGGAGGCACCGAGCCTCGTTCGTCTGATGTTGGTTCAATAAGGGGTGATTTTGTTCTTGATTCTTATGAACTAGCTGATCAAGATGGTCGCTCGGTTAGAAACTTGGTTCATGGTTCTGGTTCGGTGAAGGAGGCAGAGATGGAAATAAAGCATTGGTTTAATGACGATGAACTTATAAACTACAAACTTATCCAAGAACAAATTTTGTATGATGTAAATATGGATGGCCTCTTGGAGTAGGAGTATAATTGACTCTAGGACCGTTCGGTATTTTCTACTTAATTTATATTCAGGGAGGCTAACTTTTTGTGACGTAAAGTCCCAATCGAGGCCACCCACCTATTCTAAAAAATAGGGAATATTCCGGGCGGTCCGACGAAAAATCCCAAAGCAATACGTTTTGGGATTTTTCGTCGGTGGGCAAACGAGGTTTTGGATGATAAGATTTTATTATGTTCAAAAAACCCCTGTTTAAGGAAATGTTTGGCCTTTTGATAGTGATTGGAGCTCTACATCAGTTAGCTACCACTTTATACTTTTATTGGACGATCCACGAATTTGACTCGTTCATGCACTTTTTGGGCGGTGCGTGGATTGCACTTTTCACTCTCTGGCTTTACTTTTTTTCGGGGATTTTTGAGCCTACGTCGCGTCGTGGCCTAAATTTTTTGCTAGTCTCACTTTTGTCACTTATCATAATCGGAGTATTTTGGGAGGCTTTTGAATTATTTTTTGGTATTACCTCAACCGCGACTCGCGAATATATTCCCGATACGGTCCTCGACCTTATCATGGATACCTTAGGAGCCTTGGTGGCCTGTATGTATGCCTACATGAAAGAGCTTGACCAAGATAGGAATAAACAGCTTTCGATATGAGCGAAAAATTTTTGACTTTTTTTGGAGGAGTTGGCCGAGCGACTGGGGCCAATATTTTATTGGAATGGGATAATAAAAGGATTTTGGTTGATTGTGGTTTGATCCAGGGCGACTTGGAGGCAAACCAATTGAACGAAAGCGACTTTGCTTATGATCCTACCACCATTGATTTTTTAATCATTACTCATGCTCATATGGATCATATTGGGCGAGTGCCAAAATTGGTGAGCGATGGTTTTAGGGGCAAAATAATTTCGACAATAGAAACCAAAGAGCTCTCTTTACCCATGCTTGAAGATGCTTATAAGGTGATGCTTGTGCGGGGTGGTTCGTTATATGAAAAGTCTGATATTGCTCAAGCTTTTTCGTTGTGGGAGGGGGTTGGTTATGATGAGGAAAAAGAGCTTTTTAAAAATTGTAAACTAAAATGCATAAATGCCGGTCATGTGCTTGGTTCGGCTATCTGCCTTGTTACTTGCGATAGCGGCAAAGAGGCAAGGACGATTGCCTTTACTGGTGATTTGGGTAACTCGCCATCGCCTCTTTTGCCGGATGTAGAAATACCCAAAGGGGCTCATTATATGGTAATGGAGAGCGTCTATGGTGATCGAAACCACGAAAATCGAGACCAAAGAAAGGAAAGACTGAGAGATTTGATTTTGGCTGGCATCAAGAAACAGGGGACGATTGTGATTCCCGCTTTTTCGATTGAGCGGACGCAAGTCATTTTGTACGAACTTAACAAAATGATCGAGTCAGGGGAACTACCAGAGGTGCCGGTTTTTTTGGATTCACCGCTTGCACTTCGGGTGACCGGTATTTATAAAAAATATGCACATGATTTCAAAAAAGAAGTGAGGGACGAAATCGAGTCGGGTGATGATATTTTTAAATTTCCAAAACTTATAATGACTCATGGAGCGAGAGAGTCGGCGCTTATCGAAAATACTCCAGATCCAAAAATCATCCTCGCCGGTTCGGGTATGTCGGAAGGTGGGAGGATAAGGAGTCACGAGGAACGTATTTTGGGAGATGCAAAAAATACCCTGATCATGGTGGGTTATCAATCGGTTGGTACTCTGGGGCGTAGGCTCGAAGATGGGGCGAAGGAGGTAAAAATAGACGGAGAAAAGATAAAGGTTGAGGCGACGGTCGCCAAAGTGGACGGGTATTCTTCGCACATGGACTCTGAGCACTTGGTGGAGTTTGTCGAGAGTGTGAAGACCTCACCCCCGACCCCTTTCCTAGACGCAGGAGAGGGGAGTCAGACAGGACTCAAAAAAGTTTTTGTTATTATGGGCGAACCAAAATCTTCACTTTTTCTATGTCAGCGTATCCGAGACTATGTGGGTGTGGAAGCTATATTTCCAGAGGAGGGGAAAAAATATCAGCTTACCTAGCAAATTCGATAGTTCGGGATTCTCTTATCACCACCACTCTAATTTCACCTGGATATTTGAGTTCGTTTTCGATTTGGATAGCGATATTGCGAGCGAGGGACTTAGCTTCGACATCAGTCACTTCGGAAGGAGTGACGAAAACTCGTATTTCTCGGCCAGCTTGCAGGGCATAGGCTTTTTCAACTCCTTTTTGGTTTAGAGCGATGGATTCAAGTTCACCTAGGCGCTTCAAATAGTTTTCGACGCTATCCTTCCTTGCGCCTGGGCGAGCTCCGGAAATAGCGTCAGCCGATTGGACGATGTAAGATTCGAGAGTTGAATACGGGTACTCGTTGTGGTGAGACTCCATCGCTCGGATGATGCGTTCGTCGGCGCCAAATTTTTGGAGAATACGGCGACCAATTTCTACATGGGTACCAGCTATTTCATGATCGACTGCTTTACCAATGTCGTGTAGGAGGGCACCTGCCTTAGCTATCGCTACATTTGCTCCAAGTTCGGAGGCTATCATACCAGCGACATGAGACATTTCGATTGAATGTTGCAAAACATTTTGGCCGTAGGAAGTACGGAAATGTAAACGGCCTAAAATGGCGACGATGCGTGGGTCAAGATTGAATACACCACATTCATAAACCGCCTGTTCGCCCTTTTCTTTCATTATCTTGTTTATTTCCTGCTTGGCTTTGTCTATCATTTCTTCGATTTTAGCCGGCTGGATGCGTCCGTCCTGGATTAGGTTTTCAAGAGCGAGGCGGGCGATTTGGCGACGTACTGGGTCATGCGAAGAAAGGGTGATGACTCCTGGTGTATCATCAACAATAACTTCAACTCCCGAAGCGCGTTCAAAAGCTTTGATGTTGCGTCCTTCTTTGCCGATTATCTTACCCTTGATTTCGTCAGAAGCAATTGGGACACTGGTCGAAAATATCTCCGACGATACCGAGTTTGCAAAACGTTGGATTGAGATAGCAAGTATTTCTTTTGCTCTTGCTTCGATCTTTTCCAAACCTTGGCTCTCTAGTTTTTGAAGGCGCACCAAAATATCCTCTTCCGATTTTCTTTCGATTTCTTTGATTAGGATTTCACGAGCCTCACTCTCGCCAAGCTTAGCAACTTTTTGAAGCTCTTCATATTTTTGCTTTTCAATCGCTTCGGCTTTTTCCCGAAGATTTTTGACCTCTGCTACTTTTTCTTTGATGTGTTCGACTTCTTTGTCAATATCGAGCTGGCGTTTGTCTAGAAATTCTTCTTTTTTGATCAATCTATCCTCGGTTTTTTTTACTTTTTCTTCGCGCTCTTTAAATTCTATTCGTGACTCTTTGATTGTTTGTTCGGCTTTCGACTCTGCTTCTTCGACTATTCGTTTAGCTTCTTCTCTGGCGTGGAGCTCCATCTGCTTGATGCGGAGCTCAACCGAACCTTTTTGCCCTAGGGATATGATCCACCTAAGGAAATATCCAAAACCTATTCCTATAAGCGAGGCAAACCCCGCAAGGAACATCGTTAATTTTAATGACATGATAAGTTTTCAATTTGTTGATTTATGGTTAACACCTAGAGTTTACAATATTTTGCAAACTTTTTCCAGCCCGAAGATTTTAGAGTATTTTATCGACGATGCCGTATTTTTTGGCTTCGTCAGCTGACATGAAGAAGTCGCGCTCGACATCGTTTTCAATTTTTGAAAGAGGTTGGCCTGTGTGTTCAGAGAGCATTTTGTTCAAATTGTCTTTTGTTTTAAGGATATGCTTTGCAGTTATAGCAATATCAGTTGCTTGACCCTCAGCACCACCTAATGGCTGGTGGATCATCACTTCCGCATTTTTCAAAATAAATCTTTTCCCTTTGGTGCCAGCCGAGAGCACCATGGCGGCGCCAGAGGCCGCAATACCGACACAATAAGTGGCAATTTCGGGCTTGATGAATTTCATCGTGTCAATAATGGCAAGAGTGGAAGTGACCGAGCCGCCGGGAGAGTTTATGTACATGTGAATGTCTTTTTTGGAATCTTCCGCTTGAAGGAAAAGTAGTTGGGCAATGATAAGGTTTGCCATTGTGTCTTCAATTTGGCCACCCAAAAAAATGATCCGATCTTTTAAAAGACGGGAATAGATGTCATAAGCTCGTTCGCCTTGATGGGTTTTTTCGATAACGGTTGGGACAAGTATTGAATTGTATTCTTTGTTTTTCATGCGAAAAATGATAGCATAAAATTATGCGTTTGCATAGGTTTTATTTAAATACAGAATTAAAAGGTAAACGAGTCAAAATTGATGATGAGGTTATCGTCCATCAATGGCGCAATGTTTTTCGTTATAATGTTGGCAATCAAGTCGTGCTTTTTGATGGTAGTGGTTTTGAATATGTTTGTACCATCAATGTTTTGAACAATAGAGAGGCGGAAGTAGAGGTTTTGGAAAAGAGGGGGAGTATAATACCAAAAAATAAAATCACACTTTTTCAGGCGATTGTTAAAAAAGACAAGATGGAATGGGTAGTTGAAAAAGCGACCGAGCTAGGGGTGTCAAAGATCGTGCCTACGATCTCGGAGAGAAGCGAGAAGAAAAATATAAATATGGAACGTTTGCGAAAAATAGCGATTGAAGCCTCCGAGCAGTGTGGTAGGGGCGATGTGCCGGAGGTGGGGGAGTCGGTTGATTATGAAGAGTGTATTATGAATTATGGGAAGGGGGCATTTATTTTCCATACAACCTCACCCCTCGCTACGCCTGACCCTCTCCTAGATCTAGGAGAGGGTGAAAATATATTTCATGATTCGAAATTCAAGCTTCATAATTCAGTCCTATTCATCGGTCCTGAAGGGGGTTGGAGTGAAAAGGAAGTCGAGCTAGCCAAAGCTCACGGTGCTCAAATTCACTCTCTCGGACCCCTAACTCTTCGTGCCGAAACCGCCGCAATTGCCGCTTTGGCTAAATTAGTTATCTAATAAACCTCACAAACTATTCATTTGTATTGATATTAGTTGAATAGTTGGATAGTTGAACTATGGAATAGAGAGTGATACTATGGAGTTATGGAACTAGTAAAAGTAAAAAATAAATACCAAATTGTTATCCCTGAAATAATAAGGAAGGGGGCTAAGGTAGAAATAGGAGACTTTTTGGAAGTGAAGGTGGTGCCGGGTGGTATCAAACTTGAACCAAAAACTATTCTTGATAGGGAAATCGCTAACGGTCTTTTAGAGGTAAAATCAAAAAAAACTATCGGGCCTTTCAAAGATACGAAGGCAATGTTTCGTCACCTTGATTCGAAGAAGTAGTTTTTTTGTGCAAAAAAGGTCACTGTTCGATATCATCATTCAGTGACCTTTTGTGTGTGGGAAGATCAGACGACCTTACCCTGAGATCGGTTGTTGAGACAGCGAATTGACTGCTTCTGCAATCAATCTTGCAACCGCGAGGTTTTCTTCTTGATTTGGGCCGGGGATGTGAGCAACAATCACAGGTTCCCGTCCTTCTCTGGGCGAGGCTACGAAAACGTAATCACCGCGCCTCTCTGCTTTCCATGGGAGCGGGTTTCTGTGTTGGATACGACCTAACAACTTTTCTATCTCTTTGATATTCATGGGACCTTCTTTCTAAAATCAATTATATCATGATTATATGTTATTTGTCAATCAAAAAACAAGGAAGATCGCAAAATATTCTTTAAAATAATGATATTTAGGCGAGATGATGATTAGTCAGAGGCTTTTTCGAGTAGTTTTAAGACTTCGGAATTCATGAGGATGGTGGAGACGTAAATACGAGCCGATTCTTCCTTAGCATCAGGGTAGTGAGTGAGAAGGGTTTGGACTTCGTTTTGGAGGACGGTTTCGTCAATTTTTATATTTTCTTTGGTGGCGATCTCATTGAAGATGAGTTGGGTCTTGGCTTTTTTGAGAGCACTTTCTTTTAGATCTTCGCGCAATTTGGCTTCAGCTTCGGCTATCACTTCCTTGCTGTCCTTGTTTTTTTGCTCATCTTTGATTGAGTTTGAAAGATAAGCTTCCCAAGTGAGGCCCATTTGAGTGACGCTGTCTTTCATTTGGGCGAGCGACTTATCTATTTCACTCTCTACCAAAATCTTTGGTACATCTATTTTGGTTGCCTCGACCAATTGGTCCAATATTTTGGCTCGTCGCTTTTCGATATTTTTCAACTCTTTCTCTTTTTCCAAATTTTCTTTTACTTTTTCTTTTAGTTCAGCAAGATTTTTGAAATTGCCGGCAGCTTTGGCAAACTCGTCGTCCAAGACTGGTAGATTTTTTTCGTCGTTAAAATCAATATGAGCATGTGCCTCGTGTCCTTCATTTTGGCTCCCTCCCTTTTGGGGAGGGTTGGGGAGGGGCTTTTCTTTTTGCATCTTATGCCAATCAAAATGTGCTTTGTTTTTTCTTATTTGTAAAAGCACCTCGTCCACTTCTCCCTCGGTCGCCGTGGTTTCTATTTTTGCGGAGGTGGCTTCATTCATAACGGCAGAAGCTAGTTTTTTATAATCAGGCAACTTCACTTCAGGCATCACCGCAATTGTCGCACTAAACTCGAATGGATTACCCAAAGCAAGTTTTTTGATTGCGATTTGTGGGCGGCCGATGAGGTCAAGCTTCTCCTCAAGCACGATTTTAGGGAAATGCTCTTTGAGCAAAATATCAGCTGCTTCTTCGAGGATAAATCGCTCACCAACTTTTTCGAGAATGATGTTTTGAGGAATGTGACCTTTGCGAAAACCTGGCACATCGAGGGAAAGACCTATCATCTCAAAGGCTTTTTTGTGAGCAGCTTCTAGTAGACTTGCTTCAAGTGAGCAGGAAATCTCTACTTCCGATTGGGGTAGTTTTTTGACCGTTATGTTGTATTTCATAGAAAATGAGTCTACATCGAAAAAGCTTTGTTGTAAACAAAAACCGCTTCAGGCGGTTTTTGAAAAAATTATAACTCAGCTTGTAGGGCGGCGGCGCCTTGGTCTAGGTTGTCGTAGTTCGAAGATTTGAGGTCGGCCTCGATCGAATCTAATTCATCTGAAGAACTCTGAGCTTTGAGGGAGGCGGTTACCTCATCGCTCTCACTCTGTATTTGCGGAGTATATTTCATTTGGGAGTTTCTTTGTTTCAAGAAGTATAGGCTACCGATTACGATCAGTATGAGGATGATAATGACGGCAATAAGAGGGCCCTTGCCTGATTTTTGCTCCGGTATCATACCCATCGGAGGCATTTGGTTTGGATTCATGTTATCCATGTGGTTATTTTATAATTTTTTAATTTGTTTCTGCTTTTACTTCAACATTTGCTTCGGCGCTTGCTTTCAATGATTCAACAACGTCAATAAGTGCTTCGTGAGCCGATTTTATATCCTTTTTAGCTTGTTCAATTGATTTGCGAGTTATTTCGAAAGCCGATTTAATGGCTTCGGTAGTAGTAGCGTTTGAATCAGAAGAAACATTCACTGTTATTTTAGCAACACTCTCGCTTGCGGTAGTGATTTTGACTTTAGCTGTCGCTGAAAGGGTTTTAGCTTCGCTTACGTCTTGTTTGCCTTCCTGTTCGAGCTTTTCGATTCGGGAATCAATACGGGCAGAGAGAGTATTGAGTCTTTCTATTGCTGCACCAAATCTCTCCTTAACATTGCTTACAAATTGTTTGATCCTGTCTTCGATTTTGCTACGCGCTTCATCACGCCTTTCCTGCATATTTGTTTTTAATTCCTCCTTCTTTTCTTGGATCGCGCTTTTTATATCATCACGCTTTTGACCAATATTTGCTTTGATATTGGTTTTTGCTTCGACTCGTGCTTCAACCTCAGCTTCTTGGGCAAAGCTTATAGTAGGTATAACCGCAAACGAAAGTGCGGCAACGGATAGTAATATTTTTTTCATTTTAAACGTTAATAGTAATCAGCCGTGTCGGGATGAATATATTATAGCTTATTTTGAGTACTTGTCAGCGTATAGTTTGCGCCCTTCTTCAAAAGCAGATTCAGCAACTTCTTTTCCTTTAAAACCATGTACTTCAACTACTTTGTTTTGAAGTTTCTTGTAGGTCGAGTAGAAGTGCTCTATTTCCTTTATGGTGTGTTTGTTGATGTCGGTCAAATCTTTGATATCAGCAAAACGTGGATCATCAGTTGGTACTGCGATTATTTTGTCATCACCTTCACCGCTATCTATCATGTTCATGATGGCGATTGGTCTTGCGTGGACCAATATACCAGGTAATAGTGGGTGAGTAGTAAGGAGTATTACATCGAGCGGGTCATTGTCGTGCCAAAGAGTTTGAGGGACAAAACCATAATCAAAAGGGAAGTCTTGGGCGGTGTGCGCAACACGGTCAAGGGCGATAAGACCGGTTTTTTTGTCGATTTCGTATTTGTTTTTTGATCCTTTATTGATCTCGATTATTACATTCATGCTTTCTTTCGAGCCCGGATCAATTTCGTGCCATAAGTTCATAGTGATTTAAAATTAATTTTAATACCTCACCTCAACCCATCTCCTAGAGTTAAGAGAGGGAAGGAGGAAGGGCTATTCTTCGTTGTTTGTCTTCGTACCGTCAGCTGTTTCTAGCTCTTGGCCGGCTACTGATTTGATATCAATTCTCCAGCCAGTCAGTTTGGCCGCGAGGCGTACGTTTTGGCCGCCTTTACCGATAGCAAGCGACTGCTGGTCTTCACTTACTGTTATTTTTGCTTCACGGTTTTCTTCGTCTATTTCGACACTTGCTATTTTGGCCGGAGAGAGAGCGTCTTCGATAAATTCACTAGGATTTTCTGACCATTCAATAACATCTATTTTTTCACCGTGTAATTCTCCAGTCACTGTCGAGACACGTACTCCGCGTTGACCTACAAGGGCACCTACCGGATCAATATATTGATCATTGGTGGCGACCGCTATTTTTGAGCGCGAGCCTGCTTCGCGAGCTACGGCCTTGATCTCGATTGTGCCGCTTGCTAGTTCTGGCGCTTCGTTTTCGAAAAGCTTTATCAAAAACTTCGGATGTGAGCGTGAAAGCCTAAGGACAACTCCTTTGGGGCCATCCTCAACTTTGTACATAAAGCTCCGAACTCGCTCACCTTGAGTAAAGCGTTCACCGGGGATTTGTTCTTCATAAGGGAGGATACCGACAGCACGTCCGACATCGATAAAAATATTGCCGCGCTCAATACGCTGGACAGTACCTGTTACGATGTCGCCTTCACGAGCGCCAAATTCATCGAGTACCGAAGACCGTTCAGCTTCGCGGATTTTTTGCATGATGACTTGTTTTGCTGTTTGGGAGGCAATGCGTCCATAGTCGCCTTTTGATTCGAGAGGGAAGGAGATTTCGTCGCCGAGCTCGGCCCCTTTCTTTATCTTCTTCGCATCTTCAAGGAGGATGTGGTGCTCGGGGTTGTAGAGGACTCGGTCATCGTCGTTTGCCTCGGCGTCTTCAAGAGCTTCTTCAAGATCTTCCTTGTTCATGAAAACCTTGCTCTCATCAACTACGATTTTTACTTGATTCATTTCAACTTCACCGGTTTGAATGTTGAAAGTGGCACGGATGATTTGCCCGCGCTTGCCGTACTCTTTTTTGTAGGCGGCAGCGAGGGAAAGCTCGATTGCTTCGAGTACTTTTTCCTTTGGGATGCCGCGCTCCTCTTCGAGCTGGTCAAGGACTGAATTTATGATTTTTAGGTCAAACATATAATACGAAGATTATGCGGATAAATTATAAGTACTTATAAACAGAAATTCCGCTTTCGGGCGGAATTTCGGGTCATTCAGTATTGGATCACATTATATACCCTACGTTCTTCACAGTCAAGTTTTGTTTAAAACGATTTTGAACGTATAATTTGAAGTACCTATGAATCCTTCAAAAGATGATTTGTCACATTATGTTTTGAGTGATGCTGACACACAGGCTATTAAAGATTTAAACCTTGATGGTATAAGCAACGATGATTTGGTAGTTGGTCCGGATGGGCGGACCAAAGCGGAGGTTGCCCATGCTGAGGAGGTCAAGCAGGAGATTCAAAAGATGGGTTTTGAAATAGACGCGGCTAGGGGGTCAAATGAGAAGTTATTTGAAACATTTTTGGATGCTCTAAGAAAGGCTGGATTGAAAGATCCGATTGATACCTATATAGATAAAGTAAGATTATCCACCAATGGTTCGACGGCTCACGATATGGTTGGTACATCAGGTTTCCTTACTTTGGGACCTGACGCTGATCTAGAAAGTCTTACTGAATTTTTGCTTGAAATACAGAATTCCAGAAAATCTTCTAATAAAGATAGGCTGACGCTTTACCCTGATTTATTTGACACTCAAGATAAAAAAAGCGGAGCTGTCCCAGAAGCTAAGCAGGTAAATGTTGAAGGTTGGCGAGAGAGCGAAGCCTATAAAAATTTTAAACAAGCAAGAAGCCGGTATGCCGAGCTTGAGTATGTGGCCAAAAAAAGTCTAAAAGGTGGGACAACTGAAGAAGAGCATAAAAGAATCGTAGACGATCGAGAAAGGGCTAAGAGTTTGTACGAGCAGGCGAGAGTTTTGGTTGTAGATGAAATGAAGTCTGAATATGGCGAAAACCCCGATCTGCTCAAAGAAGCCCGAAACGAATTTTTGATCAATGATCAAAAAGAATACTTGGAGGAATTTAGAAAGGTGTGGGGCGAAACTTTGGGAGACAAGGTACTTGAAAAGGCGAGAGGGCTTTTGAAAAACAAGGCGGTTTCTTGGTTTTTGAAACAGGATAAATTGACAAGGTTTGCTATCACTTCCTCTTTGGTTTTGGTGGGAGGTGGAGTTGGTTATGCTTTGGGGACGCTAACAGCCGGAGGAGCTATCGCTTACGGTGGTTTTGGTGTAGCAAAGAGAGCGGCTTCGTTTGGTTTTTCGACTGCGGCTGGTATATGGGCCGAAAACAAGAAAAGCTGGTCAGTGGAAGAGCTTAACAAAAAAGAGGAGGAGGAAAAGCAGTTGGTGCTAAACGATGAAAACATTTCGCTTGCCGAACAGGCCCAAAAACTACGCTCTATAGCCGAGTATTATGAAAAAGAAAGACGAAACGCAAAAATCAAAAAAGCGGCGGTCACTATTGGGGCAGGTGCGGGTACAGGACTTATTGTTGGGTTAACGGAAGGCCTGTTAAACGGCAACATAAAAACCGGCGTCTCTTTTGAAGAAAAGCCAAAAACAGGAACTACCGAAGTTGGAGTGTCAAAAACTCAATCAACTGGCCCATCGGAGATGGAAGCAAAAGAGGAAGTCTTGGCTAAAGCGAAAGTTGAAAATGAGTCGATCCTGAAGGACCCTTCGCGCGCGCTTCACACTGTTGAGAAAGGAGACTCTCTTTGGAAAATTTTGCACGGTTCACTCGAGAGCAACGAACGCTTTGCCAATATGAGCGAAGCCCAAAAGACTTTTGTCGTAAATCATTTGATAAATGAGGTCAATAGTGACCCGACTGCCTTTGGTACGAGAAGTGGTGGGGTGATTTGGCAAGGTGACAAACTCGATTTCACCAAGCTTTTTGAAGACAAAAAATACATCGAAGGTGTTTTTGAAAAGGCCGATGGACTTGACTCGGCAAAGCAGGATTTGATATTGGAAAATAATAAAAAAATATCGGCCTGGGTCGAAGCAAACCCAAATACCGAAGTGAAGGTAGAAGAGATTTTGAGTCAAAAACCTAAGGCGGCAGGTATAGTGGATGCAACATCAGACGAGTCATTTAAAGCTCCAGAAGGTTTGGATCCTATGGAAAATCAAGTTTTCCATACTTTTTCGGAGGTCCAAAAGGAAAGGAGAGTTTTTTTGGAACTTTTGCAAATGCAAAAAATGAAAGTCTCCACTTCTCTTGATAAACCAAAAGAGTTGGATGAATGGATAAGTTATTTGCAAGATTCAGGAGAAAAAATAAAAACCTTTTATAAAAATAAAGATATCAGTAGCCCTGAATTCAGAGATTTTATGAAAGAATTTCAGGACATAATAGAAGAAATAAAAAATAAGATACCAGAAGCCGAGGAGCCACCTGCCGTTTTGGAGCCATTACCCAAAGCAAAACCCGAACTCGAACTTGTGCGATCAATGAGTAGCGATGTCGATCGCCATACAAACTCTTTGATGGCGTCGAACTCTCTAGAAAACAATTTGAAATATGAACTTGATGATTTGTATGGCAAGAAAACTGGATTTTTTGGTACCGGCCCAAAACAGGGTGGGGAAATAAACCCGGAATGGCTTGCAGTCAAAAAAATGCCGGCCAAGGCGGTTATAACATTTTTTACCCAAAACTCGATTTCACCAGGGTTGGATGAGGCGGCGGTTGAGGTACTTGGTGCTTCAAAAACTCATCAAGCATTGATGGAGAGGATGAATCAAATGATGCAGTATGTCGGTAATGACATAAAGCCTTATGAAAACGAGACCGTAGAACAATTTTTTGGTCGGCTCAATGAGCTTGCTGTATCGAAACACCAACTCCAAAGCAGGGCCGCATAACTTTAAAAAACATGAACAACGAACTTAAAACAAAAATAATAAAAGACTTCGGCCTGGAGGGGGTTGTGTCGACCGAGCAGGATGAAATGATCGAAAAGATAGGTAACTTGCTTTTTGAGGCTGTCATTGAGCGTTCGGTGGATGAGCTTGACGAGGCCAAAATGAATGAGTTTGAAGAGGTGGTAGGCAAGGCCGAAGGCAACTATGAGGAAGTAATAAAGTTTCTAAAAACTCGGGTACCAGACTTCTCGGCTATAGTCTCCGAAGAAATGGCGCGTCTCAAAAAAGCCACCGCTGCCATATTTGCTTGACAGTTTTGAACTATTTGTTACATTTGAAGGACAATGAAAAGGGCGCTCTTTGGAAGCGTTTAAAAATTATAGGGAATTTAATATTTAAAAATTATGGCAGAAACTTTTGATCGTTCAAAACCACACGTAAACGTTGGAACAGTTGGTCACGTCGACCACGGCAAGACAACTTTGACCGCGTCTATTCTTCATGTCCTTGATTTAAACAAAGCGACTGGCTACGGTGCACGTGTCGAAGCAGTCGACAGCATTGATAATGCCCCTGAAGAAAAAGCTCGAGGAATAACCATCGCTCTCCACCACTCCGAATATTGGACCCCAGGTCGTCACTACGCTCACATTGATGCTCCAGGTCACGCTGACTACATCAAAAACATGATCACTGGTGCAGCTCAAATGGATGGCGCCATCCTTGTGGTTGCTGCTACTGATGGTGTGATGCCTCAAACTCGTGAACACATCTTGCTTGCTAAACAAGTCGGTGTGCCTAAGATCGTAGTCTTTTTGAACAAGTGCGACATGGTGCCTGACAAGGACCTTATTGACTTGGTAGAAGAAGAAATTCGTGAACTCCTTACTAAAAACGGCTATGACGGAGCAAACACTCCTGTCATCCGTGGCTCTGGACTCAAGGCTCTTGAAGCCAAAGATCCTTCTGATGAATGGGCTCAAAAAGTTCTTGAACTTATAAGCACCGTTGATACTTATATTCCAAATCCTATTCGTGATCTTGATAAGCCATTCCTTATGCCTGTTGAAGATATCTTCTCGATTGAAGGTAGAGGTACAGTAGTAACTGGAAAAATCGAGCGCGGTGTCATCAAAGTAGGTGAAGATGTTGAGGTTATCGGTCTTAAAGATGCTCAAAAAACAACAGTGACCGGTATCGAAATGTTCAACAAATCACTCGATCGTGGTGAAGCTGGAGACAATGCAGGTATCTTGATCCGAGGCTTGAAAAAGGAAGACGTACACCGAGGTCAGGTGCTTGCAAAGCCAGGTAGCGTGACTCCTCATACTGAGTTTGAGTCTGAAGTTTACATCTTGAAAAAGGAAGAAGGTGGTCGCCACACTCCATTTTTCACTGGATACAAACCTCAATTCTATATCCGTACTACCGACGTGACTGGCGAAGTGACTCTTGCCCAGGGTGTTGAAATGGTAATGCCTGGCGATACTGCAACCTTCAATGTCAAACTCGTTTCGCCGATCGCTCTTGAAGAAAAGCAAAAATTTGCTATCCGTGAAGGAGGCAAAACTGTCGGTGCGGGAGTAGTGACCAAGATCATTAAGTAAATTAAAAATTGAAAATTAGAAATTAAAAATTTTTAATCTTCAATTTTCAATCAGAATATGGAAAGCACGTTAAAAAAAGAATCTAAAACCAAGAAAGTCTCAAAGAAAAAGGAGGAAGCTGTTTCGAAGCTTCGTATTCGAGTGATGGCTTACGAGTATAAGGTACTTGATATTTCGGTTAAGCAAATCATCGATACCGCTTTGCGCTATGATGCGCAGGTGGTAGGACCGATCCCTTTGCCGACTGAAATCAAAAAGTACACCGTAAACCGCGCGCCATTCGTATACAAAAACGCTCGTGAACAGTTTGAAATGCGGGTACACCGCCGGGTGATCGACATCATAAACCCGACTCCAAAAATAATGGACGCCCTCACCAATCTTTCACTCCCTAGTGGCGTGAACATTGATGTGAAGATAGCGTAGACCTCACCCTCGCTTCGCTCGTCCTCTCCTAGACTTAGGAGAGGGAGGGGCAAGGCAAACGACACAAAAACAAAAACCCCGCCGGCACACCGGCGGGGTTTTTGTTTTTGTGGTATAAAACTGGGAGGAGGTGGAAGCATGAACGAAGAGCAAGGATCCTTCATTCTTGTGAAGATTCCAATATCCACAATGACTCGGCTTCGAGAGCTCAACAGAGACACAGGGTCGCCCGAAGAACTTGTCGCTGATTATCTAGACCAAGTGGTCAGGACTGTGAAGTTGGGACAAGAACAGCGCGCCGCCGATGAAAAAAGGGAGAAAATCTCTGAATATCGGGATGCGTTGATTGCTCGGATGATTGGTCTTTTCCTCGCGTTTTTATTTTTCGGGTCAATCTTGGCCTTCATTGAACCGAAAACGGGTCTATTGATGGTCGGTATCAGCATAGTGGTCTTGTTTTCTATTCTTCCCGTAACCAGTCATATGGCTCGGAAGAAGTTTGATCGCCTGTCTCCGGGCGACCTGACTTTTCGGAGTTAGGGGGTGAGACCACTAGAAGTTAATATAGGGCGGGGTGTCGAAGACGTCCCGCCCTTTGACTTTTTTGAGGCGGTTTGTTAGTCTATGCAAAAGCCAGTAGGCCTTTTATTTTGCTCTGGGTTCTCCTTATGGCGAGCCTGCGGCAGTCAACTTCAAAACAATGAAATTTTTGTTGGCGAAAAAAGTGAATATGACCCAAATTTTCTCTGAAGAAGGAGCTGTTTTGCCGGTGACTGTTTTGTCGGTCATGCCAATGACGGTGATCACTACCAAAAATACAGAGAAAGATGGCTATAACGCAGTACAAATTGGGGCCGGCACTCGAAAAGATAAGAATGTTTCGAAGGCGGTCAAAGGACAATTGAAGGATATGGCTCTTCCCGAGGTCATCAAAGAATATAGGACGGCAGAAGTTGGTGACTTGAAGAAGGGCGACACTATCTCTCTTGAAGCGGTCAAAGTTGGTGATTTTGTTACTGTTTCAGCCATTTCAAAAGGTAAGGGCTTTCAAGGTGTGGTTAAGCGACACGGCTTCCATGGGGGACCAAGAAGTCATGGTCAAAAACACTCTGAACGTGAGCCGGGTTCTATTGGTGGCGGTGGTCGTGCTGGAGGTCGCGTCATCAAGGGTATGCGCATGGCCGGCCGGATGGGTGGCGAGCGGGTGACTGTCAAAAATTTGATGGTCGCGGGCATTGATGCTGAATCGAACACTGTAATGTTGAGAGGCGCAGTCCCTGGTCGCCGCGGTACGATAGTTGAAGTACGAAGTATGAATCCCGCCCGACCGAGTCATTCGGGCAGGTAAGAATTATGCATAATTCATAAATCAAGATTCATAATTCAATTACAAACATGGAATCAGCAATATACAACCAAACAGGAAAGGAAATCGGAAAGGTAAAACTCCCAGAAAGCATTTTCGGTTTGCCAAAAAATGACGCTTTGGTCCACCAGGTCGTCACTTCGATCATGGGCAATATGCGCACTCCGATAGCTCATACCAAAAATCGTGGCGAGGTTTCTGGTTCGGGCATCAAGCCATGGCGCCAAAAGGGTACCGGTCGTGCAAGGCATGGTTCACGTCGTAGCCCTATTTGGGTTGGTGGAGGTATTTCACATGGCCCAAGGAATGAGCGTGACTACAGCCGAAAAATAAATAAGAAGATGAAAACCAAAGCTCTTTTCACTGTACTTTCTCAAAAATTTAAAGACGGTGAGATAATTTTCCTCGACACTCTTTTGTTTGCTGCTCCAAAGACAAAGGAAGCAAAGGCTGTCCTTACTTCTCTTTCAAAAAACAAAGATTTTTCTGGCCTTTCAAGACGCAAGAATACGGCCTATATTTCGCTTTCTAAGCGTGATTTGAACGTAGAAAAGAGCTTCAGCAACTTTGGTAATATCGAAGTCGGTCTCGCTAAAGATTTGAACGTAATTGACCTTTTGCAATACAAATATTTAGTGATGACTGATCCGGAGGTCGCGATCAAAACTTTCACCACTAAGACGAAATAAATAATGACTAAGGCAAAAAATAAAACAGAATACACCCATACTTTGAAGGCGCCTCGTGTGACCGAAAAGGCGAGCGTACTGATGTCTAAAAATGTTTATGTTTTTGAGATTGAAAGCACGGCTACCAAAAAAAGTGTTGCTAAGGCTGTGGCTGAATATCATAAGGTAAAACCAAAGTCTGTACGTATTGTTAAAAACCCAGCCAAGCGCGTTTTTGTTCGTGGCAAGCGTGGGTCTAAGCCGGGGGTTAAAAAAGCTTACGTTTATTTGAAGGATGGTGACAAAATAGAATAATCTTCAATTTTTAATTTATCGCAATGGCACTTAAAACATACAAACCAACATCAAAATCAAGGCGCAACATGTCGGTAGTTCGCTATGGTGATTTGCTTAGTGGTCATACACCTCAAAAGTCGCTCACTTTCGGTAATGCAAGGCGAGTAGGTAGAAACAATGCCGGCCGGATCAGTGTGCGCCACAAAGGAGGTGGTCACAAGCGACTTTTTCGGGATGTTGATTTTTCATACAACAAAATAAATATTCCTTATACTATAAAATCGGTTGAGTACGACCCAAACCGTACTGGCTTCATTGGCCTTGCTGTTTATCACGATGGTGAAAAGCGCTATGTACTTTTGCCTAGGAATGTGAGGGTGGGTGATGTTTGCATCACAAGCGAAACTGCTGATATCAAACCCGGCAACCGCACAATGCTCAAGGAAATACCAGTCGGTACTTTTGTTTACAACGTTGAATTGAAGCCGAAAGGTGGGGCAAAAATCGCTCGTTCAGCAGGTAATTTTGTCCAAGTAGTGGCAAAGGATGCTGGTTTTGTAGATTTGAAAATGCCTTCAACTGAAATCCGAAAAGTGAAAGAAACTTGTTTTGCAAGTATTGGTGAAGTTTCAAATGAAGAAAAGCGTCTTGAGAGCTATGGTAAAGCTGGCAAAAGCAGGTGGAAGGGTATTCGCCCTACTGTTCGTGGTACGGCCCAAAACCCAGTTGACCATCCATATGGAGGAGGTGAGGGTAGGCAAGGCCGTGGTCGTCGTCGAGCGATATCGCTTTGGGGTAAGCCAACTGGCAAGGGCCAAAAATCACGCCGCTCGAAGAAGTATTCGAATAAATTTATTGTATCGAGGAGGAAGGTAGGCAAAAACAAATAATGAATAACATAAAAATTTCAAACGTGAATATGAAGGAAAGAAAGGACCTCGACATTCGAAGTGGGGATACTGTGCGTGTTACCCAAAAGATTATCGAGAAGGATAAAAAAACAGGTAAACCAAAAACTCGCCTCCAGCAGTTTGAAGGGCTTTGTTTGGCGGTTAAGCACGGCAAGGAAGCGGGTGGTACTTTCACTCTTCGCAAGGTAGCAAGCGGGGTCGGAGTGGAGCGCATTTTTCCGATTTATTCACCTCTTATTGAGAAAATAGAACTAGTCAAGCGTTCTAAAGTGCGCCGTGCCAAGCTGTATCATATTCGCGAAAAAGCAGCTAAAGACATTCGCCGACAGATGCGAAATATCCAACAACTCCCTGAAGTAGAGGAAACTGAATCGGAAGAAGTTAGTGAGGAAAAAAATCTAGAATAGGCCCCTCCCTGACCCTCCCCAAAGGGGAGGGAACAAAAAATCCCAAGTGGGATTTTTTGTTTGCTAAATTTTTTATAATGTGTTATTTTGCGGGTGGAGGTTTAGCTCAACATGTCAAGACGAAGAGACCGTGACTGGACTGCTGATGACAAGATATTGTCATTTTGTTTAGGACGTCGTCCAGAGGATTTTACTCCATCTGAGCGAAAAAGGCTCTTGGAAATCGAGAATTTTGTTTTTCTCAGGAATAGGCGGCTTAGGGCTGGTGAAAAAGCCGTTGAAGAGACAAAAAGACTCATTGAAGAATCAAAGCAGCCAACTTATGGCTCGGCCTACGGAGGCGATGGGCGGAGATCGAACTACTCGACCCGTCGCCCATGAAGCAAAAAAGCCCAGCCGCAGTAATTACTGCGGCTGGGCGAACTCGTTGAAAAAAGGTGATTTTTGATGTAGACTCGTTTGTATTGCGCAGGTGGCGAAACTGGTAGACGCACTACCTTGAGGTGGTAGCGCCGAGAGGCTTGCAGGTTCAACTCCTGTCCTGCGCACAAATTGAATACATGGAAATTTGTGAGCGGAGTTGAAAAGGTTCTCCTAATTTTTGAGAACTTTGTTCGAAAAAATAGGAAACCTGTACAGATTCTGTAAGAATCAACTCCTGTCCTGCGCACCAGTCTCCTTATTTAATTTAATGCTTCTGGAAAAATATATGTTTTTATGACACAATACTTTCGACAAAGTATTTTTGTCTTATTGGTGGCCATAGCTCAGCTAGTAGAGCGCTTCTCTGTGGAAGAAGAGGTCGTGGGAGCAAAGCCCACTGGTCACCCATTAATTTTTCAACAAAATGATGGATTTTTATCCTTTATTTTGTCTTTGAAAAATTGAGTGTGCTATACTACTCATCTCTTATCCATAACCAGTATAAATATGTTTTCGAAAGAACAAATTTGGAACGGTATTGCAAACGATTTGCGGATTATTAAACACTTGGCGACTAAGGTGCCAAAGGGTTCAGAAAATTATAAGCCGACCGAAAAACAAAGGACGACTCTCGAATTGTTGCAATATTTGGCGTATTCTGGCGCAGCTTCGCTAAAAGTGATTTTGGAAAATAATCCGTCACTTTATAAAGAGTACAGCGAAAAAGCAAAGAATGAGGTCACTCTTGAAAACTTTGCTGAAATGATCGACAAGCAGGAGATAGAAATGAAAGAAACTTTTTTCAAATTTGATGACGAAGAATTAAAAAAAGAGATAGACTTGTGGGGTGCTGGTATGGAAACAAAGGGCAATCTTTTGCTCGATATGATCGTCAAGATGTTGCCTTCATACAAAATGCAACTCTTCTTGTATGTCAAAGCTTCCGGCAACGAAGCAATAAACACTTCCAACCTCTGGCGTGGTGTTGATGGTGCGATGTAATTATGAAAATACTATTTTCATATCTAAATAAATACCGATGGATGTGTGCTGGGGTGGTTTTACTTGCAATTGTGAATCAAGTATTTAGTCTTTTTGAACCTATTATCTTCCAACGGATCATTGACGACTACGCCTTGCGCTTTCGCGACATCTCGCAGGATGATTTTTTCCGCGGGACGATATTTCTTTTGTTGGTTTTTGTTGGCAACGCACTTGTCTCAAGGGTCGCAAAAAATTTTCAGGATTATTTCTTGAATACGGTGAGCCAGCGTTCAGGCGCCGACATGTATCGCGAGGGGGTGAAGCATTCACTTGATCTACCTTATGCAGTTTTTGAAGACGAGCGGAGCGGTGAGACTCTGGGGAAGCTTCAAAAAGCAAGGCAAGATACCGAAAAGCTTGTCATTGAAACAGTGAATGTCGTATTTATTTCGGTTATCATTCTTGGGTTTATTTTGGTCTATACCGCACTTGTGTATTGGCTTATCCCAATTATTTTTATTGGAATGATTGCGGTTGTTTCGACAATCACGCTTTTGTTTTCGAAAAAGATAAAGGAAATCCAGCAGGTAATCGTCGCTGAGACGACCGCTCTTGCTGGGGCAACGACCGAGTCACTTCGCAACATCGAGCTTGTGAAGTCGCTCGGACTCGCGAAGCAAGAGGTGGAACGTTTAAACTTAGTCACTGAAAAGATATTGAAGCTCGAACTCAAAAAATTACGTTACTTACGCTTGCTCGACTTTGTCCAAGGTACGGTGACAAATTTTATTCGCGCAGGTTTGTATTTGTTTTTGTTTTACCTCATCTTCACCGAAAGGATAACTTTTGGCCAATATTTATCGCTCAATATTTATTCGTTTTGGTTATTTTTCCCACTTTCTCAAATCACAAGCTTCATTGCCACTTATCGTCAGGCCGAAGCTTCGCTCGCAAATTATGAAAAACTTATGCAGACTTCTGCCGAGCCGAGGTCTGTCTCGCCAAGAAGTATTGGCAAACTCGATACTCTTCAATTTGAAAATGTCGCTTTCGGCTACGCATCCAGTACCTCGATGGCTTTGGCTGATATTTCGTTTAGGGTAGTCAAAGGTGAGACGATTGCCTTTGTTGGTCCATCTGGTTCAGGTAAGACTTCTCTCGTAAAGTTGTTGGTCGGTCTTTATAACCCAACTTCAGGTGTTATTTTGTATAATGGCGAGCGGTACGACCAAATCGATAAGGAGGAATTGCGTTCTCAAATCGGTTTTGTCACTCAAGATACGCAACTATTTTCTGGCACTATTCGCGAAAACTTACTTTTCGTCAATCCAAAAGCAACCGATGAAGAATGTATCGATGCACTCCAAAAAGCTCAATGTCAAAATTTGCTCACGCGTGGAGGAAAAGGTCTCGACACGGTGATCGGGGAAGGGGGAGTTAAAGTTTCTGGAGGCGAAAAGCAAAGACTCTCGATTGCTCGTGCTCTGTTGCGAGATCCAGGACTTCTTATTTTTGATGAAGCTACCTCCGCACTCGATTCGATTACCGAAGGGGAGATCGGTAAAACCCTGAGAAATATATCCGCTTTGAAGACTCACATTACTGTGCTCATTGCTCATCGTCTTTCGACTATTATGCACGCTGACCGTATTTTTGTGTTGGAAAAGGGCTCGGTGGTGGAAGCGGGGAACCATGATGAGCTTGTGGCTCAAGGTGGTCTATACTCGGCGATGTGGCGTGAACAAATAGGCGAGAGGAAGGATTAGTGTATTTAGAAAATTTTGGTTAGAAAGGCTCCAGCATAGACTGAAAATATGTTTGAAGGTGCGAGTCCTATAAGAGTGCCTATACAATAGTCTTTGAATTTTATTTTAGAGACACCCATTGCAATA
The DNA here is from genome assembly GCA_964440955.1 of uncultured Candidatus Saccharibacteria bacterium. Lineage (GTDB taxonomy): Bacteria > Patescibacteriota > Minisyncoccia > Phycocordibacterales > WO2-35-19 > CAYTTP01. Next base: position 39,647 of record CAYTTP010000001.1, on the reverse strand, counting down.
TTCAATACATTGAAAGGCATTATTGGTAGGATGCGCAAAATAACCAAGTCGGAAATTGCGCCACCCTCGAGCCGTTTGTTGTATCTTTCTATTTTGGAAAGGTATTTTTTGGACAGTAGGTTTTCGATGAAATCTTTGCCCAACTGGCGGCTCGCGGCAAATACGATCACTGAGTTTATGAAGCCTGCAAGGACAGTATAGAGTAAACCATTATAGAAACCAAAGAGAATACCGGAAAGGATCATGAGTGGAGTTGAGGGCAAAAATATGGTGACAATTATATAAATAACCATAAACACTATTGGACCTTTAGCTCCAAAACTGTCTATGTATTCGACTGCCCGAGCGAGGCTTATTGATTCACCGTAAAGACCGTACAAAAGAGCAGCCACTGCGCAGAGGAAGAGGAAAATAATGAAAAAGACATTTTTTATTTTCGATCGATTCATACATATTATAATAACATCCTGAAGCTGTGGTATAGTGTGGAAATGGCAAAAATACTTTTTGGTAAGCCGGTTGCAGAAAAAATAAGAGCTGAACTCAAAGCAAGGATAAGGGAAAAGACACACAAGCCTACTCTTTCTATATTGACCGTTGGCGACTCACCGGACACCGCTATTTATTTGAAACGCAAAAAGGAATTTGGCGAAGAAATAGGGGTGGGAGTGTCTATCTCAAAGTTTGGTGAGGATGTTTTGCATGAGGAATTAGAACATGAGCTGTTAAAAATAATTGCTGATGAAAATATAAATGGTGTTATCGTGCAACTGCCTCTGCCAGAGAAAATTGACACAGAAAAACTAGTTTCGCTTATTCCTGAGAAGAAGGATGCAGATGGGCTATCCGGGTCTTCTCGTGTTATACCGGCTACTGCTCGCGGTGTTTTTGAAATTTTAAAATTTTATGAAATAGATTACACTGGCAAAAGAGTGACAGTAGTCGGCAATTCTAGAGTAGCTGGCAGCCCTATTGCCAAGGAATTTTCTCGAGGAGGAGCTATTGTGCTTGTGTGTGACAAGGAAACTCCGCCCGATGAGCTAAGGGAGAAGTGTAAGGGGGCTCATATTGTCGTGTCGGCAACCGGCGTACCTCACCTTATAGATGCTCGCTTCGTAAGCAAGGGTCAAATAGTGATTGATGTTGGTATTAGGCGCTTAGACACAGGTAAGGTGGTTGGTGACGTTATATTTGACGAAGTCGAGCCGATTGTTGACGCACTTTCGCCGGTGCCGGGTGGGGTCGGGCCGCTTACGGTCGCGAGCTTATTCCAAAACTTACTCGATCTGTGTTAGTATTGGCGGAAGTTGAGCGAACAAGAAACTCTCTGAGAAAATGGTCTGGGGACCTCACCCGAGGACCTTTTCGAAGAGACGTTTCTTGGGAGCGAAAATCATATTATAAGGTTAATTTAAAAATAAAATGTTGAATCAATTTTTTGGTGAGGAATACTCGAAAAAAATCGGTCAGTTTATCGTGGTTACTCTCGGACTTCTTTCACTGTTTTTGCTAGTCAAAGTTTTTGCCGATCTTAAGCGTCTTCCTCGAGCAGGCAATGAAGTGTATCCGCAGTCGACTATCATGGTAAGTGGCGAAGGTGAGGCTTATGCAATACCTGATATCGCGTCTTTCAATTTTACAGTAACCGAGACTTCCGAATCGGTGCAGTCAGCTCAAGAGGCCATGAATACCAAAGTGAATGCGGCCCTATCGTCACTCAAGTCTTTTGGTGTAGATGAAAAGGATATCAAGACAATAAGCTACAATGTTTACCCAAAATATGAGTGGAATCAACCTCCTTGTGTTTATGGTATGTCTTGCCCTTCAGGCAAGAGTGAGCTTGTAGGTTATGAGGCAAGTCAAACTATCTTGGTAAAAGTTCGTGATACTAAGAAGGCAGGTGACTTGGTTGGGGCTATTGGTGCTCTAAAGATTTCAAATGTTAGTGGTCTTGATTTCACAGTAGACAATAAGGATGAATTTATCGCACAAGCTAGAGCAGAGGCGATCAAGAAAGCAAAGGAACAAGCAAAGACTATGGCTAAACAGCTTGGTGTGAAGCTTGGCAAGGTGATGTACATCAATGAACAGGGTAATTATATGCCTATGTACTATGGCGGTGCTTATATGGAAAAAGACATGGGAATGGGTGGCGCAAACCAAGCTTCATTGCCAGTAGGTGAAAATAGGATCACTTCTCAAGTGACAATAACTTACGAGATCAAGTAGCCTACTCTCGCTAAATCCGAAATAACGCCCTCACCGCTACGCTCGCCCCCTCTTACCCTAAGAGGGGAGGAAGAGTAATTTGACAGGTTGGTGTAAAAGAGTATAATAGGGATTACAAATCAATAGAGAAGGACCCCCGAAAGGGGTTTTTCTTTAGGAGACTTTATTAGTTAACTCATAAAATTATGTCAATCGGAAGCTATATAAGGGAAACAAAATCGGAATTGTCTTCGGTTAATTGGCCGACGCAAAGGCAATCAATATTGTTCTCAATCGTTGTTGTTATAGTTTCGGTCGCTACCGCTGCTTTTTTGGGATTTTTTGATTTCGTCTTTTCTAAAATATTAAACTTATTTATCAGCTAAATTTCTTAGTTAATATATGTCAAAACAGCAAATACAAGAAGGTCGTCATTGGTATGCCATACATACGTATTCTGGCTATGAGAATGCGGTTCTTAGAAATTTGAAACAAAGAATCGATTCACTTGGTATGGGAGACAAAATATTTAACGTTGTCGTCCCCACTGAAAAGAAAATAAAAATAAAAGGCAACAAGAGGGTCGAGGAAGAGGAAAAAATATACCCCGGTTATGTATTGGTAGACATGATCGTGACCGACGATTCGTGGTATGTAGTTAGAAACACCCCTCGAGTGACAGGGTTTGTTGGTTCGGGAGTTTTCCCAGTACCGCTCGAACAAAAAGAGGTTGATAGTTTGATGAAGCGAATGAGTAGCGAAATAGTAAAACACAATATTGACCTTTCGATTGATGATGCTGTGAAGATCGTCGATGGACCATTCAAGGATTTGGAAGGTAAGGTTGGTGAGGTTGATGAATCTCGGGGCAAGGTGAAGGTGTTGGTGCCAATGTTTGGTCGGGAAACGCCAGTAGAACTTGATTTCTTGCAGATTAAAAAGATTTAAAGGTATCACCCCTAACCCCTATTATCCTAAGAGGGGGATCGAAAGGATACATTGCAAAAATAACCTATATATAGTAATGTAGCAGAGCAAATGGCAAAGAAAATAACCAAAAAAATAAAGCTTGTGATTGTGGCTGGTAAGGCTACCCCTGCGCCTCCTGTAGGTACTGCTTTGGGTCCTGCCGGTATAAATATTGGTGAATTTGTCACCAAATTCAACGATGCAACCAAAGGCATGTCGGGTCCAATACCGGCTGAAATATCAGTCTATGAAGACAGGACATTTGATTTCATTCTAAAGACTCCTCCTGCTTCAAGCCTCATCCTAAAGGCAATCGGTGTTGAAAAGGGTTCGGGCAAACCAAATACTCAAAAGGTGGGCAAAATAACTCGCGCTCAACTCGAAGACATCGCTAAGGTCAAAATGGCCGACCTAAACGCAAACGACCTCAACGCCGCTGTCAATATCATCGCAGGTCAGTGCAGAAGCATGGGGATAGATATAAAAGGTTAATCTCAAATTATACTTCTTAAAAAACAAAACTCCGTTTAACGGAGTTTTGTTTTTATTTGGCTTTATAAATTTTCCAATCCTGATCTTTTAGAATAAGAATAATGTCCATTTTTTGATCATGTATTTTTGTTTCGATTTTTTCGATTGATAATTGTGAATAGTATCCTACTCCAATTCGAAGCCATGTTTGAGGAAGTTTAGAAAGAAATCGATCATACCACCCATAGCCGTGTCCTATCCGTGCACCATAAATATCAAATTTCCTTCCAGGTATTAAAATAAATGGTTTTAAACTTTGACAACGTTCCATGCAAATATCTACCAATTCAAAAGGGTCACTATTTTTATCAGAAGGTAATATTATTTTTTCTTGAGGTAGTAGGAGAGGAAAGTGGGAGAGGGTGTAGTCAATCTCATCCTTAAGTGGTTTGTAGAGTATACATGAATCGTACTTTTTGGTTAAACTTCTTAAGTTATCGATGTTCATTTTGGAGATGTTTTAGGACTTTTAAGTATAAATTTTCAACAATTTTTTCCTGTATTTTGCCGATTTTCACATAATGATCGAGACCGGGAGCGGAATTAATTTCTAATACCCAATATTTGTTTGGTTTTTGTGTTATATCACCTTCAATAATAAGATCCACACCGCACAATCGAAGCCCCATATCTCTAGTGAGATTGACTGCAATATCTTTGAATTTTGGATGAATTTTCTTGGTCACGTCGTTTGAATCACCTCCGGTCGATAGGTTCGCATTGTCTAAAAGAAAAATAACTTCTCCTTTTTTAGGAATAGAATCGAGCTTTAGTTTTTGGTGTTTTAATTTAATTAGTATTCGAGGGTCTTTCGTTTTTATTCGAGTATCTCTGCCTGATTTTATAAATTCATCTTGTTTTATTTTAAGAAGTTTTTGTATTGTTGATATACCGTCACCTTGTACCGATAGAGGTATTCGCTCATAGGCCGAAATAATTTCATTATCCAAAACTACGATCCTATAATCTTTACCATAGACAGGTTTTTGGATCAGAGCTATTCTGTCTCCTCTGAATATGGCCTTAAGTGCCGAATAGAATTCCTTTTTGTTGTGGACTAAAGCGACATGTGACCCTTGGCTACCGCTGTTTGGCTTTACAATAACCGGAAGCCCTATCTGGGATGCATATTGCCATCCATGATGGATGTCTCTATTGTTTTCTCCGATTGCCCGTGCCCAATTGTCGGAATAAAAAGTTTTACTTTTCGGTACTATCGGATACTTTAATTTTTTGATGAAAAAATTTGAATAATCTTTGTCTCTCGCAATTTCCGAACTTCCCATTGGGTTGAGGTCTAATGTGTTGTATCGGAAATAGCTCTTTTTGCCATTTTTAAAAATGATCTGACCAACTACATTCCAATAAGGTTCAAGCAATACTTTGGCCTTTATTTTCGGAGCAATTTTTTTGAGGATTTGACCTAAAACATTTTTAGGGCGTTTATGTGTCATATTTAAAATTAATATAAAAAGTTTAGGGTGGTTGTGCAGATTGCGCAACCACCCCAGAGACCTACTCTTCTCCGAAGAAAATAGCGATCTCACGCACTGCATCTTCGGCACTTGCTGATCCATGGACCGCGTTTGCCGGCCCCTTCCCAGGAGTACCAAAGAATCGTCGGATTGTGCCACTTTCTGCATTTTCTGGCTTGGTGGCACCGTTGTATTTACGAACTATTTCGACTGCGCCCGCCCCTGATAAGAGCAGGGCAATGGTGGTACCTTGAGTCATGTGCCCGATGAGCTCTGGATAGAAAGGCTTGCCTTCATGTTCGGCATAGAGCCTTTCCGCAAGTTCTCTCGGAAGCGGACTCATTATCCGAGAATTTAAAACCACGAGACCAGCGCTGTGCCGGTACATGTCGATGATCTCGATCCAGACCCTCTTTTCTACAGCATCTGGTTTAATGAGGACAAGGGTTTTGTCCATAGAAAACTCCTTCCGAAGTTATTTCTAGCACATGGTCAAGTTTTGCGCAAAATATTACTTTTCTAAAGTTATGTATGAAAAAGACGGGTTGTGTTCGTGGCAGTCTTCGTGAAATATTTCTTTTCTAAAATTTGAGTATTCGGGGAAAAAAGTATCAGCCACTGGCTCATCATTTACGACAGTGAGATAGAGTCGGTCAGCTAAAGTTATTGACTCTTTGAATATCTCTCCACCACCTATAATGAAAATTTCATCGCTACCTTCTGCACACTCGGCTATTCTAACAGCTTCTTCTATAGAATTTGCAATAAGGCAATTATCAATTTTTAGGGAAGGGTTTCGTGTGATTATTATATTTGTTCTATCTGGAAGTGGTCGCCCTATCGATTCATATGTTTTGCGTCCCATTATAATAGGGTGACCTGTAGTTAGTTTTTTGAAACGAGGCAAATCGCCATTTATCTTCCATAAAAGCTTATTTTTTATACCAATAGCTCTATTTTTCTTGCTTAAGACGACAATTAGGCTGATTTTTTTGTTTTTTGCAATATTTGCCATACATACTTACGTTGATATACTTACACAATAATTTAATCACCTACGAATGTCTACTTATGAAATTGAAATAAAAAGTCTGCTTGGAAGCTTAGAAAATGCAAATGCATTAAAACAGAAAATACATTCTCGGGGGGGAATGCTTTTAAAACAAAATAAACAGTTAAATCATTATTTTATTATTTCAGATACAAATCTTTTTAAAAATAAACTTGAATCACATATAAAATCAGAAGATAGAGATTTATTTAATAAAATTTTAACGGAAGGTAAAAACTTTTCTGTGCGCACTAGAGACGCAGACGGAGAAGTATTTTTAGTGGTTAAGGCATCTGTAGGAAGTGATTCAAGCGCAAATGGTGTCTCAAGAATGGAGTTTGAATCAAAAATAGATATGACTTTAGACAGACTTGATAATTTGTTACTTGAATCAGGTTTAACTTATCAAGCAAAATGGTCTCGTGAGCGTGAAGAATATAAAGTTGGTGATATAAATATATGTTTAGATAAAAATGCCGGATATGGTTACCTTGCAGAATTTGAAAAAATTAGTAATGACGAGACACAAACAGAATCTATAAAAGCAGATTTACTTGCCCTGATGGCTGAATTTGGAGTTACAGAACTTCCTCAGGATAGGTTGGAAAGAATGTTTAAGTATTATAATGAAAATTGGAAAGATTATTATGGGACGGATAAAGTATTTAATATAGAATAAAATGTTTTTATCTGATGTAGACATAAGAGAGGCTCTTAAGAAGGGAAAAATTGTAATTAAGCCATTTGTTGAAAAACAATTACAACCAGCAAGTTATGATGTATTGCTTGGTAATGAATTTGAAGTTACTGATAGACACAAGACAAAGGTTATCGATCCATATAATAAGATATATCCACAAACAAGAACTATAAAAGTAAAAGATGGGGAAGAGTTTGTGTTACACCCAGGGGAAAGTGTTTTGGGTAAACAGAAGGAATTTATAGGCGTAGATCACGAACATCTTATTTTATTGTCGGGTAAGAGCAGTTTAGCTAGGGCTGGGCTTGTTGTACACAATACGGCCATGTTATTTAATCCTGGGCATTATTTTTATCCTACATTTGAATTGGTAAATACCAATAATGTCCCTCTTATATTAAGACCTGGTATGGAAATTGCTCAATTATTATTTGCAAGACTTACTTCCCAAACAAGGAATGGGTACGAAAAGACGGGTCGTTATGGTAAGAAAAATTCAAATCATTTTACTCCCAAAAAAGAGGATTCTATTAAAAATAAAAAATAATACCATGAAAAAAGATCACCCTGAGTATCAGTATCTCGAATTATTACAAGATATATTGGATAATGGAGTTGAAAAAAAAGATCACAATACGGGTAATGGTCTAACTAGTATTTTTGGAAGACAAATACGCTTCGATTTATCAAAAGGTTTTCCTCTTTTGACTACAAAAAAAGTTCCTTGGAATAGTATCATTCAGGAGCTCTATTGGTTTATGTCTGGTCAGACGAATATAAAATATCTTGTTGATCATAAGGTACCAATTTGGAATGACTATCCTTATAAAATATATAAAGCAAAAGCAGATAAAGGACAATTGCCAAACTTAACCAAAGAGGAGTTTGTTGAAAAAATAAGGCAGGATGAAAAATTTGCAAAGGAGCACGGAGAACTCCCACGTATTTATGGAGAGCAGTGGAGAGCCTGGCCTGCAGCAGATGGGAGAAAAATTGATCAACTCGCTTGGGTTGTAGATACTCTTAAAAACTTTCCTGAAAGGAAGCATGCAGTTTTGTCAGCTTGGAATCCACAGTTTTTATACGGAATGGCTCTTCCTGGGGAAGCGCTCAGTTTTCCTCTCTGCCATATTCTTTTTCATTTTAATGTTTCGGGCAATAAATTATCTTGCCTTTTGTATCAAAGGAGTTGCGACACATTTCTTGGTGTTCCATTTAACATTGCAAGTTATGCTGCATTGACTATGATTATTGCCAAAATTGCTGGGTATGAGCCGGGAGAGTTTATACATACACTTGGAGATGTGCATATTTATCACAATCATTTAGAGCAAGTGAAAGAACAGCTCACTAGAGAACCTCGACCACTACCGAGACTTGTGTTAAGTGATGAAATTAAAGATCTAGAAAATTTTAGGCCAGAAATGGTCACCCTTGAAGGGTATGATCCACACCCAGCCTTAAAAGGAGAGATGACGGTAGCTGGTGGATTTAACGAAAAAGATAGAAAATAAATGAAAGACCCTCAAATAAAAAAACTTATTGAAGCGGAGAAGGGGAGGCAAAAAAGGGTGATCAATCTTATCGCTTCCGAAAACTATGTCTCGAATGATGTGCTTGAGGCTCTTGGTTCTATTTTTGACAACAAATATGCCGAAGGGTATCCAAGGGCACGGTATTATGGCGGGCAGGAAAACACTGACAAGGTTGAAGAGCTTTGCCAAAAACGAGCACTCAAACTTTTTGGATTGAAAGAAAAAGATTGGCAGGTCAATGTCCAACCACTCTCTGGCTCTCCAGCAAACTTGGCTGTGTATATGGCTCTGTGTCCTCCCTTAATTCATGACTCAAAATTCATGACTCGCCCTGTGATCATGGGTTTACCTCTCTCCTCGGGTGGCCACCTTACTCACGGGCACAAAGTTTCGGCTACTGGCAAGTTTTGGCAACAAGTGCCGATAGCGCTTGACCCAAAAACCGAATTGGTTGATTACAAAAAAATGCGGGAGGAGGCACTCAGAGAAAAGCCCGACATTGTTGTTGTTGGCTTTACCGCTTATCCGCGCATTGTCGATTTTAAAAAGTGCAGAGAAATAGTTGATGAGGTAAATAAAAAAAGAACCAAAGGTGATGATCGACAGACATATCTGGTGGTTGATATGTCGCATTTTGCTGGACTTGTCGCGGGCGGGGTTTACCCATCACCGTTTTTATACGCTGACGTAGTGACGACGACGACTCACAAAACATTGCGCGGTCCGAGAGGGGCAATGATTTTTTCAAAAATCGATAATCGCGAATTGGGCAAAAAAATAGATAAAGCAGTTTTCCCAGGGTTGCAAGGTGGGCCTCACATGGGGCAGATAGCCTCGATCGCTGTAGCTTTGGCGGAAGCAAATAGTTCAAAATTTAAAGCTTATGCAAAGCAAGTAGTCAAAAACGCGAAAGCTTTAGCTCTTGAATTACAAAATCTAAACTGGCGAGTGGTTTCGGGCGGTACTGACTCACACCTTGTCTTGGTTGATACATGGATGGGTGGGAAGGGGGTGCCGGGCAAAGAAGCGGAAGAGCGATTGGAAAAAGCGGGAATAATCGTAAACAAAAACACCGTACCTTTTGATGAGCGTAGCCCTTTTGACCCTTCTGGTATCAGGCTTGGTACTCCAGCCGAAACTACTCGTGGTAAGAAGGAAAAAGACTTTATGCAGATTGCTAGGAAGATTGATAAGGTGTTACGAGTGCGACGCTAATCCGCGAATGCACACGAAATTACTTTTGCCTTTTTGCGTGGTATAAATATATGTATGCAAATAAAGCAAAAAATTGAAGGGTGGGTGAAGGAAGTTGCCGATATTTCGGAGCCTACTTTGGTGCATCCAAAGGAAATGCAAAACGGCGACTACACTTTGATCGTAAACAGTGATAACGCGGAAGGAATATTTAAAAAGTTGGAGGAAAATCAGATCGCAGAAATCGAGAAGCTCCAATTTGTCGCTCCACGTTTTATAAATATCTATCTCTCCAAAAAGTTTTTTGAAGAAAGTGTAGATGATATTTTGGAGAAGAAAGAAAAATATGGCGAAAATAATAATTTTCTAAATCAAAAAGTTATTATCGAGTATACCGACCCAAATCCGTTCAAAGAATTTCATATTGGCCACTTGATGCCCAATATTATCGGTGAGTCTGTTGCTCGACTATTTGAGGCTTCCAATGCAAAAGTGAAGCGGGCCAACTATCAAGGCGATGTTGGTATGCATGTTGCTTATGCTGTTTGGAGTATGGTAAGGAAGGGCGGAACAGTGAACGGCTCCATATTTGAAAAGGCAAAGTATTTGGGTGAATGTTATGCTCATGGCGCCACTTCTCTAAAAGAGCACGAATATTTTAGGTCTGAAATGCAGGAGATAAATAAAAAGATTTTTGACAAATCTGATCCGGAAATCAATAAGCTTTATGAGTGGGGAAGGAAGGTAAGCCTCGAATATTTTGAAATATGGTATGAAAAACTTGGTACAAAATTTGATTTCTATTTTTTCGAAAGCGAAGTGTCTGATTATGCCAAGGAGGTGGTATTAGAATTTTTGAAGAAGGGAGTGTTTGAAGAAAGTGAAGGAGCTATCATTTTTAGGGGTGAAAAATATGATCCAAGGCTCCATACTCGCGTTTTCGTTAATTCTCAAGGATTGCCTGTGTATGAAGCAAAAGAACTTGGGCTATCAAAAATAAAATACGACAAATATGCGTATGACAGATCAATTATTATTACCGGCAATGAAATTAACGAATATTTCAAAGTATTGTTAGCTGCAATGAGAGAAGTCTTTCCGGAGCTTTCGACAAAGACCGAACATATTTCTCATGGAATGCTCCGATTACCCACCGGCAAGATGTCGTCCCGAACCGGTGAAGTGATAACGTTTGGAGCACTTTTGGAACATCTAAAATTACTCATAAAAGAAAAGATAAAGGATCGTGGTTTTGATGAAAAGGAGGCAGACGAAATATCAGATATTGTAGCGATTGGGGCGATCAAGTATTCGATACTTCGGCAGTCGACAGGTGGCGACATTGTCTTTGATTTTGATAGTTCACTGTCGTTTGAGGGCGATTCGGGACCATATCTCCAATACACTTGTGTGAGGGCGAAGAGTGTTTTAGAAAAGGCTGAAAAAAACGATTCAAAAAACGTCTTTTCAAAAAAGTCCTCGGGTCTCATTGCTTTGCTCGGCCAGACATTTTTCTCAAAGAGTTTTTTGAATCGTTTCAATGCACGAAGGCCAGATGAAATGGAAATCACAAACCTCGAAAGATATTTGTACCGTTTTCCAGAAGTAGTGGAGAGATGTGCCGACGAATATGAACCTCATTATCTGGTGACTTACCTTACCGAGCTCGCCTCCACTTTCAACGCTTTTTATGCGCAAGGGAAGATAATCGATGAGGGTGATCCTACTTCTCCATACAAAATCGCTCTTACTCATGCTACTGCTACGGTACTCGAATCAGGTCTGAAACTTTTGGGTATAAAGGTTCCGAAAAAAATGTAATGTTGCTTGATTTTTAAAATTTTGAGCGTATTCTCTGGAGCAGAAAGGAGATTCTGAATTCTATGGGTCATGATGAAGATTCTTGGGGTAGAATTTCGAGCAATGAGCCCCATAATCAACGATGGCCTCTTGGTCGTACCATCACGGCAGAAGTTCAAGCATGGACGGTCGAGATTGAAGGTCGTGGGGGGGATTCCGTTCACGATGCGATCTATCTTCGTAAAGAAGATGCAGCTATCGCAAGTGCAATTGATGGAAAGAATTATGAGCCGAGAAGCGTTTGTGTCTATCGGCTTTCAGATGGCACCTATATCCATCCTCCGTCAGGCGCAGGTATGAGTAATCCTCCTACTGACGAGAAGATCAAGACGGTGATAGATAGATTGCCACCGGTTGTTCGGTTGCTTTTTGAAAGAAAAAAGAAGGAGTAGGGCGCTATGGAGTTTGAAAACGCGGTGGGGCTATCCCACCGCGTTTAGGGCTTCAAGCACTGGACATTTATGTAAAACAATGTTATACTATTGATAGTGGAGGAAAAGGCTATGAAAAAAGGCCAGATTGTGTTTTGGGGCGCAGTGGTGTTGGTGCTTGGGTACCTTCTCCAGTGCGTCATTCCAGGGCTACAAAATGCTCTAAACTTGGTAACTCATTAACCCGCAGCTCACAAAGCCTGCGGGTTTTGTGCTTTTTTTGGCTCCCTCTCCTGCATCTGGGGGAGGGCTGGGGTGAGGTTTTCCTTTAGATTGACAACAGATTCATATTTGTATAGTATGGAGCCCAAGCTCGTGTGAGCTTTTATTATGTCAAGATCACTCAAAAAAGGACCATACGTAGACCCTCGAGTCTTGAAAAAGATAGAAGGTAAGAAGCCACAGGAAACTGGGGTTATAAAAACTTGGTCGAGAGCCTGCGTCATCGCGCCTGAAATGGTTGGCTTTATTTTTGGTGTTCACAATGGCCGTGAACATATTGAAGTACTTGTTTCTGAAGATATGGTTGGCCACCGCTTGGGTGAATTTTCTCTGACTCGTAAGTTCAACAAACACGGAGGTAAGATGCAAAAGGAATTGGAAGCGAAGAAGAAGGAGGCAGAGCTTAACGCAGCGAAGGCAGCCAAGACTGCCTCAGAAGGAGCGAAGAAATAGATTTGACCCTAATACACAAATTGACACGAATGGCCCAAATATAAATACAAGAAAATGAAAGAAGTAACAGCACAACTCAACGACTACCGACAATCACCTCGTAAGGTGAGGGTTGTTGCTGATGCGCTTCGAGGTAAAAAAATATCGGAAGCTGAAGCAAGGTTGCAAGTGATCGTGAAGAGAGCAAGCACTCCACTCAATAAACTTTTGCAGTCAGCTGTTGCAAATGCCAAAAATGTCGGTTTGGATATAAATGATTTGTATGTAAAATCGATCGAAGTGAATGGGGGCCAGGTCTTGCATCGTCGTAGGCCAGTATCCCGAGGTTCGGCTCATCCGATCAAAAAGCGAACCAGCAAAGTCAAAATAGTTTTGGGTGAAAAAATATCAGTCAAAAAATAATCTTCAATTTTAATAAACTTATTATGAGCCATAAAGTACATCCATACGCACACCGACTCGGCATAATCAGGGACTGGAAATCTCGTTGGTTTGGTGTAAGAACAAAATACAAGGAAAACTTGAAAGGCGACGTTTTGATATACGAATATTTGACCAAACGCTTGAAGGGTATGTATGTAAACTCAATCGAGATCGAGCGCAACATGAAAACTTTTAGAGTGATCATTGAGACTTCACGCCCAGGACTTATCATTGGCCGAAGTGGCGAGGGTATGACAAAGCTCCGTGATGATGTTTTGAGCTTTATTCGCAAAGCAAAGCTTAATGTGAAAGAGGAGGTTAAGATTGATGTGAAAGAGGTTAAGTCGCCCGAGTCGAGCTCAATGATTGTGGCTCAAATGGTAGCTGAAGGACTTGAAAAGAGGTTGCCTTTCAGGAGAGTGGTCAAGCAAATGATTGAAAAGGCGTTTGCTAATCGTGATGTTAAGGGAGTGAAGATAACTCTCTCCGGTATTATGGGTGGCTCCAATATGGCCAGAGTTGAATCAAAAAAGGTTGGCCGTATCCCGCTCCAGACTTTGCGCGCAGATATCGACTATGCTTTTTATGAAGCGCTTTTGCCACTTGGAAAAATTGGTATTAAGGTTTGGATATATAAAGGTGAAATCTTTGCCAAAAAATAATTTTCAATATTTAATCTTCAATTTTAATTTACCAACATGCTGTTTCCTAAAAAAGTAAAATATCGAAAGTGGCAGACCTTGCGACGCAATCCGGCTCGTGTTTCTCCAGCAACTCGCGGTATCACCGTAGCTTTTGGTTCATACGGGCTCAAAGCGCTCACCGCAGCTAGGATAACTTCAAACCAAATCGAATCAGCCAGAAAGGCTATCAGTCGTGCGGTCGGCAAAACCGGTCGCGTTTGGATTCGTATTTTCCCAGACATGCCTTTCACCAAAAAGCCAGCGGAAGTAAAAATGGGTAAAGGTAAGGGTGATATCGAAGGGTATTGCGCTAGGGTTTTGCCAGGACAGATCATGTTTGAGGTTGACGGTGTTACTGCGGCAGTTGGTCTTGAAGCTCTTCGCAAAGGTGGCACCAAATTGCCGGTAAAAGCAAAGGGGGTCGCGCGCGCTTGATAATTTTGAAAATTTGTGTAGATTTATAGAACTTGTAAACAATGAAAAAAACGGCTCAAAAAACGCAAAATACCAAAGTCGGAGGCAAAGTACTCCGAGGGGTAGTCGTGTCGAACAAGATGAAAGACACGGTAGTTGTTGATGTGGTGCGTTTTGTTAAACACCCAAAGTACAAGAAGTACTACAAAGTGAACAAAAAATACAAAGCCCACGATGTTGGCAATGTGAAGCAAATGGGCGACAAGGTCGAAATACGAGAAACAAGGCCGATTTCAAAGACCAAGCACTTCATCGTCATTTAATTTAAATTTACTAAAATGATTCAGCCTCGATCAATCGTCAAAGTGGTAGATAATTCCGGAGCGAAAATCGGGCGCATTTTCAAAATACTCGGTAGCTCAAAAAAAAGATATGCCAAAATAGGTGAGTTGGTAATATTTTCGGTTCAAAAGGCTGAGCCCCGAAAAGAGGTCAAGAAGAAGGCGGTCTTGCTTGGGATGGTGGTGAGACAAAAGTCTCCACTTCGCCGTAAGGATGGGTCGTACATTCGTTTCGATGAAAATGCGGTGATTGTAGTTGAACAAAAGAAAGGTGAAATCTTGCCAAAGGCTGGTCGTGTTTTTGGTCCGATCCCAAGGGAAATAGCAGAAGCTGGACACCAGGCGATCGTTACTTTGGCGCCGGAAATTATTTAACCCGACACCAATCCACGGATTTGCGCGAATGACACGAATAAAAACATGAAAATCAAAAAAGGAGACAAAGTAATAGTGATAACCGGCAAAGACAAGGGCAAGTCCGGTCCAGTAGTGAAAGCATTTCCAAAACTTTCTCTTGTCTTGATTGATGGTGTAAACATTAAAAAATTGCACCGCAGAGCGCGAAAGCAGGGTGAGAAAGGAAAGATCGTTGAACAAGCAACACCAATACACGTATCGAACGTTAAGAAACAATAACTCACCCCCTAACCCCCTCTCTCACAACAAGAGAGGGGGAACCAGACAAGAACAAAAACATGAAAACAAAATTGATGAAAGAAAAAACAAAGGAAGCATACAAAGAACTCAAGGATAAATTGGGTCTAAAAAACGTCATGCAGGCGCCAAAAATAGTAAAGGTGGTGGTAAATTCTGGTGTTGGTTCCTTTAGCGATAAAAAGAAAATAGAAATAGTCGAAGATAGGTTGGCTAAAATAACAGGTCAAAAACCAATCAGGCGAGGCGCCAAAAAGGCGATTGCTACTTTCAAGTCACGGATTGGCGACATTGTTGGTGTCCAAGTTTCTTTGCGTGGCGAAAAGATGTGGAGCTTCCTAGACAGGCTTTTCAATGTTGCTTTGCCTCGAACCAAAGATTTTCGTGGTATTTCTGCTACTGCCGTCGATGAAATGGGCAACTACACTCTATCAATAAAAGAACATACAGTATTTCCCGAAACAGCTGACGAAGATTTGAAAGACGTCTTTGGTTTTGCCGCAACTATTGTCACCAATATCAAAGATCCTAAAAAGGCATTAGAATTTTTCAAAGCTCTAGATTTTCCATTCAAAAAATAATTTTAAATTATCAAACAAAAAATCCGCTTCCGCGGATTTTTTGTTTGGCCTAGTTTGTGTTATGGTGTGTTAAGTATGGCAAGATTTGTATCTGTACTTTCACTCATTGGCCTTTTTGTTTTCGTGGCCATAATCGCTTATCTGGAGCAAATAAAAAGTAAGTTCAAAAAAGAGTCGTAGCCAAACTACGACTCTTAGTGTGCTATAAATACTCCAAAAACTTTTTTGGCGCCGGCTTCGTTAAGCGCTCGACGAGCTTCGGTAAATGAAGAGAGGGTGGTGTAAACATCATCAAGAACAATGATATTTTTACCTTTTACTTTTTGATGATTGGCGCACATCGAATGCACCACGTTTTTTAGGCGTTCTTCCTTGGAGAGAGTTGCTTGGCGCTTTGTTTCTCTAATTTTTGAAAGAGCATCAAAGCAAACTTCAAGAGTAGGATCGAGCTTTTTTAATTCTAAAATAAGTTCTTCGCATTGGTTGAACCCCTTTTTATTTTTCTCATTTTTGCTCATCGGCATTGGTACGATAATGGGTGCATCGCCATACCACAGCTTGACCTCTGAAATCATTTCTACGATCTCATCATGGAGGTAGGAGGCAAATCGTTTTTTTATTTCCGGATGATTTTTGTATTTGAAAGCATGAAGCAATAATTTGACACTGCTGTTGCCGTATTCGAACAATACTTGGGCATCAGCAAGATTTACTGGTGATTTGGGAAGCAGGGAGTAGAGTTGTGCGGGTGGGGTATGGATAAGTTTTCTTAGACGCACATCTTCCGGGACTATAATATCTAAAAGTATAAGAATTGCTTTGTGCCACGTCTTCCTTATTATGTTTTTCATATCTTGCCACCTCGTAGCTAGAGCGAAATGAGGATGTTATAATCATACAATATGAGTTTTCTTTCGGACATCTTCAAAAAGAAAAGTGTTTCCGCTTTGGGTATAGACATAGGTTCATCTTCAATCAAAGTGGTGCAACTCGAAAAGAAAGGGGACAAAGCCATCCTCAATACTTATGGGGAGCTTTCGCTCGGACCTTATGCTGAGGTGTCGGTTGGTCAGTCGACCAATTTGCCGACAGAAAAAATAATTCAAGCGATAGGTGATTTGCTAGCAGAAAAAGAGGTTGGATTAAGTACTCATATTGCCGGACTCGCCATACCTTTCAGAGCGAGTTTGATGTCGGTTATAGAAGTACCAAAAATGACCGAGAAAGAGCTTGCAAGCCTAGTGCCGATTGAAGCGCGAAAATATATCCCCGTGCCGATTTCTGATGTGACTCTTGATTGGTCAATCGTACCTAAAATAGAGTCTGATGATGACAGTGAAATGAAGCCCAAAACACTCGATGTCCTTCTTGTTGCTATCCACAACAACATCATCAATCAATACAAAGAAATAGTGGACAAAACTGGTATCGACGCCAAATTTTTTGAGATCGAGGTTTTTAGTTCGATGAGAGCAGTGCTTGAGGGAGTAAAGGGACCGCTTATGATTTTTGACATGGGGGCTTCAACTACCAAACTCTATATTGTCGAGCGTGGGCTTGTTCACCATTCCCATACGGTAAACCGAGGCTCGCAAGATATTACAGCCAATATTGCACGGCTTTTGAATGTCTCTACTGAAGAAGCAGAAGTATTGAAGCGAAACATCGGCATGGGGCGAACACCTGAAGGGGTTGATTTGAGCGAAGCAGCAAGTGTGATTGCCGCCGAGATATTTGCTGAAGCCAATCGTTTTCTATTTACTTTTCAAAAAAAGCGTAACGAAAATATTCGCTCGGTATTTTTGACTGGTGGCGGGTCAGCTTTGCGGGGCTTACGTGAACTCGCGGCCTCTAATTTTAAAGTTGAAGTGGTGTCAGGTAACCCATTTGAAAAAGTAGAAACTCCTGCTTTCTTGGAAAATGTTTTGAAAGTGACTGGCCCCGAATTTACAGTCGCCGTTGGCTGTGCCCTCCGAGCACTGGGGGAGTTGTAGATTTTGCTCTAACGATAATTTAAAAAACCCATTACAAATAGGCTTATTAGGACTTGTTTGACAAATCTAAAAAATAATTGACAAATAAGGTATAATTTGCTATAATATATCCAGATAGGTTAAACCCTATGTACAAGCGGTTGGTAGCCCCAACCCTACTTGAAAATCACATACTGGCAACCCCAGAAGGAGAAAGACAATGAAGAAAGTTACGTTCACCCAGGACCCGAAGAATGGCTACGAGTTGGACATGAAGGTAGCCGAGGATTGCGTCGTTATCGCCGGCAATTTCTGCCCGGCCGTCGTAGACATGAACCTGTTGATCCAGGAGGTGAAAGCCACTGGAAAAACCAAGGTCATCATTGTCGGCGACTGTCACGAATCCGATCACCACTTTCCAGTTTTTGGAGAAGATGTGATCAACGCTCTCGCTGCCGCTGAAATTGAATGCAAGTGGCTTGAAGGTGGGTTCGGCAACACCGAACGCATCATGCCGAGCTTCTCGCATCTCGCCATCAATATGTTCGCTGAGGCCGAAGGATTCCGTAAATTACGGAACTTACTTCGGAAAACCGGTGAGCGCGTGCTCGACATCGACAAGAAGATCGAGCGCGAATCCAAGCTACTCGCTGAATATCCGGTAGTCGCGCAGGTTCAAGCGATTGAATCTCACGACCACAACTTCGAGTGGAAAGCGGGTGATGGTGTGAAAGCGTTCAACGCGCTTTTCGGCCAAACTCGTGCGAACACACTTGTCTCTGAAGTGAACTCGGTCGTATTGTTCAATCTGGAAAACAAAACCGGATTGATCGTGACCAAGTCGCAGGAGTTCAAGTTCTCCTTCGCTCGTCCCGAACATTTCAAGCTGAATGTCTTTCAAGGCAACGGCGAGAGAGAAGCGGAACGGAAGGGGTATACACGCGAAGGCTGCGGTTCTATCCGGGTGAATGTAGGTAAAGGCTCTACCGAGCTTTCGATCTACTGCAAACCTGGTGTGTGGACCGTGAAGCCCCACCCCGAACTCGACGTTGCTGATCCGGACGTTCACTACGTCCCCATGTGGAAACGCGTGGAGAAGGCCCAGTAGCCCGCCAGTATAAAATCCGGTGACGAACCGGTGTCCGAGTGAATACACCTCGGACTTCTACCAGAGAGAATTTGAAAAAGTTTCCTGCGGTGGGAGTAAAATCCAAGTTCTTTAGGAGAAAAATATGAGATTGTTTTTGAGAGTCATTTGACCTATCGGATATGGGATAACCATCATCCTCTTTTCGATCGCCGTAGCCGCATGTGTAGTTGTGGGCAACGTCGATCCGGTATTCGAGGCCGTGAACATCGCAATCATCTGGTTCGGGTTCTCCTGCGGTGTGATGACTTTGTTGTTCGGATCCATCCTCGGGATGTTTCTGTATCACAAGGTAGTCTTGCCGGAGTCTCGACACTACACATAACTCAACCAATCACCAGAAAGGAGGTGAACGCGATCGCTCGGAAACGGGTGGTCTTTTATTTACGATCTATTTGACAAAGTGGCTACTTTGGCTATAATAGCTATTATGGCTAAAACAATATTTACAGCAAAGGAAGCAAAAAATAACTTCGGTAGGCTTTTGGATGAAGCCCGCCGCTTTCCTGTTGGTATAAAGAAAAATGGACGTGAGGTCGCCGTACTTATTTCAAAAGAAGATTATTCTCGTTACGAGGATTTTGAAAAGATTATTGACATGTATTGGGGACGAAAAGCTAAGCAAGCTATAAAAAGTGGTTTTCTGGGAGTCGCTGAAAGCAAAAAATTTATAGATTCTGTGCTAAATGCTTAACATAAGATTTTCAAAACTTTCAAAGAAATTTGTTTCCAAACTTCCTACGAAACATCAAAAGCAAGTAGTTAAAAAATCTATTAGTCTTGGAAATGATCCATTGCCTCCTGATAGCAAGGCCATGACTGGGTTTATCGGGTATTTTCGAGTTGATAGTGGTGAGTATAGGATAATATATTCATTTTCAGATTCGGAAGTCCTTATATTTTTAATTGGTAAAAGAAATGACGATGAAGTGTACCGTAAATTAAAAAGATTGATGTAGTGTAATTCACACATTTTTTGAACACTATTGTTTTCTCTTTAGTATAATGAGAGGGAAACTATGGGTCCAAATTTTCAATCTTCTTTCATACCCAAAGGTCCAGTGACCAGCAGTGAACCATTTCAAAAAAAGAAGGGTAGTATTTTTTCGACTTTGATAGTGATCTTTTTTATTTTGGTCTTGATAATGACTGCCGGTCTATATATGTATAAAAAAATGCTAGAAGGCAATATCGAATCGCTTAAGTCTCAACTAGTCGAAGCTGAAAAAAATATTGATAGCAAGAGCATAAAAAGGATGTACGATTTTAGCCGCAAACTTTCGATCGCTCGCGGAATCGTCCAAAACCATCTTGTTGCTTCAAATGCTATTGAGGCGCTCTCCTCCTCAACGGTGCGTAGTGTCAATTGGAACAGTTTTGTCTTTGATTCTGATCTAAATACATTTCGAATGAATGTTAAGGGGTCGGCACCAAGCTATGCGGCAGTTGCTTTGCAGGAGAATGCTTTGAAAAACGAAAAAAGTTTCCAGTCTATTAGTTTTTCTAATCTTACTCTTTCAGAAAAGGGAAGTATAAGTTTTGATGCGGTTATTACAGTTGAGGCTGGTGCTCTTCGTTATGACCCGCCGATTTCAGTTTCGGTGCCGCTTCGGGTTTCTACCTCTACCGCAACATCGACTTCCTTGGAAGATGATTTAGCACCGATTGATTTGGAAGTGGGGGATATTTCATTTGAAGATTTATAAAAACATGAACAGCGTATCTCAAATATCAATATTGTTGATGACGGTGATCGTCGGTTATTTGTTTTCGTATCCAATGTATAACGACATGAAGGTCTTACAGGATGAAAAAAGTGCACGAGAAGCTTCGCTTGAAACTATCAATCAAATAGAAGAAAAGAAGCAGCAACTAGCAGCTCAATTTTCAGCTCTTTCTGATAAAAATAAACAAGACATCGATACTATCTTGCCTGATTCATTTGATTTTGTAAGGCTCACCGCCGATGTGGAGGCGATCGGCAAAAAATACGGCATCGTGATTCAGAGGGTTTCCGAACAGGAAATTTCAGCTTCAAATGGTCAAACCATAGGTGATTCAGCAAATCAAAAAGGTTTTCATTCTGGGCTTATTGGTTTCAACTTCACCACTTCCTACGAATCTTTCCTTTCGTTTATGGAAGAGCTTGAAAAAAGTTTAAGGATCCTTGACATTCGCTCTCTAAATATCACACCAAAGCAAAACAATACTTATGAGTATACAGTAGAGTTTGAAACATATTGGTTATAAAAACATGAATAATCGAACAAAAATATTGATGATAGTCCTCGTTCTCCTTATTGGAGTCGTATTAAAATTGAATTTTGGTGGTAGTTCGGACGAAGTGGTTTTTGCAGAGCCGCTAGATACTTCTTCGATTGACCTTTTGGTCAACCAAGTCGAAGCAATAAACTTTGACACCACCGTGATTGAAGACGGTAAATTTCAATCACTCAAAAGTATTGCTTCGCCGCTTATTTCGGATTTGATCGGAAAGAGAAATCCTTTCTCTCTTTAATAAAAAAGATGTATGAGCATACTGGACATTTTGGCAAAAAAGGGGCTGATCGAAGCAAGTGAGGTCGCGGCTATTCGTGACAAAGCTGAATCTTCCAGACAAAATATTGATCAAATACTTTTGGAGATGGGTGTTTCTGAAGGTGATGTTTTAGCTGCCAAATCAGAATATTATGGTGTGCCGACCAGAGAGGTTGATGTATCGTCAGTGACAGGTAAGGTGCTCGAATATATACCGGAAGAGTCGGCAACTTATTATCATTTCGTACCACTTGCGCTTGTAGACGGAGTGCTTGAGGTCGGAGTCGTCGATCCGGATAACATACCAGCACGGGACGCGCTCAACTTTATTTCTTCCAAAGTAAATTTGCCGTTTAAGCTTTTTTTGATTTCAGATGAGGACTTTGAAAAAGTCATAAGACTTTACAAGGGTTTGTCAGGAGAGGTGACCAAAGTGCTTTCAGAACTCGAAACCGAACTTGTCACCCAAGAGAATGAGAGTGAAGACGATAAAAATAAGGAAAAGAAAGAAACATTGACTGAGGAGGAAGAGGTGAATGACCTGTCCGCTTCGGTCGAGAGTGGGGATGGCAGTGGTGTGAAAGTGATGGAAAACGCTCCGGTGACCAAAATAGTGGCGACCATGCTTCGCTACGCGATCGATGGCAGAGCTTCCGACATTCACATCGAGCCGACTGTTTCGAGCGTGAGGGTGAGGTTTCGGGTGGATGGTATCATGAACACTTCACTTGTCTTGCCGGCCAGAGTACATTCTGCGGTTGTGGCGCGAATAAAAATAATGTCCAATATGCGCCTAGACGAAAAAAGAAAGCCGCAAGACGGTCGCTTTAGTGCAAAGTTGAATGAGCGAAAAGTCGATTTTCGTGTTTCGACTTTTCCAACTTATTTTGGAGAGAAGGTGGTGATCCGTATTCTTGATCAGGAAAAGGGTATCAAAAAACTTTCCGAATTGGGTTTATCGAAAAGGAATTTGGAAAAAATAATGAACGCCATCAATCAACCTTATGGACTCATTTTGATTTCTGGTCCGACTGGTAGTGGAAAGTCAACCACTCTTTATTCGATGTTAAACGAGGTTGATAAAGATACGAAAAACGTACTCTCTCTTGAGGATCCGATTGAATACAATATGGAGGGGATGAGTCAGTCGCAAGTTCGGCCAGAAATTGGTTACACCTTTGCTTCCGGTTTGCGTACCACTCTTCGTCAAGATCCGGACATTATAATGGTAGGTGAGATCCGTGACAAAGAAACTGCCCAGCTCGCTATTCAAGCGGCCCTTACTGGTCACTTGGTGTTTTCAACTATTCACACCAACAATGCTATTGGAGTTGTCCCTAGGCTTATTGATATGGGTGTTGACCCATATCTCATTGCTCCGACTTTGGTACTTGCGATGGCACAAAGACTTGCAAGGACTTTTTGTCCAGGGGCAGGCAAGCCGATACCAGTCGATGCAAGCTTGAAAATGATGATCGAAGAACAGTTTAACGACTTGCCAGAAAAATACAAAAAAGAAATTACAATTGGTAAGGAAGTTTATGAAATCGCGCCTGGTCCAAATTGTCCTAGTGGAGTGAAGGGGCGGGTCGCGGTCATGGAAGTGCTTGAGATGGATGATGAGCTTCGTCAAATAATTTTGAAAAACCCGACTGAACAGGAAATATGGAAGAGCGCAAGGGCAAAGGGAATGCTTACCATGAAAGACGACGCTCTGCTCAAGGTTTTTGAGCGAGTGATTCCGTTTGAGGAGTATAATTCGCTATAGGTGTTTGCACAGTTTGAACAAAGCACGATATAATTTAATAAATAATTTAAAAAATGGAAGACTTAGCAACATTGTTTGACTTGGTGATAAGAGAAGGGGCTTCTGACCTCCATATTTCGGAGGATCGGGTGCCTTATCTGCGCGTCTCTCGACAATTGGTGCCTCTTTCAAAATACAAAGCCTTCTCGCGAGTGATGATGGAAAAGATCCTCGAGAGCGTACTTTCCGATTTTAAAAAGGCTACTTTCAAACAAAAACAAAGTGCTGACTTTGCTTATAGCCACAAGCAGGAAAGGTTTAGAGCCCATGCTTTCATTGAGCGAGAGAGGATTTGTGTCACTTTCAGACATGTGCCTAAGCAAATGCCAACTCTCTCGGACCTTGGGCTACCTGAATCTCTTGCTAATTTTGCCCGCCTTCGTTCAGGGTTCTTTTTGGTAGTGGGGCCTACTGGTCACGGCAAATCAACGACATTGGCTTCGATGATCGAAATCATCAACCAAGAGAGAGTCGAAAATATCATCACAATCGAAGATCCGATCGAGCACCTTTTTGTCCCTAAGCAGTCGGTTATTCACCAACGCGAAGTCGGTCTCGATACGCCAGGGTTTGCTGAAGCCTTACACGACTGTTTTCGTGAGGATATGAATGTAATCATGGTCGGTGAAATGCGTGATCCGGACACAATGATCACTGCTGTCTCCGCTGCGGAAACCGGCCACCTTGTTTTTTCGACTTTGCACACCAACAATGCCGCTCAAACTGTTGATCGTATCATAGACTCTTTTGATGCTAACCAACAAAACCAGGTGCGCATGCAGCTTGCCGCTTCGCTATCTGGTATTTTTTCACAAAGGCTTATCCCTAAAGTCTCAGGTGGTTTGGTGCCTTGTTATGAGCTTTTGCTCAATAACTCTGCTGTTTCAAACCTGATCCGTGAAAAACGAACTCACGAGCTAAATATGGTTATCGAAACTAGCTCGAGTGAGGGGATGATCGATTTCAACAGATGTTTGGTCGAGAAGGTTAACAAAGGGGAAATAAAGATCGAGGATGCTTATATGTATTCGAGCAACCCGCGCTCACTTGAAAGGATGCTTTAAAATTAAAAAATGATTTTCAATTATAAAACAGTCAACAAAGACGGCAAAAGGGAAGAGGGTCAAATTGAAGCCCTAAGTGAGGATATGGCCGTGACCTTGCTTCAACGTCGAGGTCTTATCGTGTCATATATCAAAGGTAAGGGCGATGATGATATTTTGAGAAAGATCCCTTTTTTGAATCGAGTTTCAAATAAAGACATTGTGATACTTTCAAGACAAATGTCTACTTTGTTTCAATCGCAAGTCTCAGCTTTACGGATTTTTAAACTTATTGGTACTGAAACCGAAAACCCTATCTTGCGTGATCATATGCTACAAATAGTTGACGATTTGCAGGGAGGCTCGACTATTTCTAAAGCTCTCGCTAAGCACCCGAGCATCTTTTCAGATTTTTATGTAAACATGGTGCGTTCTGGTGAAGAGTCTGGTCATGTTGACCAGTCTTTTGCTTACCTTGCTGATTATATGGATCGAAACTATGAAGTCACTTCTAAGGCGAAAAACGCTCTCATTTACCCAGCCTTCGTCATTTTCACTTTTATTGCGGTTATGGTACTTATGTTTACTGTTATTGTACCGAAGATCGGTGTTATCATTCGAGATTCGGGACAGGAAATACCTTTTTATACAAAAATAGTCTTGTCGACCTCGGATTTCTTTGTGAACCATTGGATATTACTCATACTTTTTGTCCTAGGTACGGTCACTGCTCTTATTTGGTATGGTTCGACCGAAGAAGGGAAGCGTTGGATCTCCGATTTTCGCTTGCATATACCTTACGTTGGCGACCTTTATCGCAAACTCTATCTCTCACGTTTTTCTGACAACATGAGTACAATGGTGCTCTCTGGTATTCCAATGTTGCGAGCGATTGAAGTAACTGCTTCGATCATTGATAACCAAATTTATCGCGAACTTTTGGAAAGATCTCTTTTTGAAGTGAAATCGGGCAAAGCTCTATCAGCCGCTCTTGCTGACCATGAAGAGATACCAAATATTTTGACTCAAATGATAAGGGTAGGTGAGGAGTCTGGCGAACTTGGAAATATATTAAAGACAATGTCTGCATTTTATCAACGAGAAGTAATGAATGCGGTTGACACATTGGTTGGGCTCATTGAGCCTGTTATGATTGTGGCGCTTGGTATTGGGGTTGGTGTCCTTCTTGCCTCAGTCCTCATGCCAATCTACAACATTGCCTCGACTGTTTCTTAGGTTTCAGTATCCACATTTTTTGGTAACTCCTTTTGGCTTATTGGTTATAATTGGAAACAAGCTTCTAAGACTGGTCGGTTCTTGCAAGCTTCTCTCTCGAGAGAGCAATTAATTAGTCCAAAATTAAAAATAAAATGAACTTTAAAAAAGGTTTTACATTGATCGAACTCTTGGTGGTTATTGCAATCATCGGTATTCTTTCATCGGTTGTTCTTGCTTCGCTTTCAACAGCTCGAGGTAAGGGTAATGACGCCAAAGTGAAGGCACAACTTTCTGGAGCACGTGCGGCTGCCGAAGTTTACTTCGATACCAACAGTGGATACGGTACAGCAACAACTGCTTGCAACACTGCAAACACATTGTTTACCGATACTGCTTCCGGTATGGCTACGTATGCAACGCAGGCAAACTATCCATCAGGTGCAACACTTGAGTGTGTCGTAACTTCAAGCGGTTATGCTATGTCGGCTATATTGCCAGGAGCGGGTTCACCAAACAATTTTTGTATTGACAGCTCTGGTCAAGCAAAACAAGTATCTAGCGATACTATTGGTACCGGAGACATAACTTGCTAGTTTTCAATAACTAGAAGGCAAAAGGCGGCTGAGGCCGTTTTTTGTTTGATGGTATAATAAAAAAGTATAAGCAATGGAGTATATTTGGGTAATATTTTTCTTTGTTTTTGGTGCCGCAATCGGTAGCTTTTTGCAGGTGGTGGTCGATCGCTATGGGAGTGGACTCTCCTTTTTTAGGGGCCGGTCATTTTGTTTCTCTTGTACCCGACCGCTTAAGCCACTACACCTATTTCCCGTTTTTTCTTTTTTATTTTTGAAAGGCCGCTGTGCTTATTGCAAATCTAAAATCCCACTTCAGAGCTTTTTGATCGAGCTCATCTCCGGCCTCCTCGCTGTTCTCCTTGCTTACAAAACCTTTGGTCATTTTCTCTTCCCTGACTTTCCCATACTTCATACTTCATACTTAATACTTCACTTCCTCCTCCTCTTCTCTATCTTCTCCGTGATCCTCCTCATCTCTATTTATGATTTGCGTCATTCGATCATCCCTGACCATTTTTTGATCACTCTCGGTATTTTTTCCCTTTCTTACATTTTCATAATTCATAATTCGTACTTCATAATTCAGCATCTCATTTCCGCCTTTGTTTTGCCATTACCGTTTCTTCTTTTGTTTATATTGTCGCGTGGTCAATGGCTTGGTTTTGGTGATATAAAATATGTCTTTTTTGTTGGTCTTTTGCTTGGTTTGCCTCAAGGACTATCGGCTGTGATCTTGGCTTTTTGGATAGGGGCGTTCTTTTCGGTTCTGGCAATAATTTTGCAAAAAAACTTTCCTGCTTTGCTAATTTTTGGGAATAAACTTACAATTAAATCTGAAATACCATTTGGCCCATTTATATCGGTTGGCGTTTTTTTGAGTTTTTGGTTTTCGATCGACCTTTTTCATCTTCATGCGCTTTTCAATTTTTAAAAAGAATAATTTTTCGACAAAAAGAGCCTTCACTTTGATTGAGCTTATGGTGGTGATTGCCGTTGTTTCGATTGTTACGACTGTACTTGTGGTTCAACAAAACAAATGGAACGATAGGCTTGCGGTCAATACTCAAATTTATGAACTAGCGCTTATGCTTCGTCAGGCTCAAGTTTTTAGTCTTGGAGTGAAGCAAAATATTAGTACACCCAGTGATCCTTTTAATGTTGGTTATGGCGTTTGTCTTGACGCTACCATTACTGATTCCTATGTATTTTTTGTCGACAACAATCATGATTATGTTTGTGGTAGTGGCGAAACACTCGAAACCAAGACATTAAACCGCGGTGTCACTATAAGCAAAATTTGTGGTACTTATAATGGGGCCGAAGTTTGTTCGTCTGATAGTCCAACCAATATCCGTTCATTGCACATATCGTTCTTTAGGCCCGGATCGTCGCCTTCATCAAGGACAAGCTCCCAGCCTTATGTTGAAGTTTTAAATTCAAGTGGGTCCCGCTCGACCAATGTTTTATTGCCGGTTTATATTTATTTTCGTTCGCCAAACAATTTGCTTTTTAAGGTGAGGGTAGAGAATAGCGGACAGATATCAATATTATAAAATGTTTTCAATGGTCAAAAAAAGAAATGGGGGAGTTTATGGAAAGGGTGGTTTTACTCTAGTTGAATTATTGGTCGCGGTGGCACTTTTCACCATTGTAGTATTTATTTCGCTTGGCGCTATTCTTACCATTTTTGATGCTAATAAGCGTTCGCAATATTCGAAGACGGTGGTCGACAACCTTAACCTCACTCTCGAAGACATGATTCGCATTTTGCGCTTTGGCGAGACTTACAACTGTGATCCTGAAAATGTTTTTGTTTATGAGACCGCCGACTGTGCAAATGGCAATACTACAATGTCGGTTGTGTTTAATGGAACACCGATAATTTATCGTCTAAACGGCACATCGATCGAGAGCTCTGTTGGTGGTGGTGATTTTGCGCCTATTACCGCGCCGGACGTTGTCATTGAAGATTTGAAATTTTATGTTTATGGATCATCATCTGAATTTGACGATCTTCAACCATACGCGATAATCGTGATTGAAGGTTATGTGGGTAATAAGCCGGTCCAACAGGCAAGGTTTCAGATCCAGACTATAGCCGTTCAAAGGCAACTTGATATAGTAGATTAAAATGAAGAAATTTTTCCAAAAACAAAAAGGGTTTACCGTCTTGGAGTCGATGTTTGCCATTTTTATAATTTCTTTGGCAATAAGTGGGGTTTTTAGTGCTGTTCAACAGAGCTTGTCTCAAGCAATTGTAGCGAAAGATGAGGTCCGTGCTTATTATCTTGTCCAAGAAGGTATAGAAGCGGTGCGTCAAAAGCGCGACTCAAACCAAATCAATCGGGTAGAAAATGCTTCGACAAACGGTTGGTTACATGGCCTTGGCGAAAGCGGTAATCCCTGCGACGCTTCAGCTCACACCATTTGCCGAGTGGAAATAAATGGTTTTGATTTTCAGCCGTGTGGTAGTACTTGGGATAGTTGTGCGAACTTGGAATATGATGCCAGTCTTAATTTTTTGCATTATGCCGGAGGCGGTACGACCAATTTTAACCGTGCTATTCAGCTTGAAATGGTAAACAGCAATGAAGTCGCAGTGACAGTCAAAGTAAGGTGGCGAAAAGGTATAACGACACGCGAAATAACAGGCAAGACTCATTTATTTAATTTGGTGCCATAAAAATGATTTTCAAAGATTTAAAAAATAAAAATAACCAATCCGGAGTGACGCTTTTTGTTGCTGTTGTCATCATGAGCATCCTATTGTTCATCAGTTTTGCTGTTACCAATATCGCCATGAAGGGTACAATTTTTGCTACTTCGGGCAAAGATTCACAAATCGCTTTTTATGCTGCTGACGCTGGTATTGAATGCGCCATTTATTGGGATTCACCTGATCCTTCAAAGTTTGACCCAGCTGTTTCTGGTTCACCTATATCCTGTGGCGGTGTTTCGCTTGTTTCTGGTGCGGCTATTTCTGGTACCTCGACGCTTACACTTATTGGTGGTGGTGGGGCAAATCGTACCAGCACCTTTGGTTTTACTTTGGATTATGGCCTAAACAGTGTGCCATATTGTGTAATTGTAACGGTTACCAAAAATTTGAACGGTACTACCTATATAAAATCGCGTGGATACAATACTTGTGATACTTCAAACCCGCGCCGTATTGAGCGTGGAGTCGAAGTGACATACTAAAAACACCTCTTTAGCTATGCTATATTTGTAATTATGGCCCCTAAAGATGTTACAGAAAGGGTGGAAAGATTGAAAGAGGCGATCAATAGGTATCGTTATGAGTATCATGTACTCAATAAAAGCAGTATCTCTCCCGAAGCTCTTGATTCTCTAAAAAAAGAACTCGTTGAACTAGAAGATAAGTATCCAGAAATTATAACTCCCGATTCGCCAACTCAAAGAGTTGCTGGTACGGCTCTGTCCGAATTTAAGAAAATAAAACATAAGGTGGCTCAATGGTCTTTCAATGATGCTTTTGATGAGCAAGATATTTTTGATTTTGATGCTCGGGTCAAGCGGTTTTTGGAAAAGGCTGGCATTGATAAGAAGCCAAGCTATGTGTGTGAGTTAAAAATCGATGGTTTGAAAGTTGTGCTCACTTACAAAAATGGGTTGCTTGAGACGGCAGCGACGCGCGGTGACGGTGTGTTTGGTGAAGATGTCACTCAAAATATCCGGACCATTGAGTCGATACCACTAAAGCTTGAAAGAAATATTGATATCGTGGTTGAGGGGGAAGTGTTTATGCCAAAATCTCGTTTTAAAAAAATAAACGAAGAGCAGAGAAGGAAGGGTGAAGAAGAATACGCAAACCCCCGCAACTTTGCCGCGGGCACTCTGCGCCAACTAGACCCAAAAATAGTAGCGGACAGGAAGTTAGATACATTTATTTATGATTTGTCCGCCATAACCATATCAAATGGGGATGCAAAGGAGGGTATTGCTTTACCTAAAACACAAGAGGAGGAGTTAGAAATGCTCACAGAACTTGGTTTTAAAGTAAACCCGCATTTTAAAAAAGTGGACGATATCGAAGGGGTGGTAGCTTTTTGGAAGAAATGGCAAGAAAAAAAAGATGATCAGGATTATATGATTGATGGGTTGGTAGTGAAGGTTGATGATACAAAGATGCAAGAAGCACTTGGTTATACAGGCAAAGCTCCACGTTTTGGTATCGCTTTCAAATTTGCCGCCTTGCAAGTGACGACTGTGGTAGAGGATATTGTTTTGCAAGTTGGGCGTACGGGCGTGATCACACCCGTGGCCCATTTGCGCCCGGCTCTTGTCGCTGGTTCGACAGTCTCGCGTGCCACCCTGCACAACGAAGATGAGATAAGAAGGTTGGATGTCCGGATCGGAGACACTGTCATTTTGCAAAAAGCGGGTGATGTCATACCTGATATTGTTTCGGTCTTGAAGGAAATGCGAACAGGCCGTGAGCGTGAATATGTTTGGCCAAAAGTAGTAGCGGATTGTGGTGATGATGGTGCGATCGAGCGCATTTCTGGTGAGGCGGCTTGGAAATGCAAAAATAAAAATTCTTTCATTCAAAAAAAGAGGCGCTTATATCATTTTGCTGGCAAACAAGCTTTTGATATTGAAGGTTTGGGTCCAAAAATAGTTGACGCACTTATCGAAGCTAAACTCATTGCGACTTACGATGATATTTTTACTCTGAAAAAGGGCGATCTTTTGTCACTTCCTCGTTTTGCTGAAAAATCAGCAGACAATCTAATTGCTTCTATCGAAAATGCACGTACTGTCACTTTGGCTCGGTTTATCATTTCACTTTCCATCTCTCAAGTAGGGGAGGAAACAGCAATTCTTTTGGAGAGTGAATTTAAAACAATTGAAAATCTGAAAAAAGCGACTCAAGAGAATTTGGAAAAAATAGACGGGATTGGGCCTATCGTTGCCCGATCGATAGTTGCTTGGTTTGCTGACCGAGAAAATCAAAATCAGCTTGAACGTCTTTTGAAGCAAGTCAAAATCACGAATCAGGAATCAGGAATTATGAATTATGGGTCAAAATTAAAAAACAAGACCTTTGTGCTTACTGGTACCTTAACAAATATGAGTCGTGACGAAGCCAAAGAAAAAATAAGGCGACTAGGTGGTTCTATTTCGAGCTCTGTTTCAAGAGAGACTGACTATGTAGTCGCTGGCGACTCTCCGGGCTCCAAATACGACAATGCCATAAAACTTGGGGTTGAGGTGCTAACCGAAGAAGAATTTTT
Source organism: uncultured Candidatus Saccharibacteria bacterium (assembly GCA_964440955.1). Taxonomy (GTDB): domain Bacteria; phylum Patescibacteriota; class Minisyncoccia; order Phycocordibacterales; family WO2-35-19; genus CAYTTP01. The sequence goes on along the minus strand of CAYTTP010000001.1, from coordinate 8,363 downwards.
GAATCTCTTTTAAAAGGTTTGAAAAGTGCTATTATAGCAACATGATTTCGAAAGACGATATAAAAAAATTGGCTGATTTGGCGAGGATTGAAATAGGCGAAAATGAGGCAGAAAAGCTCGCCAAGGAAGCGGAGGCTATTTTGGGTTATGTGAGCGAGGTCGAAGAGGTTGATGGAGACGATACCGTCAAAAATAGCCAAAATATAAATGTAATGAGAAATGACGAAGTCCTTGAGCCTTTTTCAACTGCAGAGGAAATAATTGAACAATTTCCAGAGAAGGAGGGCCGTTTGTTAAAAGTTCCAAAAATATTGCCATGATTGATGTATCCAACCTAACAATCAAAAAGGCTAGGGAAATGCTCGATAGCAAAAAAGTTACTGTGACAGAGATAGTTGAGTCTTATCTTTCAAATATCAAAAGCAAAAATCCAGAGCTAAATGCCTACCTTGAAGTTTATACTGATTTGGCAGAGCAAATCAAAGAAGCGCAAAATATTATCGATTCAAACAAGTCGAGTGTATTGACTGGCATACCAATCGCGGTCAAAGACAATATTTTGATAAGAGGCAAGAAGGTAAGCGCTTCATCGAAGATGCTCGAAAATTATGTCGCGAGCTTTGACGCGACGGTTATAAAAAAACTAAAAGAACAGGGGGCGATTTTTATTGGTAGGACCAATATGGACGAATTTGCTCTTGGTGGTTCTACCGAAAAATCAGCTTTTGGAGTTACTAAAAACCCTCATGACCCGACAAGGGTAGCGGGTGGTACTTCTGGTGGATCGGCTTCTGCTGTTGCTTCCGACATGACACTTCTTGCCTTGGGGAGCGATACAGGAGGTTCGGTGAGACAGCCGGCCTCTTTTTGCGGTGTTGTTGGTTTAAAACCTGGTTATGGTAGGGTATCGCGCTTTGGCCTTATATCAGCTGTTTCTTCTTTTGATCAAATTGGTCCAATGGCAAAAACAGTGAGCGATGTTGAGACACTATTTAATGCAATATATGGGAAGGACCCTCTCGATGGTACCAGTGTAGAAAATATTGATAACAAGAAAATAGCGAAGAAGATAGGGGTGCCGAGAGCTTTTGTTGAGATGGAGGGTATTTCACCGGAGGTTAAGGCAAATTTTGCAGAGTCAATCGAAAAGCTAAAATCTCTAGGTTATGAAATAAAGGACATTGAAATTCCAAACATGAAGTACTGTTTGCCTGTTTACTACATAATAAATTTTGCGGAAGTTTCTTCGAACTTAGCGAGGTTTGATGGTCTAAGATACGGCATGAAGACAGAGACAAACGATTTGCTGGAAGCCTACAAAAAAAATCGAGGTCAATTTTTTGGTCCGGAAGTGAGGAGGAGGATCATACTAGGTACTTATGTCCTCTCCTCTGGATATTATGACGCTTATTATGGTAAAGCTTTGCGAGCTCGCAATATTTTGAAAAATGAATTTGATAAAGCTTTTGCAGAAGTTGACGCGATCCTTACTCCGACTTCGCCGACCCCTGCTTGGAAGATAGGGGAAAAGTCCAATCCACTCGAAGATTATTTGGCTGATATTTTTACGGTTACAGCAAATATTGTTGGTTGCCCAGCGATGTCGGTACCTTCTGGTTTTGCAAAGATTCAAGACAAAGATCTGCCTTTAGGTATACAGCTTATGGCGCCAGAATTTTCAGAAAATACTTTGTTTGAGATCGGCAAGAAATTTTTGGGCGAGTCTCTTTAAGGCTTTTGCTTTGCGTTTTGCGTTTTTCGTTTTAAACTTTATACATGGCTGAAGAAAAAAAAGACAAAAAGCCTGCTGGCTGGAGTCTCGATCCGATCGAGGGTCTTATCCTTTTTCTTATTTTCGCGGCACTTATAAGCTCAGTGGTACCTATGGTTTTTAGATATATTACCTCTGGCTCAATTACTTTTTACGGTTTTGGTTTGCCCTCTTTTTCTGATTTTTTTGTCCGACATGATTTATTTTTCAAATTTTTGGGTTTTGGGGTAGCTGGTATAGCTGGAGTGGCAAGTATTGTTTTCAATAAAGCCTCCGATGCGATTTGGGCTACCGAAAAATCAAAACTATTCCCAGTTGTTTCGGACCCTGACCCTTCTACTCCCGTCCTTGCTAACAACGAAACCGCTTCTCGCTGGAAAAAGATTGTAGAACTTTCTGAAACCGAAATCGAATCAAATTGGCGACTCGCCATCATCGAGGCAGACATTATTTTGGATGGTTTGCTCGACCAATTAAGGTTGCCTGGCGATACAATGGGGGAAAAATTGAAAGCAGTCGAAAAAAGCGATTTTAATACACTTGATTATGCTTGGGAGGCACATAAGGCTCGCAACATGATCGCCCACGAAGGTGCTGGTTTTGAACTCAACCAGCGCGAAACCCGCCGTATTATTTCTTTATACGAAGCGGTGTTTCGAGAGTTTGAGATTATCTAAGTGTTGCGGGGCCTGGACTCGCACCAGGATCTTTTGGTTATGAGCCAAATGAATTACTTTACTCTACCCCGCAATTTATCGGGCTCGATTAGAAAGGATACCACATACTGTTATATAAAGCAAAAATTATTTTTGCAAAATTGTTAAAAATATGGATAATCTAAAACATGTCGGCGTAGCTCAGTCGGTTAGAGCGTGGGACTCATAAGCCCAAGGTCAGTGGTTCGATTCCACTCGCCGACACTAAAACTAATTATAATAATTTTAAAATATGAAAGGATTTTTGAATTTTATAAGAGAGCAGGGGGTGGTTGGGCTTGCGGTCGGTTTTATTTTGGGTGGGGCAGTGTCAAAGGTGGTTTCCGCTCTGGTCACCGATATAGTAAACCCAATTTTGAGTATCATACTCGGCAAGACTGAGGGGCTTAAAACAGCTTCTCTTCAGGTTGGGGGAGCCTCTATTTTATATGGCGATTTCCTAAGCATTGTTATTGATTTTGTTGTCATTGCACTTGTTGTCTACTATGGTGTCAAAATAATTGGCATCGATCGGTTGGATAAAAGTAAGGAGTAGGCTTTAAAAAAGTAATATTTTGTGTATAATGCTCTCATCCTCCATGGGTATTTTTGCGGAGGGAAGTAATCGCGTTTTATCTAAAATGCGGGCGTAGTGTAGCCCGGTTAACACGTCTCCCTGTCACGGAGAAGATCGTGGGTTCAAATCCCATCGCTCGCGCAAGATGGGACTCAAGGAGGCAAAAGCCTCCTTTTGTCCTTTTATACCAACACCTTTCTTCAGTTCTAACCGACTGTATTCTTTTTCTATAGCTGGATACTGAGAAACTATAGGTTTTAGCCATTCGTTAAGTGAAATAACGAGTTTCTGGTCTTTTAGTGTGTAGTTCTGACCAAGTGCTGTGAGTATTTCTCTTTTGGTTTGTTTATCTCCACTGTTAAAGTGGCTTCTTGCGTAGCAAGCAAACTCAAAAGTTTTTTCTGTAAGGTCAATCCAATCTTCTGCTCTCTTCTCGGTCTGTCGCAGAGTATTTTTGATTTCCGCAATATGTGATTGGAGATGATTTCTTTCTTTGGTAAATTCTTCGTCCCCAATAAGTTCTCTGTATCGCATTCTAGTAAGGCTATCTAACTGGTTTTGAGTCTCCGTTAGGGTTTTGTGCTGCATTTCGTATACCTTACTTCTTTCTTCAATTTCCTTATCATTATTTTCTCTCAAAATTTCCAAAGCCCAATCCTTAAATTCAGGAAGGATGGTCATACTTTTAAGCTCTACCTCTATTTGGCTTTCCAAGTCTTCACCTTTTAGGAACTTGTTTTGGGTGCAAGGACAGCCATTCTTTTTTCTAGCACAAAAATAATATATAAAAGTTTTCAGCTTACCTGTAGATTTAATTATTTTAGTTTTCTCAATAGCGGTAATAAAACTACCGCATTCACCACATCTGATTATTCCAGTGAAAGGGAACTCGTGAGTCTTTGGTCTAGGTCTACCTTCTCGTCCAAGTAAGATTTGGACTTTATCAAACTCCTCTAGGGTAACCATTGGTTCGTGCTTACCTTGATATGTTTTGCCTCTGTAATAAAACAATCCTGTGTAGAATAAATCACTAAATATCCTGTAGATGGTATTTCTTGAGGGGGGTTTATTACCTTTTCTTTTTGTCTTGCGAGTTCTCATACCCCACTCGTTATTCATAATTTCTAAAATCTGAGGAGGATTATAAGCACCTGACAGCATCATATCCCAAGCTTTTCTTATCAAATCAAACCGTTCTGGGTCTTTGATAATATAATTCTCACCTCTAGTCTCTATCTTTGTATTTAAGTAGCCGAGGGGAGCAAGAATTGGGGCTAAACCTTTGTCTAGCTTGCTGTCCAAGCCTCTCCTCACACCTTTCTTCAAATCAAGGATAAATTGATTAGCAGAGCCGCTTTCTACACTCAAAAGCAGTGCATTATCGTCTGGTCTATATTCTCTGTTAATCGTTCGGACAGATTTCAGTATCCCTTGTTGGAGCATCCACTGGATAGTTCCGCTATCTACTGGATTTCTAGAAAGACGATTTATTTCCCAACAAAGTATTCCGTTCGCTTCTCCATTTTGAATACGCTCAAGCATATCGGAAAATATCGGACGGTTATGGGGGCTCTTCGCAGATTTAGACTCTTCTAAGATTTCAACAATTTCAAAATCTAAATCTTTGGCTAACCGCTGGAGATGAGCGATTTGGTCAGGAATAGATTGAACTTGTCTGTCTGCACCTTCCTCTGATGACCTTCTTGCATACAAGAAATATTTAATTTTTTCTTTTGAATTTTCCATAAACTTAAAGGGACGGCTATGGTTGACCCAAATCCGCGCTCCCGAAAGATTGCTTCATTGGCATAGCCGCCCCTTTAAGGCAACGAAGCAACAAAAAATCGGAAGCTATTTGGATATGGGTCAACATATTAATTTTATAACACCTTTTTAAGGCGAGCAACCATTTCAATTAACCCTAACTCAAATCTTTCGTTTAACCTCAATACCTTCCTGTATTGTCTAGTTGGTTTACCTCGGTAATAACGCCTTTTTACTTTTTCTTCTGCTTTTTCAATGTCTGGGACAGAAATAAAACCTTTATGCCGACCTCCGTAATTCTGGCGGGAATAGGTTAGTTTGTGGCAAATACGACAACCAAAATATTCTCCATTTTTATAAAGAACATTTGTTCTGCGTCCACAATATATTCCTTTTACCCAGAGCGGACATATGAACCAGTGTCGTCTTCCTCCGTAAGGGCAGGGGGTGCAAGTAAGAGGAACTTGATAGTCAAAGTCCTTTTTCTCTCCATCTTCAGGAGTTTGGGAATAGTAAATACGCAGGTAGCCACTTTCTCCGTTTATTTCCGTTTTAATACCGATAGTATTTGTTCTTGCTGTCCAACTGTTAGTCCAACTTAAAACTCCACTTAAGGAATTTTTAAAAAATCCCTGTTTCCTCAAAGTTTTAGTCCGAATACTTAATAAACTATCTGCTTCTCTTTTTCCTTTGTAGTTCCATCCACCCATAGTTTTTATTATTTGCCGAAATCATTTGAGATTAGCCTGATAAGCAGGTTATTTCTCAGTAGTTGTCCCGACATTATTAATTCCAGTAATACTTAACATTTATTAACAAAGAGAGAACCGTATATTTACTATTACTATATAGATACTCTTCCACTTCATAGGAAAACTTTATAGTTATATAACTGTATTATTACTAGTTACTATATAGTGTCTTATCCATTCCATAGGTTCTCTTCATCTGTAGGGGATTTATCTTTTTCTACTTTCTTCTTGTAAGCCTCAAACACTTTTTGTTCCAATTCTTTCCATTTTGCTTTGTCTTCAATAAAGAAGAGCATTTGCCACCCCTTACCAGCTCTGTAAGATGGCGGCTGAAGCCAGAGCTTCTCCCAATCTAGGTTATCGTTCTCGTGTTCAGAAACGGAAAGTCGGAAACCTTTCACTGTAAACTCTCCGAAATTTACTACCGCTGTCGCTTTCAGATTTGGTTTTTCAGAAAGCTTAATTTCTACCTTAAATTCGCCTAATTTAATATTCATAGTAATTATCCTAGATGCTCTGTTAAATCTTCAATGGCGACCTTGGTAGGGTCTCAAACTCGCTCTCCTCACGACCTTTGGATAATTCCCACAAATCTTGGATGAGCTTCTTTTTATCTTTCTTGTTGTAGTCATCTTTTTCTACAAGTTTGTTGAACCAGCGGGCAATAATATTTTTGCTGAAGTTCTGCTGCTTAACAGCCTTCGCAAAATTCGTATAGGTGCTTAAGTCTCCATTCTTCTGCTGTAAGGTTTCAAACCTTCTTTGAATACTTCTCATAGTCTTTTTTAGTTATTGGTTTGTAGACAATGGCCATCAATTGGACAAGCTGCCTACCATTTTCGTAGGCTTCTTCTTTGCTTATCTCAACTCCAAACTTTTCCTTGTAGAGAGCTTGGAATTTCTCAATGTTTTTGTCTGTTAAAACCATTATTTTTTAGGAATAAAGTTTGTTCTTTAGGGCTTTCAGATGGTCAAAAAATGACCTTGCTTTTACTTCCAGTTGGTCTGTGAAGTATTGGTTAGCAAAGTCTTCTATTTCATCCTCTCTTTGAAAAATAAAGAGAGCCTTACGAGGATTTTCCTTGTCTACATCTTGGAGGCGGAAGCCTAAGCATAGTAAAGCGGCCGAAACTCCTAAGTCATAGGTCGTGAATAATAACGAAGGGTCATCTGTGGGAAGATAATGATATTCTTCCTCTGGCCCATTTTTCTTTTTCTTCATAGTAATTCTAATTACGATTAATATGAAAATGCCAAAAATAAAAACAAGGCATCTTCGCCTTGAATTTACAGAAATGGGCAGTGACTCATTTACGACTCACTAATCAGAAATTTCTTTTTATACTTTTATTTTCCCAACTTAATATTTGGTCTTCCGTATTCAATATCTCCTGAAATCTTTTATTCAGTCTATCCATAGTATCTCTGGTAGTTTTTTTATTTTTATCGTTTCCAATCTCATTATCGTCCTGTTTTTCCTTTCCTATGCCTGTTATTTCTCTATAGATTATTGACCAATCAACAAATTCTCCTATAGGTCGGGAGAACATAACTCTACATAGGAAGTCCTCATTTTTAGCTGGTGGAAGCGGATATGATTTGTGGTCAATTATTATTGCTGGTTTGGCTTCATCAAATTTTATATCTTTACCTTTGAGGCTGATTTTTTTGCTTGGTTTTTTATTACCTTTATCTTCTTTTATTTTTAAATCGGGCATTTTTACAATCTCAATTCTTTGGGTAATTGGATTGGGCTGAAGAGTGGGGATGACTGTTGGTTTCGGGGCTCTTTTTTGTGATATTAAATTACTTATTTCCTCTAATTTTTTATCGTCATCAGTCATTTCCATCTCGCTATCTGCCATATTTTGCACTTTGATAATACTACTGTGGACTTGATACAAGCGTGGTCTAATAGTATTCCAGGATAACCTAGACATAAGGGGATTATCTTCAAGGAGGTTTTTCCATTCCATTTCAGCTCCGTATAAATCATTCCTAAAAGGTTTATAGAAAAAGACTCCAAAATAACCAAGATTTAATTCCTCTGTAACTGTTTGAATTTTATTAGAGAGAAAAAGATAAGCATCATTCAACTCTTTGGTCGGCTTAGTAGGGTTTTGAAAAAAGATTTCCACAATGTCCATAAAGGCTTGGTGATTTTCCCTTAACTTATGAATAACCTCTCTATTTTTTCTCACACCTTCTTCGTAAATGGGCCCATTTTTTCTATCTTCTTCTAATACATCCTCAGGAATTGAATGCATCTCCTCCATCTCTTCATTTGAAATTACTAAATATTCAGAACCAATATCTTCAACATAAAAATTATCGTATTTCAGATATTTTCCCACTTTATTAGCTAGTTTTTCCACCCTCTCATAATCTAGGTTGTGATTTAGAGGGTGTAAAAAATTCATAATCAATTTTGAAATGGATGTTTCTGGGTCTTTATCATTGGATTTTATGTATTTAAAAGCTTCATTTATTGTCCACCATTTAGTATTAGGGTATTGAATTATTTCACGATTTAAACCGAACTCAGTAAGTATTTTTACTATTTCATTACCTGTGAAGTATTCACCTACTTCTTTTGCAACTAATTCAAGGACTTTTGAGCTAAAAGTAGATTTGGTCATTGTAATAGTAATTTGTCTCAAATTTACGCCTTTTTACCACTTTTTACAACCTAGGAAAACCTAGGATTTTGCCCACATATTACTTTTATTTTCTCTGGTTTATTGTATAGTATGAAAATTCTTGTTTGAAATGCAACTGGCTGTAATATGAATTTGTATGAAAAA